>JAUNIX010000007.1 GCA_030523275.1 Lachnospiraceae bacterium
ATTACAACACGAAAGGGAGCACTTCGTGTTATGCCGACAAAAGAAGAAGTGGAAGCTTTATTATAGCAATTAAAGTCCTTTTTGTAGTATACTATAAAAGTATGGAGACAAGGCGGTGTCAAGATACACCGCCTTTTTCATGCAAGGGTATAAGAAATTGTATTGCAATTTCAGTGAAAATCAAAATTGGGAGTGATGAGACAATGTATATGGAAGATATTGTTTTAAGTAATGGTGTGAAATTACCGAAAATCGGTCTTGGAATGTGGGACGCCTATGATGATGAGGCAGCTATGGCTGTCAGCACGGCATTAAAACTGGGATATCGTCGTATTGATACAGCGATGTTCTATAAAAATGAACCGGAAGTCGGCAGAGGAATACGAATGAGTGGAATTCCACGCGAGGACGTTTTTGTCTCGACTAAAATTTGGTATACAGATATGGAAGTCGATAAGGTAAGAGCGACGTTTCAGAAAAGTCTTGATAACATGAAACTGGATTACATAGACATGTATATGTTGCATTGGCCAATGGGTGATTTTATAGGTTCATGGAAAGTTTTGGAAGAATTATATGCAGAAGGAAAAATAAAAAATATTGGTGTCTGCAATTTTCAGAAACATCATATGGAAAAATTGTTGCAACATGCGACGATCAAACCGATGGTAAATCAGATTGAAAGTCATCCGACCTTTTCTCAAAATGAGTTAGTACGTTACTGTCAAGAAAATGGAATCCATGCCGAAGTTTGGAGTCCACTTGGCCGAGGGGATGATTTAGGAAATCCATCCATTAAAGCCATTGCTGACAAATATGGCAAAACGACTGCACAGGTAATTTTAAGATGGCATATGCAGCGTGGTGTATCTGCGATTCCAAAATCGGTGAAGGAACATAGAATGTTGGAAAATGTCGATGTATTTGATTTTCAGTTGACAGAAGAAGAAATGCAAACCATTCTTGCGTTGGAAACCGGAATTCCGCGTGGGGGTTATCAAGAGGGATACACATGGGATTAAATATTACAGTATACTGTGGAGCGAGTGCAGGCAACAATCCTGCATATAGACAGGCAGCAATCGATCTTGGAGCATGGATTGCCAAACATCAGCACACATTGATCTATGGAGCAGGAAGTGTTGGTATGATGGGAGCAGTGGCGGACACTGTGCTAGAACGTCAAGGGGATATCATTGGCGTGATACCGGAATTTATGGTGGAGCGTGAATGGGCACATCCGTCATTAAAATATACCATAAAGACAAAAACGATGAGCGAACGCCGGGATAAAATGATCGAATTGGGTGACGCTTTTATCGCTCTGCCTGGAGGAATTGGAACGTTAGACGAGATTTCAGAAGTCATCTGTCTGTCAGGACTTGGACAAAATCCAAAACCTTGTATCCTGTTTGATGTCAATGGCTATTATGAACCATTAAAAATTGTGTTTGATCGGATGGTCGAAGAAGGATTTTTAGGCCAAGCAGAGAGAAAATCAATTCTTTTTTCTGATAATCTTGAGGAGATTGAAAGATTTATTTTTGAATAAAAAGGAGTATGTTATGGGAATTACAACCTTGTGTTATATTGAAAAGGATGATAGTTATTTGATGCTGCATCGCATCGTCAAGAAGAATGATGTCAATAAAGACAAATGGATTGGCGTTGGCGGACATTTTGAGCATGGAGAGAGCCCGGAAGATTGCCTGTTTCGTGAGGTGAAAGAAGAGACAGGGCTTACTTTAACTTCGTTTCGCTTTTGCGGGTTAGTGACATTTCTTTCTGATATGGGAACTGAAAAAGAGGCATGGGAGTATATGTGTCTCTATCATGCAGATGGTTTTACCGGAGAGGTAAAAGAGTGTGATGAGGGCGTCCTTGAGTGGGTGAAAAAAGAAGATGTGATGAACTTAGAATTATGGGAAGGAGACAAACTGTTTTTGCGCTACATGGATGAAAAACGTCCTTTCTTCTCCTTAAAGTTAGAATACATAAAAGGAGAATTAATTTCAGCTCATTTAGATGGAAAAAAACTCAGAATCTAGTTTTAGATTCTGAGTTTTTTATCATAAGATGAATAAGGAGTAAAGATAATTATTTAGATTCTCCGCCTTCAACGACAAGAGTTTCTTCGTAATCTTTTCCGTAAGTATCAACTAATGTTTCTTCATAATCTTTGTGGAAGAATTTTTCTTTTCCTAAGTTAGCGATTTCTTCGTTGATCCAGTCTTTTAAAGTATCATTTCCTTTTGTTACAGCAGGAGCGATTGTATCAGTTCCACCTAATTCAGAGATACCAACTTCATATCCTTTATTCTGGTTTGCAAATGCGATAACTTCTGTGTTATCGTTTGCCCAGCATACGCCGTTACCATTTTCGATTGCTGATTTAGCGGCAGCATAAGTATCATATTTCTGTAATTTGATTTTAGGATATTTTTCTGTCAAATATGTTTCTGCTGTTGTACCAGAGATTACGATGACTTCATCGCCATCTTTTAAATCATCTAGGCTTTTGATCACGCGAGATTCCGGAGATACAACACCTAAAGATACATTCATGTAAGGGTCTGCGAAATCAACTTCTTCTTTACGCTCATCCGTCACTGTAAAGTTTGCTAAAATAACATCAACTTTGCCTGTCTGTAAATATTCAATACGGCTGGCAGCTTCGGTTGATACGAAATTTACTTTTACACCTAAATCTTTGGCTAATCTGTTTGCAAAATATACATCATATCCCTGATATTCGCCGTTTTCATCTACATATCCAAATGGGTTTTTGTCAGAGAAAACACCGATATTGATGGTTCCATCCTTTTTGATGTCATCAAGAGTACGATAGCTTGCTTTGGAATCAGATTTTTTATCTCCGGAATTGTTTGAATCGCTTCCTCCGCATCCGGTTAATGCAAGTCCGATCACTGCGATCGCAGCGAGTAATGTCGCAACTTTTCTAAGTAATTTACGTTTCATTTTCGATACCTCTCTTTCTGGCTAGTGCCTAAAAAATTATATTTTTATTTATGATCATGATGTCTGACAGCATCATATTCAAAGCTGTGTAAGAATTTTTGAGCGCGTTCTGTTTTTGGATGTTCAAAGAAGTTTTCTGGAATATCTTCTTCGACGATCTCACCTTGATCTAAGAACAATACTCGGTCAGCAACGGCTTTCGCAAATGACATTTCATGTGTTACAATCAGCATTGTGTTGCCGGCTTTTGCCAGTTCTAACATTGTATCGAGTACCTCGCGTACCATTTCTGGATCCAAAGCGGCCGTTACTTCGTCAAATAACAAAACTTCCGGGTGCATGCATAAAGCACGCACGATTGCCACACGCTGTTTTTGTCCGCCTGATAATTGTCTTGGATAAGAATCTTTCTTATCTTGTAAGCCAACTCTGGCAAGAAGTTCTAATGCTTCTTTTTCCACATCTGCCTTTTTTCGCTTTTGCACGATCATTGGTGCTAATGTAATATTTTCCAATACGGTTTTGTGAGGGAATAACTCGTAACTTTGAAAAACCATACCAATTTTTTGTCGGATTGCAGCAATATCTTTTACATCACCGGAAATGACATCATTGTGTAGACGGATGCTGCCACCTTGAATCGGTTCTAAGCCATTGATGCATCGCAAAAATGTACTTTTTCCACAGCCGGATGGTCCAATGATGACGATAACTTCACCCTGATGAACTGTCAGATTAAAATCTTTTAAAATGACATTGTCGCCATATGCTTTTTTTAAATGTTCTATTTTAATTAATGCTTCCTGTGCCATAATTTATTATCTCCATTTCTTCTCAAGATATCCTGCGAGCATACTGATTGGCCAGCATGCAATAAAATATAAAAAGAATACGGTTCCATAGATTCCAAATGCAGCATTTGGAGATACCATACGATTTGCCTCAATAATCTGCTGTCCTACTTTTAATACCTCAACGACACCGATCATCATGACCAAACTGGTTGTCTTGATCATACGTGTGATCAAATTAATGGATAGAGGAATCAATCTTCGCAGTGTCTGAGGAATTATAATATGATAATAGATCTGTGATTTGACCATTCCCAGTGCCGCAGCACTTTCATATTGGTGTTTTGGAATACTGCTCACTGCGCCTCGCACCAAATCTCCCATTTCTGCTGTTCCCCAGAATGTAAAGACGATCACAGATGCAAACTCTGCCGAAAGATTCATACCAAACACTCTTGTTGTGCCAAAGAAGACAATAAATAAGAGTACTAATTGTGGCATAATACGAACGATTTCCAGATAAATTCTGGAAATGGCTTTCGTCGCAGGATTTTTGATCGTCATAAAGATACCAAAAAGGATTCCCAAAGGGATACTAAGTAACACGGCGATCAAGCTGATTTTTAATGCAACCCATAATCCGGCAGCAAGACGCGTCAAGTTACTTCCCTTAAATAAAACATCAATCCCCAAAGCCTGCATAACGTAACCTCCTTTCCAAAATGCTTCCGATAATGGATACCGGTAACAAGATGATCAGGTAAAAGATTACCAGTAAGGTCAGACATTCAACCGTTTTATAATAAAGACCGATTAAATCCTTGGCAGTAAACATCAGATCCATTAAACTGATCGCACTAAAGACGCTCGTTTCCTTTAAAAGGAAAATCACATTAGCAACAAATGCCGGGAAACTGAGTGTGACTGCCTGTGGTAATATGATATAACGCATTGCCTGACTCTGCGTCATACCAAGACTTAAAGCACTTTCCATTTGAATTTTTTCGACAGATTCTAAACCGCTTCGAAAAGCTTCTGCCATATAACTTCCTCCAAGTAAAGCCAATCCCACATAACCGCATACTTCGGCACTGAGACTGATACCAAATCGTGGAAGACCAAAATAGATGAAAAATAATTGTATCAGTAATGGTGTATTTCGAAATAGTTCAATATAAACTTTTGCAATCTGTCTTAATACAGGAACTTTATAGTGAACAATCATAGAAACGATTAGTCCTAAAACAATGGAACATAAAATTCCAATCCAACCGATACGTAATGTTAAGAACATTGCCTCCTTGTAGAGTGGAAAATATTCTCTCATAACATCGAAATTCATATGTGACCTCTCTCTTTTCCTATTAAAATTATAGGTTTACTTAATGATTAGAAATATACCACAGAAAACATATCTTGTCAATGGGATAAGTGGGATATAGTATAGACCAATCGAAGATATATCTATATCAACTGATATAAAAATATGTATATGAAAGAATATGAAAAAAGTGCTTGATAAATGATATTGAGCAAAAAGAGATTTTTATGCAGAGCTTTTTTCTTTTATGATATAATGAAAATATAGATATCATTCATGAAGGAGGTACAAAAAGTGAAAGTCGTGATCGCAATTGATTCTTTAAAAGGAAGTTTATCATCGATCGAAGCGGGGAAAGCAATCCGAGAGGGAATTCTTCGGGTCCATAAAGACGCCGAAATTGTGATCAAACCACTCGCAGATGGCGGTGAGGGTACAACAGATGCTCTGATCGAGGGTTTGGGAGGTAAAAGAATTTCATTAAATGTGACAGGTCCGCTTGGAGGTCAAGTAAAAGCAAACTATGGGTATATCGAGCAATCAAAAACCGCAATCATGGAAATGGCACAGGCTGCGGGAATTACGTTAGCAAATGAAAAAAATCCATTTCATGCGACGACGAAGGGCGTTGGAGAGATGATTGCGGATGCAGTACAAAGAGGCTGTAAACAACTAATCATTGGTATTGGTGGCAGTGCAACAAACGATGGTGGAATCGGAATGTTAAAGGCACTGGGAGCAAAAATGACAGATGACAAAGGAAGGGATGTAGGAGAAGGAGCAGATGCACTTGAAAAAGTAGTACATATTTCATTAGAAAATTTGCTACCAGAGCTACAAAACTTAGAGATTCGTGTAGCTTGTGACGTGAATAACCCCCTTTGTGGGACAAATGGTGCAACGTATATATATGGCCCACAAAAAGGTGTTTGCGAAGAACAGTTGGAGGAAATTGATCAGGCAATGGGACATTATGCAGATGTGGTTGCAAAAGCAGTGGGATGTGACTTACGTGAAGAAAAAGGTGCAGGAGCGGCAGGCGGTCTGGGATTTGCATTTTTATCTTGTCTTGGTGCAAAATTAGTGCCAGGTGTTGAATTAATATTGGATACCATAGGACTGGAAGATGAGGTTTTGGATGCGGATATTGTCATTACAGGTGAAGGCTGTCTGGATGCACAAACTGCGATGGGAAAAGCACCGATTGGAGTTGCGAAACTGGCAAAAAAATATGGAAATAAAGTACTGGCATTTGCCGGTGCAGTGACAACAGATGCCGGAAAGTGTAATCAGGTTGGAATTGATGCATTTTTCCCGATTGTTCGTGGAATCTGCACCTTAGAAGAGGCTATGGAACCTGAGCAGGCAAGAAAGAATATGATAGATAGTGTAGAGCAGGTATTTCGGCTTTTGTGAAGCATACAAAAGGAAAAATAGCACATAATAATTGAGGTACCTGTTGGATAAGATGATCTGATGGGTATTTTTGTGTTGTGGAGGTTGTTATGAAGGTTGAAGTTAAAGTTATTTTAAAAAAAGTATTTGGCATTATTATTGGTTCTTTTATTAATGCATGTGGTATTAGTTTATTTTTAGATCCGAACAATTTGGCTCCTGGTGGATTAATCGGAATTGCGGTGATTTTAAATCGAATGACGGGATTGGAGACAGGAACTCTTTTCTTCCTATTAAACATACCGATCGTTATGTTGGGATTGTGGAGATTTGGATATCGATTTATTACTACTACATTTTTTGCCGTTGTCATTAACTCTATATTTACCAATTATACAACAAGGTTTGGTGTGGTAACGACAGATCCCTTGCTTGCGTCACTGGCAGGAAGTATTCTTGTTGGTGTTGGCATTGGAATTGTATTTCGAAGTGGAGCAACGACAGGTGGCATCGATATTATCATTAAAATTTTGCGTGAAAAATATAAACATTTAAAGACTGGATTTTTATTCCTAATTCTTGATGTGATCATTGTTGCGATTTCTGGATTTGTATTTCGCGATTTCAATATCATTATGTATGCCTTGATCGCAGTTGTTGTGTCAGGTCAGGTGATGGATTATGTTTTGTATGGACGTGATGAGGCAAAATTAATGTATGTGATCAGTGACAAAGCAGATTTGATTGCAGATCGGATTTTAGACGAGCTGGATGTTGGTGCAACCTTTTTACAAGGACAAGGAGCTTATACCGGAGCGGAGAAAAAAGTAATCATGTGCGTGGTTAAGAAAAACCAGGGACCGAAATTAGAAGAAATTGTAAAACAGGAAGATAAAGCAGCCTTTTTGATCATTTCAAGTGCCAATGAAATTTATGGTGAAGGATATAAAAACATATTAAACGAAAAAATATAATAAAAGGATATATGCATGGCAGTGCTGTACAAATATTTGTACAGCACTGTCTTTTTTGTTTCATAGGAAATTACGTTATAATTTCCATGAAACAAAAAACGCTCCGAGAGGATGCGACCAGATGCATGAGGCAGACTTGTCCGCTTTTGTTCTTGACAACAGTATATACTGTATATATAATTAATATATACAGTATATACTATGAGGCGTTATTTGAATACGTATTTCATTGGAGGAAAAAATGAAAATAATTATATCAGGGCAGTCGGAACTTCCGATTTATGCGCAGATTCGAGAACAGATAAAAGAACAGATTTTAAATGGACAGATTAGGGAGGGGACGATTTTGCCATCCATCCGTAAGCTGGCAAAAGAGATAGGAGTCAGTGTCATTACAACAACGCGTGCTTACCGGGATTTAGAGGAAGAGGGATTTATCGCTTCGATGCAGGGAAAGGGCAGTATTGTACTTTCCAAGGACAATGAAATCATGCGTGAGAAGTATTTGATGAGGATCGAGGAAGGTATGATGACAGCAATCGAGACTGCAAAACACATCAACATGACAAAAGAAGAATTTGATCATTTGGTGTCAAATTTATGGAGGGAGATGAAAGAATGAGTTTATTAGAAGTAAAACATGTATATAAAAGTTATCAAGGTTTTCGTCTGGAAGACATTTCTTTTGAATTGCCAAAGGGGTTTGTGATGGGATATATCGGTGAAAATGGCGCTGGTAAAACAACGACCTTAAATCTGATCACGCATTTATGTAATCTCGAGCGTGGAGAAATCAGAATTGACGGTATTTGTTATGAAGATGATCCGAAAAAATATTTGGAGAGTATTGGTTTTGTCGGTGATGAAGCATATTTTCCGAAAGACATGACATTAAAGGAAATCCAGAAAATTTTAAAATCAATGTATTCTAGTTTTCGTGAAACGGAATTTGAAAAACTTGTGTATGATTGGCAACTTCCATACAATAAGAAAATTGGTGATTATTCGAAGGGGATGAAAGTGAAATTAATGTTCGCTACTGTTTTTTGTCGGGATACAAAACTGTTAATTCTAGATGAAGCGACGAATGGACTCGATTTGGTGATGCGGTCGGACGTGATAAAAATGCTTCAGGAATACATCATGGACGGAGAACATAGCATTCTCTTTTCCACCCATCAGCTTCAAGATTTGGAGCCGATTGCGGATTATATCACATTCCTTCATAATGGCAAAGTAGTGTGTAGCCAGATAAAAGAGGAATTGCTAGAAAGTTATGTGCGGATTCAGGGCGAAGAGTCAGATTTATTGGAATCTCAACGTCTGTTGCTGGTCGGTATGGTTTCTTATGCCTATGGATTTGAGGCGATTATTCGCAGTAAGGATATTGATCAATTTGGAGTGGAGTTTACGATTGAAAAGGCTAGTATTGATCAGATTATGCTTCATATCATTAAGAATGGAGGCAAAATATGAAATCGATTATGAAATTAGTTGCGATTGATATTAGAAGAAATCGGTACTGTTTGTTCCTATTTCCTGTTATTGCGTTATTTACGGTGTTAGAGGGATTTTGGCTCGATGAAATTATATTATTTTCATTCATTATATCAATTATGTTTGCCACTGTATTTTTTGAGACAGAACATCGGGATGGAATGGGATTTCTCTATTTATTACCCGTGACAAAAAGCGAGAGAGTATGTGCCCGATATCTGTCTGGACTGTTTAGCATTTGTTTAGGAACAATCACTTATTTTTTGAGCGCAGCAGTGATTTGGTCGGTGACTGGAAAAGAAAGATTTCGTGATTGTATGGTGATATTTGGATTGGGATTACTGCTTATCTCTCTGGAATATGGACTGTGTTATTTGTTTGACAAGATGCAAAAACGGTGGATTGATGGCATCATTATGGTATCTCCACAGATTGTGATTGTAATCGGATATTTTGTTTTGTATTCTGATTTATATCATAAGCTAAATGGCGTTTTGGCTATCCGTGAATGGATACAGATACATCAAATGATGCTTCTAAATGGAAGTGTGGTGGCAGGAGTCTTGTTATGGTTTATCAGTATGTGTATTTCTTTGAAACTATATAATAAACGTGATTATATTTAAAAGACAGGAGGGGTGTTTATGGAAGTGTGGACATTTTTTAAAATGGATCTGAAAAGTAATTGGAAATCTATTTTGAGTGTTATGGGTATGGATATCCTCTATGCATGTATGAGTCATACGGATCCTTATTATTTTATACCGAGCTTGATTTTATGGACCATTGCCGTTGCAAATATGTTGTTTGATAAAGAACGAAAGCAAGAATCTAGGTTTCTCTATATGCTTCCTGTAGCAAAACAAAGCAGAGTCTTGGCAAGATATTTGATGATATTTGTTTTTTCTTTGTCGGGAGTGACAGGCTATTTCATTGGAAAAATTGTAAATTACCATTTATTTGATCATCGTTTCGAAAAAGTCGGTGCTAGCAGTGCAATGCTATTTAGTGTAACTGTGTTTATGATTTCGCTTACTTACATAATCTCTTATAAAGTCGGAAAAACAGAAAGTGAGGTATTGGACAGAATACTTCCCATCTTGATAGCAGGAGTATTAATGGTTGGAATTATATGGATGATTCCAGAAACGGTATATTCAATGCTATATGATTATGTATTACAGCATATGCAGATTTCTGCGATTCTTTCGTTGATTTTAAGCATTGGGATGTGGATGATAGGCATGATAGTTTCTAGTAAGATCTTTGAAAAGAAGGATTTTGTTTGAACGAAGCAAGCACAAAGGATGCAAAAAGATGAATTGAGGTGACACTTTATGAATTTAACGAGAATTAGTAAAAGGATGAGTTATTTACTTCGTCATAATGAGAATTTCATTGATAAAAATGGAGGTTGGGCGAAAGTCAGCATTTTAATTAATAAAATCAGAGAAAAATACCCTGATTTTAATAAAGAGGTTTTAGATGAAATTGTAAGAACGGATGCGAAGATGCGCTATAGCTATGATGAGTCAGGCGATTGGATTCGTGCTAATCAGGGACATTCAGTTCCCGGAGTTTTGGTGGAGCTGGATAAATTATCACCTCCGGAAATCTTATATCACGGTACAGCGAAGCGTTTCCTTCCCTCTATCATGCAACAGGGCTTAAAACCACAATCCCGTTTATATGTGCATTTAAGTTGGGATTATGACACGGCAGTCAGTGTTGGAAAACGACATGGGGAACCAGTCGTATTAAAAATAAAGGCAATGGAAATGCAAAAAGCCGGGTATGAGTTCTTCTTATCAAAAAATAAAATTTGGCTGACAAAAGAAGTTCCGGTGGAATTTTTGGAGGAATAAATAGAAAAAATGTAAATTATATTGACATATTTTTCCATGATTTATAAAATGTAAATAATTAGAAATTAGAACTCGTTTTATTGTAGAAGTTATAAAATTATGATAATATGGAGGTAAACAATATGTCAGAAATATGTAAGGAAAAAGAAGAACAGAAAGAATTCATTATGCGTCCGGTTGTGGACTATTGTTTCAAAGAACTGATGAACGTGGAAAAAGTACGAAATGGATTTATAAGTGCAGTTCTCGGTATCGAGCCTAAATCAATTCAAAATTCCAGATTGTTGCCTACGATATTGAGAAAGACTTATCCAGAAGAGAAGTATGGGATTTTAGATGTCAGAGTACTTTTAAACGATCAAACACAGATTGATATGGAAATTCAGGTACTTTATTTTGCATATTGGAAAGAACGAACCGTATTTTACTTGGGTAAGATGTATACGGATCAAATTGAAGAGGGACAAAGTTATCAAGAACTAAAAAAATGCGTGAATATTAGTATTTTAGATTTTGTATTGTTTCCTGATAATGATGAATTTTATTCGTGTTATCAACTTCGAGAAAAAGTAACGGGTCAATTATATACCGACAAACTAGAAATTCATGTGCTGGAATTACCAAAACTTACCGGAACCCAATATCCAGAAAATGCATTAATGAATTGGGCAAAATTTCTGTATGGAGAGAGCAGAAAGGAGTTTGAAGCTATGGCAGATAAGGACGAGTATATCAGCGAAGCTTATAAGACATTAGATAGGATTAGTGCAGATAAGATGAAACGATTGGAGTACGAGGCTAGGGAAAAGGCGATTCGTGATTACAACCATCAAATGTATCAGGCGAAAAAAACTGGATTGGATGAAGGACTGAGATTAGGGCGTAATAATGGAATACAAGTATTAATCCAAAGTTGTAAAAATCTCGGGTTAGATTATGAGCATACAAAATTACAAGTAGAGGAAGGATATCATTTATCTGAAGATGAATTAGCGGATGTCATGAAAAAATATTGGTGACAGTAAGATTTTGATGAAATATTTTTAAATAAGTATAAATAGAACGAGCAGATATACAGATGAAGTTTTGAGTATATCTGCTTTTTCTTAGATTGTACGAAATTTAAAACGAAATTTTTCTTGACTTCTATTGGATATGTGATATATTGATAATTAAATATTTTGATATTAAAACTATTTAATTTTAAAATTAAAATATGAACATGAAAATAAGTAAGAGTTTTATAAGAAACACAGAAAGAGGATAATCGTATGTTTGCAAGGATAACAGGTACTGGTTCCTATCTGCCCCAAAATAGTGTAGATAATTTTATGATCTCCAAGATGGTAGATACCTCAGATGAATGGATCAAAAGCCGAACAGGGATTTGCTCCCGTCATATTGCAGAAATAGAAACGGTTGTTGATATGTCAGTAAAAGCGGCAGAAAAAGCATTGGAATGTGCAAAGCTCGATGCTAGTGAATTGGATATGGTGGTTGTATCCAGTGTTTCCGCAGAGCAGATTTTGCCTTGTGTTGCCTGTGAGGTACAGGCGCAGATAGGAGCTGTTCATGCTGTTTGTTTTGACCTAAATGCTGCCTGTGCAGGATTTATGTTGGCTTATCAGAACGCATTGGCACAGATAAAGGCGGGAACAGCAAAGAAAGTATTGTTGATTGGTGCGGAGCGCTTATCCAATATTGTAAATTGGCAAGATCGAGGAACTTGCATTTTATTTGGAGATGGTGCAGGTGCTGTCATTTTGGAAGCAACGCAATCTTTGGAAGAAGAGCAGATTTTAGCGGTAATGCATTCGGATGGAAGTGCGGGGAAAGTACTTACTTGTAATTCTGGAATTGGAAAGCAAGGTCCTTATCATGATTTTGTTTGCATGGATGGAAGGGAGATTTACAAATTTGCCGTCCGTCAGGTTCCAAAGGTAATCAAAGAAGTGCTTACAAAAAGTGATCAAACACTGGATGAAATTGATTACTTTTTATTGCATCAGGCAAATAGCAGGATTATTGAAGGAATCGCAAAGAGATTACGGCAGGATATCGAAAAATTTCCGATGAACCTGATGAATCATGGCAATATGTCATCGGCGAGTATTCCTGTTTTATTAGATGATCTAAATAGGCAGGGACGCCTAAAAAGAGGCATGAAACTTGTCATTGCTGGTTTCGGTGCCGGGCTTACCTGGGGTGGCATGTATTTACAGTGGTAATAACCAGTCACACTGGTTTTATTAATAAAAGGTAGAAAATACTAAAATTACTAAGAAAAATGAAGAAAAAAGGAGTTAAAAAATGTTTGACAAAATCAAAGAATTAATCGTAGAAGAATTAGGAATTGAAGAGGAAGAAATTAAATTAGAGTCATCTTTTAAGGAAGATTTAGAAATCGACTCTCTTGATTTATTTGAAATGGTGATGTCATTAGAAGATGAATTTGGTATTGAAATTCCTTCTGAAGATTTAGAAAAAATTGAAACAGTAAAGGATTTGATTGATTACATCGAAAGTCACAAGGAATAGGATGCGATATGAAAACGGAAGTTACACAATTACTGGGTATTCAGTATCCTTTGATCCAGGGGGGCATGGCATGGGTTGGAACGCATGAACTTGCCTCCGCAGTGTCGAATGCCGGAGGACTTGGTATTATCGGTTCTGGTGGAGCACCCGCTTCCTGGGTACAGGATCAGATTCAGAAAATGAAAGAAGAGACTGACCGACCATTTGGCGTCAATTTGATGTTGATGAATCCAGAGGCAGATGAGATAGCTAAAATCATTGCCGAAGAAAAGGTTGAAGTCGTTACAACGGGAGCTGGTAATCCGGGAAAATATATTGAAATGTGGAAGCAGGCTGGAGTAAAGATAATTCCAGTCGTTGCCAGTGTCGCTTTGGCAAAAATGATGGAGCGTGCCGGTGTGGATGCGGTTATTGCTGAGGGCATGGAATCCGGTGGTCATATCGGTGAGACGACGACGATGGCTTTGGTACCACAGATTGTCGATGCAGTATCTATTCCGGTGATTGCAGCCGGAGGAATCGCAGATGGCAGGGGAATTGCAGCAGCATTTATGCTCGGCGCAAAAGCAGTTCAGATGGGAACCGTTTTTGTTGCCTCGCAAGAATCCATTGCCAGCGATGCTTATAAGCAAAAAATCATAAAAGCAAAAGATATTGATACAAAAGTGACAGGAAGAAGTACTGGTCATCCGGTGCGGGGAATCCGGAATCAGCAGACGAGAGAATATTTGCGTTTGGAGGCCGCTGGTGCTGGTTTAGAAGAATTGGAGAAATTGACATTAGGTGGTCTTAGAAAAGCCGTTGTTGATGGAGATGTTGTGCATGGAAGTGTTATGGCAGGTCAGATTGCCGGGATGGTAAAAGAAGTCAGAAGCTGTCAGGAAATTATTACGACATTGAATGCACAGGCAGAACGATTATTGAAAGGAATCGAATGAGATGAGTAAGATTGCATTTCTTTATCCTGGACAGGGAGCACAAAAAGTTGGCATGGGACAGGATTTTTATGAACAAAGTGGCTATGCAAAGGAAATTTACGATGAGGCTTCCTCAATGTTAGGCTTTGATCTTTGCAGTTTATGTTTTGAAGAAAATGAACGTTTAAATCGTACGGATTATACACAAGCAGCTTTAGTGACGACTTGTATTGCGATGACAAAAGAGCTCATGAGTCATGGGGTGGTGCCTGATATGACAGCCGGGTTAAGTCTTGGAGAGTACTGTGCGATTTGGGCAGCAAAAGGCATGAATTTTTCAGATGCAATCAAAACGATCTGGGAACGAGGCAGATTGATGCATTCTGCTGTCCCAGATGGCTCTGGTAGTATGGCAGCAGTTCTTGGACTGACTGCCGAACAAGTAGAAGCAGTTGTCGACCCGCTTACACAAGTGAGCGTGGCAAATTATAATTGTCCCGGTCAGATTGTGATCACGGGTAAGAAAATAGCAATCGAAGAGGCGATTCCTGCACTTAAAGAAGCAGGGGCAAAAAGGGTGCTTCCATTGCAAGTCAGTGGTCCGTTTCATTCTCCATATTTATGTGAAGCCGGAGAGAAACTTGCAGATGCATTAGATCAGGTTGCATGGATGCCACTTCAAATTCCTTATGTCACAAATGTGAATGCAGAAGTCATCAATGATATTACTTTGACGAAAGATTTATTGGTAAAACAAGTGTCCAGTTCGGTAATGTGGGAACAAAGTATCAGAAAAATGATTGCCGAAGGGATTGATACGTTTATCGAAATCGGACCAGGTAAGACGCTTTCTGGTTTTATGAGAAAAATAGATCGAAGTGTCAAGATGTTTCGTATTGGAACGATGGAAGAAATGAAGAAAGTCATCAAGCAGATAGAGGAGTGAAACATATGCTAAAAGGGAAGGTTGCGATTGTAACAGGAGCCTCTGGAGGTATTGGCAGAGCGATTGCTCTGGCATACGCCAAAGAAGGTGCGAATGTTGCCGTTCATTATCATGGAAATGAGCAAAAAGCACGGGCAGTCAAAAAAGAGATTGAGGATATCGGCGGAACAGCGGAAATCTATGCCTGTGATATTGCAGATTTTGATGAATGTGGTGCAATGATAAAAGCGGTCAAGAAACGTTTTGGACGTATTGATATTCTTGTCAATAACGCAGGTATTACGAGAGATGGACTGCTCATGGGTATGACAGAAGCAGATTTTGATGCTGTTTTAGATACAAATCTAAAGGGTTGTTTTCATGGACTTCGTTTTGCAAGCCGTTTTATGATCAAGCAAAGATATGGGCGTATCATTAATATTTCCTCCGTTTCAGGTGTATCTGGAAATGCCGGTCAGGCAAACTATAGTGCTTCCAAAGCGGGCATCATTGGTCTGACAAAAGCGGCAGCAAGAGAGTTAGCGTCGAGAAATATTACCGTCAATGCGATTGCACCAGGATTTATTCAAACGGAAATGACAAATGTTTTATCTGATGAGATAAAAGAACAGACAAAGGCAGGTATTCCTTTGGGTAGATTTGGTGAGCCGGAAGATGTTGCCAAAGCAGCTGTCTTTTTGGCTTCTGATATGGCAGATTACATCACGGGACAAGTATTGATGGTAGACGGCGGAATGGTCATGTAATAGACATGAATGAGGAGGATGAAAATGAAGCGAAGAGTTGTTGTAACTGGAATGGGTGCAATTACCCCGATTGGTAATACAGTCGAAGAATTCTGGAATGGAATCAAAAATGGTCAGGTAGGAATTGGCCCGATTACGAAATTTGATACCTCTGATTATAAAGTAAAACTTGCAGCACAAGTCAAAGGATTTGATGTGAAAAAGAGTTTAGATCGCAAAGCGGCTCGCAGAATGGATGTTTTTTCTCAGTATGCGGTTGTAGCAGCAAAAGAAGCTGCCCAAATGGCGGCATTAAAAATGGAAAATGAAGATCCGTTTCGTGTAGGTGTCATCATTGGCTCTGGTATTGGCGGATTGTCGTCAATGGAAACAGAGCATGAAAAACTGATGACAAAAGGAGCAAAAAGAGTCAGTCCAATGTTAATTCCCAATATGATATCCAATATGGCGGCAGGAAACGTTGCGATTGCTCTTGGATGTAAGGGAAAATGTACCAATGTTGTGACAGCATGTGCGACTGGAAGTCATTCAATCGGGGATGCTTTTCGTGCGATTGCCTATGGAGATGCAGATGTGATGTTGGCTGGTGGTACAGAGAGCAGTATTACGGAGTTGGCTGTTGCCGGATTTACAAATTTGACTGCTTTATCCACAGAGAGTGATCCGACGAAAGCTTCTCTTCCATTTGATAAAGACCGAAGCGGCTTTGTCATGGGAGAAGGTGCAGGTGTTGTCGTATTAGAGGAGCTGGAACATGCAAAAGCACGTGGCGCCAAGATTTATGCAGAAATTGCCGGATATGGTGCGACTTGTGATGCATTTCATATCACTTCTCCGGCAGAGGATGGAAGTGGAGCAGCAAAGGCAATGGAACTGGCAATGAAAGAAGCTGGAGTCTCACCAGATAAAGTAGATTATATCAATGCCCACGGCACTGGTACCCATCACAATGATTTATTTGAGACAACGGCTATCCATTGTGCGTTTGGTGATGCAGCAGAAGGATTAAAAATCAGTTCTACAAAATCAATGATCGGTCATTTACTGGGGGCTGCCGGGGCAGTCGAATTTATCACCTGTGTCAAATCCATCGAGGAAGGCTATATTCATCCGACCGTAGGTACAACTGCGCCAGGTGAAGGCTGCGACTTGGATTATGTCATCGACGGACCTGTTTTACAAAATGTGAATGTCGCAATTTCGAATTCTCTTGGTTTTGGAGGTCACAATGCCTCTTTATTAGTAAAAGCGTATGAGGAGTAAAGACTATGCAATATGAGCAGATTTTAGAATTAGTAAGAGAAGTTTCTAAGGCTGGACTTTCGAATTTTGAATATACGGAAGGTGACGTTAAGATTGCCATGAGCTGTCCGGAAACTTTAGAGCATGATACCGAAGTTATAAAAATTAAACCAGAAACGGTTGTAAAAGAAGAACCAGTCGCCGAGAAGACAGGTGATGTGGTAACGTCTCCTTTGGTTGGCACTTTTTATCAGGCACCGTCAGAAGATGCAGAAGCATTTGTAAAAATTGGCGATAAAGTTAAGAAAGGACAGGTGCTTGGTATTGTCGAGGCGATGAAACTGATGAATGAGATTGAGAGCGAATATGAAGGTACCATTACAGAGATTCTTGTCGAAAATGAACAGCCCGTAGAATATGGACAACCATTATTCCGAATCGGGGCATGATCAATCAAAAAGGAGCAGACTATGAAACTGGGAATTAAAGAGATTGAGCAAATTATACCACATCGTCATCCATTTTTATTGGTGGATTATATTGAAGAATTAGAACCCGGTGTGGGAGCAGTTGGATATAAATGTGTGACTTTTCATGAAGATTTTTTCCGTGGACATTTTCCACAGGAACCAGTAATGCCAGGCGTATTAACTGTGGAGGCGCTTGCACAGGTAGGTGCCGTTGCAATTTTATCATTAGAGGAAAATAGGGGAAAAACAGCCTATTTTGGTGGAATTAAAAATTGTCGTTTTCGTGGAAAAATCGTTCCTGGCGATAAGGTTAAATTAGAGACAAAAATCATCAAATCAAAAGGAGCGATCGGTGTTGGCAAGGCCGTTGCAAGTGTTGATGGTAACATTGTGGTTACTGCCGAATTAACATTTGCCATCAGTAATCCTAAGGAAGAAGGAGAATAGTCATGATTCATAAAATCTTGATCGCAAACCGCGGTGAAATCGCAATTCGCATTATTCGTGCATGTCGTGAGATGGGAATTGAAACGGTGGCTGTGTACTCGGAGGCTGATAAAGAATCCCTGCATGTGCAGCTTGCAGATGAGGCAATCTGTATTGGTCCGGCAGCGGCAAAAGACAGCTATTTAAATATGGAACAGATTATCAGTGCGACAGTGATCAGTGGAGCAGATGCCATTCATCCGGGATTTGGGTTTTTGTCGGAGAATAGTCAGTTTGCAAAATTGTGTGAGGCATGCAATATTGTCTTTATTGGACCGGATTCTCAAACAATTGAAAAACTGGGCAATAAAGCGATGGCGAGAACAACGATGATTCAGGCCGGTGTTCCTGTGATTCCGGGCAGTGAAGAAGCAGTTACAGATGAAAAGAGAGCGTTAGAAATTGCCACTGAAATTGGATTTCCTGTGATTATTAAGGCGGTTCTTGGCGGTGGTGGCAAAGGCATGCGCGTTGCTTATCAGGAAGCAGAATTTGGTCAGGAATTTTTGACGGCACAAAAAGAGGCAAAACAGGCGTTTGCTGATAATCGTATGTATTTGGAACATTATGTGGAAAATCCAAGACACATTGAATTTCAGATTCTCGCAGATCAATATGGCAATATTATTCATTTGGGAGAACGTGATTGTTCCATCCAGAGAAATCATCAAAAAATCATTGAGGAAGCTCCATCTCAGGCAGTAAGTGAAGCGTTAAGAGAGAAAATGGGAAAGGTAGCTGTTCAGGCGGCGAAAGCAGCCGGATATGTGAATGCGGGTACGATCGAATTTTTATTGGAAGCGGATGAAAGTTTTTATTTTATGGAAATGAATACGAGAATTCAGGTGGAACATCCGGTCACCGAGTGGATAACGGGAGTCGATCTGATCAAGGAACAAATTCGCATTGCAGATGGGCAGAAGCTATCGTATCGACAGAAAGATGTCAAGATTACCGGACATGCGATTGAATGTCGTCTGAATGCAGAGGATCCGAAACACCATTTTCGCCCATGCCCAGGTACGATCACTGATATGTATTTGCCAGGTGGGAAAGGAATCCGCATTGATTCTTCCATTTATAGCGGGTATACTATTTTGCCGTATTATGATTCTATGATGGCGAAGCTGATTGTCTATGCGAAAAACAGGCAGGAGGCAGTTCGTAAAATGCATAGTGCGCTCGGAGAGGTTATCATTGAGGGAATCACAACGAATATCGATTTTCTCTACGAGATTATGGAGCGAGAAGATTACCAAAAGGGCGATTTTACGATTTCCTATATGGACCGAATTTTAAAGGAGATGGAGGTTGAATAAAAATGGATTTGCACAATATTTTTAAGAAAACTCCAATTACAAAGTCAAGTGCAACAGAAAAGACATCAAAACCAGAAGTTCCGGATGGATTGATGAGAAAATGTAATCTATGCGGAAAAGGAATTTTTGTTGATGAATGTATAGAAAATGATTATATTTGTCCAAAATGTGGTGGTTATCTTCGTTTACCTGCCGATAAAAGAATTGAAATGCTCACAGAACCAGATTCTTTTGAAGAATGGGATATCGGTCTTATCAATACGAATCCACTCAGTATCAGAACGTATCCAGAGAAAATTGCAAATTTGAAAGAAAAGACAGGACTTGATGAGGCTGTGATTACCGGAAAGGCAAGAATTGGTAGTTATGAAGTTGTTCTTATGGTGATGGACGTCAGATTTTTAACTGCCAGTATGGGAGCTGTTGTCGGCGAAAAGATTACGAGAGGCATTGAGCGGGCAACAAAAATGCGACTTCCGATCATTATTTTTACTTGTTCCGGTGGTGCCAGAATGCAGGAAGGGATGACTTCGCTCATGCAGATGGAGAAAACGTCTGCAGCTCTAAAAAGGCATAGTGATGCCGGACTTCTTTATATATCTGTGTTGACAAATCCTACCACTGGAGGTGTGACTGCAAGTTTTGCTATGCTCGGTGATATTATTTTAGCAGAACCGGATGCATTGGTGGGGTTTGCAGGACCAAGAGTCATTGAGCAGACGATTGGGCAAAAGTTGCCGAAAGGATTTCAACGATCAGAATTTTTATTGGAACATGGTTTTGTAGATAAAATCGTAGAACGTGGCCAAATGAAAAAAGTGCTATTGCAGATTTTAAAACTCCATCAAAATCCGATATTTCCTGAGAATATACATGGGCAAACGGTCCAAAAAGGAAACATCTTTGAACACGAAAAAGAAAAAACGGCATGGGAACGAGTACAGATTTCCAGAGAGAAAGGTAGACCAGTCGGTGAGGATTATATCGAAGGATTATTCGAATCCTTTATGGAATTTCATGGAGATCGTTACTTTGGCGATGACGCAGCAGTATGTGGAGGTATTGCCAGTTTTCATGGACAACCGGTTACAGTCATTGCTCAGATGAAGGGAAAAACGACCAAAGAAAATGTAAAGAGAAATTTTGGCATGCCACTTCCGGAAGGATATCGAAAGGCACAACGCCTGATGAAGCAGGCGGAGAAATTTCACCGTCCAGTCATCTGTTTTGTTGATACACCGGGAGCATTTTGTGGTATGGAAGCGGAAGAACGTGGTCAGGGAGAGGCGATTGCTTCTAATTTGTTTGAGTTGTCTACTTTAAAGACACCGATTCTCTCTATTTTAATTGGTGAAGGTGGAAGTGGAGGAGCATTGGCCCTGGCAGTTGCTGATGAAGTCTGGATTTTAGAAAATGCTGTATACTCTATTTTGTCGCCAGAAGGATTTGCCTCGATTCTCTGGAAAGACGCAAAATTAGCACAAAAAGCAGCGCAAGTTATGAAGCTCACTTCCTATGATTTATATCGGGCCGGATTTGTAGAAAAAATTATTAAAGAGCCAGAGGAATATACGATGGATACGATGTTTGCCATCTGCGATGAGTTAGAGGAAAAGATTGCATATTTTCTGGAAGAAAAAATGAATTTATCCAAAGCGGAGTTATTAGAGGCACGGTATCAGCGGTTTCGCAATATGTAGGAGACAAATCATGAAGAAAGAAACATTTTATATTGGCAAAAAAGAAGTAAAAATTCCTTTGTTTCAAGGTGGCATGGGAATTGGAATCAGTCTTGGCGGACTAGCAGGTGCTGTGGCGAAAGAAGGTGGTGTTGGAATCATATCGATTTCACAGATTGGATATCGGGAACCAGATTTTTATCAGGATACATTAACGGCAAATTTAAGAGCTATTCATAAAGAACTGCAAAAGGCAAGAGAGATTGCACCCGATGGAATCATTGGTTTTAACATCATGGTAGCGATGAATCAATATGAAGAACATGTAAAAGAAGCAGTAAAGGCTGGCGCAGACATTATCGTGTCAGGCGCAGGTCTTCCTGTAGATTTGCCTAAATATGTAGAAGGCAGCGATGTAGCTTTGGCACCGATCGTCTCAACGGAAAAGTCGGCGAAAGTAATCCTAAAATATTGGGATCGCAAATATCATCGAACAGCGGATGTGTTGATTATCGAGGGTCCAAAAGCAGGCGGTCATTTAGGTTTTAGCTCCGAGCAATTGGAGACGTTTACTACAGACTCTTATCATGAAGAAGTGAGACAGATCATCAAAGTGGTTCGTGAATATGAGAGAAAATACAATCAAAAAATACCGGTTATTTTAGGTGGAGGTATCCAAAATCGAGACGATTATCGGCAGGCGATGGCATTGGGAGTCGATGGAATCCAGGTAGCGACACGATTTGTGACGACAGAAGAATGTGATGCTGATGTTCGTTATAAACAGGCGTATATAAAGGCACAAAAAGAAGACATTGAAATCATCAAAAGCCCAGTCGGAATGCCGGGCAGAGCGATTCGTAACGAATTTATCAAACGAGTAGAACGAGAAGGTAGAATTCCCCCTAAGCGTTGTTTTCAATGTATTCATACTTGTGATCCGGGAAAAACACCATATTGTATTACCGAAGCTTTGATTCATGCTGCAAAAGGAGAGCTAACAGATGCACTTCTTTTTTGTGGAAGTTATGCATACAATGCGGATAAAATTGAAACAGTAAAAGAAGTAATAGATTCTTTTCATTTTTTTTAGTATAATCATAAGTAATATACACAAAATGAGATCAAAGATACTGGGAGTGAATATATGGAGACAAGAGAGACAATTAATAAGATGCTGGTAAAGTTTTTCCGAGAAATCATGCAGTTAGAAGAAAAAGCAATTATTACAGAAGAGTTTTCGGACATCAGTAATAATGATATGCATATTATTGAGGCCGTTGGACTTGGAAAAGGTAATCGTATGTCGGTGATTGCGAAAAAGTTAAACATTACTGTCGGTTCTCTGACAACGTCGATGAATAGTCTTGTCCATAAAGGATATGTAGCAAGAAAAAGAAGTGAAAGGGATCGCCGAGTTGTCAATATTTATTTGTTGGACAAAGGGATTGCAGCATATAAACATCATGAAGAATTTCATCGGCAGATGACAGACGCCTTAATCAATACTTTGACACCAGAAGAAGTAGAGGTATGGGCAAAAACTCTAACAACATTATCAGATTTTTTTCATTCCCAAAGTAATAAAAAAGAATAATAGCAAAAGATTAGCCAGTAATTATCCATATCGCAGATAATTACTGGTGTTTTTTATTATATTTTTATTACTTTTAGTCATTATGCTATAAAATAACAGTATTGGAAACAATTTTTTGTTGAAGATTTTTGTAGGAAAATGTCGGTCTGTGTTATAATGTATATTATACATTCTGATAAAATACGGGATGTAAAAAAATATAAAAGGAGAAAAATATATGAATCAAAAACAGGATTTTAAGCCATTTATACCTGCGGATAAAGTCTTACCTGAATTTACAGTGACTTCCATTGTATTAGGTATGATTTTAGCAGTTATTTTTGGTGGAGCAAATGCGTATCTTGGACTACGTGTAGGTATGACCGTATCTGCATCAATTCCAGCAGCCGTTATTTCTATGGGTGTGATCCGTGTCATTTTAAAGAAGGATTCTATCCTTGAGAATAATATGGTTCAAACAGTAGGATCGGCCGGAGAATCTTTAGCAGCCGGAGCTATTTTTACACTGCCTGCTATTTTTATGTGGGCACAGGAAGGATTATGTGACACACCTTCTTACTTTACGATTGCAATTATTTCTCTTTGTGGCGGTCTTTTAGGTGTGTTCTTTATGGTACCTCTTCGTACAGCGTTGATCGTGGAAGAACACGGAGTCCTTCCATATCCGGAAGGAACTGCATGTGCAGAAGTATTATTAGCAGGAGAGGAAGGCGGAGACAAATCAAAATTAGTATTTACGGGTCTCGGTGTTGCTGCTGTTTATAAATTTATTGCAGATGGTTTAAAATTATTCCCAAGTGAAGTAAACTTTGATATTCAGAATTCTACTTATACCTGTGGTATTGGTATGGATGTTTTACCGGCATTAGCTGGTGTTGGTTACATTTGTGGTCTGGAAATCTCCAGTTACATGTTTGCTGGTGGTGTGTTATCTTATCTTGTATTAATTCCAGCAATTTCGTATTTTGGTGGAGACAGCCCATCCGCAATTATGGATGAAGCAGGAAAAGCTATTCCATTTAATAAACTGGATCCAGGATCTATCTGGAGTCAATACATTCGTTACATTGGTGCGGGAGCGGTAGCTGCCGGTGGTATTTTAAGTTTGATCAAATCTTTACCAACAATGGTTAAGACATTCGGTCAGGCAATCAAAGGCTTTGGTAAAAATGTTTCCGGTGGAGAACGTACAGCACAGGATTTATCATTAAAGACAGTTGGTATTGCAGTGCTTGTTATCGCGCTTGCCATTTGGTTAATCCCATCTATTCCGGTTAGTCCTTTAGGAGCAATCATTATTGTTGTATTTGGATTCTTCTTTGCGACAGTATCTTCTCGTATGGTTGGTTTAGTAGGAAGTAGTAACAACCCGGTATCTGGTATGGCGATTGCTTCTTTGATCATCACGACAATGTTATTTAAAGTATCTGGTAACACAGGTGCTTCTGGTATGATTGCCGCAATTACAGTTGGTACAATCATCTGTATCGTTGCCGCTATGGCTGGTGATACATCTCAGGATTTAAAGACTGGTTATATTGTAGGCGCAACCCCTAAGAAACAGCAGATTGGTGAATTGATCGGTGCTGTTGTTTCTGCATTTGCAATTGGTGGTGTTATGTACCTCTTAAATGCAGCGTGGGGATTTGGTTCAGAGGCAATTCCGGCACCTCAGGCTTCTCTGATGAAGTTAGTTGTAGAAGGTGTTATGGGTGGAACGCTTCCTTGGACATTGATCATCATTGGTGTGTTCATCGCAATTGCAGTTGAAGTTATCGGTATCCCGGTATTGGCATTTGCTGTAGGTTTATATCTTCCAATCCATTTAAGTGCTCCAATTTTTGTTGGTGGTCTCATGAAATGGTATATGGAAAAGAAAAGAAGTTATGACAGTGAAGCTCAGAAAAAGGATTGTATCGAAGCTGGTGTTTTATATTGTTCTGGTATGATTGCCGGAGAAGGTTTAGTAGGTATCTTACTGGCAGTATTTGCGGTTGTTGGATTAAATGTCGATATGTCAGGTATTTATGGTGACAGTTTTATGACAACTGGTAACTATGTAGGTATTGCCGCATTTATTGTATTAATCGCAACTTTGTGTTATGCTTGTAAAAAGAATAAGACAAAATAATATATGAGTATATGCATAAACAGGTGCTGCTGCATAAGGTTGCAGCAGCACTTCTTTGTTTACGCGAAGGAGTATCTATGAGTAAAAAACGAAATAACACAGATAAAAATTATTTGGATCATATTCCAAAGATAAACGACAAAAAGTGGGAAGTCCTGGAAGATGGAATGGTCGAAGTTGTTGTTGAAAATACTGGTTTTTATAATACAGTTGCACAGAAAATATTTAAGAAGCCACGTTATAGTTTCATTAAACTGGATGAATATGGAAGTTATGTTTGGCAGCAGATTGACGGTGAGAAATCTATTTTTGAGATTGGAGAGAAATTGAAAAAACATCATAAAGGGGCTTCGAATCAGTTATATGAACGATTGGCAACTTATTTTGGAATATTAGAAAAAAATGAATATGTTGTTTTTGTAGATAAAGAATAGTGGTAACTCAGGAGTAAACATGAAAATTAGTACGATGATTATTGGAATGCTGTTATTTGCAGTCGCAACCATGATTATTTATGGATGGGGATTGGTAAAACAGAAAAACCAATCAAGGGATTTGATGAATATGCTCTTTGCCAAAGGCGAGAGTAAGGTAAAAAAATATTTAAAAAAACATGATTCGATCACACGAGCACAGGTGGAGACACTTTGTGAGGGAATTGAGGCTAAACTGCCTTTTTCTTCAAGTAAGGCAGTTGTACAGAATAAGAAAGATTTTGCCGAACAGTTGCTCACGTATATGACCAAAACAGGGCAATTGGAAAAAGACGGCTTAAAATATAAAAAAATAAAAAAATGATTTCGGGCCAGATTTTTGGCTTTAAATAGTAACCCAATAAAGGAGGAATATGATGGGAGTTTTATCAAATTTAGAACCGAATAATGTATTTAAATTTTTTGAGGATATTTGTTCCATTCCACATGGTTCTACAAATGTAAAGCAAATAAGTGATTATTTAGTTCGTTTTGCAAAAGAGCGTAATTTAAAATGCAGACAAGATGAAAAGTATAATGTGATCATTTGGAAAGATGGTTCCAAAGGCTATGAAAATTCTCCAGCGGTTATTTTGCAGGGACATATGGACATGGTGGCAGTAAAGGTCGATGGTTGCGACAAGGATATGGCAAAAGAAGGTCTTGATTTAGAAATAAATGGAGATTTGATCTCGGCAAAAGATACATCTTTAGGAGGAGATAATGGAATTGCTGTTGCTTATGCTTTAGCTATTTTAGATAGTGATGAGATTGCGCACCCTCCGATTGAAGCAATCTTTACGGTTGATGAAGAGATTGGTATGCTTGGTGCGGACTTTATTGATGTCTCTGATTTAAAAGGTCGTATCTTTTTGAATATGGATTCTGAGGACGAAGGAATCTTTACGGTTAGTTGTGCTGGTGGTGCTTCTGCTATCTGTAGTATTCCGTATGGAAAAGTAGAAATGTCAACTGCACAGATGAAAATTCGCTTAGATGGATTTTTAGGTGGCCATTCGGGTGTTGAGATTGACAAAGGACGTCTCAATGCAAATAAAGCTTTGGGAAGAGTCTTATTAGCACTTTCTAATAAGATCGATATCCAGCTTGTAACGTTAAGTGGTGGAGAGAAAGACAATGCAATCGCAAAATTTAGTGAAGCAGTCGTTGCTGTACCGGAAGATTTACTTCCTCAGGCAAAGGATGCAGTAGAACAGACCTTTGCTAAAATTCAGGAGGAATATAAAGCGGTTGAGCCAAGTCTGAAACTCAGCACCGATACAATGGAAACAAAATCCATTATCTGCATGGCAAAAACTTCTACCAAAGCAGTTATTATGGCGCTGGTAACGATGCCTAATGGTATCCAGAGAATGAATCCAGAGATGGAAGGCATGGTACAGACATCCCTAAATCTTGGTATTATGAAAACGGAAGAAGAGTACGTCGTATTATCATTTGCTGTCAGAAGTTCAAGTCAGACAGAAAAAGAATACCTGATCGACAAATTATGTGCGCTGACGGGAATTTTTGGTGGAACGGTTCAGGTTGTCGGTAATTATCCTGGCTGGGAATATAAAGCAGATTCAAAATTAAGAACTGTGATGGTCGAAGCATACAAAGAACAGTCTGGAGAAGAGGCCGTGATAGAAGGTATTCATGCGGGATTGGAATGCGGAATTTTTGCTTCCAAATTACCGGGACTAGATGCGATATCCTTTGGCCCACAGATGAGAGATGTTCATACAACAAATGAAGTATTAAGCATTTCTTCCACAAAACGTACGTGGGAATTATTATTAAAAACACTTGCAAAGTTAAAATAGAACAATAAAGAGATATATAAAATCCAATTCCGATTCATGGCAGGTGAGTCAGAATTGGATTTTTTTATATTATATGTTTTTGGAATGCTACTTTGGGTGGCAGAAATAAAATTGGTATGATAAAATAAATGTAGCATTTAATAAAGAAGAGAATATTGAGGTAGGAATCAATGAAAATAGGTATTTATGATTCGGGAATCGGGGGATTGTCAGTATTGCATCAGGCAAGAAAAATGCTTCCAGAGGCAGAATTTCTCTATTATGCAGATGAAAAACACGTACCTTATGGAGAGAAAACGAGAGAAGAAATTAAAGGATATGTGGAAGAAATTTTAAATTTTTTGATTGATCAGGATGTTGATGCAATTGTGATGGCATGCAATACGGCAACGAGCGTAGCCGAAAAAGAATTTCGTAATACATTTCCGGTACCGATTGTTGGGATGGAGCCAGCAGTAAAGAAAGCAGTAAAACAACAAAAAGATAAAAATAAGCGGATTTTAGTGACGGCAACACCAATTACGATTTATGGAAGAAAACTGCAAAAGTTGATTGAGCAGGTAGACTCTCAGCATATTGTGGACAAGCTGCCATTGCCAATGCTGGTTCGTTTTGCGGAAAGAGGGCATTTTACAGAGCCCGAAATTGATACATATTTAAAAGAAGAATTAAAAGATTTTGATTTAAAAAACTATGAATCAGTCGTACTAGGGTGTACACATTTTAATTATTTTAAAGATCATTTTCGAAATGTTTTTCCAAAGGAGATTCATTTTGTTGATGGCAATGAAGGGACGATTCGTCAGTTGATGAGAGTGATACCAAAAGAAAGAGAAGAAAAGTTGATACCCGGTGTCACTTATTATTTTTCCGGACGACTGATTAATGAATATGAAAAAAATCAGATTGACCGCTATATGGAACAATTAGATAAGATGTATGAAATTCAATAAAAAATTGTCAAAATAGATACTTTTTGATACAATGATTCAAAAGTAGCACAAAGGAAAGGAATAAAAATGATGAATATTGTATGTTTAGATTTAGAAGGTGTATTAGTACCAGAAATCTGGATTGCATTTGCAGAGGCAAGTGGTATCCCAGAATTAAAGAGAACAACGAGAGATGAACCGGATTATGATAAGTTAATGAATTATCGTCTTAACATCTTAAAAGAACATGGATTAGGTTTAAAAGAAATTCAAGAAACAATTGCTAAGATTGACCCAATTCCAGGAGCAAAGGAATTTTTAGATGAGCTTCGTTCTTTGACACAGGTTATTATCATCAGTGATACGTTTACTCAATTTGCACAGCCTTTGATGAAGAAGTTGGGCTGGCCAACAATCTTTTGCAATGAATTAGAAGTAGCAGAAGATGGAACGATTACAGGATTCAGAATGCGTTGTGAAAAATCGAAATACACAACCGTAAAAGCATTACAGTCTTGTGGATTTGAAACAATTGCCAGTGGTGACAGCCATAATGATCTTGGTATGATTCAGGCAAGTAAGGCTGGATTCTTATTTAAGAGTACGGAAGCCATTAAGGCAGATTATCCAGAACTTCCAGCATATGAAGAATATGATGAATTATTAGCAGCAATCAAAAAAGTATTAGACTAAAAATCAAATATTCCATCTGGCAACTAGGTTCCAGAGTTTAAGAATCACTAACGGTCTTTGTTTTCTAGTAGAGAACAAAGACCGTAATTTTTTCTAAAATGCTTCCAATATTGTTGGAGTGGTAACATTGAATTCTTTCTTTTGTATAATAAAATTTATAGAAAAGATTGAAATTTGTGATATAATAAATTATAATGTTATAATCATATGACCTAAATATAAATAGGTAATAAAAAGAAATGCAGGGTTATATAGAAGGGAGGAGAAATGGAAAAGTATATTTTAGAGACTGGAAAAGGAACCAGTCCTTTATATGCACAGGTAAAAGAAATCCTTCTCAAGGAGATCAAGGATGGAAAATACAAAGAAAAAATTCCAACAGAAAAGGAATTACAGGAAATGTTTTCAGTCAGTAGGATTACAATTCGACAGGCAGTGGATGAATTAGTTGCAGAAGGATATCTTGTTCGGGAAAGAGCAAAGGGAACAAGAATTATTCAAAAGAAAATTTCAGAAAATATGGATTCGCTTCGTAACTTTTCAAATGAGATGAAAAGCAAAAATATTCAATATCAGCTCCACGATCTTGAGATTAAGGTGATAAAAGCAAATGCTAAAGTTGCAGAAGCATTAGAAATTGCAGAAAACAGTAATGTATTTTATTTAAGAAAAGTATATTATGTAGAAGGTGATCCTTTTTGTTCCATATATTCTTACTTGCCATCATATCTCAATTTGAGTATAGATGAGGAAATCTATAAGAAATCTTTGTATGAGTATCTCGAACGAGAAAAGAATATTATAGTGAGTAAATCGTATGAAGATATTGAAGTAGGATTTGCTGATGAAAATTTAGGCAGGGAACTATGTATTAAGCCGGGAAGTGCGGTTTTGTTTCGGTCAAGAAGATCATTTGATCAAAATGGTAACCATGTAGAATATTCATTATCATATTATAGAGCGGAGAAATATAAATATTCTTTGGTATTAAAGAAATAAACGACAAAGAGAAGAGATTTTTAAGAAATCAGTTGAAAGTTTTAAACTTCTAGCTGATTTTTTTTATTTCATAGGAAATTTCGTTATAATTTTTATGAAACAAAAAGCGCTCCGCGAGGATGCGACCAGATGCATAAGGCAAATGGAAATATAAAACATTCTGCTTTTTAATAAAATGCTATTGACATATTAGGTTATAATGTTATAATGAAATAAACATAAAGATTATAATGTTATAATTAATGGAGGCGAAAGAGGAAAATATGAGTTATGAGAATAAAGTCTGGTATTACTATGGAAAAGGAATAGATTCATTTGGAAAAAATGGAGAGCCAGAAAAGGAAGATATTCAAAATCCTGGACCAAATGAAGTATTGGCAAGAGTGGATGCGTTGGCATTATGTGCCTCAGATAATAAAATGATTAATATGGGGAATGACTTTCCACTGTTTAATCATAGAGATTTTGAAAAGAATCCATTGGTTTTGGGGCATGAATTATCTCTCACAGTGGAAAAAGCAGGACGCAATCTGGAAAAACATTGGAAAAAGGGTATGAGAATGGGTATTCAGCCTGATGTTTATATGAACAATATCAGATATTGTATAGGTGTTCATGTGCCGGGAGGAATGCAACATTATATTTTGTTAAAGAAATCCGTATTTCATTCGGACCATGGAGCTACTGCATTTGAAGTCAACGATGATTTGAGTTATTCGTCGGTCGCTCAATTGGAACCGAATGCATGCGTTGAAGCAGCGTATAGACCATGGGGGAGGAAACATTTTAATAAAAAAGGAACACTTCTTATTTATGTTGGAAAGCAAGGGGACGCTGGATACATATATGATGAATTGTTAGATCATGAAGAGGTTATTTTATGGAGTGAAGGAGAAATTATAAATCAATATCCAGAAAATACAGTTAGAGTGCATTCATTAAAAGAAGCCAAAGAGTTATCTCCGATGGGATTTAGTGATGTTTTGATTGTTGGAAATGCAAAACAAGATGTGTTAGAAAATGTGATCCAGAGCATGAAGGATACAGCAGTGTTTTGTTGGCTGAGTGATGGGGAAACAAATCAGCAAGTGAGAATAGATATAGCACAAGTTCATTATGGGAAAATAAACTGGCTGGGAAGCAAAACAAAAAAATTGTCAGATGCATTTCAAAGAAGTAGACAAAGATATGAATTAAAGCAAGACGGCAATCTGTTGATTATGGGTGGTGCCGGTGCTATGGGAAGAATGCATGTAATGAGAGCACTCATGCAGGAAAATGGTCCTCAAACCATTGTTGTAACTGCAAGAAGTAATGAAAGATTGGAGGCGTTAAAAAAAGATTTTCAGGAAATTGCAGTAAAAAAACAGAAAAGATTAGAAGTGGTTGCAACGAATGAAGCTGATTGGAAAGAAAAATTAAGCAACTATACAAATTCACAAGGGTTTGACGATGTTGTAGTTAGTGCTCCTGGAATAGATCCAGTGGAAAAAGCGGTTTCTTTTTTGAAAAAGGACGGAATGTTAATTTTGTTTTCTGGTACAAAGCATGGAAGTTTTGTAAAGATTCCGTTGGGATATATACCTAGTTATGGAGCAAGATTAAATGCCAGTAGCGGATCCAGCGTAGAAGATGAGAAAAGTGTATTGAGAAAGCAGTTAGAGCATCAAATTGATTTAGATAAAAATGTAATGGCGGTTGCGGGATTTAATTATATGAAAGAGGCCATAAAAGCAGTAAATGAAGGGAGATTTCCAGGAAAAATCATAGTATACCCGCATCTAGATAATCTTCCGTTGATTGATTTAAGAAATCCAGAGGGATTGCCAGATAGTTTAAAGGAAACTTTAAAAAATTGTGGATGGGGCAAACAGGCTGAAAATGAGCTGTTTCAATATTATAAAAGTCAGTTGATAAACGTTAAAAAGGAAACTTAAAAATATGTGTGGCATTTATGTGAGGAAGGAAAAAATTAATACGAAGAATTTCTTTCCGAATTATGATGGAACGGAGGAGTTATGGAAGTAATCAGAAAAGAACATGTCCATTTTATTGAAGGGATACAAAATAAAAAACAATTATTTTCGTATCTTTCACAGTATATGGCAGATAGTGAAGAAATTAATGAATTAGACAAAGAGTTATTTGAAAACGGGTTGTGGGAAAGAGAAAAATTGTCGGTTACAGGCATTGGATATGGAATTGCAATTCCGCATATTCAAAATGATATCATAAAACGACCAACACTCGTATGTTTAAAATCAGATCAGTCAATCGAATATGAAAGTTTAGAAGGGAATAAAGTTTCTTTGATTTTGATGATTGCTATGCCGAAAGAGGCAGGAAATCAGCATTTGAAACTTCTGGCATCTTTATCTAGAAAAATTATGGACGAAACATATAGAGAAAAATTAATGCGATGTGAGAACGAACAAATGTTATTTAATGTTTTAAAAGAAAATAATGAAATTATGGATAAGGAGGATAAAAATATGATTAAAAAAGGCAAAATTTTAGCAGTAACAGCATGTCCTACAGGAATCGCCCATACGTATATGGCGGCAGAAAATATTGAAAAAGCAGCCAAAGAAATGGGATATGATGTAAAAGTAGAAACGAATGGATCCTCAGGTGCAGAAAATGTCTTGACAGCAAAAGAAATTGAAGAAGCAGATGCAATCATTATAGCGGCGGATACAAAAGTACAGACAGCAAGATTTAACGGGAAACGTGTGCTACAAACATCTGTTACTCGAGGCATAAAAGAAGCGGAAAATTTAATCAAAGAATCTCTTAATGCGGAAATTTATTATGAAGATATGGATGAAGCAGAAAATGTTAAAAAGCCGGGAATCTATGCAAATTTAATGAGCGGTGTATCAAATATGATTCCATTGGTTGTTGGAGGAGGAATTTTAATTGCGATTTCTTTTATGTGGGGAATCAATTCGGCAAATCCAGATCATGCACAATTTAATCAGTTTGCAGCATGGATGAAACAAGTAGGAGATGCTTCATTCGGATTAATGTTGCCGATATTGGCAGGCTTTATCTCTTATAGTATTGCAGATCGTCCGGGTCTTGCTCCAGGACTGGTTGGTGGTGTGTTAGCTGCTAATGGTGGAAGTGGTTTTTTAGGTGCTTTAGTTGCAGGATTTTTAGCAGGTTATGTTGTAGAGGGATTGAAAAAGGCATTTCGCGGATTACCAAAATCCTTAGATGGAATAAAGCCTGTGTTGTTATATCCGTTATTGAGTATTTTTATTGTTGGAATGATTATCGTTGTTATATTAAATCCGATCATGTCTGAAGTTAATCAAATCATTACTGGATTTTTAAATAATCTAGGAGGAACAAATAAAATTTTACTAGGTCTTGTTTTAGGTATGATGATGGCAGCGGATTTAGGAGGACCGATCAATAAAGCCGCATATGCATTTAGTATAGCAATGCTGGAAGCAGGAAATTATGAAATTATGGGTGCAGTTATGACAAGTGGAATGGTGCCCGCTGTGGGTGTTGCACTTGCAACTAGTTTATATAAGAAGAAATTCACACAGGAAGAAAGAAATGCTGCAAAAGCAAATTATATTATGGGACTTTCTTTTATCTGTGAGGGTGCGATTCCGTATGCAGCAGCAGATCCAAAGGCAATTATTCCATCATTGATTGCTGGGGCTGGATTAACTGGAGCTTTATCAATGGCTTTTGGTGTTGGTGTTCCAGCTCCGCACGGGGGAGTATTTGTATTGCCTGTAGTTCATAACGTTGCAATGTTTATTGTTGTGATTGCTATTGGAGTGGTAGCGACAGCATTGTTGATTGGATTGTTGAAAAAAGATATTCAAAAATAGAAATAAATACAAATTTAATTCAGTCATAAAAATACCCTCCTTACTGTTTTTTCAGTAAGGAGGGTACATATTACTAAAGCGAAATATTGGGTTTTCAAACTACTGAAGCTTTTCTCCAGTTAACAATTCATATCCCTGTAAATATTTATCAATTGTTTTGTTTACAATATCTTCTGGAAGGGTCCAGTCATGACCTTCGTTAGATTTTAACCAGTCACGAGCGAACTGCTTATCGAAAGATGGCTGACCATGACCTGGTTCATATCCATCTGCAGGCCAGAAACGAGAACTATCTGGTGTTAACATTTCATCGCCAAGAACGATATTTCCATTTTCATCTAAACCAAATTCAAATTTTGTATCCGCAATGATAATTCCACGGCTTGCGGCATAATCAGCACATTTTTTGTAAAGAGCAATTGTGTAATCGCGTAATTTTGCAGCGTATTCTTTACCTTTTCCAGGGAAATATTTTTCTAAATGAGCGATACTCTGTTCATAGGAAATATTTTCGTCGTGATCGCCAATTTCAGCTTTTGTAGATGGTGTATAGATTGGTTCAGGCAGTTTGTCAGATTCCTGTAATCCTTCTGGTAATTTGATACCGCATACCGTACCATTTTCCTGATAGCTTGCCCAACCACTTCCTGTGATGTATCCACGAACGATACATTCAATTGGAAGCATTTCTAATTTTTTACACATCATACTATTGCCGTCAAACTGTGGCTGCTGGAAGAATTCAGGCATGTCCTTTACATCAACAGAGATCATATGGTTTGGTAAAATATCTTCTGTCATATCAAACCAGAATTTAGACATCTGAGTTAATACGGCGCCTTTTTTTGTTACATTATTTTTTAAAATTACATCGAAACAGCTAATACGGTCAGTAGCAACCATGATCAAGCTATCACCATTATCATAAATTTCGCGAACTTTTCCTTCTTTGATTGGTTTCATAATTACATTACCTCACTAAATTTAAAAATGATTCAGAGTCAGGCTCTGAAATTAATTGAAAATTACTTCTATATAATAGATAAACAGATTTTTGGACAAAAATCAATAATAAATTGCATTGTATTGAAAAATATACCATTGTATAATAAAAATGTGAAAGATGAAATGAACGAAAGAGGTCTGAAATGGAAAATCATACAGTTGTAACATTAAAAAAAGGCGAAGGTCGTACGATTAAAGCCGGAGGTTTATGGATTTTTGATAATGAAATTGCGACAATCAAAGGCAGATTTACAAATGGTGATATTGTGAGTGTGCATGATTTTGATGGTTATCCAATGGGATGTGGATATATTAATCAAAATTCTAAAATTCGTATCCGTTTGATGAGCCGAGATGTCAATCAAAAAATAGATAAAGAATTTTTAAAAATGCGCCTGCAAAATGCTTGGGATTATCGCAAAAAGACAGTAGATACAAGTAGTTGCCGTCTGGTATTTGGCGATGCCGATTTTCTTCCTGGATTAGTGATCGACAAATTTGCAGACGTTTTGGTCGTACAGTCCTTGGCACTGGGAATTGACCGCTTTAAAGAACAAATTGTGGAATTATTAAAAGAAATTTTGGCAGAAGATGGTATTATGATTCGAGGGGTGTATGAGCGCAGTGATGCCAAAGAACGCAAAAAAGAAGGAATGAAACTGGTAAAAGGTTTTATCGGTGACGAATTTGATACAAAGGTTCCAATTGTGGAAAATGGGGTAAACTATATTGTAGATGTAAAAGATGGACAAAAGACGGGATTTTTCCTTGATCAGAAATATAACCGTTTGGCAATTCAGAAATTGTGCCAGGGGGCGAAAGTGTTAGATTGTTTTACGCATACCGGATCGTTTGCCTTAAATGCTGGTATCGCAGGAGCAAAAAGTGTACTTGGAGTAGATGCTTCTGAACTTGCAGTTGCGCAGGCAACCGAAAATGCAGCATTAAACGGATTGTCAGATACGGTAACATTTGAGTGTCATGATGTCTTTGAACTTTTGCCGCAGTTAGAGAAAAAAGGTGAGAAATACGATGTTGTGATCTTGGATCCGCCTGCGTTTACAAAATCTCGTAATTCGATCAAAAATGCGATCAAAGGGTATCGTGAAATTAACCGTAGAGGTCTAAATCTGGTAAAAGATGGCGGATATCTGGCAACTTGTTCCTGCTCTCATTTTATGGATTATGATACGTTTACAAAAACGATTGGTCAGGCTGCAAGAAATGTCCACAAACGTCTGCGTCAGGTTGAATTCCGTACACAGGCTCCGGATCATCCAATTTTATGGGCAGCAGATGAAAGCTACTATTTAAAATTTTATATTTTCCAGGTATGTGAGGATAAGTAACTCGTTAGGTCCATATGATTATCATTTGAAAGGAGTAAGTAAGAATGAATCAGAAAGTTGAAGAATTGAAAGGAAAATTAATTGTATCTTGTCAGGCATTGCCACACGAACCGTTACATTCTTCTTTTATTATGGGAAGAATGGCAGTTGCAGCCAAAGAAGGTGGAGCATATGGAATTCGTGCAAATACGAAAGAAGATATCAAGGAGATTCAGTCACAGGTAGATTTGCCGATCATAGGAATCGTAAAGAGAGATTATGACGACAGTGAAGTTTACATTACGCCGACGATGAAGGAAATTGATGAGTTGATGGAAGTAAAACCGGAAATCATTGCCTTAGATGCTACGAGTTCACTAAGACCAGGTGGAGTGACATTAGATGATTTTGTTGCCCAAATAAAAGAAAGATATCCAGATCAACTTTTAATGGCAGACTGTTCTACGGTAGAAGAAGCATTGCATGCAGATGAACTAGGGTTTGACTTTATTGGTACAACGTTGGTTGGCTATACAAAACAGAGTGCGGATTTAAAAATTGAAGCAGATGATTTCGCGATTATTCGAGAAATTGTTGATAAAGCAAAACATCATGTGATTGCTGAGGGAAATATCAATACCCCAGAAAAAGCAAAGAGGGTCATTGAATTGGGAGCTTTTAGTGTGGTCGTAGGTTCGATTATTACTAGACCACAGTTGATTACAAAACCATTTGCAGAAGCGTTAGATCAGTTATAAGTCATAAAAGCATATCTTTACACATATCAAAAGGGATTGTTACAAATTTATGTAACAGTCCCTTTTATTGCTTTCTGTATTATGTATCTTATATCATTTAAAATGATAATTATTTTCAATTGATAATGACTATTATCAGACAATAAAAGTAAATTTGCTTGAATATTCTGAAAAATAGTGTATAATTTAGAGAAAAGTGGTTATAATAACAAATGTAAATATGGAGAAGAATGATAGGTTATGGGAGGTGAGGGTATGCTATCATTGGCTACTGCACCAATTGGAACAATCCGTCAAGTAAAATGGATTGCTTGTGAACAGATAATTTCAGAATTTTTAGAAGAATATGGTTTGATACAGGGCAAAGATGTGCAGGTGGTTTCCTCTGCAAAGGGAAGTGTGATTGTCGCAGTTGGCGAGAATCGACTTGCTATGGGAAGAGATCTTGCGGAACGGATTAAAGTTTAATATTATGGAAATCGGAAAACGATCGGGAGTGGAGATACACTTTTCGATCGTTTGTTTTTGTTGCATAGGAAATATGAGGAGGACTTGCTCGCTTTGTTCCCATTAGATGTAAAATTTGTTATAATAAAAGAAAAAGCGAAGGAAGTATTTATGATAAAGGCAGTTTTTTTTGATATTGATGGTACATTAACTTGCTTAAAGACCGGTGTTATACCACAGAGCACGATGGATGCTCTCCATAGACTGCGGGCAAATGGAATTAAAACATTTGTTGCGACGGGACGACATCGTTTGGATATGAATGAGACACAGGTTCGAGATATTCCGTTTGATGGCTATGTGACACTAAATGGACAGATTTGCCTGGATGAAAAGGAAGAAGTGTTTTATGATAAACCAATTGATCAGGAAGATGTTGAAGTGATGGCAGATATATTTGCCAGAAAAGAGTTTAAGATAGCGATCGCAGAATTAGATCGAAAATACATAAATTATTTAACCCCCAAAGATCGTCTTCGTAAAAGAAGGATGGGCGCACCGAAACGCGTAGTTGGGACTTATACCGGTAATAAAGTTTATCAATTTATGATGAGCGCTGCTTCTGAGAAAACAGATGCCATTGTTGCACAGCTACGGCATTGTAAAATGACGCACTGGCCACCAAATGGAACAGATATCATTCCTAAAGATGGTGGGAAACTAATCGGGATTCAGGAAATGCTAAACCATCATGGAATTACCAGAGAAGAAATGATGGCGTTTGGTGATGGAGATAATGATGTCGAAATGTTGCAATTTGCACACATTGGGATTGCAATGGGTACGGCATTTGATTATGTGAAACAATGTGCGGATTATGTGACAGACAGTGCGCAAAATGACGGAATTATGAAAGCATTGACACATTTTCATTTATTATAAATTTGTATCAATTGATTTACTATGGATGTATTTTTGGAGAAAAGAGGTTGCTGGATGAAAAAGAGAAAATTAACAGTGTATTTTGATTATATTTGTCCATATTGTTATCGAGGCTTGACAGATTTGATGGATTTGTTGCCACAATTTCCAGATCTGTCTGTAGAATGGATACCATGTGAGGCTCATCCAAGACCAGAACGAATGTGGATATACAGTGACATCGCCAGTCAGGCAATGCTTTATATACAGGAATATTCAGGAGACTTGATTCAATTTCATAAAAAGATATTTTATGCACATTTTAAGGATCATAAAAGAATTGATGACATAAAATTGTTAGCAAAGATAGGGGAAGATTGTGGAGCCAGCTATCAGGAAATAGAGAATGCCCTGAATGCTAGAGTTTATGCACAAAGGGTAGAGGCAAATAATGACTTAGTTTGGGAACAATTAAAATTCGCAGCGGTGCCATGTTATGAATTGGATGGACGAATGTTAAGATCCATTGAGGATGTTATAATATCAAAAGAGAGACTAAAAAAATTTTTAATGGCTGATGCAAAGTGATCCTAATCTTACAGTCATTTATTAGGCATCCACAACATAGAGGAGGAGAATCATGTTTTTCAAAGAAGATCATACCTATGATATCATTCGTGACCGATCTGTGCAGCAATGGCTTGAAGAGATGTCTTCTCATGAAGATCTTGCTGTTCGAGGTGGTGTCAAAGTGACACAAGATTATATTAATGATTTGAAAAAACAGATAGAACGGTTGAAAGAAACGAATGAATTAAAAAATCAATATTTAAAACAATTAAAGAACCGTTAATATTTTGTGCTTCATGTTAAAATATTTGAGATAATTATTATAATTATCAGAAAATTCTGAATATATAATAATATGTAATAAAAGTATTGACAATTAAAAAATATAGTGTATAATAACAGTATAAAGTAAATCAAACAAATAAATAAAAACACAAAAAGAAAATTATTTATGAATTGTATTTACAAAGTATAATTAGGAGGACGGTCCAATGGGAAGATAATATTTGAGACAGTCACAAATTTATAGAGTAGGAGGTTATACAGTGAAGCTTTTGATTATTCATTAGAAGGGCTATCTGATAGAAAATGAAATCAGATAGCCCTTTTTATTGCATAAAAAGGGCCTTCCAGGCAGGATTGCACTTCGGCGACAAGGAAGTTTGTCACGAAAGTGACTCGCCGAAGGCCTAGAATCTCGTATAACGAGATTCTATTAAATTGCATAAAAAGGGCTTTCGAAAGTTCATTATGAAGAATTTGATTTTGTTGACAAGTGAATGTATGAGAGAATTAGATGTTTTGGGAATTCAATATGGAGATATATTAGAGCTTGAAGTGAATACGAGGGCAATGAAACGCTGGGGACAGTGTAAAAAGATGCAAAATGGTTATGCCATCAATATATCTGCAAAATTATTAGAGGAATACATTTCTGATCAAAGTACAAAAGAAACAATTTTACATGAGCTATTACATACTTGTGAAAATTGTTTTGATCACGGCATAGAGTGGAAAAGACTGGCTGAAAAAGTGAATCAGGCGTATGGTTATCAGATTAAAAGAACAACGGCAGCAGAAGAAAAAGGAATCATGGAAATGCCTGTTCAGACACGAGTGAAGCATCGCTTTCATTGTGCAGGATGTGGTATAGTGGTTGAGCGTGTAAGGGAAAGTAAATTTACAAAGAATTATCGTCAGTATCGATGCAGTAGATGTGGAGCTCATTTTATCAAAGAATTCTAATAAAAAATATTTATAACACAAAAAACACTGACTCCGAAATAGTCAGTGTTTTTTGTGTTATGTATGTCATGTTTTAAAAAAATTATTTTTTCTTCCAAGATGCTCTTTCTTTTTCAACGGTAGGTTGGAAACGATTTACTTCTGCAACGATGACATTGCTTAATAATAACATACAGATTAAGTTTGGAATTGCCATTAAAGCATTCATGATATCAGAAATATCCCATACTAACTGTAATGTCTGTGTAGCTCCGAAGAATACGACTAATGAGAATACAACACGATAAATGATATTGTATTTATGGCTCTGGAATAAATATTCAAACGCTTTTTCACCGTGATATTCCCATCCGAGAATGGTTGAAAATGCAAATAAAATAATTCCGATGGATACAATATAGCTTCCTACAGGTCCAAGGACACTAGAAAATGCTGCCATAGTCAGTTCGATTCCCTGTAATGGTTGACCATCTGGACCAACACTTCCTAAAACACCAGAAGCGGCAATCGAAATACCAGTAATAGAACAAACAACAATCGTATCGAAGAAAGTTCCTGTCATATTGATATAACCCTGACGAACTGGATCATCTGTGGTAGCAGCCGCTGCAGTGATCGCAGCAGAACCAAGACCAGCTTCATTTGAGAAGACACCACGAGCAACACCGTAACGAATCGAATTCATAACGGATACTGTGATTGTTCCTAAAACACCGCCGCCAATCGCTTTTGGATTAAATGCCATACCAAAGATTAAATAAAGACCATGAGGAACATTTGTGATATTTCCTAAAATAACAATAATACCGCCGATAACATAGAAAATAGCCATAGCAGGAACAACAACAGAAGAAATTCTTGAAATGCTGGTAATTCCTCCTAAAACGATAATTAATGTAAGAACAGTCAAAATAATTCCGGTTACATAAGTAGGAATGCCAAAGGAAGCGTGTAAGGATCCGGAAATAGAGTTTGCCTGTGTCATATTACCGATACCAAAGGAAGCAAGAACAGCAAACAAAGCGAATAAGAATCCCATTGTATTACCAAAAGCTTTGTTTTTAAAAGCATTTTTCATGGTGTACATAGGTCCACCAGACATTTCACCTTTTTCATTTACTTCACGATATTTGATTGCTAACATACATTCACTGAATTTTGAAGTCAGACCAAAGCAGGCAGAAATCCACATCCATACCAATGCTCCAGGACCCCCGGAAACCATAGCTGTTGCAACACCGACAATATTACCGGTTCCGATTGTTGCAGCTAATGCGGTCATCAATGCTGAGAACGGAGAAACGTCACCTTCCCCTCGTTTGGTTGTACGGGCTTCTTTGCTCAGTACACTATGTAATGCATAGCCTAAGTTTCTCCATGGAAGAAATTTAAGGCGTATCGTTAAGAAAATACCTGTGCCGACTAATAATACCAACATGACTGGCCCCCAGACAAAGGTATCAATAGCTCCTACGATTTTTGATACTTGTTCCATAATATAATCTCCTCTTTTCTGTCAATCAAATGTTATATCAGATGTGAGATGATTCCACCTCTATAGGTGTTGAGTAACAAGTTTTTATCAGTTACCATGTATCCGAAGGAAAGCTCCGGTGGAGGTTTCCTTTGGTGGAAGTCCAATCTCCCATCTGATATACGCTCCGCGAGGATGCGCAGGGATTCGGATATGTATTATGTCAGTGAAAACTGACCCGAATCCCGCGTCAAGACTCGCGAGTCTTGAATTGATTCCCTGTGATGTGTTTTTGCACATAAGACATATGTCTGTATGCACAATACAGATATTTTACTAGAAAGAATCACATTTGTAAAGCTAATATTAAATTTTTATCATTTGTTAAAGAATCATTATGCAAAAAAAGAGGATTTATGATATAATATCATATCTGAAAAATCAGAAAGGAAATGTAAAATTATGGAATTGTGGGATATTTATGATAAGAATAAAGTAAGAACTGGCCGTACAATGAAAAGAAATGACTGGTGTTTAAAAGATGATGAGTATCATTTGACGGTACTTGGAGTTGTAGCAACACCAGATCATAAATTTTTAATTACAAAACGCGTGATGACGAAGGCTTGGGCACCTGGCTGGTGGGAAGTGTCCGGAGGTGCAGCGATGGCTGGAGAAGAGTCCCTGGAGGCAGTTATTCGCGAGGTAAAGGAAGAGACAGGACTTGATGTAAGTGAAGCAGAGGGCGGTTATCAATTTACATATCATAGAGAAAATCCAGGTGAGGGAGACAATTATTTTGTTGATGTATATCGCTTTATTCTTGATTTTGATGAATCAGATTTGAATCTGCAGGAAGCAGAGACGGATGGGTATATGTTGGCAACTTTAGATCAAATTAAAGACTTTGCCGAGCAGGGAATTTTCCTTCACTATGATAGTATTAAAGCGGTATTTGAGATAGGAGAAGAATGATGCAGGATATTTTGGTTGTAGTGGATATGCAAAATGACTTTATTGATGGGGTTTTGGGAACGTCGGAAGCGCAGGAAATTGTTTCTTCTGTGGTAGAAAAGGTCAAGAATTTTGATGGGAAAGTACTGTTTACAAGGGATACGCATGGGGAACAGTATATGGAAACCCAGGAAGGCAAAAATCTTCCGGTTCCGCATTGTATCAAAGATACAAAGGGATGGGAGATTCATCCTCAGTTAGAAAAACTTCGAGTAGAAGAGGCGATCGATAAAGTAACATTTGGTTCTGCTGATTTAGGACAATTTTTAAAGGCGGAAAATGCTAAAAATCCAATCAACAGTATCACATTTGTTGGTCTATGTACGGATATTTGTGTCATTTCCAATGCGATGTTAGTTAAGGCGTTTTTACCGGAAGTGCCGATCATGGTTGATGCAGCATGTTGTGCCGGGGTGACACCAGAAAGTCATCATACGGCATTGCAGGCGATGAAAGCATGTCAGATAGAGATTCTAAATGAACAATAATCCAATGGAACACGCCGTGTGCCTTCGCGTAAATAAAAAGGATTTGCCCTTGATATTTGGCAAATCCTTTTTTGTCTAAGTTTATTCTTTTCCATCCCAGCAATAGGTGCAAAGTTTGCTTCTATCTAATCCTACAGATTCGATCATGTCATCTAGACGATGATATCTTAATGAAGTAAAGTTTAGCTGTTCGCAGATACGATCGATCATATCCTGATATTCTGGTGTATCTGGGTCAGAATATGGAGCTAAATTTACATGTTTATAGCCGACATTCATTGACTGGATCGTACGGCGGGCAATCAAATCCATTTCGGAAGTAGAACGAGAGAAGTTTAAATATTTACAGCCATATAAAATAGGTGGACATGCCGGACGGACATGTACTTCTTTGGCTCCGCTCTTGTAAAGGAATTCCGTTGTCTCACGAAGCTGTGTTCCACGAACGATAGAATCGTCGATCAATAATAAACTTTTATCCTGAATCAGATCATGGACAGGAATCAACTTCATCTTAGCAATCAGATTACGTTTGCTTTGGATCGTAGGCATAAAAGAACGTGGCCATGTCGGTGTGTATTTGATAAATGGTCTGGAAAATGGAATTCCAGATTCGTTTGCGTATCCGACGGCGTGTGCAGTACCGGAATCAGGAACGCCTGCTACAGTATCCGGTTTTACATTGTCACGTTGCGCGAGCTTTTGTCCACAGTGATAACGCATACTCTCAACACCAATACCCTCATAAGATGAAGATGGGTAACCATAATATACCCAGAGGAAGGTGCAGATTTTCATATCTTTACCTGGTTTTACAAGTGTACGGATACCTTCTGGAGTCATAATGATGATTTCACCAGGTCCTAGTTCGCGTTCTTCGCGGTATCCTAAATTAAGATAAGCAAAACTTTCAAAAGCCAAACAATAACCGTCATCTTTTTTGCCGATAGCTACAGGGGTTCTGCCCAGACGGTCTCTAGCGGCGTAAATTCCTTTTGGTGTTAACAAGATAATGCTCATAGAACCCTCGATGATTTCCTGTGCATATTGGATTCCTTCTATAATATTATCTTTTTGATTGATAATTGCTGCAACTAACTCTGTTGCATTGATATCACCTCCGCTCATTTCTAAGAAATGGGCATGTCCGGTACTAAAAATATCTTGAATGATCGTATCAATGTTATTGATCTTGCCAACGGTCATAATGGCATAAGTTCCGTGATGGGAACGCACGATCAGTGGCTGTGGTTCATAATCAGAGATACAGCCGATTCCCATAGAACCGTGCATAACATTGACATCTCTGTCGAATTTGGTACGGAATGGAGCATTTTCGATGTTATGAATAGCTCTGTCAAATCCCTTGTCCTTGTCATAGACTGCCATACCGGCACGTCTGGTTCCTAAATGGGAATGATAGTCTGTCCCAAAGAATAAATCAAAAATACAATCCTGTTTTAGGGCTGCTGCAAAAAAACCTCCCATAGTGTCCTCCAATCTTTTACTTTTTCATGTTCGTATCAATTTGTAACGGTCCAGATTTATACTGAACAATTGCATCAGTTTTATTATAATGAAATATATCATAAGAAACAATGTTATTTTATGTTTTTATACAATAATAATACATATAGGATTCCACAAAGGGTATCCATACCTGAAGAATGACCGATTTTGCCAAACGATTTATAGATTTCGCTGGACGATGAAAGCAAAGGCAAGCTGCAAACTGCCTGACTAAAATGTCCTTTTAAGGCGCAGGAAAGGAATGCTGCACTGATATCGTTTGTGCGATTCAAATTTTCGCCTATCAATTTTTTGAGGTATGTGGCAAACGGATCTTGTTCTGTGTTGATAAGAATTAGCCCCGCCAGAACCCCGCATAAAAAATCATCTCCGCTTGGTGTAAGACCAATTCCAACTCCGATCAAATCGGAAAGTTCTCTGGCAGATTTATAAAATGATTCTTCCATATAATATAAGTAAGATTTTCTGATTTTCTCTTTTGCATAGGACAATATGAAAGAATCCGGTGACAAATTGATTTGCTGTGGATTGATAAAAATCAATGAGAAGCCGTTTGTATCGGAATCAATCAATACAGTTTTTATCTGTTCCAAAAGTTGTTCTGTCTGTGTAGAAGGTAAAGAAACATTTAAATACAAATTTGTACATTCTATATTTAGAAAACAAAAGGAATATTTTTCACCAGAAGACAAAAGAATATCAATAGAACAAGTCTTTGGATTGACCTTGAATGTTTGACCAGTTGAAATTTTAAGAGAGTTAAAATTTTTAACGGAAAGATTGGTGATCAAACTTAAGGGAGACAATGGAGTGTCTTTTGTCTGGAGAGTCAAAAGTGTATGACCTATTGCCAGGTTAATGGTTTTTTGGTAAACGGAATGTACGATTCCACTGGAATGATGGTTTAATAAATGCAATGCATAATTTGAAATATTAGTAATTAAAAAATTCATTAAAATTTTCCTCGAAAAAGTTATTATAACTTATTTTATCAGAATTTAAGCAAATATACAATTTGAAATTATTAAAAACCGGTTTCTTGCAATTTTATAAAATGAATTTTTATTTTAATAAAACTTCATTTTGGGAATGGTACCATTTCTTACCGGAATACAAAATAATATATAGATTATCCGACAGAAAACCTAATATTTTTTAGGTGAAAGCACTTGTAATCTATTCCTATATCATATAAAATAAAACAATAGAATTGAAAAATTGAAAAATTAAAAACTGGTTGACCAGAAAACGAATATTGCAAAATAGTTTAGGAGGTATGGATATGAACGATTTGTTAATTAAAAATGGGAAGCTTGTAACCCCTGATCGCATCTATGAAGCTGATATCGTGATTCATGATGGTAAATATTCTGCATTCGTTGCACCGGGTACAGAAATGAAGGCAAAAGAAGTAATTGATGCAAAAGGGAATCTTGTATTTCCGGGAATCATTGACTGCCACGCGCATTTGAACGAACCGGGATTTGAATATCGTGAAGATTTTGAGACCGGATCTCGTGCAGCAGCGGTAGCTGGCTGTACCACACTGATCGATATGCCATTAAATAATGATCCATCTTTGATGAACAAGGAAATTTTTGATCTGAAATATGGTAAGATCAGCAAACATGCAGTTATAGACTATGCTCTGTGGGGAGGACTTGTTGGTGACTATGATGACCAGCCGGACTCTGTTAAGAACAATATGAATGATTTGGTAGATCTTTACAATTGTGGTGTCGCTGCATTCAAAGGTTTTACATGTCCAAATGGTGATTTATTTCCAACTGTGAATTTGGGAAATATCAGAAAGGCATTGGAAATTTTAAAACCATACAATGCTTTATGTGGATTCCATTGCGAAGAATATGGACAGGTTTTAGAATTAGAAAAAGAAGCAAAAGCAAAAGAAGGCCAGAGCAATGAGCAGAAAATTCGTGACTTCTTAGATTCCCATGATGTGTGGACCGAATATGTTGCAACGAAAAACGTGATTGATATGGCAAGAGCAACTGGCGGTCGTGTGCATATCTGCCATGTCAGCCATCCAATGGTAGCACAGGTTGTAAAAGATGCTATTCATGAGGGCTTACCAATCACTGCGGAGACGTGTCCTCATTATTTAGGATTTACAGAGGATTTTGTATTTGAGAAAGGTGCACCGGCAAAATGTACTCCTCCAATGCGTAAAAAAGAGGATATGGAGAAGTTATGGGATTATGTTCTTGATGGAACATTATCTTGTGTGGGAAGCGACCACTCTCCAGCGGCCGATGAAGAAAAGGACAATGCAACAAAAGATATCTGGCATGCATGGGGTGGACTTAATTCCATTCAGTTCTTCCTGCCAATGATGTTTGATATGGTTGTTCATCAGAAGAAATTAAGTCCGACGTTGCTTGCCAAAGTTATGGATTATAATCCAGCTAAGGTATTTGGTTTATACGGAAGAAAAGGTGCATTTGAAATTGGGTTTGATGGTGATGTTGTTATCTTGGATCCGGAAAAAGCATGGAAGTGTGAACAGGAAAAACTTCTTACAAAAGGACATGTTTCTTGTTTCGACGGTTTAGAAGGGAAAGGTGCACCTGTATGTACGATCATCAGAGGAAAAGTTGTAGCTGAGGATGGTATGTATAAAGAGGATGCGATTGGATATGGAGATTACATTACACCTGTAAAATAAGAAAGAAAAGAGAGGAAAAAATATGAGTGATGTAAATAACGAAATAAAACAGGCAAGCTCATTAGAACCGATCAAAGAAAAGGATCGTATTATGAGCTGGGGTTCCAATACAATGTTATGGCTCGGTGGCTGTATTTCGATTGGAACATTATCTATGGGGTCTGCACAGCTTGATAAAGGATTGAACTTATTACAGTTATTTTTGGCAGTTCTGATCGGATCAACCATTTTGGTTGTAGGTATCTGTCTAAATGACCAGTTTAGTTACAAAACGGGTGCACCTTATGCAGTACAGTTAAAAAGTGCTTTCGGTACAAAGGGAAATGTCGTGCCGGTTATGATTCGAGGTCTTCCGGCTATTGTCTGGTATGGTTATCAGACATGGTTAGGTGGTACTGCGATCAATAGTATTTCAAAAGCTTTATTCGGATATGATAATATCTGGTTGTTCTTCCTGGTATTTCAGTTAGTTCAGATTTTACTTTCCATCAAAGGATTTAAAGGTGCAAAATGGGTCGGAAACATTGGTGGAGTTGTCATTATTTTGGCGATGTTCTATTTGCTGTATGTATGTGTGACTCAGCAGGGGGACGTGATCGCAACAAAATTATTACATAAAGAAGGTTCCTGGGGTATGCCGTTTGTAGCTGCGATCATTGCTTTCTTTGGTAATAGTACGACGGTTATGTTAAATGCCGGTGACTATTCTCGTGAGGTAAAGCCGGGATATTCTGCAGTGAAACGTGGAGTTTCTTACTTTATTGCAATGGTACCAACAACGGTTATGCTTGGTATGATCGGTGCGATGGCTTGTACTGCAACAGGTGTTGCCAATCCGATCAGTGCATTCTATGAAATGGTAGATAATAAGATCATTCTTGTTGTAACGTTATGTTTTATTATCTTTGCGCAGTTATCAACAAACTTGGCAAGTAATGTTATTCCACCAGCATATGCCTTTATGGATACCTTTAACATGAAACATAAAACAGCGGTTATTTTAGTTGGTATTTTGGCTGTTTGTACATGTCCATGGATTTTAACAAATGATAGTTCTGCAGCAGGACTGGATTTATTTGTTAAGATTTATACCGCATTCTTTGGACCAATATTTGCAGTACTGATTACAGAGTACTTTATTCTTCGCAGAAGAAAAGTAACACAGGCAGATTTAGATGATCTGTATGATGATAACGGAAATCATGCCGGCGTGAACTGGGCAGCAATCATTGCTATTATCGTTGGTGCGATCATTGGTCTTATCAATGTAGACATTTCATTCTTTACCGCAACGATTCCGACAGGACTTGTATATTATTTCTGCATGAAGAACATGAAATCTTGTGAACGTTTTCGTAAAGGAACTATTTTAGATAAATAGAGTATGAGCACTGATCCGGAACCTATTTTCGGATCATGGAAGCGATAAATCAACAATCAACAGTACAATGGGGTATTAGAAACGTTTGGTAGCAAATGATATCCTATTGTACTGTTTTTTCTTCCAAGAATGCCAATGTAGTTTCCAGTAAACGCTCTGTTACAGAATCTTGTTCATTGCGATCGAAATCATGCATATTTGTCGTTGCGATAAAACGTTTTGGCTGATAGCGATTACATAATTCAAGAAATTCTTCGTAAGGAACATCTGTGTCACCAGTGCTATGTGCGCAAAAAAGTGGGCATGGGAACAGATTGCAGGTTCGCAATGAGTAGTTTAACAAGAAGAATTTTTCGCGACCTTCGTAGATCAGATCTTTCCATTTGCCAGTCTGGCGAGCATAAACGTATACACTATAATGGGTATCCAAATCGCCATTCGCGTGCAGTTCAGAAGAGATTCCCTTGAGACAAGATTCATTCACGATCGGAAGTTTACAGTAATCATTATTTTTTGTTTGATACCAGTTATCACATAAAAAGCCATATCCATAATAAGACACAACACCGACAGGTTTTTGTTTTAATGAGCCTTTGGCAGTGGCAAGCAGGCAAAGATAAGCGCCAGAAGAGCGTCCCCAGAGAAAATATGGAAGAGAAACATCTATGTAGCGACTGCTGTTTTCAAGATAATCATTGATTGAAGCACAGACATCCTCAGTGATTTGTTCTAATTTGGCTGCTGGCGCTAATAAATAGTCAAATGAGATGATCGGAAATCCGGCTTGTGTGAGTGTTTGGATGTGTTTGTCCGGTAAATCTTTGCGGTTTCCATAGAGCAAACCGCCACCATGAAAATACAAGATACATGCTTTTGGTTTTATATCCGAATTGGTGTAAATTGTGGCTGATTTTGTATAAGCTGTATTTGGTACAGAAATGTCTTTTGTTATTAACATGATATTCTCCTTTCAGGTACAATTCTAATGGAAGTATAGCACAGGGTTAAGAGATATGAAATAATATTTCGTTGAAATATAGAAACAGATTTATAGATTTTGTCTAAAAAATCTATTGCAAAAGTACAAAAAAGTTGTAATAATAGACATATAAAAAGTGGTTGACCACAAAGATTTCATTGATTCAGATGTACTTAGATAAATAGAAGAAAGTGAGGTATTTGCATGGGTTACTTAAACAGTCAGATTGGTTATCGCGACGAGCTTCTTTCTACTCGTTCGGTTATAAAAAAAGAAAATTATGTCATTCTTGATCCGGATGGGCTTGTAAAAAATAGTATTCCGGGATATGAAAATTGTGATACCACGATCCTCGGTTCTCCTGCGATGGGAGCGTCATTTGCCGATTATCTGATTACTGTTTATGAAGGTGGCAAGAATGAAGCTGTCGGTGGAGAGGGAATCGAAGTATTTCTTTATGTTATAGAAGGGGAAGTTGCAGTTAAAAATTTGGATAAAGAAGAAATTTTAACAGAGGGAGGATACATCTTTTCACCAGAGGGAAATTTGGTTGCATTTGAAAATAAAGCGGATAAATCGGCAAAATTATATCTTTATAAACGTCGTTATGAGAAGTTGGAGGGATATACTGCTCATACGGTAGTCGGAAATGCGAAGGATCTTCCATGGAAAGAATATGAAGGTATGGCAAACTGCTATATCAAAGATTTTTTACCAGCTGATTTTGGTTTCGATATGAATATGCATATTTTAAAATTTCATATTGGTGCATCGCATGGATATATAGAAACTCATATTCAGGAACATGGCATGTATATTCTTTCCGGCAAGGGCATGTATCGCTTGGATAATGAATGGATTCCGGTTAAGAAAGGCGATTATATTTTCATGGATGCCTATTGTCCGCAAGCTTGCTATGCAGTAGGAGATGCGGGAAGAGAGGAAGCTCTGACTTATATTTATTCAAAAGACTGTAACCGAGATGTTTTGTTATAATGGCATAGATGTTCGTAAAATAGAAGGGTGGTAAAGAAAGATGAAGCTTTCACGTGAAGAATTAAAGGGTTTAATGAAAAACAAAATGATGAGAGCGGGGCTTTGTGAGGAACATGCAGATACTACGGCTGAAATATTGACCTGGTCACATGAAAGAGGATATGCTTCCCACGGTGCGGTACGTGTGGAATATTATAGTGAGAGGATTTATAAAGGCGGGATTACGACAAAGCCAAATTTTACCTGGAAAGAAACAGGTCCATGTTCTGGTATTTTTGATGGTGATAATGGTGTTGGATATGTCGTTGCGGTAGAAGGCATGAAAAAAGCAATTGAAATGGCAAAGAAAAATGGTGTGGCGGTTGTTGGTATGAGTAATATGTCACATAGTGGTTCGATTGGTTATTATGCAGAAATGGCGGCGAAAGAAGATTTGGTTGCGATCACATTTTGTCAGTCAGACCCAATGGCAGTTCCGTTTGGCGGAACGGAACCATACTATGGCACAAATCCTATTTCATTTGCAGCACCGACAGCAGATGATCGAAGAGTGGTATTTGATATGGCAACCACGGTACAGGCATGGGGAAAGATTTTAGATAAGAAATCGAAAAATGAATCCATTCCCCCTTCTTGGGCAGTCGATGAAAAGGGACAGCCGGTAACAGATCCCAATTTGGTCAATGCTCTCGTGCCAATTGCGGGAGCAAAGGGGTATGGATTGATGATGATGGTCGATGTATTTGCCGGTGTACTTTTGGGTGTTCCGTTTGGAAAACATGTAAGCTCGATGTACCATGATCTTTCAAAAGGCAGAGAATTAGGACAAATGCATATTGTGATCGATCCGGATCGATTTATTGGCATCGAAGAATTTAAGAAGAGAATGTCACAGGTATGTGATGAACTTGGCGAGATACCGGCAGCAGAAGGCTATGGTAAGGTTTATTATCCAGGAGAAAGAGCAATTCTTAGAAGAGAGAAAGCCTATGCACAGGGCGGTATCGAAGTTGTTGATGAGATTTATGAATATTTGAAAAGTGATGATATTCACTATGATAGATACGATCATAAAAATAGATTTGCAGAATAAAGGAGAAAACGAAGGATGTTAAGAACAGTCGTGAAAAAAGGAAGCTATCAGGATTCTGTTGTTTTGATGCTTCTGACAAATGAAATCTCTACGATTAAAGGGGTAAAAAAAGTTTCTATTATGATGGCAACGCCGGCAAATAAAGATATTTTCAAGCAGAGCGGTCTGGATACGGAGGAACTGATGGAAGCGACAGCGAATGATATGGTTGTTGTCGCTGATGTTGATGATGACAGTCTATTAGATGTAATCATGGAAAAAGTGGAAGAATTTTTAAAGAAACAATCTGCAGGTGCATCAGCCACAAAGGGAACAGAGAGCGTAAAATCATGGGATAAAGCAATGGACAAACTTCCAGATGCAAATCTTGCGGTTATTTCTATTCCTGGTGCGTATGCGGCATTAGAGGCAGATCGTGCCTTGGATGAAGGATTAAATGTCTTTATGTTTAGTGATAACGTAACAATCGAAGACGAAAAGGCTTTGAAAGAAAAAGCACATAAAAAAGGTCTTTCTGTCATGGGTCCAGACTGTGGTACCGGTATTATACAAGGAGTTCCGATTGCCTTTACAAACAAGGTAGCTCCAGGTTCCATTGGAATTATTGGTGCATCAGGAACCGGTATTCAGGAACTGACAACGATTATTGATCGTCTAGGAGAAGGGGTCACTAATGCGATCGGTATTGGTGGTCGCGACTTAAATGCTGCCGTTGGTGGTATCACGATGATGGATATGATTGATGCTATGGAAGATGATGACAGTGTGAAAGTGTTAATTATCGTTTCCAAACCACCGGCAAAAGAAGTAAGAGATAAGATTGCAGATAGATTAAGTGCTTTTAGTAAACCAGTTGTCACATTGTTTGTCGGTGAAAAACCGGAATATCACGAAGAAAATTTCTATCATACTTATACATTAGATGAAGCGGCTCGCTTGGCAGTTAGCCTTGTGCGTGGAGAGGAAATCGCAGAGGCAACCGTAGAGGTGGATGAATCCACATTTTTTAAAGCAGAAGAAAAGAAAACGATCAAAGCATATTATTCAGGTGGAACACTTGCCAATGAGGCGGCAATGTTGATCAAAGATGCCATGAACTGTGAGGTACCACCAGAAGATATCGAAGGCTACATGCTCCAGTTGGACGGAAATGTAGTCATTGACCTTGGAGATGATGCTTATACAAAAGGAAAACCACATCCGATGATTGATCCGGCAAAACGAATCGAATGTATGCAAGAAGCAATGGATGATGAATCTACAGGAGTCATCTTATTTGATATTATGCTTGGATATGGTTCTCATGAAGATATGGCAGGAGCATTGTTGCCATCGATTATTAAGTTGCGCGATAAAGCAGAGGCCGCAGGAAGAAACGTATTTTTTGTGGCAACCGTTTGTGGTACCAAAAGCGATTTCCAGGGTTATGATGAAGCAGTCAATAAGTTAAAAGAAGCCGGAGTGATCGTATGTGAGAATAACAAACTTGCGTGTCGTACTGCAATTCGTGCAATCGGCAGAGATTTTGAGGAACCATTAAAAGAAATTCGTCCAAAGAAAATAGTAGAGGTAGAAAAGGCAGTTCCATCTGATTCATTAAGAGTGCTTCTTTCTCAAAAGCCACGTATTATCAATGTTGGACTTAAAAGCTTTGCCGAAGTTGTCGAATCGTTTGGATGTGAAGTGGTGCAGTATGACTGGATGCCACCAGCAGGAGGGGACATTGAATTGATCAAGACATTGAATTTCTTGAGAAATTATGATGGTATTGATGAAGCAAATCGCCGTGTGACAGCAAAGGTTGTGGCAAGTCAGCCGGTTTTGAAAGATAATGTACGTGCGAAAGAAGTAATTCCAGAATTAAATGCGGGAAAGGTACTTCTGCATGCTGGTCCACCAGTGGATTATTGTAATATGCCAGATCCAATGCAGGGATCTTGTGTAGGAGCTGTTTTATTCGAGGAATGGGCAGACAATGAAGCAGATGCAAGAAAGATGTTAGAAGCGGGAGAAATCAAATTCATCCCTTGTCATCATGTAAATGCGGTAGGTCCAATGGGTGGTATTACCTCACCTAATATGGCAGTTTTCATTGTAGAAAATGAAACAGATGGCAATCGGGCATATTGTACGATGAATGAAGGAATTGGAAAGGTACTACGATTTGGTGCCTATGATGAAGAAGTAGTCAATCGTCTGCGTTGGCAAAGAGATGTCTTAGGACCAGTGCTTGGCAAAGCGCTTCGTTCGATGGAAAATGGTCTTGCATTAAATCCATTGATCGCAAAAGCAGTTGCCATGGGCGATGAATTCCATCAGAGAAATATTGCAGCTTCTCTTGCATTTTTAAAAGAAGTTGCGCCAATCATCACAGCTATGGATATGGATGAAAAAGATCGTTATGATGTTATGAAGTTTTTAGCAGATACGGATCAGTTCTTCTTAAATATCATGATGGCGACCGGAAAAGCGGTTATGGACGGAGCCCGTATGATCGAGGAAGGTACGATTGTCACCGCGATGTGTAGAAATGGATATGAATTTGGTATTCGTATCGCCGGTATGGGAGATGAGTGGTTTACCGGACCGGTCAATATTCCACAGGGATTGTATTTTACAGGATATGACGGTGAAGATGCCTGCCCGGATATGGGTGATAGTGCCATTACGGAGACATTTGGTGTTGGTGGTATGGCAATGATTGCAGCGCCAGCAGTTACCAGATTTGTCGGTGCGGGAGGATATGAAGATGCACTTCGTACAAGCAACGAGATGACAGAAATTGTGATTGACCGCAATCCAAACTTTACAGTTCCAACATGGAATTTCCAGGGAATCTGTCTGGGAATTGATGCCAGACTTGTAGTAGAAAAAAGAATTACACCGGTTATTAATACAGGCATTGCCCATAAGATTGCCGGATATGGACAAATTGGGGCTGGTACTGTGCATCCGCCAATTGAATGTTTTGAAAAAGCAATCAAGGCATATGCGAAAAAATTAGGATTTAAAGCATAGTATATTAGAGCGGGTTTTATCCGGTTTGTATATTAGAAATATTGGAGGTGCCTATGAGCAGGAAAAAAGTTGTGCTCGCCCTTGGTGGAAACGCACTTGGAAAAGATGTGGAAGAACAAAAGGTAGCGGTGGCAAAAACAGCAAAAGTAATTGTAGATCTTGCACAGCAGGGACTGGATATTATTATTACACATGGGAATGGACCACAGGTTGGCATGATTCAAAATGCCATGGATAATCTAGTTGTTTTACATGATAATTATAAACAGATACCACTTCCTACCTGTGTGGCAATGAGTCAGGGCTATATAGGGATTGATTTACAAAATGCGATTAAATATGAACTATATAGTCGCGGGATTGATGGCAAAGTATCTACAATTCTTTCACAAATAGAAGTTAATAAAGATGATGAGGCTTTTTCAAATCCGACAAAACCAATTGGAAGATTTCTCACAAAAAAAGAAGCCGCAGAAAATGAAATAAATGGAGTACACTGTATGGAAGATGCAGGCAGGGGTTACCGGGTTGTGGTGGCTTCGCCGATGCCACAGCGGATCCGTGAATTGGAAACAATTAAAACACTTGTCCATGCAGGTCATATTGTAATTACCTGCGGTGGTGGCGGAATTCCGGTAGTCAGTGATGCGAAAGGAAGACTCGTCGGCGTCAATGCAGTGATTGATAAAGATAATGCAAGTAGTTTGCTTGCCTCCCAGTTAGATGCTGATTATCTGATTATTTTAACAGCGGTAGAAAAAGTTGCCATCAACTTTGGAAAAGAAGATCAGGAATGGTTATCTGATCTAACAGTAGAACAGGCAAAGAAATATATAGAAGAAAATCAGTTTGCAAAGGGTTCTATGCTCCCGAAAATTGAGGCTGCGATTCGCTTTGCAGAGTCTGGTGAGGGAAGACGCACTCTCATTACCCTGCTTGATAAAGCAAGCGAAGGGATTGCGGGTAAAACGGGAACGATCATACACATATAAATTATTAAACCATAAAATGAGCAGTTAGGAGAAAGAAATGAATATACCAATTAATCCATTTATGTGGGGAATGGCATGTTTGCCCATTATCGTCCTTTTATTTTTATTAATCAAATGTGGATGGGGAGCAACAGAGGCCGCACCTGTAGGATTTGTGATTACAATTATTACTGGAATTTTTGTTTATAAAGCGGACATTGTGCTGATTGCTGCGGAAAGTGTAAAGGGAATCTGGAATGCGCTGACCATTTGGCTGATCGTCTGGACAGCAGTTCTTTTGTATCAGGTTGGAAATGAGGCAAAAGCGTTTTTGGTCATTCGAAATGGTATGCGCAAGCTATTACCAAATGAGCTACTGCTAGTTCTGGCGATGGGATGGATTTTTGAAAGTTTTCTTCAGGGAATTACTGGTTTTGGAGTACCGGTAGCCGTGGGGGCACCGTTGTTGATCGGAATTGGAGTTACACCTTTATGGGCGGTTATCATTCCATTATTTGGGCAATCATGGGGAAATACCTTTGGAACCCTTGGCGCGGCATGGGATTCGCTTGCAATGTCAGCGAATCTGACGGTTGGAAGTCATGAATACTTTGTAACAGCGTTCTGGACAGCATCGTTTCTTTTTCTGTGGAATATCATTGTAGGATTTGTACTTTGCTGGTTCTATGGAAAAGGGAAAGCATTAAAAAAAGGATTTCCGGCAGTTGTATTGCTGTCTGCGATTCAGGGTGGCGGTGAACTGTTGTTTAGTCAGGTGAATACAACCATATCTTGTTTTGTACCGGCATGTATCTCTTTGATCGTCATTTTACTTTTGAGTAAATTGAAAATATATCAGGATGAGTGGAAAATAGAGGATAGTCCGATCATGAATCGTGATTTTGAAGATTCCGATTCGGAAGAAGAATTACCGGATATGACTCTCGTACATGCATTTGTGCCATATTTTCTTCTCTCGGCAATCACATTGATCGTATTGGTCGTAGAGCCTATCCATAGTTTTTTAGGTCAGGTGTCATTTGGTTTTTCTTTTCCGGAGACATCAACTGGATATGGATACGTAAATGCTGCGGTTGAGAATTTTTCAGCACTTTCTCCTTTTACGCATGCAAGCATGTTTCTGTTCATATCTGCTGTGATTGGTTTGATATATTATAGAAAGAATGGATGGATCAAAAAAGGCGGAGGAAAAAGAGTTTTCATTCAGTCTATCTCTATGACGATGCCATCTGGGATTGCGATTATCGGATTAGTGATGATGTCTAAGATTATGGGTGGAACCGGACAAACCGTTGTCCTGGCAAATGGAATTGCGAATATGTTAGGAAAAGTATACATTATTCTTGCGCCTTTTGTTGGTCTTTTAGGAACCTTTATGACTGGAAGTAATATGAGTTCGAACATTTTATTTGGCGGTTTTCAGATGACAACTGCGAAGTTATTACATGTCAATACAGCCGCGATATTAGGTGCTCAGTCTGCGGGTGCATCGATTGGTTGCGTGTCGAGTCCAAGTAATATTGTATTGGGAACGACGACAGCAAATATTCTCGGCAGCGAAGGTAAGATATTGAAACGTATCATTGTGATTACATTACCGGCAACTATTTTGATCGGTATGATCGTCTTTGTGATGGTTGGCTTGTAGAGGACGTGAAGGAGAACAAAATATGGAAAAAAATAATTTTTTTAAAACAAAAGAAGGAGAACTGACGATTGCATTTATTGTGATCATGATTGCTTTTGCAGTGATTGTTGCGGGACTAAATGCGTCAAGTACAACGATGTGCTCAGTGGGATTTGCGTTGATTGTCATCGCTATGCTGTATTCTCCAATCAAAGTACATATTATCGACCGGTTTAAAAAATAGCGAATGTAAGTTATAAACTGAATAACGAAAATAATACATGACAAACAAAGGAAGGGGTAATCGTATGGCTATTGAAGAGATTACAGGTAGAATTGCAAAAGATTTGGAATATTTGAAACGGTATACAGCAACTCCTGGAAATGGATGCACAAGACTGCCATTTACCAAGGAGGCCAGAAAAGCCGTTGATTACTTAAAAGAATTAATGAAAGATGCAGGACTTGAGGTATCAGAAGATGTAACTGGTAATGTGTTTGGAGTATTAAAAGGAGAGAATCCGGAAGCTCCATGTGTCATGATGGGATCTCATTATGACTCGGTAGTCAATGGTGGAGATTATGACGGCATTGCCGGAGTGATCTGTGCGATTGAAGTGGCAAGACAATTAAGGGAACAAGGCGTAAAATTAAATCGTAACTTTGTGGCAGTTGGTTTTTGTGATGAAGAAGGAATGCGTTTTGGAACCGGATATTTTGGCTCTGGTGCCATGCTTGGGCATCGGGATGTAGAATACTGCAAAAAATTTAAAGATACAGATGGAATTTCCATTTATGAAGCGATGCAGGAATATGGTTTGGATCCGGAAATGATAGAGCAGGCAAAATGGCCGGATAATTCGATTGGATATTTCATGGAAGCCCATATTGAACAAGGACCGGTTCTAGATACAGAAAAAATTGAAATCGGACTTGTTGATTGTATTGTGGGTATTCAAAGATATATGGTAACAGTCAATGGAAGAGCAGACCACGCAGGCACAACCCCTATGGATATGCGTATGGATGCAGTTGACGCTGCCACAAAAGTGATTTCCAAGATTCCTGATTGGGCGAGAGAAAAAGCAGATGGAACAGTGGCAACGATTGGTTACATAAATACAGTTCCGGGTGGAATGAACATTGTAGCAGAAAAATGTGAATTTACAGTTGATATTCGCTCGAAGAACAATGATAATATAAATGATATCGCAAATAGGATTCGTGCTGCTTTGGATCGAGAAGTACAAATGATGGGTGGAAGCTATGAGATGGATACCAAGCTTGTGATTACACCGGTTGATTTATCACAGGAGATGCTTTCAATCATGGAGGAAAGCTGTAAGGAACATAACTATTCTTATAAATATCTTCCAAGCGGTGCTGGTCATGATTCCCTTGAGATTGGGCAGCAGTTACCAACAGTTATGCTTTTTGTGCCAAGCAGAGAGGGCAGAAGTCATTGCCCGGTTGAATTTACAAAATATAGTTCTTTTGCAAAGGCGTCTGTTGTTATGACAGACCTTGCCATCAATCTTTTAAGTAGATAATGTGAGATTTTGCGGTTGAAACTTTTTGGAGGAAACGTTGGGAATCGAGGTTTAATATGGGAGATGTAAAATTAAGTTCATTAAATAAAAAAGATAATGTCCGTTATTTGAGAAGATATCTTGGTCTGACGCAAAAAGATTTTATTAATCAGTTTTTGACGAATGAAAATGGCAAGCCATCGATGAGTGTGGCTACATTTTCAAATCTCGAAGCCAAAGGCGGTACAAGGCTAAATGAAGTGATTCTTTCTGCTTCAGAAAGTCTTGGAATTGACGTCATGCTTTTTTCTATGGACGGAGAAACGTTTGCAGAACGTTTGGATTTAGAACTTCCAAGTAAGAAAGAAACACAAAATATCAATAAAATTCGGTCACAAAAAGGAAATATTAAGCAACTTGTGTATCGTCTTACGATGTATTTTTCGGAAAAATTATTTGATAAAGAGTTAAAAAAAGGAGATAAGGTGGAATCAGATCGTGTTCTGGCAGAAAAGCTTGGAGTAGGTCGTTCTGCCATTCGTGAGGCATTAAAAGTACTTGATGTCCTGGGAATGATCGATATTCGACCAGGACAGGGTACTTTTATTACCAATAATGAATCCAACTTTTTCATTATTCCATTATCTTGGTCCTTGTTTATGAATGGTAATCAGACAGATAATATTTTGACAGTCAGAAATACTTTGGAAATAAAAGCAGCAGAACTTGCGGCGATTTCTCAAAAAACAGAAAGTTTAGAAAAGCTACATCAGATTACGAGTAATATTCATGCTGCCTACATGGAAAAAGATTATAAAAAATTCTTAGAGTGTGATCTTGAATTTCATATCTGTATTGCAGAATGTTCTGGAAATCAGGTAATTTATAGTATGATTCAGACAATCAGTAATCTGATGAGACGTGTCAGCGGTACTGGCATGATAAACGAAGAACAACTTAGGCAGATCAAAGATGAACACCAGTTAATCTATGGTGCTATTTTATCCAAAGATGGAACCGCTGCCAGTAAGGCAATGAGTGAACATTTACACCGATCTATGGAAAGATATAATTATAGATAAAAAAATGCTCCCATCATTAAGATGAGAGCATTTTTATTTATCGTCGTACACAAACAGTAAAACTTGTAATGTGTGTTTTGTCTGGTTCAAACGACTTTATTTCGCATTTTGATATACTTCTAAAGCGGCTTCCACACCATCACTGACATTGATTTTTACCTTGTTATGAACAAGAACAGCTTCTAAAGCACTTAAAAGAATCAGGATGTTACGTTTCTGGCTGCAATATCCCATGTTACCGATACGAATAATTTTGCCATCTAATGGTCCGAATGATGTTGCAACTTCGATTCCGAAATCGTTTAATAACTGACCTCTTAAAGTAGGTCCATCAATGCCTTCTGGAATATTGATGGCTGTAACAACCGGCATTTTGTTCTTGATATCACCAAAAATTTCAAGTCCCATTGCCTGGAGTCCGGCACATAAAGCTTTGTCATTTAAGCTGTGACGGTCAAATCTTTCCTGAAGTCCTTCCTGCATGATACAGCGGAGTGCTTCATGCACAGCATATTGCATACTGGTAGATTCTGTATGATGATTTAGGTGACGAGGTCCCCAATAATCTTCTAACTGAGCAAGATCAAGATAATTACTTGGAATCTGTGGTAAATCTCCATCAACGTCAGAGTCGATACGGATACCTTTTTCTACTTTTTTTCTTGCTAGAACAATTTCATGGATTTTATCATTATAAGTAATCAATGCGGATCCAGATGGAGCAGAAATACATTTCTGTGTACCAGCGATACATCCGTCAATGCCCCATTCATCGACACGTATATCAACACCGCCAAGAGTCGCCACGGTATCGACAATCAATAAAGCGTCGTATTTTTTGCAGATTTTTCCAAGTTCTTCCATAGGCTGCATCATAGAAGTAGAAGTTTCACCATGGATGCAGGCAACTGCTTTGTATCCACCTTTCTTTAATTCTGCTTCGATTTCTTCTGGTTCGAATACAGTACCCCATTCTCTTTCGAGAAGTGTGATTTCAGCACCACAACGTTCCAAAATTTCAGATAACAAATAGCCAAAACGTCCAAATGCAGGAATTAAGACTTTATCGCCTGGGCAGATTGCGCCAGTCAATACTGTTTCAAGACCACCACGAGAAGTAGTATCAACACAGTAAGTTTGTTTGTTAGATGTCTGGAATACTTTACGTGCCATTTCCTGTGTTTCTGCCATATAGCCTAAAAATTGTGGATCAAACTGGCCAAGAATAGGAGCAGACATTGCACGTAAAACACGAGGATCAGATTCTACTGGACCTGGACACATAAGCATACGTGCAGCTGGATTAATTTCACTAAAATTCATTATAAATTCCTTCTTTCCTTATAAATTTTATAGTCATTTATGCCTATTTTCTTTCTTTTAAATTTTAATTAAAGCACTTTTCTATTATATAATGATATTCTCGATATTACAAGAAAAATGGGAAAAAGTGAAAGAAATAAAGTGAAAAAGGTGAAATAAAAACTGGTCAACCAATTGGCAATTGCAAAAGATTAAAATACTGAAAACCTATATTGAACCGCTATCCGCAGAGTGCTATACTTTATATAGAATTATGTGTTTTTATGGTGAAGTTACGTGAAAAACATTCGACTACGAAAAACTCACAAGAAAGTATTCTAATTCATGTGATGGAATAGATGAAGGAGGAATAGAAATGATTTATAATGAAGTGTTAGAACAGGCAAGAGGAGATATCGGGAAATACTGTAAAGCATGTCCTGTTTGTAATGGAAAGGCATGCAAAAATCAGATTCCTGGACCAGGAGCAAAAGGCGTAGGTGATACTGCAATCCGCAATTATGATAAATGGCAGGATATTCGTGTCAATATGGATACCTTATGTGCCGGTGGAGATATTGATACAACGTGCACGTTATTTGGCAAAGAATTTGCATATCCGTTTTTTGCTGGACCTGTTGGTGCAGTAAATCTGCATTATAGTGAAAAATATGACGATGTTTCTTATAACAAAGTTCTGGTTTCCACTTGTGCCAAAGCTGGAATCGCAGCATTTACCGGAGATGGAACCAATCCTGCTGTTATGGAGGCGGCAACGCTTGCAATCGGTGAAAATGGTGGATTTGGTGTGCCGACGATCAAACCATGGAATTTAGATACGGTCAAAGAAAAAATGGATTTAGTACATAAATCTGGAGCATTTGCAGTAGCGATGGATGTAGATGCAGCTGGATTACCATTTCTTAAAAATATGAATCCTCCAGCGGGAAGCAAAACGGTAGAAGAATTAGCTGAAATTGTTAAAATGGCTGGAGTTCCATTTATTGTTAAAGGAGTTATGACAGTGAAAGGTGCAAGAAAAGCAAAAGAAGCTGGTGCATCTGCGATTGTTGTATCCAATCATGGTGGACGTGTACTCGATCAGTGCCCTGCTACTGCAGAGGTTTTAGAAGCGATTGCTGACGAGGTTGGTGGATCTATGAAGATTTTAGTAGATGGGGGTATTCGTTCCGGTACAGATGTATTTAAGGCATTGGCACTTGGTGCTGATGGTATCCTTATCTGTCGTCCATTTGTAGTATCTGTTTATGGTGGCGGCAGTGAAGGGGTAAAAGCCTATATTGATAAGATTGGCAGTGAATTAAAGGATACGATGCAAATGTGTGGTGCTCATTCTATTGAAGAAATTACCAGAGATATGGTAAGATAATTTGATATTTTAATTAGAAAAGATGAGAAATAGCTTTGTACAAATGTTCATTGATTTTGTATAGAGCTATTTTTTTATTTCATAGGAAATTACGTTGTAATTTCCTATGAAATAAAAAACGCTCCGCGAGGATGCGACCAGATGAAACTCACAGAGCGTATTTCATTCGGTTGAAAAAAGAAAAAAATTCTTGACAACTCTTTTTAACTATTATAATATCCATATATAACCTATGTGAATAATAGGAATAATAAAAGAGGTGACAGGTATGAAAGAAATTTTGTGTTTTGGCGATTCAAATACATATGGTTTAGTACCAGGCACACAGAATCGTTATGATAGAGATATTAGATGGACTGGTATTTTGGAAAAACATTTATATAAAAAAGGTTACAGGATTATTGAAGAGGGGCTATGTGGAAGAACAACAATATTTGATGATCTTTATCGGGAAGGAAGAAACGGATCTTCTATGTTGCCTACCTTACTAGAAAGTCATAAACCGATCGATCAGGTAATCCTTATGCTTGGCACCAATGACTGTAAAACTTGTTTTCACACGACTCCACAAAAGATTGGTGCAGGAATAGAACGATTGATCGAACAGATAAAGGCGGTTGATGAACAGATTGAGATTCTGTTGATATCACCAATCTTATTGGGGGATGAAGTTTGGAAACCAGAGTTTGACCCAGAGTTTGATCAGATATCAGTTGAAGTTTCCAAGGGATTAAAAGATGTTTATAAAGAAATTGCCAAAAAATATCAGTGTGATTTTTTAGCCGCTTGTGATGTGGCAGAAGCAAGTAAAAAAGATCGCGAACATTTGGACCGAGAAAATCATTTGAAATTAGCCAAAGCTATTTTAAAATGTATAGAGAAATCAAAGCTTTCCTATGATTTTGGGGAAGCAATCGCATAAAGGTGAGAAGGGATGATATGATGACACGAGAAGAAGCATGGGAATTATTAACAGAATATAATAAAGAAGAATTTCATTTAGAACACGCCCAGATTGTGGAAAATACTATGAGATATTTTGCCGATAAACTTGGGTACGGTGAGGAAAAAGACTTTTGGGGCATCGTCGGATTATTGCATGATCTTGATTTTGAGTTGTATCCGGAGCAGCATTGCATCAAAGAGCAGGAAATCATGCGTGAACGTGGTGTGGATGAAAGGATTATTCACGCAACGGCGAGCCATGGCTATGCCATTACGGTGGATATCAAACCGGAACATGAAATGGAAAAGGTTTTATATGCGGTTGATGAATTGACAGGTCTGATCGGTGCCGTTGTTTTGATGAGACCATCAAAAAGTGTGCAAGATTTAAAGGTAAAATCTGTGAAGAAAAAATACAAAAGTAAAAACTTTGCGGCTGGATGTTCTCGTGAGGTGATACAAAGAGGGGCAGATATGCTTGGTTGGACATTGGAAGAGTTGATTGCACAGACGATAGAGGCATTGAAAACGTTTCAGGCTTAATTCAAACCGGATGAAATACGCTCTGTCAGTTTCCTCGGTTTGCCTTGTATCTTTGCGCAAAGAAAAGGAGATGGATTTTGTTTCCATCTCCTTTGTTTTTACAGCTTTCTATATCGATTGATCGCTCCGTATATTTCTTGTTTTCTAGGCATTGCTAAGCCGCTTCTTACATAATTGCTATCCAAGATGACAGCTAGTCCTTTTTGGTTTATCAGAGCAAACAATTCATCCACGAGTTGTTGAACGGTTTTTTTCCCATTCATCAAATGCAACTGTATATAAAGAAGACAATATCCCAGAGCAGCAGTCTGCTCAGAATCTGCAATCTGCTCTAAATATCGGATATCAATGGTTTCCTTGTTAATCGAAAATGCATCTTTGCCTGATGCCTTCATTTTCAGGCGGCGTTCCTTTTTGAGCATTGGATTAGGAGTAAATATTCGCTCAAAAGACGGTTTTTTGCCGGAATCCTTTGGCAACATAATGGCCGGAAATGCAGCAGCTTCTTTTTTGGCAAAAACCGTAATATCTTTTGGTACATATTGATCCATCTGTAAAATATGATCTGCCACATGGAAATAAGAGCCAGAGCTTCCAGCCACGATAATCGAGGAAATTCCCTGGATATTGTATAAATCACGCACGCGTTCGATAAATGGTGTGATCGGTTCATTTTCACGATTGACTACGCGCTGCATCAGTTCATCACGAATCATAAAGTTTGTAGCACTGGTATCCTCATCAATCAAAAATAAATTTGTTCCAGCCTCTATTGCTTCAATGATATTGCCGGCCTGAGAGGTACTTCCACTTGCATCATCAGTAGAAAAATGAACCGTATCTTTTCCGTTTGGAAGATTGTTGATAAACATGGAAATGTCAGTATTTTTAATACTACGACCATCTTCTGCACGGATTTTCATAGCAGTATCATCCGTGATGACGTATTCTCTGCCATCTCCGGCAATGTGATGATAGACGCCAAGTTCTAATGCTTTTAATAAAGTTGATTTACCGTGATATCCACCACCGACAATTAATGTGATGCCTTTCGGAATGCCCATACCGGTTATGGTACCATAGTGTGGCAATTCCAAGGTAACTCGATGTTGTACGGGCGATTGAAATGGAGTCGCATTTTTTAATGGTCGTTGGGACACGCCACTTTGTCTTGGCAAAATAGAACCATCGGCAACAAAGGCGGTTAGTCCTAAAATTGGAAGTTGCTTGCGGATATAATGCTGGTCTTCGCTCAAAAAAATTGTTTTTTCTAAAGCTTTGGCATCAATATTTTGATAGATTAAGGATTGATTGACACATTTGGGGAGAAAATCAAATAAAATTTTGATCAATTCTCTGGCGTTTATCGTCCTTCCATTAGCAGGGAAACCGATTTCAAAATGTACGGATACAGCGCCATCATCAGAGTCGATGCTACAGGCGGTTCGTTCTAGTATTTCCTGTCCACATCGGCTGACAGCAATCAATCCGCTTTTACCCGATCCCTTTGCTTTAAAACTATATTTTTCTAGAGATTTTCCAAATAAGCGCAACAAATGATCACAGAGTGCGATTCGTTTATAAGCTGTGTCCCATGTGTTCTTCGGAAATCCGGCTGTGGAGCCATCTATTTCGATACTTACCTTTGAAGGCGCGGCAAATGGATCACCTTGTACATGATCAATCGTGAATCTATAAGTAGGGAACTGATAACTACCTTTTGTACTCTTATAGGCAGGATAGCCTTTGTGGTCAATATTTAGCAGTAAAGTTTTTAAATTAGAAGATGATTTCATAAGATGAAACCTCCTTTCGCTTTTTTATATCAGATAAAATAGGTTGTCTAGACTGACGCATTCATTCTATCATATTGTCAGGATTTCGGACAGACTTTAAATGTTTTTCTCGATACGTAATCGGATGCAAGCTTCATATGTTAGAATAGACGGAATTGAAAAAATGCATTATAATTAAATAAGAAAGAAATTTAAGTTAGAAGGTGAAGAAGATGAAGAAATTAGCGGTTATATTTCCAGGTGTTGGGTATACATGCACAAAACCGTTGTTATATTATACCGCATCAGTTGCCAGAGATGCCGGGTACAGAGTGTTACAATTAGATTATGGTGACGATATACATACTTTTAAAGGGCGAAAAGAGGCAGAATTGATTCCTGTCATTGAACTAGCAAAAACGCGAGTACTAGAAAATCAATTAAAAAATATTGATTGGAGTCATTATGAAAAGATTGTTTTTATTTCGAAAAGTATTGGTACTGTGATTGCTTGCGATGTAGAAAAATATCTAGGTTTAAAAGTGAAACAATTTCTGATTACACCGATTCCGGCGACAATGCCATATCTTGGGAAGGTGAATGGATTGTTTTTTAGCGGAACTGCTGATCCTTATATTTCATCTAAAAAAGTTGCCAAGGCTGTGAAACGTTATCCAAAAAAAGTGGGTGGAATCTTTGAAGGTTGTAATCATTCTCTGGAACATCCGGGACATACGGTGGAAAATTTGAAAAATGTGAAAGCAGTTGTCAAGACAATCAAAAAAGAATTGTAAAAAAATACAAGAAGGAATCTCTTTTGAAATAATAGAAAGGGATTCAATTCTTGTATTTTTTTATATAATCTTCCTGAAATTGATCATCTAACGTATGATCTGCTGGAGTCTTGCAATGAATGCAGCACCATAACAGGAAGATAAGCACCAATAATATAAGAATAAAAATGAACATATCAATAAAATACCCCCGTTATTATTACTAATCTATCCAGATAAAAATGAAATATTCGTTATTTTATAAAATAATTTATAAAACAATAAAATCAGTTTACAAAATTTGAAAAATTTTGTATTTTATCTTGTTATTTCATTAAAAAAAAATGAAATTTGCTTGTCAATTAGGAGTATCGTCGATATAATAAGTTGTAAGTTTGAATGAAAGATGGGGAGAAAATTCATGTATCGAGGTCGAAAAGTTAGTTGGCTGAAACACTGGGATTTTATTTTGCTTGATGTAGTTTTGTTACTGATATCTTATATCATAACTTATTTTTATCGATTTAATGATGCTTGGGTGAGCGATGTATCTTTATATCGCAGTGTTGCTCTTGTTATTGTTCTATTTGCGTTATGCTTTGGTTTCTTCCAAGAAAATTATCATGGAATATTGCGACGTGGTTATTGGCAGGAATTTAAAGAAGTCGTTAAACTAGTGGCTTTTACAACTGTTGGGATGGTTCTATATTTATTTATTTTAAAAATATCGGCCTCCTATTCTCGAAAGTTTGCACTATTATTTCCCTGTTTTGCTGTTGCATTTTTATATATCGGAAGAATTCTTTTAAAATATTGGTTAAGAAATCATATAGAAATCTCTAAAAAAAGAGCCATGTTCATCATGACAAGTTCTGATAATTATAAAAAAATTGTCGATAATTTTCTTAATAATCCCTATAGTGAATTTGAAATTACTGGGATTGGATTACTTGATGCGTCGAGTCAATCTATCAAATCTTATAAAAATATATCAGTTTATAATGGCGAAACCGCATCTATTGATGCAATACAATCAAGTTGGACAGATGAAATTTTATTTGATGTGCCGCGAGAAATGCATTTACCAGATGATATGATAGAACAGTGTGGAACGATGGGGTTGGTTGTTCATCTTCGACTGGCACATATCGGTAAGAGTATGTACAATCAAATTATCGAAGAGGTGGAAGGTTATACGGTTGTCTCGAAGAGTATGAAGATTTCATCGAATCGCCAGATTTTCTTTAAGCGTGTGATGGATATTGCAGGTGGTTTCGTAGGATTATTTCTAACTGGAATTCTGACTGTTATCGTAGGACCAATTATCTATGTGAAATCACCAGGACCTATTTTCTTTTCGCAAACCCGCATTGGTAAAAATGGAAGAAAGTTTAAAATATATAAATTCCGCAGTATGTATATGGATGCTGAAAAACGTAAAAAAGATTTAATGGAACAAAATAAGATGGATGGTCTGATGTTTAAAATCGATGATGATCCAAGGATTATTAAGGGAATTGGTAATTTCATCCGTGAAACATCCATTGATGAATTTCCACAGTTTTGGAATGTATTAAAAGGGGATATGAGCTTAGTTGGGACAAGACCGCCGACTGTTGATGAATGGGAGCAATATGAACTTCATCACAGAGCCAGATTGGCAACAAAACCGGGGATTACTGGTATGTGGCAGGTGAGTGGAAGAAGTGATATTACTGACTTTGAAGAAATCGTACGATTGGATACAAAATATATTTCTGAATGGAATATTGGTTTAGACATTAAAATTCTATTCCAAACAATCGGCGTTGTCCTTGGGAGAAAAGGTAGCGTATAACATTGACAAATAATAAAAATAAAAGAAAGAAATGAGAAGTATGATGAAGAAAATTGGAGTTTTAGGCGCAGGTACCTGGGGAATGGCACTTTCAAGAATGCTTTCTAACACAGGTCATGCAGTAACAGTGTGGTCAGCAATTGAAAAAGAAGTAGATGAATTTTCAACAAAACGTGTTCATCCTAATTTGCCAAAGATGCAAATTCCAGATGAGATCGTGTTTACAAAAGATATAGAAGAAGTTTGTAAAGAGAAAGATATTTTGCTTTTTGCAGTTCCTTCTGTGTTTGTTCGTTCGACTACGGCAACTGCCAGAGAATTTATTCCGGATGGGCAAATTATCGTAGATGTAGCGAAAGGAATTGAAGCAGACACTCTTTATACTATGTCAGAAGTAATTCAAGATGAACTGCAAAAAGATGGCGGACATAAAAATGTAAAATTAGTTGCTCTTTCCGGTCCAACACATGCGGAAGAGGTATCCCTTGATATGCCGACGACAATTGTATCTGCCTGCAGTGATATGGAAGCAGCAGAACTAGTGCAAGATGTATTTATGAATACTTGTATGCGTGTTTACACGAATGGAGATACGACAGGAGTAGAACTTTGCGGGGCAATGAAAAATATTATCGCATTGGCAGCAGGAGTATCAGCAGGACTTGGCTATGGGGATAATGCAAAAGCAGCATTGATCACAAGAGGTATGGCAGAAATATCAAGACTTGGCATTGCTATGGGATGTATGGAACAAACTTTTAATGGGTTAGCTGGAATTGGTGATTTGATTGTAACGGCAACGAGTATTCACAGTCGTAATAACAGAGCGGGTCATTTAATCGGACAAGGTTATACACCCGATGAAGCAGTAAAAGAAGTTGGCATGGTTGTCGAAGGAATCAATGCATTGCCGGCAGCAATGAAATTAAAAGAGCGTTATCGCGTAGAAATGCCGATTATCGAAGCAATCAACGGAGTTATAAATGAAGGTGCAGATCCAGCAAAAACAGTGAAAGCACTTATGGGCAGACATAAGAAAACGGAACTTTCGAAATCTATGCTTGACCTTAATTTCGAAAATACAATCTTGAAAAATAAACGTAGCGGCGGTATGAAGCGTGTCATTACTTATGGAACATTCGATCTGCTTCATTATGGACACATCAATTTACTTCGCCGTGCAAAAGCTTTGGGCGATTATTTGGTTGTTGTCTTGTCTTCCGACGAGTTTAATTGGAATATGAAACACAAAAAATGTTATTTCACCTATGAACAGCGTAAAGAATTGTTACTGGCAACACGATATGTAGATTTGGTAATTCCAGAAGAAAGCTGGGAGCAGAAGCGAAACGATGTTCATGAATACCACATTGATACATTTGTTATGGGTGATGACTGGAGAGGCAAATTTGACTTCTTAAAAGAAGAAGGAGTTGAGGTCGTATATTTGCCAAGAACGCCTGAAATAAGTACGACGCAGATTAAAGAAGATTTGAATAAATGAAAAAGTACAGTATAAATTCATGATTAAATGATGACAGAGGAATAGATAATGAAAAGTTCTAAATCAGTTATTAAAGTTGTAATAGCAACACATAAAAAATATCAAATGCCAGATGATAATTTATATTTGCCATTACATGTAGGAGCTGAAGGTAAGAAAGACGAACAAGGAAAAGATTTAGATTTAGGATATGTGAAGGACAATACAGGAGATAATATTTCTGGGAAAAATCCCTCTTTTTGTGAACTTACAGGATTGTATTGGGCTTGGAAAAATTTAGAGGTTGATTTCTTAGGTTTAGCACATTATCGACGTCATTTTTCTGCAAGGAAAAAAGGAAAAGATCCTTTTGCAAACGTATTAAATAGCAAAGAAGCTAAATTTTTGCTAAAAAAATACAAAATCATTGTTCCTAACAAACGCAAATATTATATTGAAACTTTGTATTCGCATTATGCACATACCCATTATGCGGAGCATTTGGATGTAACAAGAAAAATAATTGGTGATAAATATCCAGAATATTTAAGTATGTATGATAGAGTACTAAAACAACGTTATGGATATATGTTTAATATGATGATAATGAGAAAAGACTTATTGGATTCATATTGTGAATGGTTATTTGATATTCTCTTTGAGTTAGAACGTCGGATGGATGTACAGGAATTATCAGATTTTCAAGGAAGATTTTATGGTAGGGTAAGTGAAATTATCTTTAATATATGGCTTACATATCAAGTGGAAACTGGTGTGTTAAAAAATACTGATATTATAGAAATTCCTTGTATTTATATGGAAAAGATTGACTGGAAAAGAAAAATAGTATCATTTTTAAAGGCAAAATTTATGCATGAGAAATATGAGGGAAGTTTTTGATACGTTTAAGAAAGGGGAAGAATTATGAATTTATCAACTTTTTCAGTTTTTAAAAACTTACAAATGGATAATCAAGATTGCATTTGTTTAGAAGGCGAAGTATTAAAAAAATTACAGAAAATTTTATTAGATATATCAAAGGATATTATCGAAGTCTGTGAACAAAACAATATTACATATGCTCTATGTGGAGGAAGTGCGTTAGGAGCGGTTAGACATAAAGGATTTATTCCTTGGGATGATGATATGGATTTGTTTATTCTTGGAAGTGAAAGAGAAAAATTTTTAAATTGTTTTGAAGAATCTTTTGGGGATAAATATTGGATACATACTTGTAGAACAGATGATTATGGTTTGACTATGGGAAAAATTCGATTAAAAGGAACGATTTGTCGAGGCAAAGAAGATATTTATACGAATGAATGTGGTATATTTGTGGATATTTTTTGGATTGAAAATACGTTTGATAATATTATTCTTAGAAATATTCATGGAGTATTATGTATGGGAGCAGGTTTTTTGCTATCGTGTAGAAATTTTTATAAAAATAGAGATTTAATGACTAAAATTATGAAAGATAATGAGGACGTTAGATTTGTTTTTCGAATTAAAATTGGAATAGGAAGAATGTTGAGTTTTTTGTCAGTTAAACGTTGGACTATGATAGCTCAATGGTGTTATGGACTTTGCAAAAAAAATAATTCTCAATATGTCAGTGTTCCTTCTGGTCGAAAACATTTTTTTGGAGAATTAAACCTAAGAGAAGATTTAGCACAAGTTTCTAAATGTGAGTTTGAAGGATATGACTGGAATGTGCCTAAAAATGTAAAAAAGTATTTGCAGAAAATGTATGGAGATTATATGAAAATCCCAAGTATAGCCGAACGGGAAAAACATGTATTATTTGAATTAGAATTTCCCAAAGAATAATTAAAGAAGAGGTATTGAAATGGTAAAAGGGAATAATGAGTATTTGAAATTTTCTAAAAGTCAATGTGGGAATAAAATGACTCAAATGGAAAGTCGGCAAGTGCAAATTGATATGTTGGATAATTTGGTCGAATTTTGTGATAAGCATGGATTACGATATTTTTTATCTGGAGGGACTCTTCTAGGAGCGATAAGACATAAAGGATTTATTCCTTGGGATGATGATATAGATATTAATATGCCACGTCCAGATTGTGAAAGACTTTTTAATTTAACTAAAGGCAGAATTGGAAAATATGTATTAACTATGCCTGATGATGATGGCTTTGCGCGATGTTGTGAATCATTTCGGTTGTATAATTTTGATACAGTTATAGAAAGTTTTGTGGGAGGCGTAGCTCGGAAACATCCTGTATATCACCCGATATATATAGATATTTTTCCAATTGAAGGTTTACCACAGAATAATTTAATACTTAAATTACACTACTTTAAACTGCTCGTTTGTAGAAAAATGTTACGAGTGTCGGCATTAAAACATATGGAAGGAAGCAATATTTTGGCGCATATATTTCATTTAGTTACATTTGTTCCAGCAAAAATTGTAGGATATAGAAATTGGGCGCATATGTTGCAAAAGATTGCCCAGAAATATCATTTTGATGAAGAAGATTATATTGGAGTTATGACTGCTCCGGTTCATACCGTTGAAGAACGTGTAAAAAAGAAAGATTATTTAGATATTGTGAGTGTAGAATTTGAAGGAAAAATGTATCATGCACCAGGAAATTATGATACATATTTATCGCAATTGTATGGTGATTATATGAAAATGCCACCATTAGAAAAACAAAAATCTCATCATGAATTTAATATGTACTGGAGGAAAAAATTATGATAGTAGCATTACTTACAGCAGCTGGAACAGGAACAAGAATGGGACAGGATATACCTAAACAATTTATGCATGTGGAAAATAAACCGGTTATTATTCATACAATGGAAGCCTTTCAACAGCATCCAGGAATTGATGCTATTTTAGTTGTCACCCTGCCATCTTGGATCGATGTTTTGAAGGCATATGCAAAACAATTTAACATCACAAAATTACGTTGGGTAGTATCTGGTGGTGATACAGGGCAAGAGTCTATTTATAATGGACTAAAAACATTAGAGAAAGAGTTATCTCATGAAGATATTATAATGATTCATGATGGTAATAGATGTATGGTATCTAGTGAAATAATTTCAAATAGTATAGCCACATTTAAAAAATATGGGAGTGCAATTGCAGCAATTCCATGTGTTGAGGCTGTATTTCGTAGTTCAGATGATGGGTTGTCTTCTACTATTTCTATACCTAGAGAACAATTATTTAGAACTCAAACTCCGCATACGTATACGTTAGAAAAACTGCTTTGGGCACATAAGGAAGCTGCTAAAAAAAATATTGTAAATACAGCAGCTACATGTACGTTGATGCAAGAGTTGGGGGAAAAGATTTATTTTTCAAAAGGTTCTGAGGAAAATTTGAAAATTACAACTGTTGAAGATATGATGATTTTTAAAGCATTATTGCATACAAAGAAAGATAATTGGTTAAAGTAAATGAATTATACACAAGAATATTGGGATGATGTAAATAGTATTTTGGATAATATTCCTCAATTAAAAAATATATATGGAAAGTCTATTTTTATAACTGGTGGAACCGGAATGATATGTTCTTCAGTAATAGATTTACTATTATATTTGAATAAAAAATCTAATGCAAAAATTAGTATTATTCTTGGAGGAAGAAGTTTAGAGCGAACTACTAAACGCTTTACTGGATTTGCTGAAGGCATGGATTATAAATTTGTGTATTATGATGCAACGAAAGAAATGGATTTAGACATAAATGTGGATTATATAATTCATGGGGCCAGTAATGCAAATCCTACGGTGTATTCGGAAGAGCCAGTTGAAACTATGTTAGCTAATCTTATTGGACTAAATGGTTTATTGGAATATGCTGTAAAGAATCAGGTAAATCGTCTCTTATATATTTCTTCAAGTGAAATATATGGTAAAAAAGAAGAAAATACACCATACAAAGAAGATGATTATGGATTTGTAGATATTTTAAATCCTCGTGCATGTTATCCAAATGCGAAGCGTGCAGCCGAAACACTATGTATTTCCTATAGCGAAGAATATTGTATGGACACAGTTATTGTTCGTCCAGGACATATATATGGACCTAGTATTACAGAATCCGATAGTCGTGCATCAGCACAATTTACTAGAGATGCTGTAAATGGCGAGAATATTATTATGAAAAGTTCGGGAACACAGCTTAGATCATACTGCTATACATTGGATTGTGCATCTGCTATTTTGACAGTACTTTTAAATGGAGAAAGTCAAAATGCATATAATATTTCAAGCGAGAACTGTATTGTATCAATTAGAGATATGGCAGAAGCACTAGCAAATGCAGCAAATACAAAAGTTATATTTGAAAACCCCTCTGATATAGAAAGAAAAAGTTATAACCTTATGTCAAACTCTTCTTTAAATGGGGAAAAATTGCAAAAATTAGGTTGGACAGCAAAATTTGATATTGATCAAGGAACAAAAAAAACTGTTAGTTTAATGAGAAAAGAAATAACAAATGATTTTTAATTATAAGGAATAGAAATGGATTATTATATACAAGAAATACAAGTTGATAAAGGCTTACAAAGAACTGCAGGAATTAAGGCTAGAGATGACATTGATACTATTTTTCAAAGTTTAGATATTAAAAAAATTACAATACCAACAAACAAAAAAGATAGGAATTCAGGGAAAAAAATATATAAAATGTATGCCCATTTTGCCATTTATCAAACTTGGAAAAAACAATTAAAAAAATTAAATAAAAAAGATAGATTATTTATACAGTTTCCTGTAATAGAACATTCTATATTGTTAGCTTTTTTATTAAATAAAATTGAAAAAAAAGGGATACAAGTAATATTATTAATACATGATTTAGAACTTTTGAGAGTTGCGAAACGTAAAGATATTTCTTTGCCTAAAAAGATTAGATTAACTTTAGAAGAAAAAGGTATTTTATTCAATTCTACTCGTGTTATTGTTCATAATGAGAATATGAAAAAATATATTTGTGAATTGGGAGTTAAAGAAGATAAAGTTATTACTTTGGAAATATTCGATTATCTAATTAACGGATTTGATTTAAAAAGATTAAAGGTAAAAAGAAGAACAGATCCTGTAATCATAGCTGGTAACTTGCGACGACATAAAGCTCAATATGTTTATCAACTTCCAGAAACATATAATTATAATTTGTATGGAGTTGATTATGATGGGGAAGTAAATAATAGAATTGTATATCATGGATCTTATGCACCTGAAGAGTTACCATATGTATTAGAAGGTGGATTTGGTTTAGTATGGGATGGTGTATCAGTTGATACATGTTCTGGTGTATATGGTGAATACTTAAAGATTAATAATCCGCATAAAACTTCTTTGTATTTGGCTAGTGGTATTCCCGTTATGATTTGGAGTAAAGCTGCATTGGCTGATTTTGTAAAGAAGTATAATGTTGGTATTACAATAGAATCATTAAATGATTTAAACGAGGTTGTAGGTAGTATCACAGAGCAAGAATATGAAACTATGATAAATAATGTTAATGAGATTTCAGAAAAATTACGTTCTGGATTTTTTACAAAGCAAGCAATAAAACAATGTTAGTTTTATATTAAAAAGGGAGTTTATTGAAGTGAAAAAAGCATTAACAATTGGAGAGACTTTATTTTGTTGTGCACTTTTCTGTGAAGTAATTGCCATGGAAATTAGTTTAACAACAATTCCATACATGGTCAATACGGAGGTATGTAATTCCTATTTAAAGGCACTTCGATATTTAGGATATATATTAATTATATTTAAAATGATATATGATAAAATTTCTTTGCGGGAATTGTTATCAATTTGTATTATGATACTCATATTAGGGTTTAATAGTATTTTTAGTGGAAGAATGCTTTTTATGACGTTTATTTTTATTTATGGCATGAAAGGTGTTAAATTTGAAAAGATTGCACGGATTATGCTAATATGGTTAGTTATGAGTTTTTTTATTATTGTAATAGGAAGTCAGTCGGGAGTAATTGATAATTGGGGATATGGCTTGGCTGAGAAACGTCCACGTTATGCTATTGGATATTTTTATCCAAGTCATGCGACTAGTGCATTGTTTTATTTGACAATACTGTTTTGTTATGTAAAAAAAGAAAAATTAAAATTATGGCATGTATTTTTATTAGAAATAATAAATATATGGCAGTATATGCAAACAAATTCACGTACAGGAACAGCATTGATTACTATAGCATTGATTACTTTTTATTTTTCTAAATTTGTTAAAATAAATATGTCTAAGGGAATAATAGGATTTTGTTTTAAATATTCATTTCCTGTTTGTGCAATATTAAGTGTTTTTTGTTGTATTTTTTATCATAAATTTTCAATTTTGGGTAAAATAAATGACTTTGTGACTAATCGAATTGCATTGGGACATGATGGAATTTTAAATTATGGAATACATTTACATGGGCAACAAATTAAATGGATTGGAAATGGAGGATTAGGCTATCTAACTAATCAATTAAATTGTTCCTATAATTATGTAGATTGTTCATATGTGAAAATATTATTGGAATGTGGTCTTATAGTATGGTTAATTGTTATATGTGGCTTTACAGTATCTAGTATCCTTGCTGTACAAAATAATGATAAATACATGGCAGTTTCGTTAATGTTTGTGGCTGGATATTGTATTATAGAACCTCGCCTTATAGAATTAGGTTTTAATCCTTTTGTGTTAGTGTTAGCAAATTTAATTGGATATACAGATTGTTTCATGGTATCAAGTAGGAAAACAGTGAATGGAGAGTGACAGTGTGAGAGAAAAGTCTTTAAAATTAAATTTTATCATGAATGCAATTCTGACCATGTCATCATTTATTTTTCCGTTGATTACATTTCCGTATGTATCACGCGTTTTATTACCAATTGGTACGGGTAAAGTTGCCTTTGCAACATCATTAATTACATATTTTAATATGTTTGCACAGTTGGGGATTCCAACATATGGAGTGCGTGCATGTGCAATGGTACGAGACGATAGAGAGGAATTGACAAAAACAGCTCATGAATTATTATTGATTAATTTGTTTATGGGATTGTTATCTTATGTTGCTTTGCTTGTTGCATTAATATTTGTGCCAAGATTGCGAGATGATCGATTGCTTTATGTAATTATAAGTTTAACTATTGTGTTATCTGCGATAGGAATGGAATGGTTATATAAAGCATTAGAACAATATACTTATATCACAATTCGTTCAATTATATTTAAGTTTGTTGCATTAATAGCAATGTTTTTGTTAGTACACAAGCAACAAGATTATATAATCTATGGTGGTATTACAATTTTAGCTGCTTCGGCTTCAAATATATTTAATTTGATTAACGTGCATAAATATATTGATATGAGATGGATAGGAAACTATCATTTTAAAAGACATCTAAAAGTAATTGCTATATTTTTTGCTATGGCGTGTGCAACAACCATTTATACTAATTTAGATGCTGTAATGTTAGGTTTTATGAAAACAGATGAGGATGTAGGATATTATAACGCAGCAGTAAAAATTAAAAATATTTTAGTAAGTATTGTGACTTCACTTGGAACGGTTTTATTACCAAGAGCTTCCTATTATGTAGAACACGGAGAAATGAAAGAATTTAGAAGAATTAGTGCCAAGGCATTAAATTTTGTTTTTTTGATTGCAACTCCAATGATGATATACTTTATTTTATTTGCAAAGTATGGAATTTATTTTCTTTCGGGAAGTGCTTATACAGGATCGATTTTACCAATGCAGATTATTATGCCTACATTATTATTTATTGGGATAACGAATATTTTAGGAATTCAAATTTTAGTACCATTAGGAAAAGAAAAGATAGTTTTATATTCAGAAATTGCAGGTGCAGTAATAGATTTGATTATTAATGCACTTTTAATACCTCGATTGGCATCATCAGGTGCGGCAATTGGAACATTGATAGCAGAAATGGTTGTGTTAATTGTACAGTATATAGCACTTAGAGATGAAGTGACAGAATTATTAAAAAAAATTCATTATGGAAAGATAATTTTAGCGATTGCTTTATCTTCATTTGGATCTATATGGATTGTTCAATTTGCTTTTAGTAATTTTATAACCTTGATGGTATCGGCAATATTATTCTTTGGAATCTATGGAATAATTTTACTGATAACAAAAGAAGAACTAGTGGTGGAAATAGTGAATCAGATATTTGGTAGATTTTTATGTAAAATTAGAAATAAGAAATGAGATAAAATATACAAATAAAGGAGAAATATTATGAACAAATATGATTATCTAGTTGTGGGAGCCGGTCTATATGGAGCCGTATTTGCACAACAGGCAAAAGAGAAAAGCAAAAAAGTTTTAGTTATTGATAAACGTCCCAATATTGCTGGAAATGTTTATACAGAAGAAATTGAAGGTATTAATGTACATAAATATGGTGCACATATTTTTCACACAAATAATAAAAAAGTATGGGATTATATTACTAGATTTGCTGAATTTAATCGATTTACGAATTCTCCGGTAGCAAATTACCACGGAGAATTATATTCCTTACCATTTAACATGTATACATTTAATAAAATGTGGGGAGTTGTGACTCCAGAAGAAGCAGAAGCAAAAATCGAAGAACAAAAAAAAGAGTCTGGAATTACAGAACCTAAGAATCTTGAAGAACAGGCAATTAGCCTTGTGGGTAAGGATATTTATGAGAAGTTGGTAAAAGGATATACTGAAAAGCAGTGGGGAAGACCATGTGATCAATTGCCGTCTTTTATCATTAAGAGATTACCAGTTAGATTAACTTTTGATAATAATTATTTTAATGCTTTGTATCAGGGAATTCCAGTAGGTGGGTACACTAAAATGGTCGAAAACCTTTTAAATGGGATTGAAGTAAGATTAGGCGTTGATTATTTAGAAAAGAAAGAAGAATTGGATGCTCTCGCTGAAACAGTTATCTATACAGGACCGATTGATGCGTATTTTGACTATAAATTAGGTACATTGGAATATCGTTCTGTTCGTTTTGAGACTGAGCTATTAGATAAACCAAATTTCCAGGGAAATGCGGCAGTAAATTATACGGATGCAGAGACACCTTGGACAAGAATTATTGAGCATAAATGGTTTGAGTTTGGTAAAGATAACGACGGAAATGATTTGCCAAAGACAGTCATTAGCCGTGAATATAGCTCTGAATGGAAACCAGGAGATGAACCATATTATCCAGTTAATGATGAGAAAAATGAAAAATTATATGAAGAATATAAAAAGTTAGCTGAAAAAGAAAAAAATATTATTTTTGGTGGTCGACTTGGAGAATATAAATATTATGATATGGATGCAGTAATTGCTTGTGCCTTGGATAGAGCTAATAAATGTATTAAATAGGAGGAGGCGTATGAACACAAAAAGAGTATTAAGTCCTAAAGATTTACTCTTTCGTATAGCATTGCAGTGGAGAAAGATTATAGTATGTATGTTAGTTTTTGCAATTTTGGCAAATGGATATTCAGTACTCAAATCATATCGTACTGTTTTATCCTCACAGTCAAACAATAGCAAATCTATAGATTTAGATTCCTATAAGGGCAGTTTATCAACAGATCAAATTTCAGTTGTTGAAAAGGCTTTTTCAACCTACAAACAGTATAATCATAGCTTTAAATCGGCGGAAGATTATTGTCAAAATGCAGTAAAAATGAAAATTGAACACGAAAAGGTCCCTACAGTTACCATATTATATAAAATTAAAAATTGTGATAATATATCCGGATTAATATCAGTAATTGCTAACGAAGTTTTTTCTGAAAAATGGATAAAAAATGTACAAAAAGAATTAGGTTGGGAAAAAATTAATTCAGAATATATTTATGAATTGATAAAAATATCACAGGCTGATGAACAAAATAATAGTAACAATTCAAGTACTATAACTTTAACAGAAAGCAATGATGATGAGAAAGTAAATATATTATGTATTCAGATTATATCTACAGATAAAAAAACGGCAGAAAAAATAGCTTATTTAGCTACCAATGAATTAAAAAATCAGCAACCAGAATTTCAAAAAAAATATCAATTTTTTTCAATGAGTAAAATAAGCCAGAAATTTGCTATTAAGGTTGATTCTGATTTATTATCGAATCAACAATGGCATATAGAAAAAATGAATAATTTTTATAATGTTTTGAATAATCTGACAAATAATTTTGACGATAATCAGAAAAATTATTATCGAGCTTTGATCGATAGTGAAAGTATTACAGATACGGTTCAAATAAACGAAGAATCAAATAATTCAGAAGAAATAAAGTCTAAGATTGATTTCATTAGTAAAAAATATATTTTGCTAGGACTTATTGTTGGAGCTTTTTTAGCTTGCTGTTATTATGCATTTTTATATATTATGGATTCTGGACTTCATACTATGTCAGAAATAACAGATTGTTTTGGTATTTCTCTACTCGGAGAATTAGATACTAAAAATGATCAAAAAAGCAAGATTGATAATTATATTTATCGATTATTTGAAGGAAATAAACCCATATTTTCTCATAATGAACGTATGAATATGATTTGTGCAGGTATTAAAATAGCTGTGGATCAGGGGAAAATGAGTTCTCTTCATATCACAGGAACTGCAAATACAGAAGATGTAAATTCAGTTAAAAATAAATTATTAGAATTATTAAAAGATATGAATGTAAAAATTACAGTTGGAAAATCAGTTGCATATGATCCGATATCATTGGAACAATTGTCTTCTGCTGATGGAACAGTTTTTGTAGAGCAATTGAATAAATCACCGTATGATGATATTGAACAGGAAATGGAAGTCTGTAAAAAGTATGATGTAAAAGTGATTGGTTCTATTATATTAAAATAGTCTTATGAAATATTAGTTATGCATGATATTCACACAGATAAGGAAATGCTTATCTGTGTGAAATTGCATTAACGGATAGTTGGAATCGAAGGGTGAAATTGTATAAGAGTAAAATGGATTGATAACGCAAAAGGAATTGCAATGTTATGTGTAATTCTAGGCCATGTGGGACATATAATTGTTGGTGGAATAAATACATGTTTTTGTATCGTCATAATGGATGTATTTAATAATATATTATCATGATGGTCGTATATTAAATATTACAAATATAATTGGAAAAGATATTCTTCGGTTATACTTTGCATCAGGGGAAAATACATATTTTGCAGGTATTGATATTGGCACACGAATTGGTGCGATTTGATTTTTGCCAGCAATGTTTTTTTCGATATTAATCACACAATGGGTCATAAATAACACAGATGAACATGGAAAAAGATGGATGATAATTTTATTTGTGGTTATATTGGGGTACATTTCTTCAGAGTTTATATGGTTGCCTTTCAGTATTCAAACTGGAATGGTTGCTAGTAGTTTTGTTTTATTAGGATATTACTTTCGTAAATTTTATATTTAAAAAAAATAAAGATTAGACAGTATAAATTATTTTTGTTTGTTTTTATAATTGGTGCATATAAAGGTTATGTTAACATATATCTTGTATCTAATTCATTCCCAGATATTTTATTATCAAGCGCAGTAGCAATAGCAAGTAGTTTATTAATTATAAAATTATCGATGTATACAGAAAGATCAAAATTATTATCATTCATTGGAAAAAATTCTATGATATATTTATGCGTATATTTGTTTGTGTTAGAAACTTTGAGGATTTATTTGAATGACCTGACCCGTTATTTATATTTATCAGAAATACAAGGAAATTTTGTTAAACTTTTGTTTCATGTGGGATTTGCAACCATTACAACTTGCTTTATATTAACTATTAAAAAATTTATTCTAAACTCACATGAACATAATGAAAACGACATAATCGAGAAAAGAAATCTTGGCATTGATATTATGAAGAGAATATTAATTATTTTGATTATTCATACCATTTTCGATAAAGATATTCAAAATTGGTTATTTGAGTATTTTGATGGCTTTTATATTTATCATATTGTTTTAAGTTTATTAATTCAATTAGTTTTGGGTGTAATAGTAGGAATTTTCATAAAAAGTATAAAGAAAAATATAATTAAATGATATTTTTATTAAAATAAAGGTAGATAGACGTTATTTACTGCCTAATAGTAAGAGATAACTCCTTAGAACTCTAGATATTATTTGCTATTTATGGTAAAATAGTTTTGTTACACATTAATCGACAAAATATAGGGAGAGAAAATTGAAGACGACATTAGTAATTATGGCAGCAGGGATTGGATCTCGTTTTGGCGGGGGAATCAAGCAGCTTGAGCCGGTAGGAAAGCATGGCGAGATTATCATGGACTATTCGATTCATGATGCTATCGAAGCAGGGTTTAATAAAATTATTTTTATCATTCGTAAAGATATTGAGGATGCTTTTCAGGAGGTTATTGGTAATCGTATTGAAAAGATTTGTAAGGAGTTAGATGTAGAAATTGCATATGCCTTTCAGGATATGGATGATCTTCCAGAAGGCGTGGTAAGACCAGCAGAACGTACGAAACCTTGGGGAACTGGACATGCAGTATTGGCATGTAAAGGTATTTTAAATGAACCGTTTGTTGTAATTAATGCTGATGATTATTATGGTAAGGAAGCATTTGTCAAGATTCATGAATATTTAGAGGGATATACACCAGAAAAAGCCAATGAATTTTCGATGGCAGGTTTCATCATGAAGAATACTTTGAGTGAAAATGGTGGAGTAACCAGAGGAATTTGTGTTGTCGATGATGACAATTGTTTAAAAGGTGTGAATGAAACGTCAAATTTAGTTAAGACAGCGGATGGAGCAGCGATCGACAATGATGGAACATTGACACCAGTTGATGCAAACTCTTACGTATCGATGAATATGTGGGGACTGACACCAGAGTTTGTAACGATGCTTGAGACAGGATTTGTAGAATTTTTTGAACGCGTTGGAAATAACGAATTAAAAGCTGAATATTTACTTCCAATTTATATTGATGAATTACTGCAAGCGAATAAGGTTTCTGTTCAGGTATTGGATACACAAGATAAGTGGTTTGGTGTTACTTACAAAGAGGATAAGGATGTGGTTGTTCAGTCATTTGCGGAATTGATTGACAACGGTGTCTATTCAGAATATTTATTCGATGATCTTTTAAATAAATAAGAAGCATTGATATTGAAGGAAGAAAATCCAGCACAAATGTTTTCATTTGTGCTGGATTTTGGTATAATGGTCTGACTAAATAGTTAGAGAATTATTGGAGAAAAATTATGAAGATTGTAATTATTGGAGATGGAAAAGTAGGTCACAAAATAGCGACAGAACTTTCGGATGAAAATTATGATGTCGTGTTGATCGATCAAAATCAGGAACAGTTGGCAAATTCATCAAATACCTTGGATGTACTTTGCATACCGGGAGATGGGGCAGATGTAGAAGTTTTAAGAGCTGCAGATGTTCAACATGCAGATTTAGCAATTGCATGTACATCCTCTGATGAATTAAATATGTTAAGCTGTTTATTTGCACGACGTTTAGGAGCACGTCATACCATTGCGCGTGTAAGAAATCCGATTTATTTTCAGCAGATTAGTATATTAAAGGAGGACTTGCGACTTAGCATGTCTGTTAATCCAGAGATGGAAGCCGCCGATGAGATTTTGCGGATTTTATCATTTTCAGCGGCAACAAAAGTAGAAAATTTTGTAAAAGGGGAAGTGGAACTGGTAGAATACCCATTAAAAGAGGGCAGTTCCCTAGATGGACTTGCGTTAAAGAATCTTTATACCAAGTATCAGATTAAGATTTTAATCTGTGCGGTTCAGCGTGGATCAGACGTTATCATCCCTGATGGCGATTTCGTCTTAAGAGCAGGTGATAAGATCAATATTATAGCAGGACACGCTGAATTAGAGCAATTTTTTGATGCAATTGGACAGACAACGACCCGCATTCGTAAAGTTTTGATCGTCGGTGGCGGTCACCTTGGATATTATTTGGCAAGCCAATTGATAAAATCAAAAATGCAGGTGAAAATCATTGAGGCGGATTATGAGAAATGTTTAAATTTAAGTGAGTCGTTACCAGAGGCGACCATTATTCATGGAAATGCTCGTGATCATGCTTTGCTTCAGGAAGAGGGAATTCAGGATGCAGATGCAATTGTTACTTTAACTGGCAGTGATGAATTAAATATGTTAACTGCTGTGTATGGTAAGATGCAGGGAATCAATAAAATTATTGCGAAAGTAAACGAAGAAAGTTTATCGGATATGGTGGCATCCGTTGGTATCAACAGTGTCGTTTCACCGAAAGAGATGACTGCGGATCGAATTTTAAGCTATGTGCGTGCAAGACAAAATTCGCTTGGAAGTGCGAATGTAGAGGCTATGTATCATTTGGTTAACGGTCAAATTGAAGCAATGGAATTTTTGATCCGTGCAGATGCAAAGTATATTGGTATACCATTAAAAGATTTACCGATCAAACCGAATAATCTGATCGCGGCAATTGTAAGGGGACGGAAAGTTACAATCCCTGGCGGAAATGATATGATCAGACCAGGTGATAGCGTTGTTATTGTAACGATGAATAAAAAGGTTCAAAAAATGGAAGATATTTTGTCTGATACTTTGTTCCCAAGATCAAGTGTGAATGGAAAAGGGGCGAGAAACTGACATGAATTATAAAATGATTCGTTATATCTTAGGACGAATGCTGGGAATTGAAGGTGTGGTATTATTGATTCCTATGCTCGTATCTTTGCTTTATCGGGAAGCATGTTGGAAATATTTTCTTTTGACTAGTGTGATATTGTTAGTCATAGCGATACTTACGGGAAGAAAATCACCGAAAAATCATCATATTTACGGTAAAGAAGGATTTGTAATCGTTGGTTTTGCATGGATTTTATGGTCATTATTTGGCGCACTTCCATTTACATTATCAGGAAGTATTCCATTTTATATCGATGCCGTCTTTGAGACGATTTCAGGATTTACAACGACAGGTTCGACTATTTTATCGGAAATACAAAGTTTGCCTAAAGGAATTTTATTCTGGCGTAATCTGACTCACTGGATCGGTGGTATGGGTGTGTTGGTCTTTGTATTGATGCTTACAACTTTAAATGACAAAAATGCAATGCATTTGATGCGGGCAGAAGTGCCAGGACCGGATAAAGACAAGATGATTCCAAAAGCAAGAGAAAATGCGATGTTGCTTTATAAAATGTATTTTGTGCTGACGGTGGCAGAAGTTGTATTTTTGATGTTTGGCGGTATGAATTTGTATGATGCCATTTTACATGCATTTAGTACCGCTGGAACAGGTGGATTTTCCAACCGAAATGCGAGTGTGGCTTTTTATGATAGTGCCTATATCGATGGTGTGATTACGGTATTTATGATTTTATTTGGCGTAAACTTCAATATGTATTTTTTAATATTGATCAAAGATATTAAAAGTGTATTCAAAAATGAAGAATTACGCACCTATTTAGGTATTATTGGTATTGCGATTGTTACGATTACAGCCAATATTACTCATACATATGGAAGTGTGTTAAAAGCGTTCCGTTATGCATCATTTCAGGTGGCGTCGATTATATCCACGACTGGATTTATGACGGCTGATTTTGATCTTTGGCCGGAATTTTCAAAATGTATTTTATTGATGATTATGGTCATTGGAGCCTGTGGTGGTTCGACTGGTGGAGGTATGAAAGTATCTCGAATCATGATTATTATTAAAAGCATTAAACGAGAAATTAAACAGTTCATTCATCCAAGATCTGTAAATATCACAAAGGTAAATGGCAAGAAAGTGAGCGATGATGCTATGCGAGGCGTTTGTATTTACTTTTTTGCATGGATGGTAATTGTTGTATTATCTGTTATCATTGTATCATTAAATAACTTTGATTTTGCGACATCCTTTACTGCAGTGTTGACAGGAATCAGTAATGTAGGACCGGGGATTAGCAAGGTAGGACCAACCTGCAACTTTGGATTTTTCTCTCCATTGTCAAAGGTGGTACTTTGTTTTGATATGTTGGTTGGAAGATTAGAGATATTCCCATTTTTAATGTTATTATCTCCTTCTTTGTGGAGAAGAAAATTTTAAATGATTTAATGCTGAATTTGAAAAAAATTTCAACAGTATATTATTATTCATTTTTGACATCCTAAAGATAAATATATTTTTAGGAGGGATATTATGAATCAGGATTCTATTTCATTATTGCAAGAATGTAATGCTGGCGCCAAGATGGGCATTAAATCTTTGAATGAAGTTATGGATGATGTATGTAATCCAAATTTGAAGCAGCTACTCATGCAAAGTCGTTCTGAACATGAAAAGATTCAGAATCAGACAAGTTCCATGTTGTATGAGGATCAGAAAATGGGGAAAGAACCAGATAAAATGGCAACAGCGATGTCTTGGGTAAAGACGAATGCAAAAATGATGATGAATGACTCAGATCAAACGATTGCAAATCTGATTACAGATGGATGCAATATGGGAGTCACATCATTAAACCGACATCTGAATCAATATGGAGATGCCGATATGCAGGTAAAAAACGTTACCAAAGACTTAATTTCTTTAGAAGAACAATTGTCAAAAGATCTGAGAGGTTATTTATAATTAGAACAAAGAGGACAAGCTCGCCTTGAACTCAAAAATAAGCGAAAGGGCATCAATTTGATGCCTTTTCTGTTATAATTAACTATAATAATATGAATTGGAAAAGAGGAGATTTTTATGGAGCAGGAGAATGCTGCAGATAAAAATGATTTTAGTAAAGGAAGTGTTTGGGGAAATATTCTGACACAGGCAGTTCCGCTTACGATTGCACAGTTAATACAACTTTTATATAATGTGGTTGATCGTATGTATATTGGACATATGGAGGGGAGTTCTTCTCTGGCGTTGACAGGGATAGGATTGGCATTTCCGATCGTGATGCTCGTGATGGCGTTTACCAATTTATTTGGGCAAGGAGGAGCACCGCTTTGTTCCATTGCCCGTGGAGCAGGTAATCAAAGACGTGCAGAAGATATTATGGGAAATTCTCTGACGATGCTTTTGATCGGTAGTGTTGGCATTATGGCGATTGGATATCTTTTTAAGCGACCAATTTTATACGCCTTTGGTGCCAGTGATGCGACATATGTTTATGCAAATCAGTATTTGAATATATATTTACTGGGGACGGTATTTTCCATGGTGGGCGTGGGTATGAACCATTATATCAATAGCCAGGGATTTGCACGGATAGGTATGTTGTCGGTTGTGATTGGGGCAATTGTTAATATCGTTTTAGATCCGATTATGATTTTTGTATTACGGTTGGGTGTGCGTGGGGCAGCATTAGCAACGATTATTTCGCAATTGATCTCGGCAATTTGGGTTATGCGATTTTTAATGGGGAATCAGTCGATTCTCAATCTGTCATTCGCTAATATGAAGTTACAGTGGAAATTGATGAAAGACATTATGGGACTGGGGCTGACCGGATTTATCATGCAGGGAACGAATTGTCTGACCTATGTTGTCTGCAATGCAATGCTAAGTTCCTATGGCGGAGATTTATATGTCGGCATTAATACAGTTATAGGTTCCGTTAGAGATATTTTTCAGTTACCAATTCAGGGTATTACGTCGGGATGTCAACCGGTACTGGGATATAATTATGGAGCCCAAAAGTATGACCGTGTAAAAGAAGGCATACGTTTTACAACGTTCGTCGGTGCAAGTTATACCGTTTTGGCATGGTTTTTAATTTTTCTGTTTCCAGAATTTTTCATCCGGATTTTTAATAATGATCCAGATTTGATCAAATACGGTGTGACAGCATTACATATTTATTTCTTTGGATTTTTTATGATGGCATTTCAGTTTTGTGGACAGTCTGTTTTTACCGGACTTGGAAAGGCAAAACAGGCGGTATTCTTTTCGATATTCCGCAAAGTGATGATTGTAGTTCCATTGACTTTCTTTTTGCCGACCATAATTGGTGTACACGGAGTCTTTTGGGCAGAGCCAATTTCAAATGCGATTGGTGGACTGGCATGTTTTACGACTATGTATTTGACGGTGTATCGAAAACTTTAATTTTATCATAGAATGATAGAAAATTTCTTTTTGATAAATTAGTTGACAACGCAACCAATTAGTTTTATGATATTGGTTGATAACGCAACTAATTTTGGAAGGAAGTGAGCAAAGTGTCGATGCAGTTACAGACAGGCAGATGGATTTCTATTTTATACCGCAAAAGTCAGATTTATATTGGACAATATTTAAAACCTTATGGGATTATGCCGGGTGAATATCCCATTTTATTGCAACTATATCAGTTGGATGGCATTACACAAGAAGAGATTGTGAATTATCAATCATTAGATAAATCTGGGGTTACCAGAACAGTACAATCATTAGAAAGAAAAGGTTTTATTCGTCGAGAGAAAGATGAAAAAGATCAGCGATGCAAACGGATTTTCTTAACAGAGGAAGGATGGAAGGTGCAGCCGGTCATTGATAAGGTATTAAAAGAATGGAATCAGATGATGACACAGAGTTTTAATTCAGAAGATAGAGAAGAAATTATTCATTATTTAAAACAAATGGTTGAAAATGTATTTTAATAAAAATATTTGAAATGATAGAAAAGTAGGAGGAATATTTATGAGCGAGCAAAAGAAAAAAGAGGGGAATCCATTAGGAATCTTACCAGTGAATCAGTTGATTATTAAATTTGCAGGACCTAGTATTGTTGCTATGCTTGTCAGTGCTCTCTATAATATTGTGGATCAATTTTTTATTGGTAACAGTGTTGGAGCGCTTGGAAATGCGGCAACCAATATTGCCTTTCCATTGACAACTTCTTGTATCTCAATTGCGTTGCTGTTTGGGATTGGAGGGGCTTCTGCCTTTAACCTTTCGATGGGGAAAGGGGATGAGGATGAAGCGGTTTACTATATGGGGAATGCAGCCATTATGATGTTTGGTTGTGGAGTCGTTTTATTCCTGATTGTCCAGTTTTTTTTAACTCCTTTGGTTTATTTCTTTGGAGCACCGGAAAATGTTGTTGAATATGCAAAAACTTATATTCGTATTACATCGATTGGTTTTCCATTTTTGATTTTTTCATCAGGTGGCGGACATTTGATCCGAGCAGATGGAAATCCCAATTTTGCAATGCTGTGCAATTTAGTAGGTGCTGTCATTAACACGATTTTGGATGCATTATTTGTGTTTGGTTTTGGTATGGGAATGGCTGGCGCTGCTTTGGCAACGATTATTGGACAGTTTATTTCAGGCTGTATGGCGATTCGCTATCTGATGCATTGTAAAACAGTCACTTTAGAAAAGAAACATTTGCGAGTTTGCTGGAAGTATGTTTCCAGAGTAGCATCTCTTGGAACAGCGGCGTTTAGTAATCAAGTTGCAATGATGATTGTGCAGATTGTTATGAACAAATCTTTGACTTATTATGGTGGATTGTCATCTTATGGTGAGGAGATTCCACTGGCATGTGCCGGTATCATCACCAAGGTTAATCAGATCTTTTTCTCCTTTATCATCGGAATCTCTCAGGGATTGCAACCGATTATGAGTTTTAATTATGGAGCTGCTAATTATCAACGTGTAAAGGAAGCTTATATGCGTGCAGCCTTGTATGGCGCAGTTTTGTCTGTTGGAGCATTTATCTTATTCCAGGTATTTCCAAGACCAATTATTTCTTTATTTGGAAATGGATCTGAGCAATACTTTGCTTTTGCGGAAAGCTACTTCCGTGTATTTTTATTCTTTACTTTTTTAAACTTTATCCAGCCAATTACATCAAACTGTTTTACGGCGATTGGAAAACCAAAAAGAGGTATGTTTTTGTCATTGACCAGACAGATTTTATTTTTATTACCATTAATCGTAATTCTGCCATTATTCATCGGCATTGATGGAATTCTTTATGCCGGACCGATTGCTGATGGTATGGCTGGGGTAATTGGAATTATTATGATTGCACGAGAATTGGGTCAGGAAAAATATAAAAAATAAAGTGATTTATTCCTTCATTTGGAAGAGTACGCCACCGATGATTAATATCAGTCCGACAAAGGAGAGGATAGATAGATGTTCACCGAGGAGTATTCTTCCCCATATCAGGCTTAAAAATGGGCAAAGATAAGCTAGAATGGATATTTTTGCGGTATCCCCATGATTTAGTGCCAGTCCCCACAGGACATAGGCGATGGCATTTACAAAAATACCAAGCCACAACATACCGGCAAATGTTATGCCTGTTAACTGTCCAAAAGTGTGTGTTATTCCACAGTAGAATCCGCTGCATAGTGCAGTCACCGTAAATGCGATCCAGAGAACGATCCATTGGTCATAATTTGTCTTTTTATTGAATACGGAATAAATGCCATAGCAAATGGCGGCGAAAAAACAGGCAAACATACCTAGAAGGCTATTAAAACTGATACCACCAAGTCCATTTTGTATGGTTATGACTACCATTCCCAAAAAGGATGTCGTAATCGCTAACAGTTTCCTAACAGTCAAAGTTTCTTTTAAGATGATGCAGGAAAATAAAATGATCATCATCGGCCACATATAGTTTATGATACAGGCAATCTGTGAAGTCAAATAGATTAAACCGATATAATACAATTCTGTATAGCAAAACAATCCTAAAAATCCAAGACCAGCGATTCTAAGATAATCTCCTACATGATAAATTTTAAAAAAGGTAGTCCCCTTGGTTATAATATTGATGAGAAAGAGAGTAATCGAAGCGATAGAACTCGTGTAAAAGAGTACAGACATAGAACTCATGTCATGTATCATTAATTTACTGATCGCAGATAGTGTACTCCATAAAATAACAGTAATACCGGCAAATAGATATTCTTTTTTCATATGTAAAATACCCCTCTTCCAAATATAATTTCACAATGGATTTAGAATAGCATAATTTCAGAGTGAACGGTAGCCTTTTTTCGAAAATGTTGTTATGATGGTTAAAAGGGGGTGAAACGTATGCAGCGTGAAGAAATCTTGAATTTGTGCGTGTCGAAAAAGGTTTATCAACGTGGAGAGGAATTATATTCACATGGAAATGTGTATGTGATGTCCTTTGAATATGATGAGGAAATCGACCATTGGTATATAGATGCCTATATTCAAGGTAGTAGGTCCCAAGAATATGAGACATGGATAGAGTATGATGAAAAAGACGATATGATTGTGAATTATGATTGTACCTGTTCCGCCCAAGATAATCATTATAGCATGTGCAAACATGGAGTGGCATTATCTTTAAAAGCCTTAGAGGAAAACCTTCTAGGAAGTCAAATGCAAGAACCAGTGATTTCTATGGATTCTATGCTGATAACAAACGGGGAAATTTTAAATTTAATCGATCAAGTGGCCAAAAAGAAACGTCAGAATAGGCAAAAACCAGAAGGGAAAATAGAGCTTGTCCCGAAAATAATAGAAAAAGGAAGTTATTATATGGGATTTCAGGATACCTATTTGACCTTCCGCATTGGCAGTCAACGCTTATATGTGCTTAAAAATATCAGCAAATTTGTGGATGCGGTGGAAAAGGAAGAACGAATATCTTATGGAAAACAACTTTCCTTTGTTCATAGTAAGAGTGTATTTACGGCAAAAACATGGGAAATGGTTTGCCTGATTCGGGAAAGTGCGGAGTATCAATATGGGTGTATCCACAAGGAATGGCATATTGAGGATGCTCAATTAGCGCGATTTCTTCTATTAAATTTGGGTGATAGTATAGAATATGAATCCGACTTGTCTGAAAAAACGATATTAGAAGTGCTTGATATGAATCCCCCTGTGCAGATTGCGATTAGGCAAGATGGAGAGGACAGTTATACGATGGCATTACCAAAACTACGATTGATCGAGGGAAAAGAGGATGTGTTTGTTCTCTACGAAAATAAAGCTTATCATTGTGACAGTCAATATTTAGATTGTATGCTGGAAGTCTTAAGGCTTGCAAATCAGAATCAGGTGGAGGAGTATGCAGTTGCTGTTAATGACATGCATCGATTGTATAATGAAGTGCTGATCGACATGGAAAATTTAGATGTTCTTGATAAAGGAGAATTATCGTTTGAAACATATTTACCCAAACCACTACAGGTTGCGTATTATCTGGATGAAAATGAGCAACACGTGATGGTAAAAATTATGGGAAATTATGATGGCGAAAGTTTTAATTTATTAGATGCAGATCAGACTGTACATTATCGAGATTATGATAGAGAACAACAGGCACTTGCAATTGGTAAAGCATATTTTGGTGAGGAAAATAAAAAAGAACATATATTATATTTTTCTTCTGATGATGAGGATAAACGGTATCAATTGTTTGATACTGGTATTTTGCAGATGGAAGGACAGGGCAAAGTTTATGCATCGGAGCGTTTTCACATGAGAAAAATTGTTCGATCTCCAAAAGCCAAGATGGGAATATCATTGGAAAATAGCTTGTTATCGTTAAAAATAGATTCAGATGAGTTTTCTAAAAGTGAGCTTTATGATATTTTACAAAGCTACCGTAAAAAGAAGAAATTTTATCGTTTAAGAAGCGGGAACTATCTGAGTTTAGAAGACAATCTTATGTCTGCTATCACACAGATTTTGGATCGGATATCCGCTAAGAAAAAAGATTTTAATCAGGAACAGTTGTCTGTGCCAAAGTATTTAGCCTGTTATATCGATCAGGTGTTACAAAAAGATGCAGGAAGATTAGAAATTCAGAGAAATACGGATTATCGAGCTTTGATCCGGGACATGAAAAACGTCACAGACAGCGATTATGAAGTGCCCAAAAGTTTGTGTGCGAGTCTGCGTAGATATCAAAAGACTGGGTATCGCTGGCTTCGGACGCTTGCACATTATGGATTCGGTGGAATTTTGGCAGATGATATGGGACTTGGTAAGACGATTCAAACAATTGCCTATCTGCTTGCGAGAAAAGAAGTGGGTATCAAAAAGCAGTCTTTAATTATTTGTCCGGCATCGCTTGTGTACAATTGGCAGAAGGAATTCGAGCATTTTGCACCATCGCTCCATGTACGTATGATGGTGGGAAGTGCGAGTATCCGTAAACAGAAATTTGCACTGGAAGATCGGGATGATGTGTGGATTACTTCCTATGATACGGCAAAGAGAGATATCGTTTTGTATCAAGAATGTCGTTTTGATACCCTGGTCATTGATGAAGCACAAAATATAAAAAATCATAATACACAGGTAGCAAAAGCGGTGAAGTTAATTCCTTCGGATATTCGTTTTGCTTTAACCGGAACACCAATCGAAAATAGATTGAGTGAATTGTGGAGTATCTTTGATTATTTGATGCCGGGCATCTTAGAAAGTTATGAAAAATTTCGCAAAAAATATGAAAATCCGATTATACTAGGTCAGGATCAGAGTACGATGGAACAACTAAAAAAACTAGTATCGCCTTTTATTTTGCGAAGAGTGAAGAAAGATGTCTTAAAAGAATTACCAGATAAAGTGGAACAGATTGTTTATGCACAAATGGATTCGGAGCAGAAGAAACTGTATACAGGTCATGCACTCAATCTGTTAACCAGTTTGGAGCAACAGAGTCAGGAACAAATACGCCGAGGTAAATTAGAAATTTTAGCAGAGTTGACAAAGCTCAGACAGATCTGTTGTGATCCTAGTCTGCTTTATGAAGATTATCAGGCTGGTGCTTGTAAAGTAGACATGTGTGAAGAATTGGTAAAAGATGCGATTGCAGGGAACCATAAGGTGTTGATTTTTTCGCAGTTTACCAGTATTTTTCCAATTTTAGAAGAACGATTGAAAAAATCTGGCATATCTTATTATGAACTGACTGGGCATACACCAAAGCAAAAACGGATGCAGATGGTGGAGAGTTTTAATAAAAACGATGTTCCTGTATTTTTGATTTCATTAAAAGCCGGGGGAACGGGGCTGAATCTTACGAGTGCAAGTATTGTCATTCACTTTGATCCGTGGTGGAATCTGGCTGCACAGAATCAAGCAACAGATCGAGCCCATCGCATTGGACAGGAAAATCAAGTTGTTGTGTTTAAATTAATTGTCAAAGATACGATAGAAGAAAAAATCATAGAATTGCAGAAGAAAAAACAAGAACTTGCCGATGAGATTTTAGGCGAAGAAGGAATTTCGGCAGCAAGTTTGACGAGAGAGGATTTAATGGCAATCCTCAGATAAACATTCTTCTTGACATTAACATACTAAAGTGTTATTCTTTAGATAATTCAATAAAAACCTTAAACCGTTGAAATGGAGATAACGGCAAATCGTGCACTTACAGAGAGTCGGGTAGCTGAGAACCGATAGAACGCAGCTTGTCAAATGGACCATGGAGGGCGCAGTCAAAGGTTTCTCTTAGAGAACTGAGTATTCTGCGACGTTAGACACACGTTAGTTGTCGAGAATATGTTAGTATTCTGATAAGTGCAGAGGTAGTATATTATATAGTTCGATTTTTCTATCTCTGAATCAAGGTGGCACCGCGGAACATATATCCGTCCTTGGCAAAGATGAATCTTTGTCATGGGCGGATTTTTTATTACATAGGAAATTAAAAAATTTCCTATGTAATAAAAACGCTCCGCAAGGATGCGAATGAAAATGCAAGCCACTACCTATCAGAGTGAAATGAATAGAAATAAAAGTAAAGGAGACGAAATCATGTATTATCCAGCACTGGAAGATATAAGAAAATATGAAAAGGATTATAATGCAGTTCCAATCTGCAAGAAAATTTATTCTGATTATTTTACACCACTTCAAGTATTAAAGAAGTTAAAAGCGGTCAGTCATCACTGTTATATGTTAGAGAGTGTGGAAGATTCTAGAGTCTGGGGGCGTTATACATTCCTTGGTTTTGATCCTAAGTTAGAATTGACTTGTAAAGATCATGTAGTCACAATCCAGAATGGAACAAAAATTCAAATAAAAACAGAAGAACCGGCTATCTATATCAAACAAGTGTTAGAAGAATATAAGAGTCCGAAGATGAAAGATATGCCGACGTTTACCGGTGGTTTGACTGGATATTTTTCCTATGATTTTCTGAAATATCAGGAGCCAAGTCTAATCTTAGATGCAAAAGATGAAGAAGGATTTAATGATTTTGATTTGATGTTATTTGACAAAGTGATTGCCTTTGACCATTTAAAACAGCAAATGATTTTCATTGCCAACGTTAAGACTGACCGTATGGAAGAAAATTATAAGAAAGCAAAGTTAGAAATCGATAATATGATTCATCTTGTAAAATCTGGTGAGGAAAAAGAAGAAGAAAAGTTAACATTAAAAACAGATTTTCAGCCATTTTTTGATAAAGATGCTTTTTGTGACATGATTGAGAAAGCAAAACATTATATTTATGAAGGAGATATTTTTCAGGTTGTTTTATCAAATCGCTTAGAGGCACGTGCAGAGGGTAGTTTATTGGATACCTATCGTGTATTAAGAGTTACAAACCCATCGCCATATATGTTTTATTTTAGCAGCGATGATATTGAGATTGCTGGTGCTTCTCCAGAGACATTAGTGAAATTAACAGATGATACCCTTCATACATTTCCATTAGCAGGAACGAGACCAAGAGGAAAAACAGAAAAGGAAGATAAAGAATTAGAAGAAGGATTGCTAAAAGATCCTAAAGAATTAGCAGAACACAATATGCTCGTAGATCTTGGAAGAAATGATATTGGAAAGATCAGTCAGTTTGGAAGTGTAAAAGTTGAAAAATATATGGAGATTGAACGATTTTCACACGTTATGCATATTGGTTCAACGGTGGTTGGTAAAATTCAAGAAGACAAAGATGCTTTAGATGCAGTTGCCTCGGTACTTCCTGCGGGAACCTTATCTGGTGCACCAAAGATCCGTGCTTGTCAGATCATCAACGAATTGGAAAATAATAAGAGAGGGATCTATGGGGGTGCAATCGGATATTTAGATTTCACAGGAAACTTGGATACTTGCATTGCCATCCGTATTGCTTATAAGAAGAATGGCAAGGTATTTATTCGTTCGGGAGCCGGTATTGTTGCTGATAGTGTACCAGAAACAGAATTTCAGGAATGTATCAATAAGGCACAAGCAGTTGTCAATGCGGTGAAAGCTTCGGAAGGAGGTCTGGATGAATGATTTTATTAATTGATAATTATGACAGCTTTTCTTATAACTTGTATCAATATATTGGAAGCATTAATTCGGATATTACAGTTATTCGAAATGATGAAAAGACAGTGCAGGAGATTAAAGCGATGAAACCAGATTGTATCATTATTTCTCCGGGACCGGGAAGACCGGAACATGCAGGGATTTGTGTGGAAGCGGTACGATACTTTGAGGGTAAAGTGCCAATCCTGGGCGTTTGCCTTGGACATCAATCCATTTGTCAGGCATATGGAGCAACGATCACATACGCCAAAGAATTAATGCATGGAAAACAATCCATTTTAAATGTGGATACAGATAGTAGGATATTTAAAGGATTGGCTGGAAAAGTAAAAGCAGCCCGTTATCATTCATTGGCAGCGGATGAAAAAACAATGCCTGATTGCTTAAAAATCATTGCGAGAGCAGATGATGGGGAAATCATGGCTGTGAAACATAAAGATTATGAAACATATGGTGTACAGTTTCATCCAGAATCTGTTTTAACACCGGATGGAATGAAAATGTTAGAGAACTTTTTAGGAGGTAAATAGAATGATCAAGGAAGCATTAGCAAAAGTATTTGAAGGAAATGATTTAACATATGATGAGATGAGAGCGGTCATGGATGAATTGATGACAGGAGAAGCGGATCAGTTGCAGGCTGCTGGATTTTTAACAGCATTATCTGCAAAAGGAGAAAGCATTGAAGAAATTACTGCTGCAGCAGATGGAATGCGAGCTCACGGTGTACATTTAAAACATAAAGATATGGATGTGTTAGAAATCGTAGGAACTGGCGGTGATCGTTCTAATTCCTTTAATATTTCTACCACTTCTGCATTTGTTATTTCTGCGGCTGGTGTAAAGGTTGCGAAACATGGAAACCGCGCAGCATCCAGTAAATCAGGAGCAGCGGATGTTTTGGAATCATTAGGTGTCAATCTGATGGCGTCTGAAGAGGTCAGTGAAAAGGCATTGAATGAAATTGGTATGTGTTTCTTATTTGCCCAGAAATACCATCCGGCTATGAAATATGTCGGACCAATTCGTGGCTCTCTTGGTATCCGTACCGTTTTTAATATTTTAGGACCATTGACAAATCCGGCAAATGCAAATCGCCAGGTATTAGGGGTTTACAGTAAGGAACTGGTAGAACCTATGGCACACATTTTATACAATCTTGGTGTAAAAGATGCAATGGTTGTCTATGGACAGGACGGGTTGGATGAGATTTCTGCCAGTGCGCCGACAACGGTCTGTGAAGTTCGTGATGGAGGAGAATTTAGACTTTATGAAATCACACCAGAACAGTTTGGTATGGAACGCTGTAAAAAAGAAGATCTTGTTGGCGGAACAGCTGAGGAAAACGCAGAAATTACAAAAGCAATCTTATCTGGAAAAGAACGAGGAGCAAAACGAAACGCGGTATTATTAAACGCAGGTGCAGCCATTTATTTGGCAAAAGAAGGAATTTCTCTCGAAGAAGGAATCAAAGAAGCAGCAGAAATGATCGACAGTGGAAAAGCGTATGCACAGATTCAGAAGTTTGTTGATATTACAAATGCATAGATGAGGAGCAAAACGATGATTTTAGATGAAATTGCAGCAAAGACACGGGCTCGTGTACAGGAATTAAAAGCCAGTAAGCCTTTAGAAGAGGTTAGGGCAGAGGCAAAAGCAATGGATGCCAATACCGGATTTCCTTTTTATCAGGCGTTGGCAAAATCGGAATTATCTTATATCTGTGAAGTCAAGAAAGCATCACCATCAAAAGGGTTGATAGCACCAGATTTTCCATATTTACAGATTGCAAAAGAATATGAATCCGCTGGGGCAAGTGCAATATCCTGTCTTACCGAACCTTATTATTTTTTAGGGGCGGATCAATATTTACAGGAAATCGCAGAGCAGGTTAAGATTCCGGTTTTACGAAAAGATTTTGTTGTTGACGAGTACATGATCTATGAGGCGAAGCTATTGGGGGCTTCTGCTGTGTTACTGATTTGTGCGATTTTGGATAAAGAGACGATAAAACGTTATATCCAGATTGCAGAAAGTCTTGGATTAAGCGCTTTAGTAGAAGCGCATGATGAGAAGGAAATCGAGGATGCGATTGATGCAGGAGCCAAGATCATCGGTGTTAATAACCGAGATTTAAGGGATTTCACAGTGGACATTAATAATAGCACCCGTTATCGTTCCATGATACCAAAAGATATTTTATTTGTATCAGAAAGTGGAATTAAAACAAATGCGGATATTGAAGTGTTGAAAAACAATGGCACGAATGCAGTTTTAATCGGTGAAACACTGATGAGAAGCAAAGACAAAAAAGCGATGCTTGAAAGTTTAAACGGTGAGCCATTATGACAAAGATTAAAATTTGCGGATTAAAACGAGACTGTGATATTGATTTTGTGAATGAGGCACTACCGGATTATGCCGGATTTGTCTTTGCCAAGAGCAAACGGCAGGTGACGAAAGAACAGGCGAAAAATTTAAAAGAACGATTGGATGTGCGGATTACCGCAGTTGGGGTATTTGTTGATGCACCAGTGGAATTTGTCGCTGAATTGGCAAACGAGAATATTATTGATATGATTCAACTTCATGGAAATGAGGATAAAGAATATGTGATAAAACTTCGTCAACTGACCCAAGCACCCGTAATCAAAGCTTTTAAAGCTGGTACAAAGACGGAAGAAGAAATGAAAGAGTATCCGTCAGATTATGACCTGATCGACAGTGGAAAAGGAAGTGGCAAAACATTTGACTGGAGTTTAGTGCCAAAAACAACAAAGCCGTGGTTTTTAGCTGGAGGAATTTCAGAGGACAATGTGGAAGAGGCAATTCATTGCCTACATCCTTATGGCGTTGATTTTAGTAGTAGTGTAGAAACCGATGGTTATAAAGATAGAGATAAAATTTTAGGAATAGTAAGGAGAATACGAAATGTCAAAAGGTAGATTTGGTGTCCATGGAGGACAATATATTCCAGAGACTTTGATGAATGAGATTATCAATCTGGAAAAGGCATATGAACATTATAAAAATGATCCTGAATTTAATCAGGAACTCGATACGCTGTTTAAAGAATATGCAGGCAGACCTTCTCTGCTTTATTATGCTGAAAATATGACAAAAGATTTAGGTGGAGCGAAAATTTATTTGAAACGTGAAGATTTAAATCATACCGGTGCTCACAAGATTAACAATGTACTTGGTCAGTGTTTATTAGCAAAGAAAATGGGAAAAACTCGTGTCATTGCGGAAACCGGAGCTGGTCAGCATGGAGTGGCAACCGCAACTGCAGCAGCATTGATGGGGTTGGAATGTGAAGTATTTATGGGCAAAGAAGATACGGATCGCCAAGCGTTAAATGTATATCGTATGGAGTTGTTAGGTGCAAAAGTTCATGCCGTTACAACTGGAACGATGACCTTAAAGGATGCGGTAAATGAAGCGATGAGAGAATGGACGACGCGTGTCCATGATACCCATTATGTACTGGGTTCTGTTATGGGACCTCACCCATTCCCAACAATCGTCAGAGATTTCCAGAGCGTAATTAGCAAAGAAGCGAGACAGCAGATTTTAGATTTAGAAGGAAAACTTCCAGCAGCCGTGATGGCATGTGTCGGTGGAGGGAGTAATGCGATTGGTGCATTTTATAACTTTATTCCTGATGAAAATGTCCGACTGATCGGCTGTGAGGCTGCCGGACGAGGCATTGAAACAGGAAAGCACGCAGCGACATTAGCAGAAGGAACCTTGGGTGTTTTCCATGGTATGAAATCGTATTTCTGTCAGGATGAATATGGACAGATTGCACCAGTATATTCTATCTCTGCCGGACTTGATTATCCGGGAATTGGACCGGAACATGCACATTTACATGATATTGGTCGTGCGGAATATGTGCCAGTTACAGATGATGAAGCTGTGGCAGCATTTGAATATATGGCAAGAACAGAAGGAATTATCTGTGCGATTGAAAGTGCGCATGCGGTAGCCCATGCATTAAAAGTTGCCAAAGAATATACACCAGATGATTCAATTATTATTTGCCTGTCAGGGCGTGGAGATAAAGATGTAGCAGCAATTGCAAGATATCGAGGAGTGGAAATTTATGAGTAGAATTAAAAATGCATTCGATCATGGGAAAGCATTTATCGCCTTTTTAACAGGTGGAGACCCAACAATCGAAAAAAGTGAAGAATATGTAATGGAAATGGTACGTGCAGGTGCAGATTTGATTGAGATTGGAGTGCCATTTAGTGATCCGATCGCGGAAGGTCCTGTCATTCAGAATGCAAATATCAGAGCGTTATCTCAGGGTGTGACGACAGATAAGTTATTTGATATGGTTGCCCGCTTGAGAAAGAAAACGGACGTACCAATCGTATTTTTAATGTATCTGAATTCTGTATACAAGTATGGATATGAAAGATTTACGGCAAAATGTCAGGAAGTTGGATTAGATGGATTAATCATCCCGGATTTACCATATGAAGAAAAGAATGAGTTAGCACCGATTGCAGCCGCTCATGATGTGGATGTCATTTCTCTGATTGCTCCAACTTCAGAAGACCGAATCAAAACAATTGCGGCGGATGCAGCAGGATTTATCTATGTGGTATCTTCCATGGGTGTGACAGGAGTCCGTAGTGAAATAACAACAGACCTTGATTCGATGCTAAAAGCAATCAAGGAAGCTTCTGATAAACCAGCAGCGATTGGATTTGGTATCAGTACACCAGAACAGGCAAAGAAAATGGCTGGTATCGCAGATGGCGCGATCGTCGGCAGCGCATTGGTAAAGATTGTTGAGAAATACGGAGAAAATGCCGGAGAACATATTTATGAATATGTTAAGAGTATGAAAGAAGCGGTAATGGAAGCATAGAGAAATTTATAGATGTTTTGTAAATAGCCTCCATTGTTAGAGTTTTATCTGGCAATGGGGGCGATTTTAAATATAAAAATCGGAATTAGTAGGGGGGGATAAAAATGAAAAAATACTTATGTTTTTTATTTGGTTTTATTTTGCTTGTATCTTTATCCGCATGCAATCATTCGCCAGTATTTAGCGGTAGTAGGACAGGAAATGAAAATCAATTTATTATGGAATATAGTATGTTTAATACTAGTGATGCACAATCCTTGGAGTTAGAAAAGGGAGATATAATAGATGCTCAGATTGTAAATACGGCTGGTAACATTTCTATTACCATTCAAAAAGATGGTGAGAAACCAATATATGAGGGCGAAAATATTCCTACGAGTAGGTTTCAAGTGGAAATTACAGAAAAAGGAACATATAAGATAAAAGTAACTGGAAAGAAAGCAAAAGGAAGCTTAAGTTTCATAAAAAGTACACATGACTAATTTTCAAAATCTAGTTTGCCCGCAAATAGGATTATATTATTATATATTTAAATTTTGAGGCAGAAATTGATGATATATTTGTTCCCCGTGTGAGTGAATGGATTGGAAAATAAAAAGCGGAATTTGGAGGGTTGGTATTATGGCTTTTAAATTGGATTGTGTTGTGCCATGGGGCAGAAATTTGGAAGAATACAAATTGATGTTTCAATTAAACGATAGTGACACAGAAAAGAAAATAGCAGGTTTTGGTGATGGACCTGCCAGTTTCAACTATGAAGCTACAAAGCAGGGATATTCTGTCACTTCATTTGACCCTATCTATCAATTTTCAGAAAATGATTTGAAAAAACGTATTGAAGAAGTACGTATAACGGTCATGCAACAAATGAAAGAAAATAAGGATAATTATGTATGGACAAATATTAAAAGTTTAGATGAACTTGAAGATATTCGTATGTCTGCCATGCGACTATTTTTGTCAGACTATCAACAGGGAAAAACAGAAAAAAGATATATTTATCATGAATTGCCTAATAAATTACCATACGCAGACAATACTTTTGACATAGGAATAAGTTCTCACTTTCTGCTTATGTATACCACATTAGGATATGATTTTCATGTTCAGGCAATGACCGAAATGCTTAGAATTTGTAAAGAGATTAGAATATTCCCAATTGTAGATTTGGATGCAAATCATACAGAGCTAATTTCAAAGGTAATAGAATATTTCAAGAATTATTATGATGTTGAAATAACAGATACACCGTATAGATTTCAAAAAGATGCAAATAAGCTTCTTGTTATCAGAAAATAAGTTGAATTTTTATTATTATTTTTAATGTGTAATTTTTTCTTGAAGTGAAAAAAGAAGCATGTTATATTGTATGTAGAAAAGGTGCTACTGATAGATGGTTAGCCCAAGTAAAAATGTAAGTTAAAAATAACCGCCAAGTTTTTTGATATGATACCTCTAAAGTAGACAGATTAAATATAAAAATCTGTTACTTTGGAG
>JAUNIX010000008.1 GCA_030523275.1 Lachnospiraceae bacterium
TTTTTCTTCCATGTTATTAATCCTTCCATTTCTCTCATATTTTTAACCAAACTATAATGAAATATGCAATTTCATGATATCGGCTTTTTCTTTAATTAATTGTTGCCATTCTAAAATATCATTCGAACGACTCATCTTCGACTCCAGACTAGTCATTTTCACTTTACGAACAATATCAGTGATTGCTTTTTCGTTATCTTCCGGCATCAATCGCACCTCAAGTCTCGTATTTAAAATTCCTGCAATCTGTTTTTGTTCCTCTGCATCGACAAACTGATTCAAAATACGTGCCGGAGTTACTTTTCCCTCTGATTCATACTGCTCAAACAACATAATCGCCACAGAATGATACAAAGGTTCCAAAAAATCTTCCGCTGATATAATCCCTTTTATCCTATCGAATAACTTTGGTTCATTGACAAGCCAGGTAAGTAATAATTTTTGTGGCTGCTTTTTGCTTTCCTGCTTTGCCTCCTGTCTTGTAACACGATTAGCCGGAGTCGGTCTTTCGTTTCTCACCTCATAACCGGCTGTACCATAACGATTCACAAGAGCCTCCAACTCTTTTCGCGATATTTGGTATTCAGAAGCAACTGCATAAATATAGTTACTACGTTCTAGTGGATCTTCCAATTTTGCGAGTTCCTGTGCCATATCATGATCACATTTTGTTTTCTCTTCAGGATCACTTCGATTATATTTTTTAGCAATCTGTTCCATCTGAAACATCAAACTACTTTTCGCTTCTGCAATCCTTTGTTCAAATGCCTCCACGCCGGCACCTTTTATGAACTCATCCGGATCTTTATATGGCTCTAGATTTAAAACACGAATCGAAAGTCCAGCTTCTTTTAAGATTGGAATTGCTCGGATCGCTGCCCGGATTCCAGCATCATCACTATCAAATGACAACACAACACGATCTGTATATCTCTTTAATAAAATACCATGTCCCGTCGTAAAAGCGGTTCCCAGTGAGGCAACTGCATTGGTAAATCCAGCCTGATGCATAGAAATCACATCTAAATATCCCTCACATAAGATTAGTTCCTTACGTCTAGAACTTCTGGCAAAATTCAGACCGTATAAATTTCGACTTTTGTCAAATAATTTTGTTTCCTGGGAATTTAAATACTTCGGATTGCCATCCCCCATCACCCTGCCACCAAAACCGATGACTCGATTATTGACATCCATGATCGGAAAAATGACTCGATTCCAAAATTTATCACTCCCACCATACTTTTCATTAATCGTAACAAGACCAGAAGATTTTAATTCTTCATCCGTATACCCACGCTGCCTTAAAAATTGATATAAATCATCTCGGTAAATATCTGCGTATCCGAGCCCAAAACGACGAATGGTTTCATCGGAAATTCCTCTCTGTCTTAAATAACGAAGTCCCTTTTCACCTCTTTTATGATGTAACAATACATAAAAATACTGCGCTGCCAGCTTATTCATCTCCCGAAGTCTTGCTCTTGCATCCGCTTCTCTTCTTGACTCTGGAGAAGATTCCTGCACGGGAAGTTCCATACCTGCTCGTCCTGCCAACGCCTGCATTGCTTCTGGAAATGTCATATTTTCATATTCCATTAAAAAGGTAAAAACATTTCCACCTGCTCCGCATCCAAAACAATAATACATCTGCTTGTCCCGACTAACTGAAAATGAGGGAGATTTTTCATTATGAAACGGACACAACCCAAAATGAGAACTGCCCTTTTTCTTTAAGGAAACATAGCTTGAAATCACATCAACAATGTCATTTCTACTTCTTACTTCTTCAATTAATTCATCGGAATAAAACATGCATGCTTCCTCCTTTCAAAATACACCACAATCTCAAATGTATTCTATATCTATCCCTCTAATATATATTATTCTACAAAAAATGATATATTCCTTTTTTTTCTGAAAAATGTACTTACTAACTTGCATACCCTCAATTGTCAAAGTAAATTCCAGTTTTCATCCTTATCCACACAATTGCAATGAAATTTCTTATGAAAAAATAAGATGAAACACAACGCATGTGTTTCACCTTATTTTTCTCCTTGCTCTGGGACATGTGTTTCTCGCCAGATTCTAATAATACTTCTTGTTTCCCCATAGATTCTTTTTCTTTAGATCGATATATTCTTGATATGCATCCTCTAAAATTTGTCGTTCATTAGGGAATTTAAGCATATGATAGGCTTCATGATATTTATAATATCCAGAATCCAAAAAATATTCTTCCTTTTGTGGTTTTGAATAATAATTTTTGGACATCATCAGATACCAATGTACATTCTTCACGACCGTATCATTATAAGTGCGGAAGGAATACTGACTTTTTCCAACGTACTTTATGATAGAAGCATCTACACCAGCTTCTTCCTTTACTTCTCGAAGTGCAGTTTCCTGGAATTCTTCTCCCTCCTCAACTGTTCCTTTGGGAAGTACCCAGCCCTCATATTTATGCTTATAATTTTTATACAAAAGAAGCACTTTTCCCCTATAAATTACCACACCGCCACAGCTAATTGCTTCTGTCATAGCAAACCTCCTGTAACTGCAAGTGTATCTGTAATAATTATACCATCTGCCTATCTATTTTCAATCAATTTGCACTATTTTTATCAAAATTTAATGATTTAATTCATTATTGTAATACGAATCAAATACTGCCTTTGCAACGGGTGCTGCTGCCTGTCCGCCGCTTCCACCTCTTTCTACGATTACACTGACTACCAGATCTGGATCGTCTACATTTGACATGCCGACAAACCATGCATGAGAATCTTTATTTGAATTATATTCTGCAGATCCAGTTTTTCCAGCTACCGTATAAGCAGAAGTATTAAGAACAGAACCTGTTCCGTCTTTGACAACTGACTTTAACATTTCTTTCATTTCATTTGCCTCATCAGAAGATAATGCCTCTGCCAATTTCGATGACTCATACTGCTTGATCACACCGCCATTATAATTCTCAATATGGTCCGCAATATAAGGTTTCATGACCACACCGTCATTGGCAATCGCACACATGATCAGGGCATTGTTTAATGGTGTGATCAGAGTATCTCCCTGACCGATCACAATCTGTGGCATCTGGCTTTTTTCTGTCTTTTTACTCACATTAAATTGACTCTTCTTACTTGCAATATCTACCGGGATGCTTGTATTAAAGAACAAATCTTCCGCTAATTCTCTCATATCACCACGATTTAGATCACTGCCAAGATCTACAAATGCCGTATTACAAGATTTTGCAATTGCCTGTGTCAAATTTACAGTCCCATGTGCTGTTCCATGATAACAGGATATTTTATTGCTATTTTTGATAATCGAAGAATTACAATAATAGCTAAAATCTCTATAATTGCTATTTTCTCTCATATATTCCAAAGCTGTTACAATTTTAAAGGTTGAACCCGGAGCATATAATCCCTGTGTTGCGCGGTTTACCAAAACAGCCTCCGAAGAAGAATTTAAGGTTTGCCATTGGTCCTTAATATAATTAGGATCAAAGTCTGGTTTTGAAACCATTGCCAAAATTTTTCCGGTATCCGGCTCCATCGCAATTACCGCACCATTGCGACTTCCCAGAGCTTCATAAGCTGCTTTTTGCAATCTCGTATCTAATGTTGTATAAAGATCATCTCCGGCATTCTTATCTCCACGCAAAGAATTAACAACCTGCATAAACAAATTCGCATTCGATGTCAGAAGCTGATAATTATAAGTACTTTCAAGACCGGATCTTCCATTGATGTTGTAACCGACTACATGCGCAAACATTCTACCATACGGATAATCTCGTTGTTCATTACCATTAGAATCCTGAACCGTCTGTGCCAATACCTTATCATTATTACTGATAATACGACCTCGTAGCACCTTCTCTTCAAATGTTGTCTGTCTCTTATTATGAGAATTGGCAATCGTGTCTGCACTATCCACAATGATAAATTTAATCATATATCCCATCAATGCTAAAAACAGAAAAACAAAAATATACGTAATCTGAAGAATCTGCCGATTTGCCTTTTTACGCTTTTTCGGTTTACCATTTACAGAATCTACTGTTTTTTCCTCATATTGTAACAATTCTTCTTCTATAACGTTTTCCTGCTCATCCTTTTTCTTTTTCTTCCAAAATGCCATCTTCTTTCACCTCTTTCTTATTGGAGATCATATAGAGTCCCTGAATAATTCCAAACATCAATAATGTACAGGCTATGGAAGTTCCTCCATAACTGACAAGTGGAAGTGTAATTCCTGTTAATGGAATGAATTTGGTTACACCACCAATATTTAAAAATACCTGGAAAATATAGCATATACCAAATCCAAGACACAACAATTTGTAAAATAACCCTTTAATCCTTGTAGAAATCTGCATAAATGATATAAATAAACTAATACAGATTAAAATCACACATAAACCAAATAAGACACCAAATTCTTCACAAATACCAGAAAAGATAAAATCCGATTCATAAACTGGAACATCCGTCGGACGTCCCTGATTTAAGCCTAAACCAAACCAACTACCCGTTCCAATCGCAAACAATGACTGACAGATCTGATATCCCCCTTTTCCATCAATAAGCGCAAACGGATCTTTCCACCCCATGACACGTTCCCGTACATGACCAAAAATAAAGTAAGCTGCCACGGACGCCAAAGCTCCCGATCCAAAACCTGCTAACAAATATTTCATTTTCGCAGTTGCCGCATAAAGCATCATCATATAAATCATGAAAAAGAGCAATGCCGCTCCTAAATCTTTTTCAAAAACCAAAAGGCAGACATAAATCGCCGCTACAATCGTGACTTTTACCAAATCTTTAAACTCTTTTGCCTTACTAAGAATCGAGGCAACAAAAAAGACAAAAATAATCTTTACAATTTCAGATGGCTGAAAAGCAAAATTTCCGCCAATCACAATCCAGTTCGTCGAACCATTTTTATTTGATCCAAAGATCAACACGGTTACCAACATCACAAAACCGACGACTGCATACAGCCAACCCAGTTTATTTAAAAATGTCATTTTTTCAATACAAAGTGGTATCAACGCTGTGATCAAAAATGCCACCACCACAATAAAAAACTGCTTCACTGCCAGATCAAAGGAAAGTCTTGTGAGCATAATAAAGCCAATTCCCAGTAAAAAACACATATTATTGACAACTTCTCGTGAACAGCGCCGATAAATACGCGGATACAACATCATAATTAATTCAAAAAATACAATCTGGGCGGCAAAAAAGAATAGTACCCGGAGTTCCCACGTCTGAATAAATAAAACAAAATAGCAGACAAAATGAAACGCAAATAAATACCATACCTGATTATCGAGGATTTCTGCTCTGTCTTCTGCCGTCTTGTTGCTCCGAAATACAGTAAAGCAAGAAAGCGTATAAATAAAGCACAATAATAAAATCAGATATTTGGATACAATTGTAATTAAACTGACCATAACATTACCTACTCCATTCCTCTTTTGAAATGTCCTTTCGTATAGTTCTTTTTATTGAAACTGCCTTGAAAAACAGCTTTCATCTGTTCTCTATTCTCAACTGTAAAACGATAAATTCGTCCACCAAGCTTTAACTTTTCTAATTGAGCGTCCATATTTGTCAGATTTAAAATTTCACCATTATAAATGACATTGTAACAATACTGACAAAAATTCTGCACTGGAAACTCTTTTTGATAACGATCTTTTAAACATAAATTTTTTGGTTTCTGTTCACATTGCAAATGGTTTTTCACCTGACACTGCGCACTGATCATTAACGGCTGATGTCCGTAAACGACCATATCCGCATTTGGCTGTTGCAACAGATTTAATTCTTTCTCATTTAATTCAACTGGCAGAATCATTCTCGTCTGATGTCCAGCATAACTCCTATAAAAATCTGCTGACTGCGGATGGTAAGCATACAAAGAACTGTCTAAAACCATAATTTTATCAAAATCAGAAAAATTTCGGATCAACGCAAATTCGTCAATCGTCTTTATCACAATTCCCTGATGACTGCCATGACAGATCAGATCCTGATGAATTTTCCAGTCATCTTTGGCCTTTTTATGAAAAACATACGGCATCACATAATAAATTTCTTTGTTAGCCAAATGACATCGTTTTGTAAATGTCTCCCATTCCTCAAATGGAATCGCATCCGCCAACAAATAAATGGCATCAACCATCTCGATTTCAAGCGCTGTTTTTGCCTGCTCCATCGTCGTCACCGATACAATAGTCTGTTTTCTATCTACCGGCACCGAAACTGGCATCTGTTTTTTTGCATTATGGGCTATTACGTTCCTTCTTTTCTGACAAATGATTTCCTCTTCCATATGCTCTAATGCATTGCGGCGAAGTTTTTTTAATGCTCCAACTGGTAAAAATCCATCTTCATCCATATGAATTTGTTCAACCTCAATGAAAAATGGAGTACCACCAGTCTTTGTCAGCTGTTCTTTTAATTTTTCTTTTGTCATCGGCTGCTTTTGTGCCTTTTGCACAATATCACTCTCAACAGAAATGGTAAGATTTTCTTTTGATAATTGCATCATAACAGGTTTTCCTACACAAAATGTAACAATTCCCTTAAGATTTTCTTTCTTTTCTATGTCTAATATGTCCTGTTTGATTGATTGTAATAATTTAGCATTTTTCGTACGGTATATTTCCATTCCCAGTCGCAATTTACGAATTTGATTTGCATTTAAACAAACTCTCTGTCCTTTTTTGGCATCAATCGGTGAAGTTAATTCTACTTTTTGCTCGTTTCCAAGTGAAATTTCCAAAATATCTTGTTTATGAATGTCAGTCTGACAAACAAATAATATCTGATTTTTGCGAATTTTTTCGATTTTTCCTACATATACCCCTTTATGGTTCGGACGCTCCATTGACATCATATCTCGTCCATTGTGGGTCAAATAATATCCTTTGGTAAATCCACCACGATTATATAAGTCTTTTAATTCCTGTAAATCCTGTTTGCGAACATGATAATTTATTTGTTTATTCTTTTTACATTCCTGTCGCAAATATTGGTCAACATAGCCTCGATACTGTCTTGTAACGGCTGCCACATATTCCGGACGTTTCATTCGCCCTTCAATTTTTAATGAATTTGTTCCTGCTTTTAAAATATCCGGTAAGATTTCAAGTGAACATAAATCTTTTGGACTTAATAAATAACGCTCATTTTTGCGATTTATCTTTTTCTTATTCTCATACAAATCATACGGCAAACGACACGGCTGTGCACAACGTCCACGATTGCCACTTCTTCCTCCAAGCATACTGCTCATCAAGCATTGTCCGGAATAAGAAAAACAAAGTGCTCCATGAACAAAAGTTTCTATTTCCAAATTTGTTTCACGACGAATTTCTGCTATTTCTTCTAAAGATAACTCCCTGGCCGGAACAACGCGTGTAAATCCAAGTTCTTCTAAAAATCTCGCTCCTTCTACTCCCATAACCGTCATCTGGGTACTGGCATGCAAATCTAACTTAGGAAATTCATCTCTTATCAATTGTGCCACTCCCATATCCTGGACAATGACCGCATCAAGCCCCTCCCGATAATATGGATACAAATAATCATATAATTCTTCAAATTCCTGTGGCTTAAACAGTGTATTGATCGTCATATATAGCTGCTTATCATGCAGATGTGCGTAGTCAATGGCTCGCATCATTTCCTCTTCCTGTAAATTTTGTGCATAGGCACGAGCACCAAATTTGGCTCCTCCAATATACACAGCATCTGCCCCTGCTTTCACGGCTGCCTTTAAACTCTCAAAGGAACCAGCTGGTGAAAGTACTTCTATTAACTCTGATCTACTCATCTAGATTCCCCTGTTCTAGTTGGATGATTTCCTTTTGCAGACGATGAATCTGCTTTTTATATTCTTCCACCATTTTTTCTAATGTTTCAGCCTGAATTTTTGCATCGATCATCTCATGTCTTGTCTCATATAACTGACGTTCACGCTCAGATGCTTCTTCATCCATATGTTCTAATTCTTCCTTGCATTTAAAATACTCATCAGCAAGATTCAATGCCAATAATAAATTTTGATATTCGGCTGTCATTTTGTCATAACCAGCTGCCACAGATAATTCTTGCGTTTTCTTATCAATATGTCTTGCAAGCTTTTGTAAATATTCTTCGCTTTCAGAGCCACTTAATTGATATACTTTCTTATTAATAATGACTTCAATGAAATTTTTCTCCATCGTATCGGCCTCCTTTATGCTTCTGGCATCTCTATCCCAAAATGACGATAAGTCCTTGCCGTGGCAATTCTTCCTCTTGGCGTTCTTTGAATCAATGCATTCTGAATCAAATACGGTTCATAGACATCTTCAATCGTCCCCGGATCTTCACCGATTGCTGCTGCTAATGTATCTAATCCAACCGGTTTTCCTTCAAATTTATCAATCATCGTCATTAAAAGATTACGATCAACTTGATCTAATCCCAGTGCATCTACTTCTAACTGATCTAAAGCAGTTTTCGCAACTTCTTCACTGATCACTCCGTCAAACTGAACCTGTGCAAAATCGCGAACTCGTTTTAAAAGACGATTAGCAAGTCTTGGTGTACCTCTTGATCTTCTTGCAATCTCCTCTGCTCCTTTGCTGTCAATCTCTACTTCAAGTACTTTCGCCGAGCGAAGAACGATCGTTGCTAATTCTTTATTTGTATAAAAATTCAAACGATTCACCACACCAAAACGGTCACGCAATGGTGCCGTGAGCATACCGGCTCTCGTCGTTGCACCAATTAATGTAAAATGTGGAAGATCAAGACGAATCGAACGGGCTGCCTGTCCCTTCCCAATGATAATATCAATTGCAAAATCTTCCATCGCCGGGTATAGGACCTCCTCTACCTGTCTGTTTAATCGATGGATTTCATCAATAAAGAGAACATCCCCCTCTGATAAATTATTCAGAATTGCTGCCAGTTCTCCCTGCTTTTCAATTGCCGGTCCGGAAGTTACTTTTAAATTGACTCCCATCTCATTGGCAACAATCCCTGCCAAAGTTGTTTTTCCAAGACCCGGAGGGCCATACATCAAAACATGATCCAGAGATTCCCCCCGTTCTTTTGCTGCTCGAATAAAGATTCGCAAATTATTTTTTACTTTTTCCTGTCCTATATAATCTTCCAACATCTGCGGACGCAAGTTGCTCTCAATTGCAACATCATCGTCCATAAATTCTGTTGTAATGATACGATCCACCATAATTGTCACCTGTTAAAATATCATTTTCTTCAATGCTGCTTTTAATAATGTTTCTGTATCCATTGTCTCTCTGTTCTCAACCGCCTGAATACTTCGATATGCTTCTGAATTTGAATATCCAAGACTTACAAGTGCTTGTGCTGTAAGTGATACCACATCTTCAGATGTCTCATCAAACAATTCTTCCCGCAATGGTTCTTCCTCTAATTCATCCATTTCCAATTTATCTTTCAAGTCAAGAATCAGTCTCTTAGCCCCTTTCGGTCCAATGCCTGGTGTTTTGCAAATCGACTTTGTATCATCGCTTAATATCGCAAGCTTTAATTCCTTGACACTTAAAGTAGATAAAACCGCCAGTGCCACCTTCGGACCAATTCCATTTACCGTAATCAACATTTTAAATGTATCCAGTTCATCCTGCGTCAGAAAACCAAACAAACCAATCGCATCTTCCCTTACATACATATAAGTATAAATGGTACATTGCTTTCCAATCGCTGGAAGCCGATCAACCATGGTCGGTGTTTTAATGTCATATCCAATTCCTTGATTTTCCAAAATAATGCCATCTACAAATACAGCGGTCAATATTCCTTTGATATATGAAATCATTTTTTCTCCTCCGGTTTTCTAATCTTTATAAGTATATCATAGATTCGAACATTTGTCCGTAAAGAATTCAATCTTGAAAAAAATGAAGAAAAAGACTATAGTAACGTTATAAAACAGAAATGAGGACGTCATATGTTACAAATAAAAAAAGAAATACCATGTTCGATCACCCACTCACTAAAACCAGATTCCTTCTTTTTAGCTTTGGATACAACCGGATTTCAGGCAGAAGTATCTGCTATTTCTATGATTGGAATTGCCATTCCAGTTGATCATCAAACAATCACTATTTATCAGTGGTTCAACGAAAATGGAATGGAACAACAAGAAATTTTGTCCTCTTTTTTTCAGTACATAAAACATAAAAAATATGTGATTACCTATTATGGAAATCGATTTGCACTTCCATTCCTGGATAAAAAAAGTGCAGAATACGGACTTTCCAACCCTCTTTCTACTATAATATCAGAAGACTACTATGCTATTATGCGTACAATGCGACCAATTTTAGGACTTCCATCCTGCAAACAAGCTACCATTGAATCTTATTTTCAATGTAAACGCACAAACCCCCTTGTCGGCAAAAAATTAGTCAAACAATACCAAACATATGTAAAAAATCCAAACGATGCTATCAAAGATGCTCTGTTGTTGCATAATCAGGAAACATTAGAAATCTTATGCAGTCTGACTTCTATTTTGTCATATCAGGATCTGCAAAATGGAAAAATCCATGACTGCAAGATTGAAAATGTGGCAAATAACTATATTTCATTTACATTTGCCCTCCCATCAACACTCTTGAAACCCATGGATTATACAAAAAACTATATTCAATTGCATGTCATCAAACATCAGGGACAACTTTTGATACCAGTCGATCCAAATGGCCTTGTTAAACACTATTATCCAAATCCAAAGGATTACTATTATCTACCAGTCGAGGATTATGCAATCCACAAAAGTCTCGCTTCTTTTGTATCAAATAATTACCGACAAAAAGCCACGCTAGATACCTGCTATGAAAAAATATCAATCCAACACCCTGCTTTCAAGAAAGAACCTACTTTAAAGCAATTTCTTTCTGATACATTATGCTATTTATTTAAATAAATACATTGATGATACCGATGACAAAACCGATCACGGCACCAAGGTTTATGACCGCATTCAACTCCTTTTTCATAATGGATAGGACCAGTTTCTCTAACTCTGCAACATCCATCTCATTGATCTTATCTTCGACAATCTTACTGATATTGATCTGCTGTAAAAATTGTTGCATTTTATTTCTGACAAAGGCTTCATAACTAGAAATGACAATCTTCTGGATCGTCTCTTTTTCCTCTAATGCCTTTTCACCATAAACAGCAATCGGTTGATGCAACAAAATATCTGTTTCTTTATCTATTGCAGAAGCAATAAATAACATGCCATCATTTTCGACATACTCATTGACTTTTTCTTCAATCTTATTTGCAATCGGCCGCAATATATCATCGTTCACCATCATCGCCAAAAATGTGCCCTTTATATATTGATTGACAGCCTTTAAAACCTCATCAGACACGACATTTCCCAGATTCATCACTTTTAAATATTTTTCAATCGTATCTACAATCATATTATCGATGTCGTCTTTTTTCTCATCTATCTTTTCCGAAGCCATATATTGACACAGTACTTCATGAAGAGAGTCTGTATTTGTTGACTGATCTTCAACAAACTCTCTAACTCCTTCCGAAACTTTATTTTTCATATCGTCGGAAAGTAAATTTTCAATCAACACATCTTCTGTCAAAAGTTGCTCACCAACTGTTGTTCCAATTGCTTTTGCCAATCTTGACTGACCTTTTGGAATTAAACCCGGGGTAAAGGGCAATGTAAAATTACCTATTTTTATTGCATGCAACGGGCGAAACAGCATGTGTACAGCAATACTATTTGTAAAATATCCAATGATGGCCCCGACAATTGGACCAGCAAGCATACTTAAGTTCATAAAGCATTCCTCTTTTCTCTTTTTGTATCATGATAAAACTATTATTTACCCATTATAATTTTTTTTCAAAAAAAATCAATCCTATTTTATATTTTTTTGCTTTCAGGAAATACTAATCTGGGAGGGAAATACAATGAAACCGCAAAAAGACAAATCTAAGAAACAACAACAAAAACTTATTGACAAACAACTTGACCAGACATTTTTTAATGAAAGCAATACGTCCTCAACCACAGAATGTACTGGTTTGATGTATCGTCCACCATTTTCTGAGTATGAGGAAGAATCATATGATGAAATTTATCATTTTCTTCCTCCATCAGATACTTTCAGTTGACAAATCCTTTTTGTCAGCATATAATGTGTAGAAACTCTTTGCACTGCATATTTAGCTACAGTACAAACTGAACAGGCCAGGCAAATGCCGTTGGAGCCGGGTCACGAACGTGACAGTGGACACATCTATCTCATCCACGGGACAGTAGTTACTAATTACTGCTTCGTGGATGTTTTTTATTTCATAGGAAATTACGTTATAATTTCTATGAAACAAAAATAGAAACGCCTCACACGAGAGCAAGCAGTATAGAGTTATCACTTAACACATTTTAAGGAGGTAACATTTATGAAAAATCAATCTACAAATCAAAACACCAAAAATGAACAATCAGTCATAAAGACGACTGATTTTGAACAGACCGCCAGAAAAATATCATTTGTCAGTATCATCGGCAATATTTTACTCTCAGCTTTTAAATTTTTTGCTGGAGTTTTTGCTCATTCGGGAGCTATGATCAGTGATGCTGTTCACTCTGCATCTGATGTCTTTAGCAGCATAATCGTCCTAGTCGGCATTCATCTCTCCTCAAAGGAATCAGATAAAGATCATCCTTATGGACATGAACGCTTGGAATGTGTTGCTGCAATCATACTTGCAACCATTTTATTGATCACTGGACTTGCTATTGGAAAACAGGCAATCAGCACAATCATGTTCAGGCAAAGTGAAAATCTATCCATCCCTGGATTTTTGGCATTAATTGCAGCCGTTATTTCTATCGTTACCAAAGAAATGATGTTTTGGTACACAAAAATAAACGCAGAGCGAATTGATTCCAGTGCTTTACTTGCAGATGCATGGCATCATCGATCAGATTCTTTATCTTCGATCGGTGCTTTGATCGGCATTGCTGGTGCACGAATGGGATTTCCTATCCTTGATCCGATTGCCAGTCTTGCCATCTGTTTTTTCATTGCCAAAGCTGCTTATGAAATATTTATGGATGCTATCGATAAAATGGTCGATCACTCCTGTGATGAAGCTTTTGAACAGGAGCTTTTTGACTGTGCGATCGTCGAACCCGGCGTACTTAGCATTGATATGCTGCATACACGTATGTTTGGAAACAAAATATATGTCGATTTAGAAATCGGAGCGGATGCCAATATTTCACTAAAAGCATCCCATGAGATTGCGGAACGTGTACATAACACGATTGAAACTGCTTTTCCTAAAGTAAAGCATATCATGGTGCATGTGAATCCAATTGATGTTACAAAGGGATAAATTTCTTAATATATAACACAAAAAGCTCTGTGTACAAACAGAGCTTTTTTATCTAGCTGTCTTTTTATTTTATCAGTGTCAAAATTTCTTCTTTTTCTAATTCCACTTTAATTTCATTGTAAAAATTTGAATTGCTAACAACAATCGGTGTTATAGCCGTATACCCCTCTGCTTTGATTGCCTCCAGATCAAAGGTTGCAACAAGATTTCCTGCCTCTACTTGTTGACCGACTTCTACGAGTATATGGAAATATCTCCCGCCTAACCGAACAGTGTCAATTCCAATATGTACAAGAACCTCTGCTCCCAAATCTGACTCGAATACAAGCGCATGTTTTGTATCAAAGATAGCAGATATCCTTCCATTTACGGGAGCATATACTTTACCATCTGAAGGGTCAATCGCAAATCCCTCACCTAACATTCCCTCTGAGAAAATAGCATCCGGAACTTCTTGTAATGGCAATCTTTTTCCTCGCAATGGTGCATATATTTTATCTACAAGTGGTTCTACATACTCTTCTACATAATTAAACGGTATCTGCCCTTGCTCTGCAAGATACGTTTCTAGATTTGACTTAATAATGGTCACACTCGGTCCATAGATAATCTGTATGCTATCTCCACCTTTCATAATTCCTCTTGAACCCGTTTCCTTTAAAATCATATCGTCAACCAGATCAACATTTTCTAATGTACATCGAAGTCTCGTTGCACAGCAATCGAGATCAAGTATATTATTCACGCCTCCAAGTCCTCTCACAAGAAGAGCAATAAATTCAAATTCCTTTTTATCACTATTATATCTGTGATAATCTTTTCGAGTATACAATCTTGTTTCTTGTTGATTTTCTTCCCGTCCTGGTGTTTTTAAATCAAATTTCTCAATTAAAAATTTAAATATAAAATAATACAAAAAGAAATAGACAATTCCTACTGGAATCATACGAATCCAATCGGTCTTATCGTTTCCCTGCAAAATACCAAAGAAAAAGAAGTCTAACAATCCACCGGAAAAGGTCAAACCAACTGCAATGTTTAGCATATGCACAATCATGAACGCGGCACCAGCCAAAACAACCTCAACCACAAAAAGAATAGGCGCTACAAATAAAAAGGAAAACTCAAGTGGTTCTGTGATTCCTGTTAACATCGAAGTCATTGCTGCAGAAAATAACAAACCACCAGCTACCTTTTTCTTTTCCGGTCTTGCACAGTGGTACATTGCCAAAGCAGCACCTGGCAAACCGAACATCATTGTGACAAATTTCCCTGTAAAATAGCGACATGCATCCGCACTAAAATGTGTTGTTGCGCCATCAGCAAGTTGTGCAAAGAATATATTTTGTCCTCCCTCTACAAGCTGTCCTGCCACAGTCATCGTACCGCCAACACCGGTCTGCCAAAATGGAAGATAAAACACATGATGCAGACCAAAAGGAATCAATGCACGTTCTATCATACCAAAGATAAATGTACCAACATATCCTGTACCGGCCACGAGAGTACCCAAAGCAAAAATTCCCTCTTGTACTGTCGGCCACAGATAAAACATTATAATTCCGACAAATACATAAACAATCGTGCTAATAATCGGCACAAAACGACTTCCTCCAAAAAAGGCCAATGCATTGGGAAATTTAATCCTGTGAAAACGATTATGTAATACCGACACGCCCAAACCAACAATGATACCACCAAAAACTCCCATTTGTAACGTCTGAATTCCTACTGATGTAGTTACCATACCTTTTAATACATCAGGAGCCAGAGTTCCATCTGCGCGGATCTGTCCACTACTTGTTAACATAGCATTAATTGAGGCATTCATAACAAAATAAGCGATAACCGCAGAAAGAGCCGCTACTTCTTTTTCTCTTTTAGCCATGCCAATTGCAATACCAACTGCAAATATAATCGGAAGATTATTAAATAATGCATTACCTGCCTGCTTTAAGATTGTCAAAAATGTATTCAGTGGAGTACCAGGTCCTAAAATAGCACTTAAATTATAAGTCGCGATCATAGTAGGGTTTGTCAAAGAACTTCCAAGGCCAAGAAAAAAACCTGCAATTGGAAGGATTGCAACTGGCAACATAAAGGAACGACCTACACGCTGCAAAATGCCAAAAATATGATTTTTCATTCTTCCCCAAACTCCTTATTTATTTATGGAAAAATCGTTTTACTCTCCGTCTAAGAACTTGCATAAATGTTAATGATCTAAGCATTTTATCATCTGGAATATATTTATTGACAGCTCGCAGTACCTTTTTTGGTTCCTTAGTAGAAAATGAAAAATCACCATTCCTTTTTGTGTGAAATGCAAACCGAGGTATTTTTTTTCCCTTAAACATTACGGATGCGGCAACATATTCCACTTCTTCCCACGGAATTTGAATATAGTCATTAATATTGCGATCATCATAGTATTCAAACCCTTTATCTCCGACCATAACTTTCCCATAAGATGTCAGGCCATGATAAGAAGTTCCTTTTTCAACTAAATCTATTTTTGTATTTAATGATTCAACCATAACTACTCTCCATTCTATGATTATTTATTTCTGCTTGCCTTGTGCTTTCACGTAAACCAAGCAAAACACGCTTAGCGAGTTTTGCGGGTTCGCGTGCGGCGGCAAATGAAAATACAAGCATTTTCGCTTGCCTTGTGCCTTCGCGTAAATGCAAAAAAGCCCGGGAGTTACTTCCGGGCTTTTGAACTATAATTACATTAAACCAATAACATGGAATACAACACCGATTACGAATAAAGCGATGATGATAACGATTGGAGAAACATTTTTCTTCAATAACCAGCAGCATAATAATGTTAATAATAAACCTGCAAATCCTGGAATTAAAGAATTTAAGTTGTCCTGCAAAGTTGTTACTTTTACTGGATCTAATGCCATACCTGATGCATACTGAGATAATGCTGACTGAATACCTGCAGCACCGTCTGGAAGCGCATTCCAATCAATATATGCACCTTCACTTAATGTAACTTTAGATACAACTGGTGTAAAGCTTACACTTACCCAACGGTCAACTAACGCACCTAATACGAACATACCAAGGATAGAAGCTGCCTTTGTAATTTTTCCTAATAAACCACCAGATAAATCTTTTGTGATAGCTGTTCCAACATTGTAACCAAATTCCTGTGTATACCACATAAATGCAAAACGAATTACATTCCATAATACGAAGAATAAAATTGGTCCAAGAATGCTTCCGCCCATAGCAAGAGAAGCACCTAAAGCACCTAAGATAGGACGAACAGTAAACCAGAATACCGGATCACCAACACCTGCTAAAGGTCCCATCATACCTACTTTAACACCCTGAATGGCCTGATCTTGTACATCACTACCATTTGCTTTATCTTCTTCCAAAGCTAATGTAACACCGATGATTGGAGATGCAACATATGGATGTGTATTAAAGAATTCAAGATGTCTCTTTAATGCAGCAGTCTGGTCTTCTTTTGTTGTATATAATTTCTTGATCGCTGGGATCATTGCAAAACACCAACCACCATTCTGCATACGTTCATAGTTCCAAGAACCTTGAAGGAAGGTGGAACGAAAGCATACAGACATTCTGTCTTTTTTACTTAATGAAATTTTCTTTTCTGCCATTTTCTTTTCCTCCTTCAATCTTAATAATCATTCAAAATATCGCCTAATGGGTCACCTGTACCTGTTCCACCACTACTTGAAGAACCACCTTTTTCAGAAAGTGTAAGATAGATCAAAGCGATACATACGCCAAGTGCTCCTAAAGCGATCAGTGTCAATTCAGAAATTGCTGCTAAAACGAAACCAATTGCAAAGAATGGCCAAACTTCTGCTGTAGCCATCATGTTGATAACCATTGCATAACCTACAGCAACAACCATACCACCACCGATAGCCATACCATCAGTTAACCATGCAGGCATAGATTCAAGGAAGTTACGAACAATGTCAGTTGGAATTACTAACAGACATGCTGCTGGAATTGCAATACGAAGACCCTGCATACAGATAGCAAGAATCTGCCAGATTTCAACTGCTTTAAAATTACCTTTTTCAGCTGCGGCATCCATGAAGTGAACCATAGGTACAGCAAGTGTACGACAAACCATTGTCAAGAATAAACCAGCTACTGCTAATGGGATAGCGACAGCGATCGCTGTACTAACTCCTGCTTTACCCTGTCCACCAAGAACTAAGATGATTGCAGATGCTACAGATGCTAAAGCAGCGTCTGGAGCTACGGCTGCACCGATGTTAGCCCAGCCAAGAGCCATCATCTGAAGAGTACCACCTAAGATAACGCATGCTTCTAAGTTACCAGTTACGAGACCAATTAAAGTACATGCTACCAACGGCTGATGAAATTGGAATTCATCCAAAATTCCTTCCATACCAGCTAAGAAGGCAACTACTACTACCAATATCATTGAAATAGCATTCATTATGTTTTTCCTCCTTCTAAATTATTAACCTAATTCAGCTTTTGCTTTATTAAGAATATCCTCGATATTTTCTGGAGAATCGCTTGGGACTTTACGAACATCAAATTTAATTCCTAATTTCTTAAGTTCTTCAAACGTTTCTACATCTTTCTTATCAAAAGATAATACCTTATTTACAGCAACTTTTCCTTGTGAATGTGCCATAGAACCAACGTTGATTTCTTTGATATCTACTCCACCCTGAATTGCTTTTAAAGCATCCTGTGGTGTTTCAAATAATAACATGGCCTTTGTATCGCCAAAACGTGGGTCTTTTGCAACTTCACACATTTTCCAGATTGGAACTACATGGGCTTTTACTCCTGGAGGAGCTGCCTCAATAATCATCTGTTTACGAAGATCATCTGCTGCTACCGCGTCAGAAACTGCAATAATACGATCTGGATTTACAGCTTTTGTCCATCCAGTTGCAACCTGTCCGTGTAACAAACGTGTATCAATACGAGCTAAACCGTATTTGATATGTCCATCACCTAAAACAGTTCCTTCTGGAATAGCACCTTGTGGTACATTTGCTGCTGCAGGAGTCTCTGCTTTTGCGGAAGCTGGTTCCAAAGATTCAGGATAAACCTTAACACCATCTTTAGCACTTCCAACAATCTGAGCTGCAATCTGCTGTGCTGTCGCACTTTCATCAAAACGAGCACCGTAAGCATCAATTAACATAGGTAAATTCAAACCTGCAACGATTGCCCATTTGTCTTCATGTCCAGCAATGTAACCATTCGCCTGATTGAATGGAGTACCTCCCCATAAATCAACCAAGATTAATACCTGATCCGGGTCATCAAAAGATGCAACTGCCTCTTCCATCTTTGCTCTTACGTCTGCTGGACCGTTTTCTGGCATTAATGTTACTGCTGCTACATTTGGCTGTTCTCCAAAAATCATTGAAGCTGACTGTAAAATACCTTTAGAGAAACCACCATGAGTAGCAAGAATAATTCCTACCATTTACTTTTCCTCCTTTTCTTAAAATAGTCTCTTGGAACCTATTAGTTTTATTTCGAAAATTTTATTAAATAGCATTGACCTTATATTTATTTAATAAAATTTTCACGCTCAAATTATCACTCTCGTAATAATTTGTTTTTAAAAAATACCACAAAATTAATAAATAATTTTTTGTAATATCTTTTTAAATATAAAAAAACCTAAATTCCACTCTCAGATAATCATATGCATAGAAATAAAACGATTATTCTATTTATATCTATAAAATAATTAGCTGAGAGTAAAGTCTAGGTTTAGCCTGCATTACCAGTAACAATCCCAAATTTTATTCAAGATCTGTTATTAAACGTTTGATGTGAACAGTAATATAAGTTTGTTCTTCATCTGATATACAATGTCCACATGTTTCAAAAATATAATCTTTTACTTTTTTCGTACATTCGAATGCTTCAGGATATTTCATTTGAAATAAATATAACATATCCAAATCTGTTTCGTCTTCATAAGTACCTTGTCCAGTAAATATTCTCTGTGAAAAGAATTTCAAGCGACGAACAAAACGTTCAAAATATATTGATTGTCGATTCAATCGAATCTGAAAATGTGACTCAACAATATCTAAAATATCCTGTACCATCTTCGTCATCGAAATCATTCGACTCATATCCAAATTTAACTCTGCATTGATAATATGCAAAGCAATAAAAGAAGCCTCATCTTCGCTAAGTGTAACACCAAGTCTTTTCTTGATCATACTTAATCCCACTTTACCGATCAAGTATTCTCTGTAATAACACTTCTTAATTTCCCATCCAAATGGATTCTCAAATTCTACTCCTGTAGAAGCACGTTCGATTGCGAGATTGATATGATCTGTCAGTGATACATAAACATTATCACTCAAATCCTTTTGCAAAGTTTTTTTAGCATAACTGATAATCTCATCTGCTACGTTAATTCGTTCAATCGGAATACCATCTACAAGCTTCTGAAAATTCGTATTTGATTTCTCATCATCAAGTACAAATGTTTTTTCAATCTTTTCAGTATCGATTAAATCTCCTGATTTTTTCTTAAAACCAAGTCCGCGTCCCATAACAATTATCTCACGATTACTGCTATCTAATGATACAACAATATTATTATTAATTGTCTTTAAAACTTTCATCAAATCAATTCCTTACGCACTTATATAATAACACTTTATCTCCCAAATGTCAAAAAAAATTTAGAAAAATTTAAGGATTATCTTATTTTTTTATAAGGTAATCCTTAAATTATTTATAATTAGGATAATTTCTCTACTAAACGCAAATTAACTCTATGCATTTCATCAATCTTAATGACTTTTACTTTTACTTTGTCACCAATGTTTACGATATCCTCTACTTTATTTACGCGTTCTTTTGCAAGTTTAGAAATATGAATCATACCATCTTTGTTTGGAGAAAGTTGTACAAACGCACCAAAGTTCATAATACGAACAACCGTTCCTTCATATTCCTTACCAACTTCTAATGGTTCCACGATCATTTTGATGATCTTCATTGCTTTTTCAATCATCTCTGCGTCTGAAGATAAGATGTCAACTCTTCCCTCTTCGCTAATATCGATTTTAACACCGGTCTCGTCAATAATACTATTAATTGTCTTACCCTGTTTCCCGATCACTTCACTGATCTTATCAGGATTGATCTGCATCTGTCTGATCTTTGGCGCATATTGTCCTACTTCTTTTCTTGGCTCTGCAATCACCGGATTCATAATTTCATTCAAGATATACATTCTTGCTTCTTTTGTTCTTGCGATTGCTTCTTTAATAATCTGATCGGTTAATCCATGAATCTTAATATCCATCTGAATCGCAGTGATACCTTTTTCGGTACCAGCCACTTTAAAGTCCATATCACCAAAGAAATCTTCTAATCCCTGAATGTCAGTCAAAACGATGTAATCATCATCTGTCTCGCCAGTCACAAGTCCTACAGAAATACCTGCTACTGGAGCTTTGATTGGAACACCAGCTGCCATCAAAGATAATGAAGAGGCACAAATACTTCCCTGAGAAGTAGAACCATTTGATTCTAATACTTCTGATACCGTTCTGATTGCATATGGGAATTCATCTTCAGAAGGTAATACAGGAACAAGCGCTTTCTCTGCCAATGCACCATGTCCGATCTCACGACGTCCCGGTCCTCTGCTTGGACGAGTTTCTCCAACAGAATAAGATGGGAAGTTATAATGATGCATATAACGTTTTGTCTTTTCTTCAAAGTCCATACCATCAATTCTTTGTGCTTCTGATAAAGAACCTAATGTTGTCATTGTCATCACTTGTGTCTGACCACGTTTAAACATTCCACAACCATGTACACGTGGGATACAATCGATTTCTGCATGTAATGGGCGAATTTCTTTGACATCACGACCATCCGGACGTTTGTGATCTTTTAAGATCATCTTACGAACCGTCATTTTCTGGAATTTATAAACAGCTTCATCAATATGACTTAACCATTCTTCGTTATCTGCATAGTGTTCTTCTAACGCTGCTTTAATCTCGTTGATATTTGCCTCTCTTGTCTGTTTATCATCAGTAAATACCGCAACTTCCATTGCCTCCGGTGTGATAAATGCAACCATATCATCATACATATCAGCAGGCACATCAAAATGTTCATATTCATGTTTCGGTTTGCCACACTCAGCAACCATTTTTTCTGTAAATTCAATGATCTGCTGATTTACTTTGTGAGCTGCAAAAATAGCTTCTAACATAACATCTTCTGCAACTTCATTGGCACCTGCTTCGATCATGATTACTTTTTCTTTTGTCGATGCAACGGTAAGTGCCAAATCTGATACTTTCTTCTGTTCTGAAGTTGGATTAAAGACCAATTCTCCATCAACAAGTCCTACCATCGTAGAAGCTGTTGGGCCATCAAATGGAATATCAGAAATTGCTGTTGCCATCGCTGCACCAAGCATTGCTGTTAATTCAGGACTGCAATCTGGGTCTACAGATAATACCAAATTATCTAAAGTTACGTCATTTCTATAATCTTTTGGGAATAAAGGTCTCATAGGACGGTCGATCACACGGTCCGTTAAGACTGCATTCTCACTTGCCTTACCTTCTCGTTTCATATATCCACCTGGAATTTTTCCAACTGCATACATTTTTTCTTCATACTCTACACTCAATGGGAAAAAGTCAATCCCATCACGAGGTTTTTCTGATGCGGTCGCTGTTGATAATACCACGGTCTCACCATAATGTAATAATACAGCGCCATTTGCCTGTGCTGCAACTCGTCCAACTTCAGCAACCAGTGGACGACCAGCCAAATCCATTGTAAATGTCTTTGTCATTTGATTATCTCCTTTTTCAATTTGATGATCCAGCAGAAACATGTTTCCCATATTCCGCTGGTTGGTATACGACAACATGATAATTAAAAAAGGATATCCTATTGCCATATATCTTTGTTTATATATAAAAGGGAAGACGCCGAAACAACTGAAAAACTCACTGATCATAGACTTTATCTTATAAATAAGCTTTTCAGTAGTCTCGGATAACGTCATCCCAAAGTAACTGTTTTATTATAGCATTGTTCCTGTCGTTTTGCAAGCAGAACAACAATATCAGAAAAACTGTTCAGAGTCAGTCTAAAAAACATACTATGTTTATAAAATTTTGCTTGACTCTAAACAGTTATTGTTTATAAATTCATCATACCAGACATAATGCAGACGCCAGACGCACCGTTTTGTATTACTTCCTCAATTTGATTCTTGTCAAAATGGATACCCCCAATTCCATATACCGGAATATCTGCATAGTCACAAATTTCTTTTAAAAACCGCAGTCCACGGGGAGGAACTCCTTTTTTACAATCAGTCGCATAAATATGGCCTGCTGTCAAGTATGAGCTTCCAAGTTTCATTGCTGTTTTTGCTTCATCCAAAGAATGAACAGAGGTTCCTATCATCGAAAATGCTGCCTTTTCTGCCGTTGTCATTGCTTCTAATTTCCATAATGGTAGATGAATTGCTGAGAGATTTAATTTTAAAGCAGTTTTCCAGAAAAAGTGTAAGCGACATTCCACACCGTATTGATTCGTAATTTTAAGTACATCTCTTGCCAGTTTTTCGTATTCCACTTCCGGCAGATCTTTTTCTCTTAAAATAATCGCTCTAGGGTGTAAGCGACATATCTTTTCGATTTGTTCTAAAAAGTCTCCTTTACACAAATGTCGGTTGGTCACTGCAATGATATTTTGAAATTCCATTTTCTCCATTTTTCTTCCTATACGTAAATATAATCACTCATAACCGGCTGTAAATGTAGCATCTTTAATGCATCATATACTTCTTCCACGGAACGATCATCTGAAATCTCAAACTGTTCATCTCCTTTTTGTTCAATTTCTTCAACATGACTTCCAATTCCCGTGCTCACACCTGCTGATATTTTTGTAGCCGCAATATTGACCAGATTATCTCTGACCCTTGCACATTCACGTGTAGAAATCGTAATACTTGCAAATGGCATAAAAATACGATAGGCTGATACGACTTGTAAAAGCTGTGCTTCATGAACATCCATCGGATTAATCTTGTCGTTATTGATGATTGGGCGAAGTCTCGGACAAGAAAATGCAATCTCTGCATGAGGATATTTTCTTTGCAACAGATACGCATGTATTCCCGTGGCAAATGCATCTTTTCGAAAATCATCCAGACCTAAAAGTGCAGCAAACCCTACTCCTCTCATACCTCCTTTGATTGCCCTCTCTTGCGTATTTAAGCGATACGGAAAAATCCTTTTGTGACCGGATAAATGAAGTGTCTCATATTTATCAGAATTATATGTTTCCTGAAATACCGTTACATAATCAGCACCACATCGATGTAAATATGCATATTCATCGGAATTCATCGGATAAACTTCCAATCCGATTACTTTAAAATATTTTCTTGCAATCTTACATGCTTCTCCAATATATTTTACATCTGACATTTTACGGCTTTCTCCGGTTAAAATCAGAATTTCCTGTAATCCAGTCCCTGATATTGCCTTCATTTCTTTTTCGATTTCGTCTGCATTTAATTTTGCACGATTAATTTTGTTATGGCAATTAAAACCACAATAGATACAATAATTTTCACAGTAATTTGCAATGTAAAGAGGCGTAAACATCATAACAGAATTTCCAAAATGCTTTCTCGTCTCTTTCTGCGCGCGCTGTGCCATCTGTTCTAAAAACGGAAATGCTGCCGGTGATAAAAGGGCTGCGAAATCTTCCGGAGATAAATTTTCTTTCTTTAACGCCCTGATCACATCTTGGGCTGTATATTTTTCATAATCATATGTATTCATGGCCTCTATTACTTGACTTTGGATTTCGGACTCTAAAACCTCCATGCCTTCCATATAGTTCATATGATCCACACGTGCTTTTTTTTGATCAGCTTTAATTTCTTCACTTAAAATACTTTCATTCGTATGCTGGTTCATCACATGTTCCTCCTATTCCTGCAAAAATCCGGTAAGTGGAGAGGAAGCACTCGCTCCTTTTTCCATCACACGTCCTAATCCTGCCAGGTATGCTGTTCTACCTGCTTCAATTGCCTTTTTAAATGCTTCTGCCATCGCTGGAGTATCACCGGCTGTTGCAATTGCAGTATTCGCCATAACCGCTGCTGCTCCCATTTCCATAGCTTCACACGCCTGAGATGGTTTCCCAATTCCTGCATCTACAATAACCGGAAGATTGATTTCATCTATTAAAATTTGAATAAATTCTTTCGTACAAAGTCCTTTGTTCGAACCGATTGGAGCGCCTAAAGGCATAATCGATGCAGCTCCCGCTTCTTTCAAATCTCTTGCTGCATTTAAATCAGGATACATATATGGCATAACCGTAAATCCCTCTTTAGCAAGGATTTCTGTCGCCTTCACTGTCTCATAATTATCTGGAAGAAGGTATTTGCTGTCTCGGATTACTTCTAATTTGATAAAATTACTTCCACAAATTTCTCTGGAGAGACGGGCAATTCTCACTGCTTCCTTGGCATTTCTGGCACCTGATGTATTCGGAAGCAAAACAACTTCCTCTGGAATATAATCTAAAATATTTGCGATGCCACCTTCATTGGCTCTTCTAAGTGCCAATGTTATCATTTGGGCCCCTGCCTGTTTGACAGCTGCATCAATTAATTCTAAAGAATATTTTCCCGACCCCAAAATAAAACGCGATGTAAATTCATGGTTTCCAATTTTTAAAATATCATTTTTCATTTTTCTTTCCTTTCTGATGGATTCATTTTTCATCACTCAAAATTAATTCTATGATTTTATTTGCTTCATGGGCTGCACAAATAGCAACTCTAGGGGCCATCAACCCATTTCCTTTTTCAAACCCTGTAATGCCATCACCACAAAGATAAAAATTTTTCATCACTTTTTTTGTCTGTATGGCATTGCTATTTCCAAATCCAGCCATTCCTGATGCACCAACTAATATTTTTTCAGGCAACAATTCCAACACTCCATTGACCAGCATTGCCTTTTCTTCTGGAACATCAAATGCTTCGCAAATAATATCTTCTTCCTGAAATAAGTCAATAATATGATCTCTTGTGATTTTTAAACAATCCGTTTTTATCGTTATATATGGATTGATTTCCATTAACTGCTCTTTTAAAGCCTCTGTTTTCTTTTTTCCCAAATGCTTCAGACTATATTGTTGCCGGTTTAAATTCGTAAGGTCAACCAGATCAAAGTCAATCAAATGTAAATACCCTACTCCAACTCTCACCAAATAAACAGCCACATTAGAACCTAATCCTCCAAGTCCGGCTATTGCCACTCTCGCCTGAGCTAATTTTTCTTGTACAAGTCTCGTATGGCGCTCAATTAAAGCTTCTTCTATTTGTTCCTTTGTTATTTCCGTCTGCATGATCAGCCTCCTCCGACAAAAGAAACAACTTCAATGACATCATCTTGTTTGATCACATAAGTTTCATATTGTGATTTTGGTATAATCTTTTCATTGATTTCTACTGCAATTCTGTCTTTTGAATAGTTCTCATTTTCCAAAAATTCAATCAAAATAACTGGTTCTTTTAAATCCATTTCTTTTCCGTTGACAAACATTCCGTTCCTCCTTTCTTGATCGAGTAAGACAAAATGAGATTCACCCTGGAATACTTTTTCATTTCATAAATAATTTCCTTTGAAATTAAAAAAGAGTTCACAAAGTAATACACCCGTGGTGGTGCACCCCTTCATGAACTCACGCTCACTCTCAACTTTACTTTATTCATTTTTACCTGATTTTCATCTATATGCTAGATAGAAAATTACAACGCAATTTTCCTTGAAATCGCATCCTCGCGGAGCGTTTTTTGTTTCATGGAAATTATAACGTAATTTCCTATGAAACAAAAAAACGTGAAGCCACTGGTACTTCACGTTATCATTCTTCGCTGTTCCCTACGTTGGCATTATCCAAATCAGGTTTTTCGGGTCGAAGCTAATCACTTCCTCTCAGCCTATCCATAAGCTCCCCGTATTCATTTACATATTTAATATATATGATTATACGCTATTTGTCAAGTATAAAGCAGTTCAGTCCGCTCGCGTCCTCACAGAGTGTTTTTATTTCATTGAAATCACATCACATTTTCCTATGAAACAAAAAACCGGAGGAAGCAATCCCCCGGCATGATACAAAAATTACTTTCTTAAGCCTAATCTTTCGATTAATGAACGATATCTTTCGATATCAATTTTCTTAAGATATGCTAATAATCCTCTTCTCTGACCTACCATCTTTAAAAGACCTCTTCTTGAATGATGATCTTTTGGATGTTTTTTGAAATGATCCTGTAAGTCATTGATTCTTGCTGTTAATAAAGCAACCTGTACTTCTGGAGATCCTGTATCTCCTTCGCTTCTACCATATTCAGCAATAATTTTAGCTTTTTGTTCTGTTGTAATCATGTTCTTTTCCTCCTAATAAATTTATTAATCGCCACATACTGGGAACTGGTTGGAGTCCTCCATGCTCTTGGTACGTGGTTCAACACCTAAAAGAGTATATCACACACATCAAAATATGTAAAGGAATTTTTCCGTGTACTTTATATTATACATTACGGCATTTATCTGCACAAACTTTCATTGCCTCCATAAGACTGGAACGAAATCCATTCTTTTCTAATTCCATAACCGCTGCAATTGTAGTGCCACCTGGAGAACATACCATATCTTTCAATTCGCCTGGATGCTTCCCTGTTTCTAAAACCATTTTGGCGCTTCCTAGCACAGATTGCGCAGCAAATTGATAAGCCTGATTTCTTGGCATTCCCTCTGCAACTGCCGCATCCGCCATTGCCTCGATCATCATATATACATAGGCAGGAGAGCTTCCGCTGACCGCTACAACTGCATCCATCAATCTTTCTGGAACAATTTCTGTCTTTCCAAATCCATCTAAAATTCGGCAAACTTCCGTTATTTCTTCCTCATTGATTGCTTCATTACAACATGCTGCTGTCATGCCCTCACATACCATTGCTGGTGTATTGGGCATAGTACGCACAATCTTTAATTCTTGTCCAAATAAATAAGCGATGCGATCCATATCAATTCCTGGTGCAATCGTTACAATAATTTGTGATTTTTTGATTGTTTTTTTAATTTCCTTGATCACGTTTTCATAGAAAATTGGTTTCACCGCCAAAACAATAATTTCTGAATTCTCGGAAACTTCTTCATTTTTGGTCGTTGTAGCAATTCCATACGCTTCTTTAATCGACACTAACTTTCCTTCACTGCGATTAGAAGCAATAATCTCTTCCGGTTTTAAAATATTTTTCTTCACGATTCCACCAATCATGGCAGAAGCCATATTTCCGCATCCAATAAATCCTATTTTATATTTCATTTTTACCATCCTAACTTTTTATATAAATTTTTACAAATTTCGTCTTCCAACCCAGATTCTATACTGCCGGCTTTGATTTGTGGTTTTAGTTTTCCATGGAAATCACTGCCCTGTGTCACAAGAATTCCATATTTCTTTGCCAGTTCCTGATAAAATACATCTTCTTTATTTTGATGATAACTGCAAAAAGCCTCCACACCTTCGATTCCAACTTCTACAAGTTTGCCAAACATTTCTTCATTTTTTCCCATATTGATACCTGGATGAGCCAATATCGGCACACCGCCAGCAGCTTTGATGCAACGAATGCCTTCTTCTGCCGGCAGATTTCCCTCGGCAATAAATCCTGGACTTTCTGGTTTTGCACAATAATTCCAATAAAAATCGACTCCAGGCATTGCGCTCGTGCGGCATTTTTCTAACATAGGATTATTTTTATTTCTGTCATCTTCTAAAGCAATATCTATAATATCGGCAACAATCACATGCCCTTGTTTAGAGATTTTTAGAACTTCTCGATCATCAAAAAAAAGTCCCATTTCATGCATTTTTTTCATACGTGTTTGCCCTGTTTGAATTTTGTTGCGTTTAACTTGATCACAAAATTCAAGCAGATCTTTTTGTTGCGGATCAATTCCATATCCCAATATATGAAAATTTCGTCCCTCAAACCGAACATCCAATTCAACACCAGGAATACAATTAATTCCAAATTCTTTTGCTGTCATAATTCCCTGACCAACACCCGATGTATTATCGTGATCACAAATCGCCATCACAGTGACTCCAGCTTGATAAGCAATGGAAACAACTTGTTCAGGTGGATATTCGCCATCCATACTTTCTACTGAATGCATATGTAAATCTAACCAGCTCATCTTTTCCTCCTGTTTTATTATTCGCTCCTCAAATCATATAAAATACATCTTCCTTTAATTTCGAAGTTTATCAAGCATATGTTGAAAATAGTCTGGCAACGGAGAAGTAAATTCTACATACTCCTTTGTCGTTGGATGAATAAATCCAAGTGTTTTCGCATGCAAACACTGGCCTTGAAGTTCAAACTTGTCCTTTTTTGGTCCATATACATCATCACCAACTAACGGATGATGGATGTGAGACATATGCACACGAATCTGATGTGTCCGCCCTGTCTCCAACGAACATTCAATATACGTATACTGATTCTTTAATCTTTCTAATACTTTATAATGCGTAACTGCCCTTTTTCCATTTTTATAATTTACAGCCATCTTTTTACGATCGTTTGGATTTCTTCCGATCGGAGCATCCACACTTCCGTTATCTTCTGCAATATTATGATATACGATAGCATGATATTTTCTAGTAATAGAATGTACTTTTAATTGCTCAGCAATAAAACGATGTGCATAATCATTTTTACAGATTACTAAAAGACCTGTTGTGTCTTTATCAATGCGATGGACAATACCTGGTCTTAATTCACCATTAATCCCAGATAGCTGATCCTTGCAATGATATAAAAGCCCATTCACCAGTGTTCCCGTATAATGTCCCGGGCATGGATGTACTACCATATTTTTTGGTTTATTGATAATAATGATGTCCTGATCCTCATATACAATCTGTAAGGAGATTGATTCCGCAACAATATCAACCTCTTTTGGTTCCGGAATCTCTAACTGTAATTTGTCTGATTCTGATAATTTATAATTTGGTTTTACAATTTTCCCATTCACCAGAACATTCCCATCCTTTATTAGCTTTTGAAGATAAGAACGTGAATAATCGGGATATTGTCCCACCAAATAATGGTCAATTCTGACACCCTGTTTCATCTTAACTCCTTTGTCCTCTACCCAAAAACTGTAATTCTTCATCTTGATATACAAAAGCCACCAATATCACAAGTAAAACCGCTGCCACAGTCACATAGCAATCTGCTATGTTAAAAATCGGAAAATTGATCAATTTAAAATACAGAAAATCTATAACGTAATGGTTGCAGATTCGATCATACATATTGCCAATCGCACCTGAAAATAATAAAATGACAGTTCCTGCTAATGGTAAATAACGTTTTGAATATGGAATCCGAATATAAACATAAATTAGACCAATCGCTACAATAAAAGTAATCAGCAATAGCATTGATTGCATTCCTTCAAAAGAGCCAAAGGCTGCTCCTGTATTTTCTAAATAATGAAGTTCAAAGACTCCTTTTACCAATTCAACTGGATTTTGTCCTTGTAAATGAATAACCGCTAAATATTTTGTATATTGATCTAAAAACAATAAACAGGCTGCAATCACAGCTCCACCTAGTATTTTTTTCAATCTTTTTGACTCCTTAAATATATTGATATAAAAGCACAGAAAATCGTCCTTTTTTTGATTGTCCACGTACTTTTTCAAATTTTATTTTCCCTTTTCCTCTGACCGAAATAATATCCCCCTCAGAAACAGTCTTTCCAGCAGTTTCTGTCAACCTACCATTGACAAAAACCCTTTTATTCTTTATAAAAGTGATACTTTCCTTTCTTGACATACCAAACCCAAGGCTAATCACTGTATCTAACCGAAAAGATGCTAAAAATCCTTCTATTGGCTTTCGTTTTTGCTGAATACAGATTTCATCCGGCTCTACTCGTGTTGCATTGACAAGTGTATGTTTGATTTTGGTAATATTTTGTTGTAAAAATTCCAACATGTTATCCATACAAAAAACATATGCACCAGAATTTTCTACTAATATATCACCAATGCATTCACGCTCAATCCCCAGGTTCAAAATGGCACCTAAATAATCTCGATGTGTCAATACTTCACTAAATTTAGGTGCTAAAGATTGAATTCTAAGACATGAAATGGGAAAATCACCTGTATAACCGAAAAGCTCCTCTGATCCAAACATCAGTACTTTTCGCTCTGCATCTTCATAGCCACCCGAAAATGTTCCATGAGCATAGAAAATCTCTCTCTCTATTGTATAGTAAAGACTCTGCTCTGAAAGTGTCAGAAAAAATGTATGCATATATACAGATTGTTGATAAGACTTTTCTGCCAATTCTCTAATTCTGTTTTTTAACAATATCTCTGTATCCATAAAACCTCTTTTACATCATATCGCTCTGTATATCAAAAAACTGCATAAAAATGCAGTTTTTATTTTTCTACAACATAAACAGATTAAATGATCAACATCTATAATCATTTAATCTGCCATATTATTCTGAAATTTTAGGAGAAATAATATCATCATTCATGATCTCATCTCGAAGATCACCATTCACCTCAATGTCGTCTGGTGCAGCAATAAATATGTTTTTGGAAATTGCCTGTAATGTTCCATCAAATGCATAGCAAGCACCACCAATAAAATCAATGGTTCTTTGCGCCTCCGGATTCATAATATCTTCCATATTAATGACAACTGTCTTTCCTTCTCGCAGAAAATCAGCAATTAATTTTGACTCTCTAAAATCCCGTGGCTTGACAACATTTACTTCTACTCCACGACTATTCATCGATACAACTTTACTATTACTTGTACGCGAAAACTGTCTTCTTGGCTTTTCGCGTACAATTGTTTCTTCTTCGTCTTCCTCTTCCGGCTCTTCTTTCTTGCGGAAGAAAAATGGTTTCTTTTCCTCCTCGTCTTCCTCTACTTCTTCATAATCTTCGTATTCATCATATTCATCGTATTCGTCATCACTTAATTTCATAAATCCCAGTAATTTATCAACTCTACCCTTCATCTTGGCCTCCTCAACCTATATATTATAATTTCTAGCACCAAAGATTGCTGTTCCAACTCGAATCATTGTTGCACCTTCCTCGATTGCAACTTCATAGTCATTGGTCATTCCCATCGAGAGAACACTCATATCTACATTATCAAAGTTTTTGCTGTCAATGTCAACAAATAATTGTTTTAGCTCACGAAAATATTTACGATTATCTTCTGGGTCATCTACAAAAGGTGCAATCGTCATCAAACCATTAATATGAACATTTGGTAACTTCGATACCTCTAATATAAATTCTGTCACTGCCTCCTGATCAAGTCCAAATTTTGACTCTTCATGAGCAACATTTACCTGAATCAGAATTGGAATCGTTACATTTTTCTTTATAGCTTCTTTACTGATTTGTTTTGCCAGTTTCAAAGAATCAACAGAATGAATCAATTCTACTTTATCTACAATATATTTCACCTTATTTGTCTGTAAATGACCAATCAAATGCCAACGAACCGGCTTTTCAATTTCTTCATATTTTGAACATAATTCCTGTACTTTATTCTCACCAAAATCCATCACCCCATGCTGTTGTAATTCCACAACATTACTTAATGGTTTTGTCTTACTAACGGCAATGACAGTAACTTCTTTTGGATCACGCCCAACACGCTTACATGCTTCTTCGACTTTTTTTACTACTTCATCATAATTTTCTTTTAACATATCATTCACCTATCCTTAATATATAATTTCATCTTCCCCAATATCAGAGGCATTTAATACAATATGATCATACTGCGAAACGCCCTGTACGGTATCCGTCAAAATCAAATGATATTCATCATCGGATCTGATATCCTCTATTGCTCGGAATTTTGCATAACCTTGATTTACTACATAAACACCCTTTTTCTTCTCTGTCTTTTCCAAAGGATACTGCTCTGCTTTTGACTTATTATCTGTGAATAAAACCGTATTTTTATCAACCTCATCAACTGCCAGATAAAAATATTTTTCACTATCCTCTTTAAACTTATAGATGGTATAATTTTTAATCGTCGCTGTCTTTTCATTTCCTGATTTGGCTAACACGCGATTACTTGCAGAATTACCACCTTTGGTTAAATATTCGATCGGCACCACATAAAAATCCTTTTCAACCACAGAACTCTTTGGAATTTTATATCCATCATTCGAATCTACAGAAATCTCAATTTCTAAATATCTCTCGTTTATGTAACGAACCATATACTTCGATAAACTCAGATATCCAAAATACTGGTTCTTTTTCTCTTTCAATTCTAAACCAGCCGTTGTAGTAATGTTATCCTGCAGAAATGTGAGATTGACACTATCTCTATCTTTTAGTTCATTATATTCTTCTTTTGATAATTGAATTGCAATCTTCCAATTTTCACTACATGAAATTCGATAGACCGGGTCACCTGATTTTACTTGTTCATTTGATGACAAATGCTTTTTCTTATAGTTTAATTGCTTAAAATCATTCGCAACAATCTCATCGATTGTTTTACATCTGAAGTTATCGTATGTATAAGAAACAATTCCATTATCTGTACTTTTTATAATTTGATAGGCATTTTTTCCATACTTATTTTTAATCTTATTTAAGGTTGTTTCAATATACTCACCATTACTTGTAAGTACCGCATTATCTAATTTTTGTTTTAAACTGTATGTATCTTCAAATTGCGAATAACAATAGGAATCTTTAAAATCCGAAATTGTCTGCTTCAATATGGCGACTGCTTTATCAGATGCCTCCGTATTTTCAGCAATTTCTTCGGAAATATAATCTTTGATCTTACCCGTAGAGTCCAAAGAATAAATCAATTCCCCATTATGTACTTTTGAAAAATCTGGTATGTAATAATTGATGTACCCTCCAGACTTGCTTTTCACAATTTTTTCATCACGAATTGCAATACCTGTTGTTGAGATTTTTTCTGTCATCTGACCAGATTTTACTTCGTATACACTTAACTTTGTTTTAAAAATAAAGCCAACAATATGAATGATAATGTAAATTAAGATTCCTATCAATACAATGAGACTCAAACTAAGATGCATCTTTTTTCTTCTCATTACTCTAACTCCCATCTGTTAAGAGCCGCTCCGTTCAAATAATGAAAACGGCATCCTTGTGTATAATTCTTTTTCTTCATTAATTCCTCAAACTCATCTCGCAATTTCCACCAACTAGTTCCCCAATTTGAAAAACCAGCATATTCTTCTGGAACACGACTAAACAAACGCTCTACAACCATCTCTGGTGATAAATACGCTAAAAATTCTGTGAGTCTTTCCAAATATTCTTCTTTTGAACATAACGTAATTGTACCATTTATGTATTGTGTATACAACTGCGAATTTTTCGGAAGATACAAAGAATGTAATTTTACGATATCAATTTCAAGTGCAGATAAAAATTTTGCACCTTCAATCGCGTCATCCAGTGTATCGCCTGGTAAATTTAAAATCATATGTGTACAAATCGTAAATCCATAGCGCTGAATCATCAACACAGCCTGAATAAATTCTCCCAGACCATGTCCTCGATTGATCTGTTTAAGAGTATGGTAATTCACTGTCTGTAATCCCAATTCAAAATGAATATTTATTTTTGTATCTTTTTTTAACGCAAACAAAAAATCCAAGTATTCCCTCTTAATGCAATCTGGTCTTGTGGAAATTGATATTTCTACAATATCTGTAACTTGAGCTGCCTCCATCATATATGTTTGAAAACGTTCAAAACTCATAAATGTATTTGTATAATTTTGAAAATAAGCAATAAATTTGTTTGCTTTATAGCGTTTGCTAATCTTTTCTTTTGTTCTCTCTAATTGTTCGGTCACAGATATTTCCGCTGCCATCGCCTCAAAACCAGTTCCAACATCTGCACAAAAAGTACAGCCACCCATACCATTCATACGATTTGGACAGCTGATCGGTAAATTAACTGGCAGCTTATAAACTTTTTCTCCATATTTTGTTTTCAAATAATCTGAATAAGTGCGATAATACATAGTAAACTCCTTATAAAAGAGAAAGAAACTGCCACATCACTGTGACAGTTTCTATTTGTGTCTTTATAAAGCTACTGTAACAAGCCCCTGAATACTTTCTGGCATATCTTCTTTATCACGAGATGCACTGATCACAAAATTAACATTAAATTTCTCAGATATACGTTCGATATTGGAAACAACTGCTTCTACAGCTGCATCATCTTTTTCGTCCACATTTGCAATTGTCAGAAAACTTTCTAAATAAATTGTTTCAATATCATAGTTCTGCGATAAAATTCCAGCTAAAAATCCAAGGAACATATCAGTATTTTTAATTCCATATTCTGGAGAAACGATAAACCGGATGCGGTTACTTAGTTCATATGTATGTTTATTGCTTTTATCAATGTAAACAATATCGCCCTTTGCAACCTTCATTGCATCGTTTACTTTTTCAATTAAGACTTTCGTTTTTCCTTTGCCTTTTACTCCTGAAATGATTTCGACCATCCTTATCTCCTCCTTAGAAAGAACATTTTATTATATATATTGTATAATATATGCCCCAAAATGACAACCACTATTTATGAGTTTTTTCTAATAAATCAGACATTGTATGGTATAAGATGTCCTTATTCGCCGCATGATAAATAAGAGAGATATATTGTTCTCCCTTGCTATCTTCTGTCAAAATAACCAGACAGGATGCTGCCTGATTCGTTGTTCCAGTCTTGCCGCCAACCATAAAAATGTTATCTGGAAGAATATAATCGCCAAGAATATAATGGTTTGTTGTTTCCATAGGCAGACTTACTGGGGCACCAGAAGCCATCTCATAATCGAGCGTATAGTTTGCCTTTTTTACAATATTTAAAAATGCATCATATTTTATTGCCTCTTGAAAAATCAAATACATATCATAGGCAGTAATATAATGATTTTTATTATGCAAACCATTCGATGTAACAAAATTACAATGAGTTGCACCCAATTCCTTTGCTCTCTGATTCATCATCTTTGCAAATGCTTTTGAAGAACCTGCAATGTGTTCCGCTAAAGCAACTGCACAATCATTGGCCGACTCAATCAACAATGCATTTAACAAGCCTTCCACCTTAACTTTATCTCCTTTTTTAAATCCAACAGCAACGACTCCAGATTCATCAAAAGTAATATCCTTTTTAATCGTGACTTCGTCTGTCAATTTACAATTTTCTAAAGTAAGGAGTGCTGTCAATACTTTCGTCGTACTGGCAGGATATACCTTTTTTAGGGCATTTTGAGAAGCAATGACTTTATTTTTTGTAATATCAACTAAAAGCGCACTGTTTACATCTCCATCGAAACTATCCTCTTGATCTTTTTTCAAAATAGCAGCATGTTCTCCTAAACCATCTAATTTTGTTCCATAATATTGCGACAGCAATTCTTGTCCTGATGATTCAAAATGTTTGGAGTAGGATTCCGCTGCCGATACCGGAATCGGTATCATATAAATAACCATAAGAAATGATAAAACAAACGCTGTTATTTTTTTCATCATTTATACATTTCTCTCCAATCTAAATCTCCACGCTCTAACGCCATAACCAATAATTCTGCAGTTGCCAAATTTGTGGCAAATGGTATATTATGCATGTCACATAATGCTAAAACATTAAATACATTTGTTTCTTTTCTCGTTTTAGCCTCTGGATCACGCAGAAAAATCACCATATCGATTTCGTTATGCTCAATCTGGGCTCCAAGTTGCTGCGTACCCCCTAATGGACCAGACAAGTATTTGTGCACGTTTAAATTAGTTACTTCCTCCACTAAATAACCAGTTGTCTCTGTTGCATATAATTCATGTTTGCTTAAAATCCCCCGATATGCTATACATAAATTCTGCATCAATCTTTTTTTTGTATCATGTGCTACCAAACCAATATTCATAATGTCATACCCCCATTTCTAATATTTCTTGCTTTGTAATGATATGTTAAGAACCATTCCCATACCAATCATAATACTTAGAACAGAACTTAACCCATAGCTGATCAATGGCAATGGCAACCCGGTATTTGGTAATGATCCGGTTGCTACACCAATATTAATAAATGATTGAAATGCGATCAATGCCGCCACACCAGTTGCAATTAATTTGCCATTCAAATCATTTGCTCGTCTTGCTACCATAATGCATTGCACGACTAATAAAGCCAATAGTACGATCAAAACTACACTACCAATAAAACCAAATTCTTCTCCAACAACAGAAAAAATAAAGTCTGTCTGTTGTTCTGATACTAACCCCGTATCACGCACAGTAACAGTTACATCCGAAATTGTATTTGTGTTTAACCCTTTACCAAATAATCTTCCTGAGCCAATTGCCATAATCGAATTGTTCGTCTGATAAGCGGTTGTAGACTCATATTTGCCTGGATCTAGGAAAGACATAATACGTGTCACCTGATAATCTTGTAAAATAATCTGTCCCGGCGTCTGAATATACCAAATAAATACTGCAAATGCCGGTACTCCAATCGCGATTACCCAGCCGATCAGTTTCAAGCTTAAGCCTCCAACAAATATAATTGCACATAAAATCAATGTAATATCAATGGTTGTAGAAAGATCTGGTTCTAAAACAACCAGAAGCATAGGAAGCAAACACACCCCTGCTAGCTTGGCCAATGTTTTCCATTCATTTAATGTATCTTCATTTCTAGAAATAAAGGCCGCCGCCGCCAATATCAACACAATTTTACAGGTTTCCGACGGTTGAAATGTAAAACTACCAAATGCAAGCCACCGCTGTGCTCCACCAACTGTTTTTCCTGCGACCAGCACCAACAGCAATAGTACTATATTCACAATATAAAGAATACCTATATTATTGGTGATGGAATTATAATCAATTACAGATAACAGGAGCATAATGCCCGAACAAAATACAACACCTATCAATTGTTTTATCGTATAAGATGAATTTGCACTGTTGATAAACAAAATTCCTAATATACTAAGTACCCAAACATTTAAGAGCAGTCGTTTGTTATAATTTTTCAAATCGTATTGCCTTAACATAGCATCATCCTTATTTCTTTAAATCCCGAATTGGAATATTCGCATATAAAGCTGGAACCTTATCTCCACCTTCTTCGGTCTGTGTCTGTGTGATCTGGATGTCCAACCCTTCTGCATCGACTTCCATGTATTTTGAAATCACTTGAATAATATCATTTTTTATCATTTCCATTAACTCTGGAGAACAACTGGAACGATCAGACACTAATAGAAGTTTCAATCGATCTTTTGCAACATCTCCAGAACTTTTCTTTCGAAAAAAATTATCAAAGAATCCCATGTTTATCCCCCTTTATTTAACCTTTAAAAGCCTTTAATAAACGGGCAAAAAATCCATCAACCTGAAATTCCATAAATGGTATATCTTCACCTTTTATTCTTTTGCATATATTCAAAAAAGCTTCACCCGCCTGACAATTGCTACCTACCAATGGTTCTCCCTGGTTCGTAGCGACAACAATATTTTCATCATCTGGTACAATACCAAGTAGATCAACAGCCAAAATATCAATAACATCTTCCTGAGACATCATATCCCCACGTTTAACCATGTCCATACGAATACGGTTAATTACAAGTTCCATCTTATTAATTTCATTCGCTTCTAACAATCCAATAATACGGTCTGCGTCACGAATAGCAGAAACTTCTGGAGTCGTAACGATAATGGCTCTATCTGCACCAGCAATTGCATTTTTGAATCCTTGCTCGATACCAGCAGGGCAATCCAAAATTATGTAATCAAATTCTTCTCGCAACTCATCTGTCAATTTTTTCATTTGTTCTGGAGATACACTTGTCTTATCTCTTGTCTGTGCAGATGGAAGTAAGAATAGATTTGGATACTTTTTATCTTTGATCAACGCCTGTTTTATTCTGCAATTTCCTTCTACAACATCAACCAAATTGTAGACAATCCTATTTTCCAATCCCATAACAACATCCAGGTTTCGTAACCCGATATCGGTATCGATCAGTACCACATTGAATCCCATTTTTGCTAGACCAGTACCTACATTAGCGGTTGTCGTAGTTTTTCCGACTCCACCCTTTCCTGATGTAATTACAATTACTTCGCTCATTTTTCTTCCTCCATCTATTTTATATCATAAGTTCATGAATAAGTGACTTTGAAATTGGTTCCACATATATCTGACCATTTTCAACAAAAGCCATTTGTGGTTCTGTTATTTCAATATTTTTCTTCTTTTTCTTAATTCGAAATCCTCTTTTTACTTCTTCGTCCGAATTACGTGCAATCTGATTGCCAATTCGAATCTGCATTGGATGCATTTCTAGAGCTACGATAAACGCATGATCATTATCGTCTGTACCTGCATAAGCATATCCTTTTAAAGCACCAAGAATTACAACATTTCCTTTTGCACTGACTGTTGCTCCAGGATTCACATCTCCTAAGACGACAACACTGGAATCACTGGTAATACTTTGTCCAGAACGGAGAGTCCCCTTATAAAACATACCCTCACTGGATTTTTCCTTTTGCTGGTTGAACGCCTCCTGCTGTTCCAATTCTTTTTGTGCTTTTTGTTCTGCTTCACATTCTGCAATCATCTGCTGAAATTTTGTTTCGATTGCAACGTCTTCATCAATGATATAAGCAATCTGTAACGACGTCACCTCAGTAATACCCTGCAAAATTTCAGTCATCTGCTCATATTGCAGTCTTCTGCCTTCAAATTTAACTGCAATTGGTTTGGAAAATGCAAAAAAGGAAGCAGATGCCTGGAACTTGTCCATAAGCTGTTCATATAATTCTTCATATTCCAGATCAGGATCTAACCAAAGGGTCAACCCAATCTTATTTCCTTTGATCATAACAGACTGATTCATAATCGCTTCTCCCATCTAATCACTGGCACCATTTGCTGCACTACCTGCCTGTTTCACTTGTTTTACTAGTTGCTTTTTATCGGAATCCTTACCAAAATAGTACTGGTAAACATCTTTTGCTACGTTGCAGGCATTCGATGATGAATATGCAAATGGCAATACAACGGTAACTGCAATTTCCGGATTGCTGTACGGTCCATAAGAAATAAACAATCCATGGTTTGGTCTTGTTTTATCTTCCTGTGCAGTACCCGTTTTACCAGCAATCTTAACATTCTTCAAACTCGTAAATATATCTTTGTGTTCATTATAAACCACCCCATACATACCAGAATGGACAAGATCCCAATAATTATCACTATTAAGTTTAACATTTCGTTTCACTTTTGTTTTATATTTTTTTACTGTCTTACCTTTTTGATCTGATATATTATCCATAATGCTAAGGTCAAAGACAGTTCCATTGTTCGCTATCGTTGTTGCATAATTTGCAATCTGAATTGGAGCAAAGTTATTCGTACCCTGTCCAATAGCAGAACGTACTAATTGTTCATCGGAAACACGTGGGGTCGTTTCTGGAAGTTCAATTCCTGATTTTTTATTCAACCCTAAAAGTGTAGCATATTTGCTGATGATTTCCAACCCCTGCTTCTCACTGATACTTCCCGTATTCGTCGTTCCCATTCGATAACCGACTTCATAGAAAAATACGTTACAGGAGTTTGTGATTGCTTTGGAAACACTTTCGACACCATGGCTGCTAGGATATTTCCAACATTTGGCAACCGGACTAATCTTATTAAAAACACCGGTACAACGAACCGTCGTTCCTGTAGAGATCGTGCCTTCATTTAATGCCGCAATCGCCATCAACGGTTTAAAAGTAGAACCAGGAGCTGTCGCATGATTCAATGCCTGATCGTAAAGTGGTCTTGATTCATTACTCACTAACTGACTATAATATTGTCCATCAATTCCGTTTGCCAGTCGATTACTGTCGTAACTTGGATAACTCACCATTGTCTTGATTTTACCTGTTTTTACATCGGTAATGATAATCGAACCTGAGCATGGATCAAGACCAATCTGTCCAGGTGTAATATCTCGATGAGAAATTTTCTTTCGAATAAAAGAATATGCTCCAAGAGATCCTGAGCACAACTGGTTATAATCAGCTTTATCCTTCTTCTTACTCAAAACACCTTGCTCATAGAGTAAACGACAAACCGTTTTTCCAGATAACTCTCCTGATTTTATCATATATTTACACACTAATGTGTCGAAACTTGTATCATCCGCCAAATTTTCTGTAACATAATCTGCTAATGCCTCGAAAATCTCATCAGTATTATAATAGGAAGACTTAATATTGAATTCAGAAGTGTCTACCCATTCCTGATTAATTGCATAACGGAGAAATTCTCCAATACTAATCTTACCATTTTTCCAATTTTTGTAAGTTTTATCTTTTGTGTCAATCAAACTTGTCAATAATATTTTATTACTTGCCAAAGTATCATAGACATATTCTGCATATGCCTGTTTCTCATCTGATAAATCTTCTTGTGCAGTCGTACTGTTGAGCAAATCGCTTTTCAATGTTACAAGCTGCTTTTTTTCATACGTCGTTATTTTTTCGTAAACCGATTTTTCATAATCCGTACTATTGTCATCATTCAAAGATGATATGTCGATGATTTTATTTTGAATCAGAGCATTGTAGACATCTTTGACTGGAATCTTCTTATTATCGCTACTTTTCCCAGCAGAATCTCCAGGTATTAAGTTTGATAACACAATCCCTGCTAATTTACTCTCAATCAGTTCATAACAATATTGTTGTAAATCTGCATCAATACTAAGAGTAATGTCATCACCCGTACCTGGTTTTTCTTCCCCGGTTACTTCCAAAACTTTTCCGATCTTGTCTACAAGCATTGTCTCACTTCCACTCTCACCGTGTAGATAAGACTCATATAATTTCTCGATTCCATCTTTTCCAACAATGTCATTCGACGTATAGTAGTTTGGATCGTCCTCTTCTTTTCCTTTATTTAAAGATTTTATTTCCTCATCAGATGCCGGACCGGTATATCCAACAATATGAGCGATCGATTCACTGTTATTATAAACACGCATAGTATCTTCTGTAATATCAATGCCAACGAGATCATTTTGTTCTTCCTCAATCGCAGCAATGCTCTCTTGGCTGATTTCACTCGCAATCACAACTTTCATATATTGGGAAAAACGACTTAAATATACATTATAACGAACTGCCATAATTTTTAAGGCATCCTTCTCTGAATATTCATCAGAAATGCCAAACATATCGCCAACACCAGTTCCTCCAGTTCCATCTTTAAAATAATGGAATACCTCTTCTGCAGACGAATTGAGTTGTTGTTCTCTCTTTTTGATTTCATCTTTACTTAAATCTGAAGTATTGGACCCAATTCCATATACATTTTTCTTAAATGTAGTTAATTCGGAACCCGAAATCGTGAATTCAAACTTTCCTTTTCCTGTTCGCTTAATCGGAAAATCTGTCGCAATCTCATCTCCATTTTTCTCTAAAATCTTAATGACTTTATAAATAACTTTATTTTTTTCTTCATTTTCAGTGGTTTTATTTTTCTTTGCCAAAGTTGCAAATGCCGTATCATTCTGGAACGTCACGGCGTATGCCAGCTTGTTGTAAGCCAAAAGCTTTCCATTGCAATCATAGATGTTACCTCGAATTCCATTCTTGGTAATCGTCTTCTGAATTTTATACGTAAAATTCGCTAAATGTTCTTCACCCTGAATAATCTGCAGGACAAACAAACGGCATATCAGTATAAAAAAGAGGATAAAACTAAATACCATTAAAACAAGTAACCGATGTTGGTCCAAAAAATCTAAAATTTTTTCTTTTAATCTTCGGTTCATCAGATCACACCTCTTTCTTCATATGATTCCAGCCATGACATAATTGGAAGCAGCAAACGGTACACGGCTACTGCTACAATGGCCGTATAAATTGCTTCTGGAATAATAATACTTCTTAAAAAATAGAAGAAGCCCAGTCTTCCTCTCAAAAGGAAGAAGAAAATATATATTAAAATATCATAAACCAATGAATTTCCAGCAAGCACTGCCAATGGCAACATAAAGTCATCCTGGAAATAAAGTTTATTAAAAAATCCATTTACATAGCCAATCAAAACGTAGAGTAGTGCATATTGGCCTAGAAGATTTCCGTAAAAAATGTCAACTAAAAGTCCACAGAAAAACCCAACAATAACAGCTTCTTTTTGTCCTCTCATCAAAGCAATACATACAACAAAAGCAATCATAACATTTGGTGCCGTATCTGCCAGTTTCAGGAAATCAAATACAGAAGTCTGGAGTAAAAAACTTAACACGATTGAAATTGCATAAAAAATTCCTCTTACTAACATACTCTCTATTCCTTAACTGTCTCATCTAAAACAACGGTTTCTTTTACTTCTTTAATTACAAGTACTTCTTTGAGATGTTGAAAGTCAACCACCGGTTTGATTCGCGCCGTTTTAGTTAGACCGTCCGTGTTCTTCATCACCTTTGTCACTGTTCCAATTGTAATCCCTTCCATGAACTTAGAACTGATATTGGATGTGACAACTTCATCACCTTTTTTGACTTTCGAATCTTTATCAAGATAAACAACTTCCAAATATCCTTTGTTCATTGTCTCTGTACTTCCCTTAACGATACAGTTATCCTGCGTCGATAGAACCATCGCACTGACCATACTAGTATCATTGATGACGGAACGTACTTTTGAATAATGGTCGCTCACTTCATATACAATTCCTACGAGACCATTACCGGCAATGACATTCATATCTTTTTTAATGCCGTCTTTGGCACCTTTATCAATCACAAAAATATCAAACCAGTTGCCACTTCCTTTACTGACAACATTGGCACCTGTTTTTTTATAATCGGAATATTTCTGATCCAACTGATACAATGCTTCTAACCGTTCTAATTTATAAGTATCCTGAGAAAGATTTTGATTCTCCATTTTCAGTGCATTTACGAGTGCTGTCAATTCTTCATTTTCTTTCTGTAATTGCTTGTTTTCTTCTTTCGCATTTTTCGAATCGACAATGTTATTTCCCACAGAATTAATTCCCTTTTGCATTGGGACAATCGTAATTCCGGCAATGTTAGAAATAATGGCAATCTGACCGGGCGCAAACGTACTGACCGCCAAAAGTAAAATACAAATAGAAATAAAAATTCCTAATATATGCTTTGCACTTAATGTTTTCTTTCTCCTGTTATTCATTTTCCATTCCTCACTTAAATGATTATTCTATCTATAAAAGCTTTTGTTCCCGAAGACTTACATATTTGCAGTCCCCTATAATGATATGGTCAATCAGTGGAATCCCAATCAATTCTCCCGCATCCCTGATAACTTTTGTAATATCTAAATCTTTGTTACTTGGAGTCGGATCCCCTGATGGATGATTGTGAAGCAAAATCACATACACTGCCTCGTATTTTAATGCCTCCTGAAAAATCTCACGTGGGGATGCCATCGAAGTATTTACCGTTCCTTCTGAAAGGATCATTTCACGTATCACATGACACTTACCATCTAAAAGAATCAGCACTGTTTTTTCTCGCTTTTCATGACGCAAACTTTCCATATAATATTCCGCAATACTAGATGGAGAATGAAAAGAAAGACGTTCTCTCCTCTGACTTTTGGTAAGTCTTTTGGCTAGTTCTGCTATAGCTAATAATTGTACTGCCTTTACCGAACCAACACCTTTGATTTTCATCAAGTCCTCTTTTGTGGTATAAAATAACCCTAATAAACCGGGATATTCCGACTGATGATTCAAAATCTGGTGCGCAAGATCGATTGAACGCATATTGCGACCACCTGTACGTATGATGACTGCCAGCAGCTCTGCGTCCGAAAGATATTCGGCTCCTTTTTCCAATGCTTTTTCATATGGTCGTTCTGATTTTGGAAGCTCTTTTACTGTTAAATATGGTTTCATTTCATTATCTCCTTTTTGATGTGTTTATAAAAAGGAAATGCATATTCTCTAAAATAAAACCTCTCTTCCTAATCTTACCACAGGATTTTTCGCTTGTATACATGATAAATTTTTAACTTTCTTAATTTTTTCTTATCGAAAGGGAAATTAATTCTTTCTCTACATTTCTCTGCAATGATTTCATAATTCCAAATTTCGCATGATAATAGGTAAGACCTCCTTGAAAATAAACCGCATATGGCGGTTTGATCGGAGCATCTGCACTTAATTCAATGGAAGATCCTGATACGAAGGCCCCGGCTGCCATAATAACGTCACTATCGTATCCGGGCATCGGCCACGGTTCCGGTACTACATGCGCATCGACAGGAGCGGCTGACTGAATTCCTTCACAAAAGGCGATCACCATCTCTGGATTACCAAACTCAACTGCCTGGATAATATCATGGCGAGACTCTATTCCATTTGGAACCACTTTAAATCCCAGTTTTTCGTATACATTTGCAGCAAAAATTGCACCTTTTAAGGCCGCATTGACAACTGTCGGCGCCATAAATAACCCCTGGATAAATTTTTCATTTACACCTAAGGTAGCTCCTACTTCTTTCCCTAATCCTGGTGTAGTTAAGCGGTACGCTGCATTTTCTACACATTCTTTTGTACCACAAATATATCCACCGATTGGAGCTAATCCGCCACCCGGATTTTTAATCAGGGAACCGACAACCATATCTGCACCGACATCACTTGGTTCACATATTTCTACGAACTCTCCATAACAGTTATCTACCATGCAAATGACATCCGGTTTGATCGACTTAACAAAAGAAATCAATTCTCCAATACGCTTAACGGACAAAGTTGGTCTTGTCGCATACCCTTTTGAGCGCTGGATCGTTACTAATTTTGTGCGCTCGTTAATTGCATTTTTAATACCATCAAAATCAAAAGATCCATCTTCTAGCAAATCTACCTGTGCATAGGTAACTCCATATTCTGCCAATGATCCCTTAGAAGGTCGGATTCCGATTACTTCCTCCAATGTGTCATATGGTTTACCGACAGGAGATAAAATCTCATCTCCTGGACGCACATTTGCTGCCAGTGCAATCCCAAGAGCATGGGTTCCACAAGTAATCTGCGGTCTTACCAGAGCATCTTCTGTATGAAAAACATCCGCATAAATTGCTTCTAATGTTTCTCGCCCAATGTCATTATAGCCATATCCAGTTGTTGCCCCTAAATGTGCCTCACTTAATTGATTTTTCTGCATTGCAGTTAATACTTTTAACTGATTATATTCTGTTATTTCATCTATTTTTTGAAATCTTTCTTTGAGTCCCTTTTCTATTTCTGTACAAAATTCATAAACCTCTGTACTAATTCCTAATTGGTCATAATACTGTTTTAGCATAAAATTCCTCTTTCCCGAATGATTGACAACATATAAGTCAGAATTTCATCTTCATCCGCAAATTTTTGTTTTTCTATCATAATGACATCCCGCTCTCTACCAAACCAGGTAAGCTGGCGTTTTGCAAAATGTCTTGTATCTCTTTTTAAAATATAGATTGCTTCTTCCTGCGATATTTCTCCATCCAAATATTGTAAGATTTCTTTATAACCAAGTCCCTGCATTGAAACAAGATTTCGTCCATACCCTTCTTCTTTTAACTGTTGCACTTCTTTTAAAAGACCTCGCTCCATCATCACGTCTACGCGACGATTAATTCGGTCATATAAAATACTTCTTTCATGTGTTAATACAAAATAAGCAAAATTATATGGAGATTTTCTTTGTCTCTCTTTTTCATTATGCTCTGAAATCGGTTCTCCTGTTTCTTTGTAGTATTCTAATGCACGGATCACTCTCTTCACATTATTTTCATGAATGGCTGCTGCTCCTTTTGGATCCACCTTAGCAAGCATTTGATGTAAAACACGATTTCCCTGCTGTTTTGCAATAAGCTTTAACTCTTCTCGATATGTATCATCTTTCTTCGTATCCGAAAACTGAATATCATATAAAAGAGCCTGAATATAAAACCCGGTTCCCCCTACAATGATCGGAATTTGCCCTTTCGCATAAATCTTTTCCAATGCTTCTTTTGCCATTGTTTGAAAACGGGCAACATTAAATTCTTCTTTTGGATCTAAAATATCTACAAGATAATGATCTACACCATCCATCTCTTCCGGCATAATCTTCGCCGTACCAATATCCATTTTTTTATAAACCTGCATAGAATCTGCTGAAATGACAGCTCCATGGACCGCTTTCGCAAGTTTGATCGATAAATTGGTCTTACCTGCGGCTGTCGGACCTGTTAATACGATCATTGGCTTCATATGATCTCCCTTTCTGATATATTATACAATTCGTTTAAATTTCTTTTCAATTTCTGTTTTTGTCATGGAAATCATCGTCGGTCTTCCATGAGGACAGGTATACGGATTTTCACAATTCATCAAGTCGTCTAACAAATGTTCCACTTCAAGTCGACTGATTCTTTGATTCCCCTTAACTGCGGCCTTACAAGACATCGAGGCAATTTTATCTGTAATGACATCCATATCTGTCATTACACCTTCCTCGATTACCGAATCTAGCAATTCAATAAAAACTTCCTGTTCTTCAAGACCATATAAGTTTGCCGGCACTGCGCGAATGCAATATTCACGACCACCAAATTCCTCGACAACAAATCCTAATCTTTCAAATGCCGCCTGGTATTGTTTCAAAGTGTCTGCCTCTTTCATAGATAAACTAAGAATCAAAGGTGGAGCAAGCTGCTGACTATAAATCTCTTTCTTTTTTAACGAAGAGATCAATTTTTCATAGTTTACCTTTTCATGGGCTGCATGCTGATCCATAATATAAAATTTATCTTCCATCTCCATAAGCCAATACGTCGCAAACAATTGTCCAATCACTGTGAATTTCGGTTTTAATTGTTCTTTGATCTCGGGCTCATCGATCAACGAAATCTGCTTCTCATTGCTTGTCTGATACAAAGGTATTTCCTCTACGGAACGCATCTGCGTACGGATTTCTTCTTTAATTTCATTTTTTATATTATGATTTTCACCTTGTTTTGTATCTTCCTCTGCCTTCTTTGTTCGTGAAGCAGAAATCGGCTTGGAAGGAATCAACGCATCAATTTCCTGTTTTGACTGTGCTCCAAGATGGGCCGTCCGAATCGCCTGTTTTCGACGCAAAATTTCAAATGGTTCTGGCACTGATTCTTTTTTTACCGAACTCTCTTTTTTCATTTTCTGATTCTCTAGTTTTACATTTGGAATCAAATTTTTCTGTTGCAATGCTTGTCTTACTGCATCATAAATCACTCGATATAAGATTTCACCATCTGAAAATCGAACTTCCATTTTCGTTGGATGAACGTTAACATCCAATGATGTTTGTGGAACAGTGATCATCAATGTCGTAAATGGGTATTTATGTACCATATTATAGGTTTTATATGCATCTTCAATTGCACGGCTGATAATTGCATTTTTAATGTATCTGCCATTGACAAAGTAATTCTCATAGCCACGATTTCCACGGGAAATCATTGGTTTTCCAATATAACCACGAACGGTCATATTATTTGTATCAGATGTGCACTCCAGCAGATTTTTGGCAATATCTCTGCCATATATATGATAAATTACATCTTTTAAATTACCATTTCCCGGCGTTGCCAACTTATTCTGATGATTATGAACAAATTTAAAAGAAATCTCCGGATGACTCATAGAAAGCTGACGAATCATTGCTTCAATATAAGAAGCCTCTGTCATTGCCGTTTTTAAAAATTTTCTTCTTGCCGGCACATTGTAAAATAAGTTTCGAACAATAAAAGTTGTCCCCTCAGGACAGCCGATTTCTTCCATTGCAGTCTCTTTTCCACCTTGAATCTCATAACGGGTACCGGACAGACTATCTGCCGTTTTACTAATCAATTCCACCTGCCCAACAGCCGCGATACTGGATAATGCCTCACCACGAAATCCCAAAGAGGAGACATTTAGCAAATCATTGACATTCCGAATCTTACTCGTCGCATGTCGTAAAAAAGCGGTTGGTATCTGTTCTTTTTCAATGCCAATACCATTGTCCGTAACACGAATAAATTTAATGCCGCCTTCTTTGATTTCAATGGTAATTGCATTCGCTTTGGCATCAATTGCGTTTTCCACAAGTTCTTTGACCACTGATGAAGGACGCTCTACCACCTCCCCAGCGGCAATATTATCTATGGTATATTGATCTAATACTTTTATTTCTGGCAAATCACTCACCTACATTCTTGCTTTTTCCTGTAATTCAAACAAATAGTTCATTGCTTCGATCGGTGTCATATTGGATAAATCAATATCTTTCAATTCTAAAATGACCGGATGCGGCTGGTTTGCCGGCTCAATCTGATCAAAAAAAGACAATTGCTGTGCATCTTCTACATATCCATCCATTTTTCTTGCCTGATTTAAAAGATCATTTTCATTTAACTGCTGAGCAATCTCTTTTGCTCGCTGAATCACTGCATCAGGGACTCCAGCAAGCTTTGCGACCTGGATACCATAACTTTTATTGGCCCCTCCCTTCACAATTTTGCGAAGAAATACAATGTCGTCGCCCTGTTCTTTAACTGCAATACAGTAATTATTGACACCGGGAATCTTATCTTCTAATTCTGTTAATTCATGGTAATGAGTCGCAAATAATGTTTTTGCTCCTAAAAGCTTTACATTACTGATGTACTCGACAACTGCCCAGGCAATGCTAAGTCCGTCAAATGTACTCGTTCCTCGACCAATTTCATCTAAGATCAACAAACTATTCTTGGTTGCATTGCGCAAAATATTGGCCACTTCACTCATTTCTACCATAAAGGTACTCTGACCTGATGCGAGATCATCAGAAGCGCCGACCCTCGTAAAAATGCGATCCACTAAACCGATTCTTGCAGACTTTGCCGGTACAAAAGAACCAATCTGCGCCATCAAAACAATCAATGCTGTCTGGCGCATATACGTTGACTTTCCAGCCATATTAGGTCCTGTAATGATCGAAATGCGATTTTTACGATTATCAAGAAATGTGTCATTGGCAACAAACAATTCACTCGTAATCATTTTTTCAACGACCGGGTGACGACCATCTTTGATATCGATAACCCCTTTTTTATTCAGTGTAGGTCTGACATATCCATTTTGTTCCGCCACATAAGCCAAAGAAGCCATTACATCGAGTTTCGCAATCGCATTTGCCGTCTTTTGTACCCGTTCCATCTCAGCAGCCAGGGTCTCCCTGATTTCGACATAGGTTTCATATTCCAGGGCATACAATTTATCCTCAGCACCAAGAATCGTATCTGCAAGTGTATCCAATTCTTCTGTCGTATAACGTTCTGCATTTGCCAATGTTTGCTTACGCACATAGTGTTCCGGTACTAAATCCTTATAGGAATTGGTTACTTCTATATAATAGCTAAATACCTTATTATATTTAATACGTAGTTTGGGAATTCCAGTTGCCTGACGTTCTCGTTCTTCTAACTCTGCCAACCATTGTTTCCCTTCGGTTTTTGCATGTTTTAACCGATCGATTTCTTCGCTAAAACCTTCTTTGATCACACCACCTTCCTTGATCTGAATCGGTGGTTCTTCAATAATCGCAGCTTCTAAAAGTACGTATAAATCTTCTAAGGTATCCAATTCTTCATAGATTTCTGCAAGTAACCCTTTATCATAATCCTGTAACAACATTTTAATCGATGGAATCAAAGAAAGAGATGACTTAAAAGCAATCAAATCTCTCGGATTTGCAGAACGATAACTCACTTTCGTCATCAATCGCTCCAAATCATAAATTGGATTTAAATATTCTCTTAATTCTTCACGTGTGATTACGGAATGATTGAGCGCAGAAATTGCATCATAACGTGCTTCAATCGCACTTTTTCTGACAAGAGGCTGTTCGATATAGCTCCGCAGCAATCTGGCTCCCATCGCTGTTTTCGTTTTATCAAGCACCCACAAAAGCGACCCTTTTTTCTGCTTCTCACGCATCGTTTCACAAAGTTCCAAATTTCTACGACTGGCACTATCGATTAACATATAATCCGATGTAATATATGGAATAATCTTCGTCAAATGCTCAAGAGAATGTTTCTGCGTTTCGTTTAAATAACAAAGTAACGCTCCTGTCGCCACAATACACAACGGAAAATCTAAAATTCCCAATCCATCCAATGTTTGTACATGGAATTGATCTTTTATCACTTTAATGCCATTTTCTTCATCAAAATAATAATTGTCTACAGTCGAAATGCTGATATGCAATTTATCTTTTAAAAATGCAAAATCCATACCACTGATCAAGAGAGCATCATTACAAATAATCTCTGCCGGTGTAAATTTAAAAATCTCATCCTGTAATTTCCCTAGATCATCAATGGTTGTCGTTCGAAAATCACCGGTTGTAATATCAACAAAGGAAACACCAAATTCACCATCTCCACCGTAAATACACATCAAATAATTATTTTTTGTCTCATCAAGGTTTTGTGTCGAAATATTGGTTCCCGGTGTGACAATTCGTACCACCTCACGTTTTACGATACCCTTTGCCGATTTAGGATCTTCCACCTGCTCACATATGCCAACTTTATACCCTTTTTCAACCAATTTATTCAAATAAGCGTCACAGGCATGATAAGGTACTCCACACATTGGCGCCCGTTCTTCCTGACCACAATTCTTTCCCGTCAATGTAATTTCCAGTTCCTTTGATGCAATCAAAGCATCTTCAAAAAACATTTCATAGAAATCTCCCAAACGGTAAAATAAAATACAATCTTTATTTTGTTCTTTTATCTTTAGATATTGCTCCATCATAGGAGTAAATTTCGCCATTGATTTTAAGCCTCCTGTGCTCTTTCTCCAATATAATAGAATCCTTTTGCTTCTTTTAAAACAACCGGAACAATTTTTCCAATCAATTCTTCTCCTCCTGGAAAATGAACCAGAACATTATTTGTCAATCTTCCTGTGACCATACTATCATCATGGTCATTAACACCTTCCACCAAAACTTCCATCGTCTGGCCAACATAACGATTGATATTTTTCTTTGATGACTCCCCTACAACTTTTAATAATCGACGAAAACGATCTTTAATGACATCTTCCGGTACTTGGTTATCCATTGTAGCCGCTGGTGTCCCTGTTCGTTTCGAATAAATGAAAGTGTAACAACTGTCATAGTTTACTTTCTTAACTACATCAACGGTTTCCAAAAAGTCTTCTTCCGTTTCCCCAGGAAATCCGACAATAATATCCGTCGTGAAAGAAACATTCGGTACTTTCGCACGAATTTTCTCAACCAATGCCAAATATTGTTCTTTTGTATAATGACGATTCATCTTTCGTAAAATTTCAGAACTTCCGGACTGCACTGGCAAGTGTACGTGATTGCATACTTTTTCGGATGTCGCCAACACCTCGATCAGATCATCCGATAAATCTTTTGGATGTGGTGTCATAAATCGAATTCGCTCTAATCCTTCAATCTTTTCAATTTCGCGGAGCAATTGCGCAAATGTCATTGGCTCTTCTAAATTTTTCCCATATGAATTTACATTTTGTCCAAGCAGCATAACTTCAATGACTCCATCAGCCACTAAATTTTCAATTTCTCTTACAATATCTTTTGGATTACGGCTCCTCTCCCTACCACGAACATACGGAACAATACAATAACTGCAAAAATTATTGCATCCATACATAATATTGACACCGCATTTAAAGCGAAATTTCCGTTCACTTGGCAAATCTTCGACAATCTGATCTGTATCCTGCCAAATATCTACAATCATACTCCTAGAATCTACACACTGTTTCATCAGCTCCGCAAGCTTAAAAATATTATGCGTACCAAAGATCAGATCGACAAACTTATAACTTTCCTGTATCTTTTGCACAACTAATTTTTCCTGCATCATACAGCCACATAAACCGATCAGCATATGTGGATTCTTTTGTTTGATCTTCTTTAAATGTCCCAAATGTCCATATACTTTTAAATTGGCATTTTCTCGGACTGTACAAGTATTAAACAACACAAAATCAGCATTCTCATCTTCCGTTTCGACATAACCCATTTCTTCCAAAATTCCTAATAACTTTTCAGAATCCTTCGCATTCATCTGACATCCGAATGTTGTGATATGACATGTCAATGGTCTTCCCATTTTTTCGCTCTGCAGCTTGACCCATTCTTTCATCTGAGCCATGTATTCATATTGTTTATGACTTTCTGTTTTGTATAATAAATCTTCCATCTTTCAATCTCCTGTATGTAAATTATCAATAGAACTTAATAATGTGCAGATAGATTTAATTATAGCAACGAAAATAGAAATTGGCAACTCATGAAATATAAAAAGGGGCATTCCCAAGTTAAAATAACTTAAGGAATGCCCCTTTAATATCTCTATCTAATTTTGATCAAATTCCGTCGTAGGTAAAGATGTTTCTGAAGTTTCTTCTGTTGTTGATTCCGTTGTTGTATCAGCAGCAGTAGTTGGCTCAACCTCTGTCGTCTGCTGTGTCTGTGTACTGCTCTCTTCCGTCGTTGGTACCGCTTCTGTATTCATGACATCTTCTTGTTCCATTGGTGATGCCTTTGTTTTTGCCTTGAAGAATTTTGCTTTATACGCTTTTAAAATCGCAGTCCAGTTAATATTCGCTTCGCAGTCATGATACGTTTTATTTCCCGCAACATAGCGCGCTTTCGTACCACTATAAGAACATTTTGCTTTTGTAATTGGATTATTCTGATACAAGTCTTCTAAAATAAACCAATTGCACCCAGAATCAATATTTTTATAGGTGTTTTCTTGCATAATTTTTCTTATATTTTCTTTATAATGACTTTCAAATGACTTGCTGTTTTTTACCTTACCAAAATAAGATGGTTCATACTGGGATCCTCCTCCTGTATTGATCACATTAAAGACACCCACTCCTACACGACATTTTGAAAACGAATTATTATAAATATTAAAATTATACCCACCAAAGATGGAAATCATGCATTGTAATTTGAGCGAAGAACTTGGCGCAATATTAAGCTTTTCTGAACCCGGATTTACTTCATCTTTATGATGTGTATGATCCTGGATAGAGTTGTAACACTGGCTAAATGTATTATTATAAACTTTAACGTTTGACCAGTTACATGCCTCAATCGCATTTGCTCCTGCTTTCGTAAATTTATTATCATGAATTTTTATATTTGTATTATAAACCTGATTATCCCATTTCTTTGTTGAAGAATTATATTTTGCAGTATATTTATGTCCACCAACTCCACGAATAAAATTTGTAAAAGTACAATTTTTTATTTCCACACCGTCACATGGAGTATAATCATGATATGCCCACGGATTACTATATCCGGCATAGTTCGGATCACAACAGTCAATGTTGATACATTCTTTATCATTTACCTTATGTTTTTTTCCATTCGCAACATTTCCTTTATTGGAATCGGTTGTCGTGTAATCATCTGTAAAAGTACATCTTTGCACTAATACATTTTTGGACGAATTCAACTCAATAAAATGGTTACCGTCCATATTCTTAAATTGGATATCCTGAATGGTCAGACCATTACAATGTCCAACAGAAATTCCCAAAGTAAAGAATAATTTATTATTATCAATAACTGATTTTCCGCCTTTAGCTCCTTTGAATACGACTTTCTTAGAGCCATTGTAACCTTTGACAGCCGCCGGGTATGTCCACGTTTTTTCATATTTATCAAAATATGTCGGATTTGCTTGTTGATTCGCTACTTTTTGAACAATCGATGGAGGAACTACAAAGAACATAGCATTTTGATAGGTAAGTTTACTACTTCCTGTACTCCATGATTTCTTGATTACAACACCATCACTTAACTGAATGGTGACATTGGAAGGAACATTTACTGATTTAACAAGTGTATAAGTTCCTTTTTTCAGAACAATAGTTCCACCACCTTCGGCTTCAAATTTAGACATATACGAGCGAAGCGTATACATATTTCTTGTTTTAGAACTATAATAATAGTTATTATTATTGTTGCCCTGCATATATTTTCCATTGAATGGCGCCGTTGTTGGAGTAATCGTAATTTTTGCTTTTTTTGCCAATACCTTTACGGTACATGTATAGTTTTTCTTATTGATCGTTGCAGTAATTTTACAAGAACCGGCTTTCACACCAGTCACCTGACCAGAAGATGTTACTTTCGCAATCTTTTTATTGCTCGTTTTCCAAGTTGCCTTACTGTTGACAGGTACACGGATTTTAACAGTATTTGCACTACCCACTCCAATGTTCAAGCTTGTATATGATATTTTATTTTTAAATACAAACACTTTACATTTGTATGATTTGCTTCCTAATTTCGCAGTAATATTTACCGTTCCTGCTTTACTTTTAGTGGTTACCTTTCCTTTTGAGTTTACAGTTGCAATGGAGGTATCATCCGAACTCCATTTCGGCGTACTTTTCGTATTCTTCAATTTTAATGTATAAGATTGTTTGTAATTTAATGCAAATGAAGATTTGCTCAAATAAACGCTAGCTGCTTCAACATTCGATATATCGGCTAACAAAAATCCTCCCATTAAAATCATAAAACACATTAGAAATTTAAAATACTTTTTCATTTTTCTTTCCCACTCCTTGTTAAAACATGTCGTTAACCACTTTCAATTCATCGTTTGAATAAGAATGGTAAACTCCATAATCCTCTTCTTTATCATTATTTAAATTAGTCAAAGCTTGTTCATATTCTTTTTTAAATACAGATTGTGATTCTTCGCGAAAATAACAGCCACTATATGTATAACAAGTCATAGCTGATTCATCCCCGCTTTTATACTGCATATACAAATAATCATTTGTTAAATCTTGAACAACTAATGCTTTGTCAATTACAAAATCATCGGAATCCAGATCGTATTCATCAATAAATAACAATGCGATACGAAATAATTCATCCGTTTCTTTGGAAGAACGATCTTTAGAAGGATCCTCTGCTTTCTCAATATCATCGAGATTATCTTCATATTCTTGTTTCGCGGTAGAATCTTCCATCTGTGTTGTTTCTTCTTCTGTTACATCCTCTTCTTTTACGTCTTCTTTTGTTGTTTCTGTCACTTTTTCTGTCGTTGATTCCGAAGTCGATGTCACATTATTTTTATGTCTTTGATTTAACAAGACCGCAACTATTACAACCAACAAACATAGGACTAAAAAGACAGTTAATTTCTTCTTCATATCATTTTTTGTCCGACTCTGCCAAATCAGATTTCTCCTTTCTAACTATTTTTGTAAAATTTTTGATATAATTTCTTAATAATTTCAGATTATGTATGATTATATCAAATTTACATTCATTTTACAATTCAAATATACAGTTTTGTATAAGATTTATGCTTGTAGATTTTTTGACATATTAATCATTTTATGTTAAAAATATATTATAAAATTGTTGAATTTTTATTTCAAAAGAAAGGATAAAATATGAAGAAAATACAAATATATCTTTGCCTACTTTTATTTTTTTGTATATGTCTAACACATAATACAACCGTTCAAGCAAAAGTAAAATTAAACAAGACTTCTTTAAGTCTAAACAAGGGCAAGACTTATACGTTAAAACTATCCAATAAGAAAAAAGCGACTTGGTCTTCCAGTAAAAAGTCAGTAGCTACCGTATCCTCTTCCGGCAAAGTTAAGACAAAAAAGAAAGGAACTGCCTATATTTATGCAAAATATAAAAAGAAAAAATATAAATGCAAAGTTACTGTAAAACAACCGGTTACAAAAATTACTTTAAATAAAAGCTCTGTTAATGTAAAAAAATCAAAGACATACCAATTATCTGCAAAAATTACACCGTCAAATGCTAACAACAAAAAAGTCACCTGGTCTTCCAGTAATAAAAAGGTAGCCACAGTATCATCCTCTGGCAAAGTAAAAGCAATTAAATGTGGAACTGCAACCATCACCTGTAAAGCAAAAGATGGTAGTAATAAGAAAAAAACAACGAAAATTACTGTCACACAAAATGTAACAGGAATAAAACTGAATAAAACTTCTGCAACAGTTACCGCAAAAAGTACCATCTGTCTTACCCCTTCTGTCACACCAGCCGACGCGACTAATAAGTCTGTCAATTGGAGCTCTTCCAATACAAAAATTGCAAAAGTATCCAATACCGGTGTTGTAACCGGTATTCAAGCTGGTTTAGCTACCATTACCTGTACTGCTAAAGATGGAAGTAAAAAAAGCGCCCGCTGCCTCGTTACGGTTACGAAAAACAAAATCAACTCTACATTTACCATTAATCCTGACTCCGAAGTTTATGATGGTAAGTATAAGACCAAATCAAGTTATACAGAGCTCACCAAACATTATTATTTATTGAGGTCCTATATGGAAGCTCTGGAAGAAAGAGGTGGAGGAAGTATCCTTCTGGAATCCGGGACATATGTCATTACAAATGTCGTTTATGTTCCATCAAATACCAAGATTATTTTCGATGAAGGTGTCGTTATCCGCAAAGAAACGAAAACTGATAAAAATCTTTCGGAAGCAGCGTCCATTTTTCAATTGGTTGATCCTTCCTTTCCGAAAGATGGTTCTATGGTGGAATATGGATATGATGGTGCCCACGATATTACTTTTGAAGGATTAGGAAACGTTACATTTGATATGCAGCATAAAACAAAATCGAATGGAACTGGCAGCATGGGAATCGTCATGGGACATTGTCAGAACATTAATATCTATAATATTAATTTTATTAATATGGCACCAAGTGGGCACTTCATAGAATTAAACAGTTCGCAAAATGTCACTGTAGAAAATTGTACTTTTACCGGCAATGTTACAAGTGGTACAAAAGAGGCAATCAATATTGATTCCACTGATGAAATTACACAAGGATTTAATCATCCATGGTCAAGCCATGATTTAACTTGTGTGGATAATGTTTTGATCGACAACTGTGATTTTTCAAAACTACGATCTGCTATTGGAACACATAAATATTCCGTCTCAGAGGAGGGAATCCAGCAATACCATAAAAATGTAACCATTCAAAATTGTAAATTTGATACTGTCGGGAGTGTCAGCAGCACTGCCAGTGCAATACGCATGAAAAATTGGCTCGATGCCATTGTCCAAAACAACACTTTTACAAATTGTTTATATTATAGCATCCGTTGTTATGGTGTGGATTATCCAATTATTGAAAATAATACTTTCACGTACCAAAACACATCGCAACGAGCGATTTTATTTAAACAAGGTACGAACTCAGGAACCGGAAGTGAATATCCAATGACTTACAATCAAAATATATTTCCTGAGAATTTTATTTATAACAAGACGAACGCATCGGTCAAAGTATACGTTTACAATGAAGATAATACAAGCTATCAAACTTATAAAATAAAAAATTAGGATTCCTATCAATCATTTTATTATATAGCATCATATAACCATATTTATCAAAATATTCAATTATACATAAACAGCTCCGTATGATCACCCATACGGAGCTGTTTTCATCTTATGAAATTTTAATCCCCAATATTGATCACAGTGAATCGTTAAAATCTATTCCCCAAACACTCTTTTTACGATACGCTCTGATGCTTTTCCATCATCATACGTACAGAATCTATCATAAAAAATATCATATTTTTCTTGATATTCTTCTGTAATCTGATCAATATTTTTAATTGCCTCAACTACATCGTCATTTGTCAACAACAATGGTCCTGGCACATCATCTTCAATGCTAATATAAAATCCGCGCAACTGATCTCTATACTTTTCTAAATCATACGTATAGAATAAAATTGGTCTTCTTAAATTTGCAAAATCAAAGAATACACTTGAATAATCTGTAATACAAATATCAGAAATCAAATAAATTTCTGCAATATCATCGTAATCACTTAAATTGTATACAAATCCTTCTAATCCTGTTACATCAATTTTATCAGCAATAAAATAATGCGTTCTTAATAATAACACATACTCGTCACCGAATTCCTCTTTCAAACGTGCTAAATCCAGTGCCAATTCAAATTTATACTTTCCGACATCATAAGACTGATCATCTCTCCATGTTGGAGCATATAAAATCGTCTTTTTATCCAACGGAATTCTCAGTTTTTTCTTTAAATTGATTGCAATTTCATCTTTGTTATCATAATACAAAATATCGTTTCTAGGATATCCATAATCTAATATCTCTTTATCGTACATAAAACATCTTTTAAATGTTTCTGTAGAAAATTTATTTGCAGAAACGAGATAATCCCATTTTTCACGTTGTTGATAAACCTGCATCTTATATTTAGGGGAAGCTGCCATAACTTCTTCCTGGTCAAATACCAATTTCTTTAATGGAGTTCCATGCCAAGTTTCTAAAAATACTTGTCCTTCTCGTTTTCGATACCACAAAGGCTGACGACCATTAAACACTAAATATTTCGCAGTTGCCAAATAATATGCATACTCTTTTGAAAAACGTTTTACCTTTTTCCCTCCGTACGGTAATTTTGTATCATTATTTAATGCCCATACAAATTCGTACTTTCCAGGATAGTTTTTCGCAAGATATTCATAAATATATTTTGGACTGTCAGAATAATTTTTTCCAAAAAACGATTCAAAAAGAATGACATTTTTGCTAACAGGTTTTTTCATGTATTTATGAACATATAATACTTTATAGATTTCAACCATTTTTCGTTTCTTGAGTAATCTCTTGAGACGTTTTTTAGCCAATCTTTTTGTAACATGTTTGATCATTCCCGCTTGATCATCCGCCTTCATGAGTTCAATGCATTTACGACGATACGCACCAAATTTTTTATAGGCATCTTCATCCATTTGTGCTACCAATGGCTGCAAACTTGAATAAACAATTCCTTTCCATTTTGGATTATTGGAACGTTTCATACGCACGATCAATGTTGATGATATATATTTACATAACTGCCATTCCAAAACTCTTTTTGTCAATGTAGATTCTGCTTTTTCTAAACTTGATTGGTAAGAACTTGCCAACTCAACAAAACGCTGGTCTGTATCTTCCCCGTTTAATGCCGGCGTATTATATGGATCTGTATGTCTTCTCTTAATATAATATGCATTTTTACATTCTTCGATTTGAGGATTATGGTTGACCATCTCAACATTAAATGGTTGATCAATATAATATGTCATACTTTCATCAAAAACAATATGATATTGTTTCAAGAATTCTGTACGATACATATGACCAAGTACAGAAATACCACTAAAATTTTTCGATTGAAGAAGTAAATTCAACAATACCATTTTTTTATTTTCATCAACATCTGCGGCATCAAAATTTTTGTCAAAATTATCTCTTTTTTTATTGTAAATATTATCTAATTTTTCTAATTTTCCTTCATTATCCTGCTCTAAGAAATTGATACGTTTATACCACGTTCTCTTTCTAGTTCCCGCATAAATATCTTTACCCGGAGCATTTTTCATGGCATCAACAAACAATTCAAATGTATCCTCTAATACATAATCGTCACTGTCTAAGAAATATACATAATCTCCAGAAGCATTCTGTAATCCTATATTTCTCGCTGCTGCCACACCATGTTTCTCAGACTGAATCACTTTCAAATCTAATTTTTTCTGGTATGTCTCAATTAAATCTTCGATGTCTTCTTCCACTTGATCCAATACAAGAATTGTCTCAAAATCCTGATAGTTAGATAACGTTAGACTATTCAAACAATCATCTAAAAATATTTTATATTTCCAGAATGGAATAATAACGCTTAATTTCATTTCCTTCCTCCTAATTGTTAACAAAAATAGATTTATACACCCCAAATGTTAAAACTCTGTTAATTATAACAAGGACAATGTTAAATTTCAATAAAAATTTTTCTATAATCACTCTGCTTTCCGATCCATCAATTCAATAATGTTACCTTCGCAGTCTTTGACATAATGAATAAATAAATCTGGTTTATCCGGGTATGTTCTATGTATCTGTTTTCCGACATAAGATCCTCCGGCAGCTATCAGTTTTTCTGTAACAACATCAATATCATCTACATCAATTGCAATATGCCCAATTCCCGTCATATTAATCATGCCTGGTGCACTATCATCCTGGATGTTATATTGGAAAACTTCAAGCTGCGTTCCATCCGGATCATCTGGAAATGCTAACACCATACCTTCTATATCCGCACCCTCTAATCCGGTCAACCCAGAAGCATATTCACCGGAAATCTTTTTTTCCGGAGGCATCTGCACACATCCAAATACTTCCTCATAAAATGTAACAACTTTTTTCCAGTCTTTTGCATTAATATTTACATGCAATAATTTACTCATTATCAAATCTCCTTTTGCTCTCTTTTCTATTATTATACCGAATTTTGATCAATATGAAAACAAGGAATTATGAATGTCACAAGATTATTCTATTATATTTTAATACAATTTTTCTATTTTTTATTTATACACTTTTTTATAAATATTGAGTTAAAAATTATATATATTGTCATGATATGGGATTTTTATTGTGAAATTCTGTACAATATATTAAAATAACGACATGCGGTTTACCTGGTTTTTACATATTTTTAACATATTTAATATAACACTAAGACAAATTTAACTACGATAACCCCCAGGAAACCGAGAATTTTATACAAAGGGGAATAAAACTATGACGACAGTTATTTTAGGATTAGCCGGCGGACTTGGATTGTTTTTATATGGCATGAAGCTTATGAGTGATGGTATTGAAAAAGCTGCTGGTGCAAAACTTCGTAGCATTCTTGAATTTTTTACCAAAAACAAACTCTCCGGATTGCTCGTTGGTATTGTCTTTACCGGTATTATCCAATCATCCAGTGCAGCAACCGTAATGGTAGTCAGCTTTGTAAATGCCGGTTTAATGGATCTGTATCAGGCAGCAGGCATTATCTTTGGTGCCAATATCGGTACAACCGTTACTTCACAGTTGGTATCTTTCAACTTATCAGCAATCGCTCCTCTATTTTTATTGGCAGGAGTCATTATGATCATGTTTATTGATAATCCTACCGTAAAGAAAGTTGGAGAAGTTGTCCTTGGATTCGGTATTTTATTTACGGGTCTTACAACGATGAAAGATTCTATGGCATTTTTAAAGGATTCGGAATCATTCGTACAAACACTCAGTGGATTGACAAATCCTATATTAGCCGTATTCATTGGATTTGTGATCACTTCTATTCTGCAAAGTTCTTCCGTTACTGTTAGTATTGTATTATTAATGGCTTCTCAAGGATTATTACAGTTACAAATTTGTTTCTTTATTGTATTGGGATGTAATATTGGCGCATGTTCTTCTGCACTTCTTGCAAGTCTTGGTGGTAAGAAAAATGCAAAACGTGCTGCTTTGATTCATTTCTTATTCAATGTAATCGGAAGTATCATTTTCTTTGTAATTCTGCTATTTATTCAAGATCCTCTAGCTGATTTTATCTTAAATTTCTCTGGCGGAAACATGGGACGTGCTGTAGCGAATACACATACATCATTCAAAATTGTACAGGTACTGATGTTATTCCCATTCTCTAATCTGCTCGTAAAATTAACTTACTTGATCGTTCGAGGAGATGATGAAGTGGTAGAAGAAAACACATTGATGTATATCGGTGATCAATCTTTATACACACCAACTTCTGCTATTCCACAGGCAACTTTGGAAATTGAACGTATGGGTAACATGGCTGTTATGAATCTGGAAAAATCAATGACAGCATTTTTAAATGAATCAACTGACTCCCTAAATGATATTTATAAAATGGAAGACAGCTTAAACTTTATCAGTGGTGGTATTATTGATTATCTGGTTCAGACAAACCAACATGCTCTGCCAGTTGCCGATAAGAAAACATTAGGTGGGTTATTCCATGTTGTCAGTGACTTAGAACGTATCGGTGACCATGCCAAAGATATCGCTGATATGACAAATACTCTGATCAGTAAAGACCGAAAAATTACTGTTCCTGCAAAGGAATCTTTAATCGAATTGTATCAGTTAACGGATGAATTATTATTAAAAGCAATCTACACATTGAAACATAGAACCGATGTTTACGTAGATGAAATTATTAATCTTGAAAACGAAATTGATGCAATGGAAAGCCGTTTACAAAAAGAACACGTTAAACGTCTTGCAAAATTAGAATGTGAACCAAACGCTGGTTTAATTTATTCTGACATTTTAAACAAATTAGAACGTGTTGCTGACCATGCGACAAATATTGTTTATATCACATTATCAGACAATACAAATTTATTAGATGAAGATCAAATGGCAGAATTAAAATAATCATAGCCATAAAAAACCTGTCGTAATCAAACGACAGGTTTTTTTAACGGATGCAAATATAAGAAATCTCTTCTAAATATTTTTCCTGAAAATCAGCAAATTCTGCGAGATTCCGACAATCTATTTTTTTTCCAACTTGATTTACACTTAATAAAAATTCTTCATTCCCAAGTGCAAAAAACGCTCCTGACAAGGCTGTATTGCCCACTACTTTTATCTTCTCTTGGAATTGTGCCGGCAAAAGTCCTGTCTTGATCGCTGATACAACATTCAGATAAAAGCCAAAGCCTCCTGCAAGATAAACTTGATCAATATCGGATGGCTCACAACCATAGGTTTTCATGAGCAGTTCAATTCCTGTACGGATAGCACCTTTGGCAAGCTGGATCTCCCGAATCTGACTTTGCGTAATCCAAAGTCCTGGACCGCCTGGAATTCCTTTTTCTCGATACTCTGGCTTTAATGATCCATCTTTTTTAAGAATACGACGTCTAGCATTTAAAACAAGCAAATCCAATACTTTACTTCCTGTTGTACCGGTAGAACGAAAACAATTTTCAAATGCCGGTCCGGCAGCCGCTGCTGCAGCAATCAAATATTCTTTTGTTCCCAACACCATTTCCCCATTCGTGCCAAGATCAATCAACATATGAATACGTTCACTTTCAAACATTTTCAAATAAGCGGCACCAGAAACAATATCACCGCCGATAAAAGCCCCGGCATGTGGAAATAAAACAACCTCCACCTGATCGATATTTATTCTTTTCATAGACGATTCTGGCACATGAAACGGTGCCTTCCCAATTGAAGTTGGCGATATTTCCTGCAAAATATGGAGCATAACTGCATTACCAACAATCACAATCTGTTTTAATTGTTTTTTATCCAAATTTGCCTGTTTTAGTAAAACTTGAATTCCTTTTTTGATATCTTCACGCACACACTTTGATAATGTTTGCAAACCATCTTTGGTCTCACAGGCGACAATTCTTGAAGCAACATCCGCGCCATACTGCCCTTGTGAATTGGTGCATCCCCATTGGGCAATCATACGTCCATTACGTAGATGTTTTAAGGCAAATCCAAGGGTTGTAGTCCCAATATCAATGGCAATGCCATACTCTTCGTCTTCTTCTGAATTATCACCTTGCAACTTCGATACCGAATCTTGATCTTCCATGAGTACCGCTTGAAACTCTTCCTTTTCAGACATATAAATGGTTATATCCTCTGTCAAACGATGTTGACAAGCCAGTATATTTCCTAAACTAGTCTTTACTTCACAACCACCACAAGTGCCCTTTCCGCCACATGGAGCAGCTTGTATGATTCGATTTTCTCGTAGTACAGAAAGAAGGAGACTCCCCTCTTTCACGTACAATGTTTTTGTACCAGAACCCATCTGTATTACAACTGTAACCATATGCAGGAATCTCCTTTCTTATTCTAACGATGCTATTTGATTGTACATTTTAATAAAATGTACCTTTCGAATTTTTTAATTTTGGATTAAAACCGGTATCTTTTAAAGCCTTAATAATTTTATTTTTATGTTCTGTTCCAAATGCCTCCATGGTAATCGTAAGTTCTACTTCAGAGTTACGATTGATACTTACAAACTGATTGTGTTCCAATCGAATAATGTTACCCTGAGCCTGTGCAATCACTTTTGATACCCTGGTTAATTCGCCTGGTTTATCTGGCAAAAAGACAGAAACGGTAAAAATACGGTCGCGAACAATCAATCCGTGCTGAACAAGAGAAGCAAGTGTGATAACATCCATGTTACCTCCACTAATGATCGATACCACTTTTTTCCCTGTTACATCTAAATGTCTTAATGCGGCAACAGTCAATAAACCAGAGTTTTCTGCTAACATTTTATGATTTTCAATCAAATCCAAAAAAGCAACGATCAGTTCTTCATCTTCAATTGTAATAATATCATCAATATTTTGCTGAATATATGGGAAAATTTTCTTTCCTGGTGTTTGTACTGCGGTACCGTCTGCAATTGTGCTAACGTGTTCTACCGTTGTCACCTTTCCGGCTTCTAAAGAAGCTTTCATGCATGCTGCCCCTGCCGGTTCCACTCCAATCACTTTGATGTTTGGATTTAAAAATTTTGCCAGTGCAGACACACCTGTCGCAAGTCCACCACCACCAATTGGAACTAAGATAATATCTACCGTTGGCAGTTCCTTAAAAATTTCCATAGCAATCGATCCCTGACCAGTTGCAACATCCAGATCATCAAACGGATGAATAAAGGTCATACCACGTTTTTCGGCCAGCTCTATCGCATAATCACTCGCCTCATCAAAGACATCGCCTTTTAAAATAACTTCTGCACCGAGTGCTTTTGTGCGGTTTACTTTCATTAACGGTGTTGTTGTCGGCATAACAATCGTGGCTGGAACATGATTGGCCCTAGCTGCGTACGCAACACCCTGTGCATGGTTTCCTGCAGAGGCCGTAATTAAGCCTTTTTCTTTTTCTTCTTGTGATAATGTACTGATTTTATAATACGCACCACGAATCTTATATGCACCAGTAAGCTGCATATTTTCCGGTTTTAAATACACCTGATTGCCTGTCTGTTCAGACAAATAATCACTTTTCATCAATTTTGTAGGAGTGATGACCTCCTGTACTTTTTCATATGCTTCTTCAAACTTTCTTAACGTAAGCATTGTCTCTCTCCTTTATTCACTAAATAAGATACTTACAAAGATTTCTTTGTCAAATTGTAACAAATCGTTGATGTGTTCTCCAAGTCCAATATATTTTACCGGTAAACCAAGTTCTGACTGAATTGCAATCGCAATTCCACCCTTGGCAGTACCATCCATTTTTGTCAGAATAATACCTGTGATATCCGCAATTTCCATAAACTGTTTTGCCTGTGCCATTGCATTCTGGCCAGTTGTTGCATCAAGAACGATTAACGTTTCCCGTCTTGCCTCCGGATATTCTCGGTCAATAACACGATTGATCTTTGCAAGTTCATTCATTAAATTCTTTTTATTATGAAGACGTCCGGCAGTATCGACAATCAATAAGTCGGTATCTCTTGCCTTCGCAGCATTGCAGGCATCAAAAACAACGGCTGCTGGATCTGATCCTTCCTCATGAGCGATCAAATCAACCCCCGCCATGTCTGCCCATACTTCTAACTGGTCAATCGCTGCGGCACGAAATGTATCTGCCGCGGCAATCAATACATTCTTTCCACGAACCTTTTGATCGGCAGCTAATTTACCAATGCTGGTCGTCTTACCGACACCATTGACACCAATCACCAGCATCACTGTTTTTTCTTTTTCGAATTCAAATGCATCCTCAGACAATTCCATTTGATCCATGATTACTTGTTCTAACAAGGCTTTACATTCTGCTGGTTCTTTAATGCCCTGCTTGCGCACACGGTGCTGTAAATCTTCGATGATTTTCAATGTCGCATCCACACCAACATCTGCCATGATCAGAGTTTCTTCTAACTCGTCATAAAAATCATCATCAATATTTGTAAATACCTGAAAAATTGAATCAAATCCATGAGATAAATTCTCTCTTGTCTTTGTCAAACCATCAAAAACTTTCTCAAAAAAGCCTTTCTTTTCTTCTCCCATATTTCCCTCCTGTTAATCATCAAGATCATTTTCAATTAAATTTACAGAAACAAGAGCTGAAACACCCTTTTCCTGCATGGTAATTCCATAGAGCATGTCTGCTGCAGTCATTGTACCCTTTCTATGCGTGATCACAATAAACTGCGTATCTTTTGTTAACTTATGTAAATACTGACTAAAACGCACAACATTTGAATCATCCAGTGCCGCTTCAATCTCATCGAGCAAACAAAATGGTGACGGCTTCAAATTCTGAATCGCAAATAAAAGGCTAATTGCCGTCAATGCTTTTTCACCTCCGGAAAGCTGCATCATGTTTTGCAATTTCTTACCTGGTGGCTGTGCAATAATACGGATGCCAGCCTCTAACACATCTTCATTTTCTGTCAACTCCAAATGTGCATGACCGCCGCCAAACAGCTCTTGAAAGACAGAAGCAAACATTGCCTGAATTTCTCTAAATTTTTCTTTAAACTGTTTACGCATCTCAGATTCTAGTTCTTTTATCAAATCAACTAACTGTGCTTCTGCTTTTACGATATCCTCATGCTGTCCTATCAAAAATTCATAACGCTCTGACACTTCTTTATATTCTTCAATTGCATTGATATTTATGGTTCCAAGTGCCTTAATCTTGCCCTTCCATTTATGAATTTCTTTTTTTAATTCAGTTGTTGACACAGTAATTTCGTCCTGCCACAAGTCTTTTGCCATACGATATGTCATTTCATAGGATTCCCACATGTAATCGGTTAAATTCTGGATATTCTCTTCCAGCTTTTCTTTTCGTGACTGCAAACGATACAGCTCTTTATCCAATGCAGCCATGTGCTGATTTAAAGATTCCCGTTCTTCCATCGCATGACGATATTGCTGGTTCTTCTTATTTTCATCCTGTTGTGCCTGTTTTAGATTCACTTCTCCGTCCATAACAGTCTGATCAAGTTCTCGAATTCGCTTTTGAATTTCTGTTATCCGATCCTCGATCCGTTCCACAGTCCCTTCTCGATCATCAGCATCTGTTTTCATCTCATCCAAATCATATTGTAGACGTTCCATTTCCTCATTGACACGATTCTCATTTTCCTGCGCAAACCGAAGCTGTTGAGTATAAGAATTTGCTTGTAGTTGGATTTCCGAAAGAGCAGTTACATGATGTTCCTCTCTCTTCGTAAGCTGCTCTAATTGTTCTTCCATATCCTTTTGACGAGATTCACGAGATTGATTTTGCAATTTCAGTCCTTCTTTTTCTTTTAACAACTGTTCGACATTTTCTGCCATGGCAGCCTTTTCTTCTTCCAACGAAGCTTTCTCTTGCTCAAGAATATCTCTTGTTCGTTCAATCTCCATACATCGCTTTTCTAATTGTTGCTTATTTAAAACAACCGTATTCATCTCTAAGGAACGATCCTGCTCTTCTTTTTCCAATTCTGCAATTTTTACTTCTAATATTTCCTTTTCTTTTGCATTCGCTTCATATTCTGCTTTTAGTTTTTCATATTGTTGTCTTCTTTGCGCTTCTGCACGTTTTGCCTCCGAAATTTCACGATTTCTGGCAAGCAGATTACTGGAATGTTTAAACGCGCCACCTGTCATCGCTCCACCCGGATTGAATGACTCACCTTCTAATGTTACAATCCTCATTGAATAACGATATTTTCTGGCAAGAGCAATTGCATGATCAATCGTATCGACAATGACAATTCTTCCAAGCAAGGAATCTACCAGATCATGAAATCGATCATCCGCATTTACCAGAGAGCTGGCAAGACCAATCACCCCTTCTTCTCTCAACGCCTGCTCTTGTTTAAATGGATAGCGATTTTTAATTGCGTTCAGAGGTAAAAAAGTAGCCCGACCATAACGATTTTCCTTTAAAAAGCCAATCATTCGTTTTGCCGTCTGTTCATCATCGGTTACAATATTTTGAATACTGCCACCCAACGCGGTTTCAATGGCAATTTCATACTTTTTATCAACTTTTACAATATCCGCAACCACACCAATGATTCCCGGAACCTTTGTCCGTTGTTCCATGACGCGACGGATACTATTTCCGTAACCATCGTAACGCTCTGCCATATTTTTTAAGGTTTCTAAGCGAGATTGAATACGAAAAATTTCCTGTTTCTTATCCTCTCCCTGCTGTGCCAATTTGTTACCATATCGAATATACTGGCTTCTTTGTTCTAATTCCTGTTTTTGTCTTTTCGCATTATCAGCCTCTAATTTTTGTAATTCCAGTAATTTTGTATCGTACTCTTTTCGATTGCCTGCAATCTGATTATATTCATCTTTATTTTTCTGCAAACGTTTATCTAAATCTTCGATACGTAAGATTAACTGTTCGCGTACTGTGGCAAATCGCTCCACTTTCGTCGAAATTTCAGCCTGATTCTCACTCATGCCCTGCATATAACCAAGAAGTTCATCTAATTGCTTTTGAATCTCTACTTTTTGCTGTTCAACTGCATCCAATGCCCAACGTTCTTTTGTCTCTTCTTGCTTATTTTGTTCCTGATGATTCATTAAACCATTTTTTTGCTGTTTAATCGATAATAATTGCTGGCGCTTCTCATTTAATTCAGATTCCACCCTCGATACATTTGAATAAAAATGCTCTTCTTTTGTCTTTTCTGTTTTAATCTGCTCATTGAGAACTTTGATTTCACCTTCCAGTTTTTCTTTTTCTACTTTTCCTTCCTGTAACAAAGTTACCTGAGTATCCATCTGTTCCCGCAACTGCTTCAAATCCTGTTCTAAAACAGCATTTCGCTCTTTTGACTGCTCATACTGTTTTTTTCCAGCTTGGATATCTCTCTCCATCATTTGCATATTAGCAGCCACTTCGGCATCTTCTTTTTGCATACGAGACTGTTCCAAAATAAACATCTGCACATCTGCATTTTTTAAACTATCACGATATTGTAAATATTCTCTCGCTTTTGATGATTGTTTCTTTAGTGGCTCCACTCGATCTGTTAATTCTGACAAAATATCATTGATGCGCGTGAGATTTTCTCGTTCTTTTTCCAGCGATTTTTCAGCTGCAAGTTTATTCTTTTTATATTTAATAATCCCTGCTGCCTCATCAAATAATTCTCTTCGCTCTTCTGGCTTTCCACTCAATATTTTTTCAACTTGTCCCTGCCCGATGATTGAATATCCTTCTTTTCCGATACCAGTGTCAAAAAACATCTCCACAATATCTTTTCGACGACAAATCGATCCATTTAACAAATATTCGCTTTCACCAGAACGATACACTCGTCTTGCCACTATCACTTCGTCGAAGCTTACAGGCAAGCTATGATCACTATTATCCAACGTAATTGCCACATAGGCTGATCCCATCGGCTTTCGCAGTTCCGTCCCGGAAAAGATTACATCTTCCATCTTTGCACCGCGAAGCTGTTTTGCACTTTGCTCTCCAAGCACCCATCGGACCGCATCCGCAACATTGCTTTTACCACTGCCATTTGGACCAACAATCCCGGTAATCCCATCCTGAAATCGAAAAATCATTTTATTTGCAAAAGATTTGAATCCGTGTACCTCAATACTTTTTAAATACATGTCTCACCTATTCTGCTTTTAATTTTAAAATCGATTCATATGCCGCCTGTTGCTCTGCTGCTTTTTTCGTCTTTCCAACACCAGCCCCTAATACTTTATCATCAAGACAAACGGCAACCGTAAACTCTTTACAATGATCTGGTCCTTTTTCTGCAATCAATTTATATTTTACATTATGTCCAGCATCTCTTTGTACCATTTCTTGCAAAATCGTCTTGGCATCATAGAATAATGTCTTATCTTCCACATCCTGCAATAAATATTTTTCTACAAAAATCTTTGCTTGTTCATATCCCTGGTCTAAATAAATGGCACCGATCAGAGATTCAAATGCATCTGAAAGAATCGAATCTCGATCCCTTCCTCCTGTCATATCTTCTCCTTTACTCAAAAGTAAATATTTTCCTAAAGAAATATCCTTTGCACACATTGCCAATGTATATTCACATACTAAACTAGAACGTAATTTCGTCAATTTTCCTTCATTTTTCTTTTTATAAGTACGGAACAAATAATCACTGATGATCAACTCCAATACTGCATCACCTAAAAACTCCACTCTCTCATTATTTTCCGTTCGTTTCATGTGATGTTCATTGGCATAAGAACTATGTGTTAACGCCAGTTTTAACAAACTCTTATCTACAAAATGATAATCAATGGTTGCCTCAAGTTCCGTCAGCTTTTCGTTGATTTTCATCTTCTTTCTCCTTCCTCGGCAATCATTATTTTCTGCCTAACTGATCACGGATTTTGTCATTAATTCCCTGTTCCATAAAGGTCACACACTGTCCAATCGCGATTCGCACTTCTTTTGCTTTTGAATTACCATGCATTTTTACAACAAGACCATTCAAACCAAGCAATGGTGCACCTCCATATTCAGATGCGTCAAACATTTTCAACGTATCTTTCAAGGCTGGTTTTACTAATAATCCACCAATTTTTGTCCTTGTAGAAGACATCATACCATCTTTAATTGCTCCAATTAAAGTTCCAGAAAGTCCTTCTGCCAATTTTAAAATAACATTTCCAACAAATGCTTCACAAAGAACAACATTTGTCTCCCCAGCAAAAATATCTCTCGGTTCGATATTACCAGTAAAATTGATCGTATCTAGTTCTTTTAATTTCGGATATACTTCCTTTACCAGAGCATTCCCTTTTGCCTCTTCCGCACCAATATTAACAAGTGAAACCTTTGGATTCTTAATCCCAATGACACTTTCCATATAAATTGAACCCATCTGTGCAAACTGAACTAAATGATCTGCTCTGGCATCGACATTTGCTCCGCAGTCAATCAATAAGGATACCCCTTTCATGGTTGGAATCACAGTTGCAAGCGGTGCTCGTTTAATTCCACGAATTTTACCGGCAATCACTTGTCCACCTACTAAAACAGCACCAGTACTGCCCGCAGAGATCACAGCATCTGCTTCTCCTTTTTTTACCATTTTTAAAGCGACAATCAGAGAAGAGTCCTTTTTCTTACGGATTGCTTCTACTGGTGCTTCTTCACACGTAATCACTTCTGTCGTATGCACAATTTCTATTTGTTCTTGATGATACTCGTATTGTGCTAATTCTTTTTTGATGGCATCACGATCGCCAACTAAGATCACCGTAATATTGTCATGTTCTTTTATTGCATCTACTGCACCATGTACAACCTCTGTAGGAGCATAATCTCCGCCCATAGCGTCTACTGCAATTCGAATCTTCTTACTCATAACTACCTCCATAATGCCTACAATTCACACATTAGACACGTAATTACCATTTTATTTCAAAAATACTCTTTTCGCAGCAAATGTCTGAATTGTAAATATAATGATACTTTAACTTATTAAGTTTACCATAATTGAAATGGAAGTACAAGAACAAAGCAGAGCATTTTTATTCCATAAGAAAAACCGAAGAATAATCATTCATCGGCTTTTCAAATTTATCTATTTATTTTTTCAACAACATCCCCAGACATTGTTCAAATTCCACTCCATCCGGATTATAACCATCTGTGTCAGGAGATGCTTCCATGGACGCAGACAAAAACGCACCGGCCTCTTTTAAAATACCATTCAATTTATCCCCTCTCGCGATTCCTCCGGTAACAACAGAAGCAAACAAATCCCCGGTTCCAGAATAACTGCCACCCAGTTTTGGAACACCAGAAAGAACAACCTCTTCCCGAGTTACAGCTAAATTTCCCATCATCGCAACGCCATCTTCTTTATAATGAATACCGGTTACGATAATTATTTTGTCATCTTTATTTATCATATTTTTAGCCATTTGTGTTACAGATTCAAGCAATTTATCTTTATCGTTGATTCCACTAATTTGTTCATAGTCTGTATCTGCAAGCAAACAAAGCTCTGTCAGATTAGGGGTCACAATATCCGCTTTCTCTACCAATTGCTTCATTAATCGACATAATTCTTCGGTAAACATATCGTAAACATCACCGTCATCTCCCATAACCGGATCTACAAGCAGAAACGTATCCTCTCTATAAAAAGTATCCAAAAAGCGAAAAATAGTTCGAATCTGCTGTTCACTTGCCACAAATCCAGTATAAATACCATCAAAGTGTACTTTCATCTTCTCCCACTCGATTCGAAAATTCTCCATTCGATCCGTATAATCATCACAATAATAGCTTGGATATCCTGTCTGTGCACTTAATATTGCTGTCGGCAGCGGACACGGCTGCAAGCCCATGACTGACAAAACCGGAATCGCTGCTGTTAGTGAACATTTGCCAAAACCAGATAAATCATTGATCACCGCTATTTTTTTTGCCATAAAAGCCATCCTCTTTCTATGTAATTTATCGCTTGTGCAATGATAGCATAATGTTGGCTTTGTCGCAACAGCCAGTTTTTTCTTATCAAACAATACCACATTATAAAGTAACTGCCATATTCACAATTGGATTTAAATGATTGGTCAATTCTGTTCGACAAGTTCCTGTCTTTTTCATATCATAAATACCACCAATTCCACATGACACCATAGAATCTACTGCTTCTTCTGTATAAAATGCCATATGCTGCGTCATAATAACATTTCGAAATTGATGCAGATAAAACCAATCACGATTCGATAAAATATCCACCCTATGATCTTTGTGAACAATTCCTTGATCTCCCTCCATCGTATCAATACCAAGGGCACCAATTTTTTGATTTTCAATTCCTTCTACAAGTGCATGAATGTCTGCCAATTCCCCACGAGCACAATTAATAATCATCACACCATCTTTCATTTTGGATATAGACTCCGCATTAATGATATGCTCGGTTTCCGGAGTTAAAGCCAAATGAAGAGTTACAATATCAGATTTTGCATACAAAGTATCCAAATCTACATATGTTACCAAATCCTCAATCTCTGAATTTTTCTTTCGTGACCACGCAAGAATCCTACATCCAAATCCAGATAAATTTTTGATTACCTGTGCGCCAATCATTCCTGTCCCGATAACACCAATTGTCATACTTCTCATTTCTTTTCCCTGTAATCCAGTTAGCGAAAAATCATTAACATGTCCACGCCACATTGCCTGTTTATATTGACGCAGACACATGAGCATCATCATCACAGTAAAATCAGCCACGCCATTTGGCTCATACCTAGCGTTGCACACTTGAATACCCAGACATTTCGCATAATTCAAGTCGATATGATCATACCCAATCGTTCTCGTCGACAAATATCGCACACCGTTTAACCAATAATCATACAAAAGTCTTTTATCGATTTTTCCCTGACCGAGAATCGAAACACCTTCACATCCTTTCGTCATAGCAACATTTTTCATAGAGGGAACTTCTGAACAAAGTTCAATCTCAATACCCAAACGATTTGCCTGTAACCGTATCGCTTCTTTTTCATCCTCGCGAGCTTCATATACCATAATCTTCATTTTTATCATCTCCATAATAATTTTTTATTATTATATATTGATATATACCAGATTTCCAATACATTTTTTCCATGATATAATAAGAAAAACTTATATTATGTACTAAGGAGATCCGTTATGAATATTAATCAACTACATTATTTTGTATCCGTATCCGAATGCAAAAGTTTTACAAAAGCTGCCAGCCGTCATTATATATCACAAACAGCAATCACACAGCAAATTCGTTCTTTAGAGGAATCTATGAATGTCAAACTCATTGACCGCACAACTCGCCCTATTTCTCTTACACCAGCCGGAAGTATTTTCTATCGGGAAACAAAAGCAATTTTGGCACGCATGGATAGTGCATTGGAAAAAACTAAGAATGCCTCAACTGGATTAATTGGCAATCTACGCATCGGCTATACGAAAGGTTATGAACGAAGTAATTTATCAGACAAATTGCGACAATTCCATAATCATCATCCTAATATCCTAATTACCTGTTATCGTCATGATACCGATCGTCTTGCATCCGGACTTTTAAATGACGATTATGATATTATCTTTACATGGGATAGCACAAATATCCGTCAAGAATCCATAATCGATTATTGTCTGATTGAACAGGCACCATTGGTAGTTGCCGTTTACAATAATCACCCATTTGCTCATCAACAAACTTTACAACGAGAAGATTTAAAGGATGAAACCATCCTTTATATGACCCCATCTGCAAATGGTGATTCTTTTGGCGATAGTTATTTTATGGAATTATATCGCAATGCCGGTTTTCAGCCAAATATCCTGATACGTTCTAATGATTATGAAAGTATTTTGATGATGGTAGCTGCGGAAGAAGGTATTTCAATATTACCCAATTATATGACAAACAAACTCGCAGATGCTGAAAATTTGAAGTTTATTCCTCTGATTGGAGAAAACGAGAGCGAAGAGATCATTGCTGTTTGGAAAAAAGATGCTATGGGAGAAGCACTGAAACATTTTATTACGCACCTATAAATGTTAAGATGATATTGTCAAAATCAATTGGGCTACAAAGAAAAAATCAAGGATTCATAACACTGAAATCCTTGATTTTAAGCCATTTTTTACAATTATTTAACTGCGATGATTTCTTTTTTATTGTAAGAGCCACAAGCTTTGCATACTCTATGAGGCATCATTAATTCACCACATTTACTGCATTTTACTAATGTTGGAGCACTCATCTTCCAATTAGCTCTACGTTTATCTCTTCTTCCTTTAGAAGATTTATTTTTTGGACAAATTGACACGGTTTACACCTCCTTAAAATTATTGAAGATATCTTGGATCGCCGCCATACGGGGATCCGGCACGGACTGATCACAGCCGCAATCTTTTTTATTTCGATTCGTCCCACATACAGGACAAATGCCTTTGCAATTTTCTTTGCAAAGAACTTTCATCGGAATCTTCGGAAGCAGCTCTGAACTTATCAGTCGTTCCACGTCTAAGTTGTTTCCTTCAATAAAACTTTCCTGATTCCATTCATCATTCTTATCCGATTTATCATAATCTTTCTCAAGCTGAATCTGACATTCCCATGGAACTTCATCTAAACAGCGATTACAAGAGAGCGACAATGTAAGCTTTGTCTCTATCTGTAAATGTAGTTTATTCTTTCCGGTATTCTCAGCTTGAATCAGAACTTCCTGCTTGTCCAGCACTGGATAATTACTACCCATAAACTGTATAGCATCAAATGCAAGCGGAACTGAAAAATCTTCTTTTACTGATGGTGTAGATAAAATTTTAGATAAATTAATTAACATAATATCTCCTAATTTTTCATACTTTCTTATTATATCGACACAATTACTGTTTGTCAAGAAAGTTTTTCATGTTTTTAAAACCTAAGAGTCAGGGAAATTCCCTGACCCTAATGATAATATTATTTATTCGCTTTACTATTATGATGTAACAAAAAATCTATACTAAAGCAGCTGTATTTCTTGCGATCATCAATTCTTCGTTTGTTGGTACGCAAAGAAGTGCTACTTTAGAATCATCTGTAGAAATGATTGCATCTTCCCCACGAACATCATTACGCTCAGGATCAATTTTAGCACCTAAATATCCCAAATATTCACTAATTACCGCACGGCTCTCACTGTCATTTTCGCCAAGTCCGGCTGTAAATGCAATTGCATCTACTCCATTCATAGCGGCCGCATAAGCACCAATATATTTTGCCACACGATATCTATGAACCTCTAATGCATTGGCTGCAATTTCATTATCCTCTGCTGCCGCTCTTACATCACGGAAATCAGAAGATACACCAGACAATCCAGCAACTCCAGATTCTTTATTTAAAATATTCATTACTTCAGATAATGTCAAATTCTCCTGATTTGCAATAAACTCTAAGATTGCAGGATCCAAGTCACCAGAACGTGTTCCCATTACCAAACCTTCTAATGGAGTTAAGCCCATAGACGTATCAACACATTTACCATATTTAACAGCAGATAAAGATGCACCATTTCCTAAATGACAAACAATAATTTTCAAATCTTCTGGTTTTTTACCTAAAATTTCAGCAGCTTTGGCTGATACATATTGATGAGATGTTCCGTGGAAACCGTAACGTCTCACACCATATTTTTCATAATATTTATAAGGGATAGCATATAAATATGCTTTTGCAGGCATTGTCTGATGGAAAGCGGTGTCAAATACAGCTACCATAGGCAGATTTGGCATCAATTCCTTACATGCATTAATACCGATCAAACATGCAGGGTTATGTAACGGTGCAAACACATTACATGCTTCGATTTCTTTAATCACTTCATCTGTAATAATACAGGAAGAAGTAAATTTTTCTCCGCCATGTACAACTCTGTGTCCAACAGCACTAATCTCATCTAATGATTTTACAACTCCATTTTCAGGATCAGTTAACTGCTCTAATACTAACTGAATAGCGACTGTATGGTCTGGCATAGCTGGAGTTGTCTTGATTTTATCCTTTCCAGCTGGCTGATGAGTTAACGCACCATCAATACCAATTCGTTCACATAAACCTTTTGCTAATACTTTTTCTGTTTCAGAATCGATCAACTGGTATTTTAATGATGAACTTCCACAGTTAATAACTAAAATATTCATTGTCTTGTTCTCCTTTTGGTGTTATTTTTCAACTATTTCAAAACAGGCAATATACATTTTATGAATACGCAACAGAAAAACATGTCACATTTTCTAAATTGCCTTTAAACAGTTATTTCATTTTATGTAGCCAAAATGGCTAAAATGGGCATTTATAATGACTGGGCCTGAACAGCAGTAATCGCTACAACACCTACGATATCAGCGGCATTACAACCACGAGATAAATCATTGACTGGTTTTGCGATTCCCTGAGTAATCGGTCCATAAGCATCTGCTTTTGCAAGTCTTTGAACTAACTTATATCCAATATTACCAGCATCCAGATCTGGGAATACCAGTACATTAGCCTGTCCAGCAACTTCGCTTCGCGGTGCTTTCGAAGCTGCTACTTCTGGTACGATCGCAGCATCCAACTGTAATTCTCCACAAATCAAAGTATCCGGATATTCCTTTTTGGCAATATTGGTTGCCTCGGCAACCTTTGTTACGTCTGCATGTTTCGCACTTCCTACTGAAGAATGAGATAGCATTGCCACACGTGGTTTTGCTCCTACTAAAGAGCGGAATGAATCTGCAGAACTTCCAGCAATCGCCGCTAACTGTTCAGAATTCGGATTCTGGTTTAATCCACAGTCAGCAAAAATAAAGGTTCCGTTTTCTCCCATATCGCATTCTGGAACTACCATTAAGAAAAATGCAGAAACAATTTTTGTTCCCGGAGCCGTCTTAACAACCTGAAGTGCCGCACGCAATACATTAGCAGACGAGTTAACTGCTCCAGCTACCATTCCATCTGCATCACCAACACGAACCATCGTTGCCCCAAAAAAAAGAGGATTTGATAATAATATCTCTTTTGCATCCTCAGGTGTTAGTCCCTTACTTTTACGTGCTTCACATAAAGATTCTACATAAGTCGGCATTCTGTCTGTTGTCTCTGGATCAATAAATTGTGCATTGCTAAGATCAAAACTACCGGCTTTTTCAAGAATTGTTTCCTTATTTCCTACCAATATAATGTCCGCAATCCCTTCCTTTAATACAGTACATGCAGCTTCAAGTGTACGCATATCACTTGTTTCTGGAAGAACAATTGTTTTTTTTGATTGCTTTGCGCGATCTTTTATCACATCAATAAAGCTCATTTGTATGTACCCCTTTCCGTTATTATAATAATTTTACTAGTTTTTCTTTTCAATATCAATACTCTAATTTATTATTTTTCTCTATAATTTTTTAATATGCATTTCTCATGCTATCATGTATAATAAGAAAAAACGAATTTTCATCAGAGAGGACGATAAATATGCGAATTGCCGCCATCATATGTGAGTACAATCCATTTCACAATGGACATCTTTATCAAATTGAACAAATCAAACAACAATTAGACACAGATTTTATCATTGCTGTCATGAGTGGTAATTTTGTACAACGAGGAACGCCTGCTTTTTGCGACAAATATACTCGCACAAGATTTGCATTAGAAAACGGCATTGATTTGGTATTCGAACTTCCCATTCGATATGCGGCTTCCAGTGCTGAATATTTTGCTTCTGGAGCAATCTCAATTCTCAACGCTTTAAATTGTGTCGATTATTTAGTTTTTGGAACAGAAACAGAGAATTTAGATTTTCTGAAACAATACGCATTGCTTTTTTTAGAAGAACCAGAAGATTATAAACAAATATTACAAGAATATTTAAAACAGGGGCTGTCTTTTCCATCTGCCAGACAAAAAGCAGCGAATAAATTCCTTGTAATCAACGAACAGAATTGCTTAGATGCACCAAATAATATCCTTGCAATTGAGTACTTAAAAGCTTTATTAAAATATCAGTCTTCGATTCGTCCATATGCAATCAAACGGACAACCTCTGATTATCACGAACAGACAATCCAGTCAGAGATTGCATCGGCAACAGCAATCCGAAATCACCTAGAATCTCATGGATTTGATGAAACAGTGGCAACTTCTGTACCACAATCTGTATGTTATTATTTAAAGAATCATTATCAAAAAGGTTATCCACTGACCTTAGATGACTTCTCTGAAATGATTTATTATTCACTTATGATAGAACAACAACCTAATCGCTATTTGGATTATTCTTCAGATTTGATTGATCGCATCCAGAAACTATACGAACTTCATTCCTCAGTAGAAACACTGATTACAGCCACAAAGACAAAAAATTTTACTTATGCCCGTATCAGTCGCTATCTTTTGCATCTTATGCTCAAAATAACACCTGAACAGGCGCTTGCACCTTGCGGTTATGGAAAAATACTCGGTCTGAGAAAAGATGCTTCTGGTCTTTTAAAACATTTGCGCAACACTGCTTCCATCCCGATCATTCAAAAAACTTCCCATTATACAAAGCTTTTGACTGACGATGCATTCATATCATTTAAACAAGATCTACTTGCTTCTGATCTATACCGACATGTACTACAAAAAAAATACGATCAGACATTACCATCTGATGTCCATCATCCACTTGTTATCGTCTAATTTTTTATTTCTCTCATATATTAAAATATGGGAGGAATTCTTGATGAAACAATTTGCATCTTTTCTTTTTTTCTTATTATTAATCTTATTTCCAAAAATTTGTGTTGAAGGAGCTAGACAAGGATTGATTCTCTGGGGTCTGACTCTAGTTCCTACACTGCTTCCATTTTTTATTGCCACAAAATCTATTTTACAATGGAACATACCGAAAAAATTATTATTCCCTTATTTATTGTTTGTCGGCTATTTTTGTGGGTATCCAACTGGTGCCTCCGTGATCAACCAATTATATCAAGCAAATATTTTTCATAAAAAACAGTCCGAGCTTCTAATCTGTTTTTGCAACCATACTAGCCCGGCTTTTTTGATCAGCTTTGTTTATTACACATATTTAAAACCAAATCACTCGATTATTTTCTTTTTGCTGCCAATTTATTTCGCGGCTTTTTTCTGGTGTCTGATTTTTTATCTGGGATTTCATTGTCCCTCTCTATCTCCAAAGGCCTCAGAACACACAGCAAACACCTTTACTCAACAAAGCTTAGAAGAAATTTTTCTAGACTCCGTAGTTACAATTATTAAAATTGGTTGCTTTATGATTATTTTTTCAATTTTAATTCAAATATCTTTTCACTTGACTTCTAATATTTCTGAAAATGGTAGTTTGATTGCCTGTTTTTTAGAAGTAACGACCGGAGTAAATCATATTGCAACTTCATCTCTCCCCCCACAATTAAAAATAGCTCTTATAGGTGCACTTTGTTCCTTCGGCGGATATTGCAGTATCGCCCAGGTACAAAGTGTACTCTCCAAAGAGCTAACAATAACTCCATATATATTCTTTAAGATATGTACAGGAGCAACTACTTTTTTTCTCCTTTATCTTGCTGCATAAAGTCTTCCATTGTACGGGCCTTTGACTCTTTTCCTGCGCTTGTCATAGCCTGTATCTGTTCCTCAATTTCTGCACCATTGGCCATAATATCAGAAATTTCATCACTAATACCATCCAAAAGCTGAGAATAAATCGTCGTCTGAGCTTTTTTTAGAGATTCCATATAATCACCAATCCCATCCATCATATCACGTGTATATTCCATCGCACCCAAACGAATTTCTCTTGCATCTTGTTTGGCCTTATTCACCAGCTCGTCTGCGTACTCCTGTGCCTGTTTCTCTAAATCAGCAGCACGTTTTTTTGCCAAATTGACAATCTCATGCCCCTCTACTGTCACACTTGCCTCTTTAATTGCATTCTGAATGATCACATCTGCTTTTGCTTTGGCTTCATCCATAATATTTTGTTTTGATTGAACAATGATATGACTTCGTTCAATTTCAGTTGGGACCAAACCTCTTAAGTCTTCCAACATTGTCATCAAAATATCTCTCTCTAAAATAACTTTACCAGGATTAAAGCGAGATGTCTTTCCATCATCTACATAATCTTCAATATCATCAATCATTTCCTGCAAATATTTTTCTTTATCGCTCATAATCATTCTCCTTTTCTTCTAATTTACCAATTACACATTCCGGGACATAATCCGTAATATCCTGACGATAATGCCATAATTCCTTAACTGCCGAAGAGCTAACATAGGAGATTTCTGGATTTGTAGCAAAAAATAAGGTATCAATCTCATCGTCAATCTTACGATTGATCTGTGCCATCTGCAGTTCATATTCAAAATCTACCATACTTCTAAGTCCTCGAATCAGAACAGATGCATTCATTTTTTTTGCAAATTCTACAACTAATCCTGAAAATGTATATACCTCAATATTGGGAATATCTTTTGTCGCCTCCCGAATCATTTCCACTCGTTCTTCAAGAGAAAACATCGGTTGTTTATTCTGGTTGATTAAAATTCCAATCACCACCCGGTCAAAAATAGCCGCTGTTCGTCTAATCACATCTAAATGACCATTTGTCATCGGGTCAAAACTTCCCGGGTAAACTGCTGTACTCATGTTTCTTCCTCCACAACTTTCCAAATAAATGTATGTTTATTCGTCTTATAACGTTTCGTACGATACACTTCTAAGTCCGTATCCTCTAAATAATCAAATGTTGTATCCAAATCGGATTCGACAATAATGACTGTATATTTATCATATAAATCTGTATGTATTAACTCCAATAACACTTCTTTTTCTAATTCTTTTCCATATGGTGGGTCCATAAAAATAAAATCAAATGTTTCTTGCGTCCCGTGCAAAGTTCGAATAGCAGTAACCGCATCCTGACAAATTACACGAGATTTATCTGCCAGATGTGTATGACGAAGATTTTCTTCTATACAAGAAATTGCCCGTCGATTCTTTTCAACGAAGACTGCTTCTGCTGCACCTCTGCTGAGTGCCTCAATTCCAATCCCTCCGCTTCCACTAAACAAATCAAGGAAACGTGAACTCCCAATATCCGAAGAAATCATATTAAACAAAGTTTCCTTAATTCGATCCTGCGTCGGTCTGGTATTCATGCCTTCCATTGTTTTTAATTTTAAACTTTTTGCTGTACCTGAAATGACTCTCATACTCATATTCCTTATCTTTTTTCCAGTAAAGCATTCATACAAATTATGCCATACCATTTTTATTTTATAATAATCAGACAAACAGTTCAACTAATTCATAAAAAATTTATAAGAAGAATTTCTTAAGATGAAATTCTCAGACTTCGATGAACTTCATTCATAAACCAGAAAAAACAGAGTGCACATATACGTACGCTCTGTTCTTTCCCTTATTTTGTCAGTTAATCATTTTTACTTTATCTATTAAAAACTAACGACTCTGATCTTCTCTTGACATTTCTTCTTCCTGTCTTCTGATCATCTTACGAACCATTTCACCACCGACAGAACCTGCCTGTGCAGTTGTCAAATGTCCGTTATATCCATCTTTTAAATCTACACCAATTTCATTCGCTACTTCAAATTTAAATTTGTCTAATGCTCCTTTTGCTTCTGGTACTTCTACTCTGTTAGAATTTGAACTATTTGTCATTTTCATTTCCTCCTTGAATGTGTTTGTTTTGTTTACATTCCTATTATGTGTTCTTTGAACGGATAATACTCTGAGAATTATTTCTTAAAATGACAAAATATTCATGTGTAATTTTTTAATATCTGACGCCAAATTGTCTCTCGTCTTTGTCTAATGGAATCTGTTTTTTTTCAATTTTACGAATTTGAATAAATCGATTGCCATTCGCGACACCATGCATAAACAAATCAATTTGTTCAGAAGTGCCTTGAACCTGAACCGTCACACTGCCATCGTATTCATTTCGCGCCCATCCAGTTACTTTTGCCTTGATCGCCTGTGTATGGGCCCAATAACGAAAACCAACCCCTTGTACTCTTCCATAATAATGCAATTCTAAACGAATTTTTTCCATAAAGTAACTCCTTTCTCATTTATTTTTATAACTGAAGCGATAACTCCAATTGTTTTTTCAATTTTTCATTTTGAAGATTTTGAAATGAAAACCCCTGCTGTTCCAACAATTCAACAGCATCATTTGCCATTTTTAACATATCTGCATTTTGATAAATATCAGCTAAAACAAAATCCATCATACCACTCTGCCTTACACCGAAGAAATCTCCAGGTCCACGAAGTTTCAGGTCTTCATTGGCAATATAGAAACCATCGTTTGATTTATTTAAAATCTCCAATCTTTTTTTTGTTTCCTCATTTTCTTTCCCCTGAATAAAAATACAATACGACTGGCTACTGCCTCTTCCAATTCTTCCTCTAAGCTGGTGAAGTTGCGCCAGCCCAAATCGCTCTGCATTTTCTACCATCATAACCGTCGCATTTGGAACATTAATTCCAACTTCAATGACAGTTGTCGAAACCAAAACATCAATTTTCCCATTTCCAAAGTCATCCATAATACGATTTTTATCGGTAGCTTTCATCCGACCATTCAATGATTCAATTTTCACAGATGGCGAAAGATTTTGCTGTAATATTTTTGTATATTCCGTTACATTTTCGGCATCCATATTCTCACTTTCCTCAACCATCGGACAGATTACATATACCTGATGCCCAAGTTGCACTTGTTTTTCAATAAAACGATATGCCTGTGGACGATAACTAGTGTTAACAACACAGTTTTTGATTGGAAGACGATTCGCCGGTAACTCGTCTATAATCGAAATGTCCAAATCTCCATACATGATCAACGCCAAAGTTCGTGGAATCGGCGTTGCACTCATTACCAAAACATGCGGTTCCAAGCCTTTTCGATAAAATGCTTCTCGCTGACGAACGCCAAATCGGTGCTGTTCATCAGTAATGACGAGAGCAAGGTTGTGATATTCTACTTTTTCTTGAATCAGGGCATGTGTACCGATTACCAAATCAAGTTCATGATCTTTTAATTTCTGATAAATTTCCTGTTTTTCTTTTGCTTTCGTCGAACCAGTAAGTAAAGCAATTCGAATATGATAAGGTTCCAACATATTACAAAAAGTTTCATAATGCTGCACTGCCAACACCTCGGTGGGAGCCATTAAAGCACCTTGATAACCATTTGTCGCCGTCATAAGTAGCAAAATCACTGCTAAAATTGTTTTTCCTGATCCAACATCGCCTTGCACCAAACGATTCATAACCTGCTCTTTGCGCAAATCCTGTATCATTTCATCTAATGCACGTCTTTGTGCATTTGTCAACCGAAACGGAAGTTGACTCATAAAATGACGACTTTCTTTTGTCTCTTTGATCGGATAATGGTTATAAACAATACCTGTTTTTTCTTTAACCATGCGCATTGCTGCAAGAAAAATAAAAAATTCATCAAAAATCAGTCTTTTCTTTGCCTCGATGACATCTTCCCGTTTCGTAGGGAAATGTACATTTTGAAGCGAAATGCCATATGCCTGCAAATGATAACGTTCGACGATTGTTTGTGGTAAATACTCTTCTACATGCTTCATATAAGGTATTGTCTGACTCATCGCCTTGACAATCATTTTGTTTGTTAAACCTTTTGCAAGCGGATAAACGGGTTGTAATGTTTGTCTCTGTTTTTCATAGGCTTCTTGTGTATAACACTCAGGATGTTCCATGACAAGTCTTCCATTTTTCATCACTGGTGTTCCCACAAAAATTCGTGTATCACCTTGGTGAAGTTGTTTTCTCATGTATGGCATGTTATACCAAGTGATACCAAGGCTTCCTGAATGGTCTCGAATATTACAGGTCGTAATTTTTAATCCTCTGAATTGGCGATAACTAAGAGCATTTGTTATTTTTCCATAAACAGCAATGCGGATACCTGGTTGGGCATCCGCAATAAAAACTGGTTCTTCATATGTTAAATAATAACGTGGATATAAGGTTACCAAATCATCCACGGTAGCAATTCCAGCCGAATGAAAAATCTGCTCTGTTTTATCACCGATTCCTTTCAGAGAACGAATAGAATCTGTTCCCTTCATGATTATTCTACCGATAAAACATAATAGTAGATTGGTTGTCCGCCTTCCTGTAACTCAATATCACAATCAGGGAATGTGTCTTCTAAAGTCTCTGCAAAACTTTCTGCATCTTCCAGCTCTACATCCTGACCATAGTAAACACTGATCAGTTCACTATCCTCATCTACCATACCATTTAATAACTCAATCGTCGTCTCATTGACATCATTACCAACTGCTTTGATACCATCATCATCAATTCCCATGATATCATTTATTTTAATCTGCTTTCCATCAACAGAAGTATCACGCACCGCATAAGTTACCTGACCAGTCTTAACAACACTGATTGCTTCTTTCATAGCTTCCTCATTTTCTTCTACCGGTACTTCTGGTACATAGGCAATGACTGCTGCAATTCCCTGAGGAACTGTTTTGGTAGGAATTACAATGATATCCTTATCCTCTACTAAATCTCTAGCCTGTTCTGCAGCCAATATAATATTTTTATTATTTGGCAAAATAAAGATATGTTCGGCATTTACCTGATCGATTGCATTTAACATATCTTCTGTACTTGGATTCATCGTCTGACCACCTTCGATTAAATAGTCAACACCAAGCCCTTTAAAGATTTCATTCATGCCTTCACCAACAGAAACTGCAATAAATCCTGTTTCTTTCTTTTCTTCCTGCTTCTGAGCTGCTGCAATCTTAGACGCATCTTTGATCAGTTTTTCCTCATGTTCTAAACGCATATTATCCACCTTCATATTAGATAATGCACCATAAGTCAAGCCCTTTTCAAATGCCTGTCCAGGATGATTGGTGTGTACATGTACTTTTACGATCTCATCATCAGAAACAACTACCAGAGAGTCTCCAATAGAGGTCAAAAATGCTTTAAATTCTTTTTCCTGCTCTGGTCCAAATTCCTTTTCCAGCATAATGATAAATTCTGTACAATAACCAAATTTAATATCTGCTGTAGAAATATCCGCTCCTGTTGTCTGTGGAACGACTTTTTTCTGAACAACTGGAATTTCTACATTGATTTCTTTTCCTAAATAGGCATCATACGCACCTTTTAGGACTTCTAATAATCCCTGTCCACCAGAATCTACAACACCCGCTTCTTTTAATACTGGTAACATGTCCTGAGTTTTTGCAAGGATTTCTTCCGCAGTCTCGATAACGGCGCGACAAAATACATCAATATCTTCTGACTCTTCGGCAACTTCTACCGCTCTTTCTGCTGTTACTCTTGCAACAGTAAGAATTGTTCCTTCTTTTGGTTTCATAACCGCCTTATATGCGGTCTGCACAGCATAATCAAAACCAGTAGACAAAATCTTTGTTGTTACAACTTCCTCTTCTTTGATCGCTCTTGTAAATCCACGGAATAACTGAGATAAAATAACACCAGAATTACCACGTGCACCTCTTAAAGAACCACCAGAAATTGCCTTTGCCAATTCTTTTAATGTCGGATTTTCTAATCCACCGACTTCTTTGGCAGCAGACATGATCGTCATTGACATATTGGTTCCGGTATCTCCATCTGGAACAGGAAAAACATTTAATTCGTTAATATATTCTTTTTTTGCCTCAATCCGTTTTGCACCGCCTAAAAACATCTTTTGCAGTGTGCTAGCATTTATCTGGTTCATCGTTAAAAATTTCCTCCTTTAAATGACATCGAGTGAACGTACACCCTCAACATAAATATTAATTTTTTCAACTTCAAGACCGGTAAATTGCTCAATCTTATAAGTGACTGTATCAATCAAATTTTCTGCCACAACTGCAATGCTGACACCATAAGCAACAATAATATGAAAATCAACTGTGATTTTATTATCATTGATTATAGCTCTTACACCTTTTTTTACATGCTCTCGGGTCAATAAATCAGTAATACCACTTTTCATATTTACACTTGCCATTCCAACAATTCCAAAACATTCTAAAGCACAAATACCTGCGTATTTTGCCAGCACATTTTGTTCAACACTTATCTTGCCTTTATTTGTATCCATATGTCCTTTCATACGCATAACCTCCAAATTTTTCTTCTTAAAATAAAATATGTTTTATGTTAAATATACACATAATCAAATATATTATACTATAACTCTTTCAAAATGGAAACATTTTCTTAATAGATAATTAAGAGGGAATTAAGTTGTAACAAATTTGTAACATTTCTCTTGACAGGTATTTCCGCCCGTTCTAAAATGATGAACACAGGAGGAAATTACATATGGTAAAGCCAAATAAAGTGAGAGATTCTTTTTTTGATAACTACAAAGCATTTTTAATTTTATGCGTTGTCATTGGACATTTTCTGGATTATTTTACAGAAGATTTTCGAATTGCAGAAATCCTTCGCATCTATATTTATTTTTTCCATATCCCGGCTTTTTCTTTTATATCAGGGTATTTTGCTCGAAAAAATAATTTTCAGGTTCTGATTCGAAAATTATTGATTCCATATATCACGTTTCAGGTTATATATTATTGTATGTATACAGGAATGGGGTATCATGTCGATTTTACATTATTATCACCATTTTTTACATTATGGTATTTGGTAGCACTTTTTTGCTGGCGACTTATTATCAATTATGTTGATACAAACCGATATTTACTTCCAGTCTCGATTATTTGCAGTGTTTTAATTGGATTCTTGCCAGACTGTGGTGATTTTCTAAGTATATATCGAATTGTTTCTTTCTTCCCATTTTTTGTTATGGGCCATCAATTTAAAAAAGAACGTTTCCGCCAGGCAACACAACATCATTTATTACGATTACTATCTGCATTATTGTTAATTTTATTATTTATATTTATTTACCACTACTATAATATGTTTGATATTCCTGTATTAAATTGTCAGGATTCCTATGATGCTTTAGGAATGGATAATGGTGGTTGGTTCTATCGTTTAATTTTTATTTTATTTGCCACTTGTTTGGTTTTTGCTATCGGAGTCATTATGCCAAAAAACCATATACCACTCACATTCCTAGGAAAATACACCATGCGCGTATATCTTTGTCACGGAGTTGTATATAAATATTTATCTTTAGGAACCGATGTATTAGATATTGTAGATGGAACAAGTGATTTTATTCTTTATATCAGCAGTGTAATTTTATTAACTTTTATTTTAAGTCGTATACCATTGGAAACGATAATCGATTTTATCGTTTCTATCCCTAAACTGATCATCCATCAGATGAGACACCGCTATAGTTAAATCGTAACGGTTTAGATTCAAAAAGATACAACGCTGGACTGTTACCGACAAATTACGATTTTTTAAATTAATGCTTGCTTTTTTATTGGTTATCTGTTAAGATGAAATAGTTGTAAGTCCGTTTGGACGGTGAACTTGAATTAAGGAGGTGCATGTCATGGCTAAATGTGCAATTTGTCAGAAAGGTGCTCATTTCGGAAACGCAGTGAGTCATTCACATAGAAGATCCAACAAAATGTGGAAATCTAATATTAAATCCGTTAGAGTTAATGTTAACGGCGGTACAAAGAAAATGTATGTTTGTACTTCTTGCTTGAGATCCGGTAAAGTAGAACGTGCATAATTTACAAAGATGATTACAAGAGCTCAGAATAAAATTCTGAGCTCTTTTTTTCAACAACAAAAGAACAGAAAATAGCCAGCTACAAAACAGAAAACTACAAATGCAAAATCACACCATTTTCCACCAATCAAATTTCCGATGATAACTCCTACCGCTATAAAAAATAACGCAAATCCACATACTCTTTTCAACAGACCACTTCCATTCTTTTCTATTGTTTTTACCAGATACGATAAATCCAAACTGGATAAAACACGCTTCTCGTAAAAATAAATTTCTATTATAATAGAATATGAGCAGCCACACATTTTGTGACTGCTCATCTAAAATATATCAATATTTCATTATAATTCTTCGTTATTGATAATATCTTCTACATCTTCACTGCTCATCTCATTATTACTGTCACCTTTAAAACGATCAATGACATCTGGAACTAAATCCAGCAATTTCGTCATCGTATCTTGATTTTTGATATTGACTAATTTTGTATGTCCATTTTGAATTACAATTGCTGCACTTGGTGTCATCTTACCACCGATTCCACCACCTTCTTTATTCTTCTTGCTTGTTCCATTTGCTGCATTTCCAGCACCCATACCAAACATCACATCGACAAGCGGGACAATGATTACATCATTGATATGAATTGGCTCTCCTACAACCGTCTTACTGGAAAAGAAAGCATCCATTCCCTGAAATAGTGATGTTACGGTTGACTGTAAATCTTTATTGCTCATAATCTGATTCCTCCTAATATCTCTTTTCCTTTTTTATAAACTGCCTTTAACTTTTTATCAAAGAAAATACTAATTGCCATGCGTACCGCAAAGATCACTCGAAATCTTCCTTGGGCTTTCATCGTTCCTTTTAAAACTTGATTCTGAAAATCGGCTACAATTGTTACATCCTTTCGTAAAGACAGCCCTGTAATACATAAAATCCCATATACTTCACCAGTTAATGATGGATCATCAAAACCATACTGGATTTCTCCTTTACATCTGGTTGGAAGTATGTATTTTATTGTTTTTTCTATTAGTCTACGCATTTTTTTCATCGCATATTGAGATTGATTTTGATAATAAAACTTTTTCAACGCTTCATATTGATCCATCAGATTCTCAATTTTTTCGCCGATTTTATTATACCATTTTTCTTCTGATTCCTCTATCTTTTTCTCTCTTTGAACAGATTTCTTTTGTTTGTTCTTTTTCCAGTTTGATTTTTTCTCTTTCGTTTCTGATAAAGGTACATTTCCTTGTCTTTCGTTTTGTATTTTCGGTATAGATTGTTCCAATTCTTCTGTATTCTGAGGCGAAATAATTTCTTCTGGTGCTTCCCAATCCATCGAAATATCTTCAAACTCATCAAGTGATTCTTCTAATTCATCCAAAAATTCTTCTTCTGGCAAATAATTTAATTCTATATCATCAGAAATAGTTTCTGTTGTTTTGTGTTTTTTCTGATTTTTTTCTGCTTCTTTCTCACGCTTCTTTTCTCTTCTTCGTTTTCTCCAATCCAAAAAGCGGGTCAACAATGTTTTGCGGTCCTCACTTGTGAGTAATGTAATCCCTAATACCCGGATAGAATAGAACATTCCTTTCGCATATTTCTCAAATACTGATTCTACGTCATCCTCTTTTATGTCTGGCATCTGGTAACCAGCTTTGGCTCGGAAAACAATTCCTGCCCAACTAATCGACACCAGGCATTTGTTTTGTTCCTCTAAAAAACAGCCTTCCACACGGTATCGAATAGGGATAAACAAAATAGACCCAATGACAATCAATAAAATTCCCAAAATAACCAGCAATATGATTCCTATGACTTTTAATATGAATAATATAACTGAAAGCATATCTTTCCTCCAAATATCTAATCTATGTTCTGCTGAATCATATTAGCCACAAGACCGATTGCTTCTTCTTTCGAACCTGCCAATCCTAATATTTTGACTGGATGTTCTTTATAATAATCCTGTCTCAATTCATGATAATTATAAATATCATATAAATCTGTCGAATTTCCAGCTTCTGTTATACAATATACAGAAAGTAGCATTTTCCCATCTTTCATTCGTTCCATAATGCGCTCTGCACGATTTCGAATACTTGTCCCAATATATAAATGACTTGCAAATTCCATACAACCACCTTCTTTATTTTTACAACGCTCTGTTTCCAGTTAAAAACAACTGTTAAAAAAGAGGATGTAATACCATTATATTACATCCTCCGTAAAATTCAAAATATTTCTTTGATAAATATTAGATTTCTACAACCTTTAATAAGTTTGTAACACCTTTACCACGTTTATCTGCTGGACCACCACCAGTAAGAACAACTCTGTCGCCTTTGTTTACAAGACCAGAGTTCTCTACAATGCGAACTGCATTGTCAAAGATTTCATCTGTTGTAGATGCATTCTTAGATAACATTGGCTGAACGCCCCAATATAACTGCAATCTTCTTAATACATCTTCTGATGGAGAAAGACCTGCGATCATTGCGTCTGGTCTGAACTCTGATACAATACGTGCTGTAAATCCTGACATACTAGATGCAATAACATATTTTGCATTGACATTGTAAGCAGTCTGAACAGCAGAATATGCAACTGCTGCAGATGTACTATTTGTCACATAAGAACTAAATTTTCTCTTAGAATAATCTAAATGTAATTCTGTAGATTCTGCAATCTTAACCATCATCTTTAATGCTTCTACCGGATATTTACCAGCAGCAGTTTCACCTGAAAGCATGATTGCATCTGTTCCTTCGTTGATCGCATTTGCAACGTCTGTTACTTCTGCTCTTGTAGGACGTGGATTACGAATCATAGAATCTAACATCTGCGTTGCAGTGATAACTGGTTTAAAGGCTGCATTACATTTCTGAATAATACGTCTCTGTAAAAACGGAACATCTTCAGCTGGAATTTCAACACCTAAATCACCACGGGCAACCATAAGACCATCCGATACTTTCAGGATTTCATCTAAATTCTCAACACCTTCCATATTTTCAATTTTTGGAATGATGCCGATTCGTCTTCCACCACCGAACATTTCACAAAGAATTCTGATTTCTCTAACAGCATCTGCATTACGGATAAATGAAGCTGCGATAAAATCAATACCATTTTCAAGACCGAAGATAATGTCTTCTCTATCTTTTGGTGTGATTGCTGGTAAGTTTACTCTTACGTTTGGTACATTAATACCCTTACGGCTTCCAATTGTTCCGCCATTTACAACAGTACAGACAATGTCTGTCTCAGTTTTTGACTGAACTTTCAATTCGATCAATCCATCATCAATCAAGATACTATTACCAACGGATACATCCTGTGGAAGTTCTTCATATGTGATGCTGACTCTATCATTGGTTCCTTCAATATCATCTGTTGTCAAAGTAAATGTTTGTCCAGCAACAACATCGACTTTACCGTCTTTAAATACACCGGTACGGATTTCCGGTCCTTTTGTATCCAGCAAAATAGCTGTATGAAGCCCTAATTCTTCTCTGATTGCTTTGATATTGTTGATTCTTTCTAATTGTTCTTCATGTGTACCATGAGAAAAGTTTAATCGTGCGATATCCATACCGGAAGTCATCAATGCACGCAATGTATCTAAATTATCAGCATTTGGTCCCATGGTACAAACAATTTTTGTTTTCTTATTTAACATCTTGTAATTCTCCTTTTCCAATAACAGTGTTTACTGTTTATGTTTTTTTACATGTGTATGAGTGAATAAATGATCTTGACAATATTCATAATTCCCATCACATTTTGAACAGAAACGAAACTCCAGGGTAGGATCGTCCAGTTCAGTTCTATGGCAAACAGCACACTCATGTCTGGCACCACTCGTGGACTGTTTAACATGCTTTACATATTTTCTTTTTCTTTTAATTTCACTTGGACGGTATTTTCTTGCGTTTCTGCCAGCCAGAAAATAAATCAAAAAGTTTAGCAATGAAATCACGATTGCAATCCGACTACAAAAACCATAAACACCGTTTCCAGCGCTTATAAACAAATAAATCAAGTAAGCCGCATCAAAATAGGCAATCCATTTGACTTTCAGCGGCAAAATTCCATAAAGTAACACCTGTGCATCAGGAAACAAACATGCATATGCAAGAAACAACGTTAATTGCAGGTAATATGTATCCATCATAATGTATGGAGATGGAGCAACCGCATATACAATAAATGATCCTATGATCGTCCCCAAAATACCTGTCAGCATGTACATATTAAAACGAAAACTTCCCCATGCCTGTTCTAATGAACTACATATATAATAATAAAACATCAGGACAAATGCAACAAATAAAATACCAATAATGGATCTCATATTCACAATTGGCGCAAATAAAAATGTCACAACTCTCCACACCTGTCCCTGTAAGATCATGCCGGGATTCAAAGACAAAAAACTATAATACATATCAGGGTCTATGAGATTTATAACAGCCCCAATAATATAACATCCAACAATGTAGCGTGGAAGATCCCTGATTGCATATCGACCAAATTTCTGTTCTAATTTATCTAAAAAATTCATATTATTTCTCCTTTTGATCTACCAACTAAAACAACTTCTTCTTTTCAAGGATCCAGTATCCTGCCAACGTCAAAACGGCTGAAAATACCAACACGATTGCAAAACCATGCGGGTCATTTGCAAGTGGTACGGGCACATTCATTCCCCAAAAACTTGCAATCATCGTCGGAATCGACATGATGATCGTGATAACAGCTAACACTTTCATTACAATATTTAGATTATTCGAAATAACAGATGCATATGCATCCATCGTTCCACTTAAAATATTACTATAAATATCTGCCATCTCAATCGCCTGTTTATTTTCAATAATAACATCATCTAACAAATCTTCATCTTCCGGATATTTTCTGATCACTTCCGCCTTAAGCATACGCTCTAAGACCACCTCGTTAGAACGAAGGGAAGTCGTAAAGTACACTAAAGATTTTTCCAACTCTAACAAATCAATCAACTCCTGATTCTTTGTTGAAATATGAAGTTTCTTTTCTACTTCATCACTTTTTTTATCGATCATGCGCAGATACTGCAAATACATCGCTGCATTACGATTCAAAATCTGTAGAAAAAATCTTGTCTTGCGATAAGTCCAAAAATTTCGAACTCGTCCATCCATGAACCCTTCCAAAATCGGTGTATCTTCCAGACAAATCGTCAGGATATTGTCTTGAGTAAGAATAATACCACATGGAATCGTCACATAATATTCTTTTTCTTTCCGTTCTTCTGTAATCGGGATATCAACAATGATCATCGTATAATCGTCTTCTACCTCAATACGAGAGCGTTCTTCCTCATCCAGCGGCGCACGCAAATGATCTAGGTCAATTTCATAATTTACGGCAGTTTCTAGCAACTCTGCTGCTGTTGGTGCAGTAAGCGCAATCCAACATCCTTCAGAACTTTCATTTACTTGTTGAATTGTATTATCAATTGTTCGAAATATTCGAATCACATCATCACCCCATCCCGGTTTGTACTTTCCATTATCACATTGGAATCCGGCATATAGATGCCTCCTCTGAATCTTTCAGAAGAAGCTCTATAACACCCTCATTATAGATAAGAAGAAAATATTTGTCAAACCTATTTTCCATTCTTTTCCGTTAAATATTTTTTACATCTCTAGATTCATTTCTCTGCTGCCCTGATTTGCATTCTGATTGCTTCCTGGTACCATCAAAATCGTATTCTCTTTTACTGGTAAATCCAACAGATTATTATTCATTTTTATCAAATCTTCACAACTCATGTTCGTTTTTTTCATGATTGTGCCCAATGTTTCATTCTTTCCCACGCGATACGGTCTGTTCGTCCCCTGCATAGGTGCAAATACCGGTACACATAGTTCATCACCGATCTGTAATTGATATACATTGACATATGGATTTTCTAACATGAGATCTCTTACTTTGATCCCATGCATTTTTGCAATCTTATAAAGAGTATCACCACTTTTTACCTGATATATAATTCCTTTGCACTGATTTTTTTCTTTCATTATAAATGCTTCCCTTTTTTCCTTTTCCTAATACTTTATGCTATGGAAGAAAAAACCGTTCTTTTTTTCTTGTTTTTTGTATATGACTCTATTATAATAAGTAGCAATGGTTATATTTCGACACAATATACCATTGAACTTATAAATTATGAATAGAAAAAGGAAGTAAAAAAAATGAAAATGCGTTTAGGTATTGACATCGGTTCTACGACTGTAAAAGTAATTATTATCGACGAAGAACATCATATTTTATTTTCTGATTACAAAAGACATTTTGCGAATATTCAAGAAACACTTGCCGGTTTATTAAGAGATGCGAAAGAACAGTTAGGCGGCAATCTGGAAATCATGCCGACAGTAACCGGTTCTGGTGGTCTGGCTATTTCTGAATATTTACATATTCCATTTTGTCAGGAAGTGGTCTGTGTATCCACTGCACTTCAGGACTATGCACCTCACTGTGATGTAGCGATTGAGCTTGGCGGTGAAGATGCAAAAATTATTTATTTTACAAACGGAATCGACCAGCGAATGAATGGTGTATGTGCTGGTGGTACTGGTTCTTTTATCGATCAGATGGCAACTCTGCTTCAGACAGATGCCTCAGGATTAAATGAATATGCAAAAAATTATGATACAATTTATCCGATTGCTGCCCGTTGCGGTGTATTTGCAAAAACGGATATCCAGCCATTGATTAACGAAGGTGCTACTAAGGAAAACCTGGCAGCTTCTATTTTTCAGGCAGTAGTAAATCAAACAATCAGCGGTCTTGCATGCGGAAAACCAATCCGCGGTAATGTTGCATTCCTCGGTGGTCCGCTTCATTTCCTTTCCGAATTAAAGCAGGCTTTTATCCGTACACTTGGATTAGAAGGCGATGCTATTATCGCACCGACACACTCCCATTTGTTTGCCGCAATGGGTGCTGCTTTAAATGCAAAAGAGGAAGTATCTCTGACACTGGATACTCTTTTAAAGGAATTTGATAAAGATATTAAACTTGCTGCAGAAGTGGAACGTATGCAGCCACTATTTACCTCCGAAGAAGAGTACAAAGCGTTTCAGGAGGAACACAACCGATTTGCAGTAAAACGAGGAGAACTCGCAACTTATAAAGGGCACTGCTATTTAGGCGTCGATGCCGGATCAACAACTACCAAAGTTGCTTTGGTTGGCGAAGAAGGTGAATTGTTATATAGTTTTTATAGCAATAACAACGGAAGTCCGTTAAAAACAACGATTCGTGCCGTACAGGAAATCAGCGAAATCCTGCCAAAAGAAGCTACGATTTGCGCATCCTGTTCTACCGGATATGGCGAAGCATTGATCAAAGCTGCCCTTCAGCTTGATTTTGGCGAAGTCGAAACAATTGCTCACTATTATGCAGCTTCTTTCTTTAATCCAAAGGTAGACTGTATTCTTGACATTGGCGGACAGGATATGAAATGTATCAAGATTAAGAATCATGCCGTTGATAATGTCATGTTAAATGAAGCTTGTTCTTCTGGATGTGGTTCTTTTATTGAAACATTCGCTAAATCATTAAATTATAATGTAGAAGATTTTGCAAAAATCGCACTGACATCGAAAACTCCAATTGATCTTGGCTCTCGTTGTACTGTATTTATGAACTCAAAAGTAAAACAGGCACAAAAAGAAGGCGTCGAAGTTGCCGATATTTCAGCCGGTCTTGCTTATTCTGTTATCAAAAATGCATTACTAAAAGTAATTAAACTGACAGATCCAAAAGATCTGGGTGAAAATATCGTTGTACAAGGTGGAACATTTTATAACGATGCTGTACTTAGAAGTTTCGAAATGATTTCCGGCTGTAAAGCAATCCGTCCTGATATTGCTGGTATTATGGGTGCCTTTGGTGCAGCTTTAATTGCCAGAGAACGTTATGAAGAAGGTATGGAATCTTCTATGCTGACAATTGATGAAATCTTAAATCTAGAATTTGAAACCAGCATGGCTCGTTGTAAAGGTTGTATGAACCACTGTTTATTAACAATCAATAAATTCTCTGGTAATCGCCGTTTCATAACTGGTAATCGTTGTGAACGAGGAGCTGGAAAAGAAAAACGTCAGGATGATGTACCAAACCTTTATCAGTATAAATTAGACCGTATATTCAAATACCGTCCATTAAAAGAAGAAAAAGCTCCTAGAGGAACTCTTGGAATTCCTCGTGTATTAAATATGTATGAAAACTATCCATTTTGGTATACATTTTTTACACAACTTGGATTCCGTGTCATTTTATCACCAAAATCAAGCAAACAGATTTATGAACTTGGTATTGAATCCATCCCAAGTGAATCTGAATGCTACCCGGCTAAGATTGCACATGGACATGTAAAATGGTTGATTGACTATGGTATCAAGAACATCTTTTATCCTTGTGTTCCTTATGAACAAAATGAAAGACCAGATGCAAACAATCACTACAACTGCCCGATCGTTACCTCTTATGCAGAAAATATCAAAAATAATATGGATGAATTGCATGATGATTCGATTAATTTTATGAATCCATTCATTGCGTTAGATAATCCTTCTGCTCTGGTACGTCGATTATATGAAGAATTAGGCGAATATTTTGACCTTACAAAAACAGAAATCAAAGATGCAGTAGATGCAGCTTATAAAGAAGCGGATTCTGTGCGAACAGATATTCAGAAAAAAGGGGAAGAGGCGCTCGCATGGCTCGCAGAGACCGGAAATACCGGTATCGTTCTTTGTGGTCGTCCATATCACATTGACCCAGAAATCAATCATGGTATTCCTGAATTGATTACTTCTTATGGTATTGCCGTTTTAAGTGAAGACGCTATCGCCCATTTAGGAACTGTCGAACGTCCATTGATCGTCTCTGACCAGTGGATGTATCACTCCCGATTATATGCGGCTGCAAACTATGCAAAAAAACATAAACAATTAGAAGTAATTCAGTTAAATTCTTTCGGTTGTGGTCTGGATGCTGTTACCACAGATTGTGTCAATGATATTTTAACAAAATCAGGACGTATTTATACTGTACTTAAAATTGACGAAGTAAGCAATTTAGGTGCTGCCAGAATCCGTATCCGTTCTTTAATCAGCGCAGTTGGTGTGAGAAAACGAAGAGGCATCGAACCAACCCCTGTTCCATCCAACATCAACCGTGTGGAATTTACGAAAGAAATGAAGGATGCCGGATATACCCTTTTATGTCCACAGATGTCACCAATTCATTTTGACATCTTGGAACCAGCAGCGCGCTCTTGTGGATTTAATCTGGAAATTCTGCCACAAATGGGCAAAACTGCCGTGGATACCGGATTAAAATATGTAAATAATGATGCATGTTATCCATCCTTGATCGTTGTCGGACAGATTATGACAGCTTTGCTTTCCGGAAAGCATGATCTAAATAAGATTGCTGTATTGATCACACAGACTGGTGGTGGGTGTCGTGCGACAAACTACATTGGATTTATCCGCCGAGCTTTAGAAAAAGCAGGTATGGGTCATATCCCAGTTGTCAGTGTCAGCGTTCAGGGATTAGAAAAGAACAGCGGATTTAAGATCACTCCACAGTTTGTAAACCGTGCCGTTCAGGCTGTCATCTATGGCGATTTATTCATGAGAGTGGTATACCGTACTCGCCCTTATGAAGCAGAACCAGGTTCTGTCAACGCTTTACATGAGAAATGGAAAAAACGTTGTCAGAAATCTGTACAGAACGGAAAAATGAGCGAATTTAAGCAAAATATCCGTGGTATTATCAAAGATTTTGACAATATTCCTTTAAAGGATATTAAAAAACCACGTGTTGGTATTGTTGGAGAAATTTTAGTAAAATTCCTACCTGATGCCAATAACCATTTGGTTGAACTTTTAGAAGCAGAAGGAGCCGAAGCTGTTATGCCAGATTTACTTGACTTCTTCTTATACAGCTTCTATAACAATGAATACAAACACCGCTATCTCGGTCGTTCAAAGACAACTGCTTTTGTTGCGAAAGCAGGAATTGCTGCTATTGAACAGTATCGTAAGACATTGCGCAAAGAGCTTGAGAAGAGCAAACGATTTGATGCTCCTGCTGAGATTACCGATCTTGCAAAATATGCAGAGCCATTTGTATCCATCGGTAACCAGACTGGTGAAGGTTGGTTCTTAACTGGTGAAATGATCGAACTAATTCACAGTGGTGCGCCAAACATCGTTTGTACACAGCCATTTGCCTGCCTGCCAAACCATGTCGTTGGTAAAGGTGTCATCAAGGAATTGCGTCTCGCATTCCCGAAAGCAAATATCGTAGCCATCGACTATGACCCAGGTGCAAGTGAAGTTAACCAGGTAAATCGAATTAAACTGATGCTATCCGCAGCACAGAAAAACTTAGAAGCATAAATATAAACAAAAAATACTACTTTTCAAGCTTTGTTTCTTTCTATATAATAAAGATTATAACAACAACGTAAAAATTCATACAACAGGAGGTACACGTATGTTAAAAGGAAAAGTAGCTGTCGTAACTGGCGGAACAAGAGGAATCGGATATGCAGTCGTAAAGAAATATTTGGAAAATGGTGCAAAAGTAGTCCTTTTTGGATCTAGAGCAGAAACTGTAGAAAAAGCACTGACTTCTTTAAAATCTGAAAATCCTGATTGGGAAGTTGATGGCGATTATCCAAATTTGTCTGATGCAAACTCCGTAAAAACTGCAATCCAAAAAGTCAAAGACAAATATGGAAAAATTGATATTCTCGTAAATAATGCTGGTGTATCTGACAGTACTAAAGTCGAAGATTATTCTGAGGGACAGTTTGAAAAGATTATGGGATTAAACATCAATGCCATTTTCAACACAATCCAACCAGTCGCAGCGATTATGCGTGAAAACGGTGGTGGATGTATTTTGAATACCAGCTCTATGGTCAGCATTTCTGGTCAACCAAGCGGTGTTGCTTACCCTACAAGTAAATTTGCCGTAAATGGTCTGACTCTTTCTCTGGCGAGAGAATTAGGTCCAAGCAACATCCGCGTAAATGCAGTTGCACCTGGTATTACGAAAACAGATATGGTAGCGGCACTCCCTGATGAGATGATCCAACCAATGATCAATTCGATTCCTCTTCGCAGAATCGGTGAACCAGAAGATATTGCCAATGCATTTTTATTCTTAGCAAGTGATCTTGCAAGTTATGTTACTGGC
>JAUNIX010000030.1 GCA_030523275.1 Lachnospiraceae bacterium
TAATGGAAATCTCATTTTTATAGGTGACTTTCACACCGCCCGATTTATCCTTTGCAAAACTGACAGCCAGCTCAAAGGTGTATTTCTTCCCATGACTGGAAACATAATCAATAAAGCCGCCGCCATAGTTGTAGGCTTGTACCACCGTATTGATGTCACAGCCTTTTGATTCTGCGGATTTCAAAAGCTCCGAGAAGTATTTACACCCCTGTTTGATGGATTCCTCCGTGGAAAGGGAATTAAGCGGCAGACCAAGTGATTCACTTGCCTGCATAACGTCTGTCGTACCTGTACCGCCAGATTCCACCTGCATGATGGCAAGCAGATAATTCACATAATCCTCAACCCCGTATTCTTTCGCATATTTTTCCACCGTCGGCTGATGTTTCAGCACTTCCTCCGACAGATTCAGTCCAGAAAAATCATAGTGGGAAGTGCTGCTTTCTTCATCATCTGCGGTCACGATAAACAGAAACAAAAGCAGACCGATAATCACCGTGAAAATCCCACCGAACACAGCAAAGTGTTTCAGCTTCATTTCTTGCCGCCTTTCCTGCTGGACGTTTTATTGACGGTTGACTGATTCGTGGTCTTTTTCTGTACCGTCTTTGTCTGCTTCTGACGCTGTACAGTCTGACGTGATGTATCTGTTGCAGCTCCCGAATGTCTGGTCGCCGATTGTGAAGTCTGCTTGCCAGTTGAAGAAGATTCTCTGACAGCCTGTGTCCTTATATTTTCCTGTTGCCTTGTTACAGGTTCTTTTGTCCTGCTTGATTGCGGCTGCTCCTTACCTGCTGTCATAGGACGTTCTTTATTGTTCTGTTCCCCTTTAGAACCTGCCGCCTGTGGAGCTGCTTTCGCAGATACAGGCGTTGTCACTGGTCGCTCATGCAATGGGGCAGTTCCTTTTGCTGTACCAGCTTTTGTCGCTGATCCATTGTCCTGTCGCTCCTTATCCTGTTCCACAGGTTTCTTATCAACCAGTGGTCTTTGTTTATCCTGTTTTTCTGATGGCTGCTGTTTTGATACCGTCTTTGTATCAACGATACCACGTTTAGAATCCGATACCTCTTGTGTCTGGCTCGTAGAACTGCTATGTACTGCCGATTGTGAAGAATCTTTTTTCTGATTGTCGGGCAGAGCAGGCGGTTTCTTGCTACTTCCACTATGGGAAGATGGCGTATTGTTTGGTCTGCTATGACTGCCGCCTGCTGATTTTGCATTATCCGTCTTTTTCGTGGCAGTAGCAGCCGCAGCACCAGCGACACCGCCAGCAGCACCAGCCGCAACCGTTCTTCCGATTTTACGCTCCAAGCGTCTTGCCTTGCGGTTAAGGAACATGTAAGGTCGTCGCATGATACGTCTGCTGACCTGCTGTGTATCGGAAGATTGCAGACTGAACATTGCCATTAAATCACCTAATTTAAAATAGATTCCTGCAAAGGTGACTATCTGTAAAAAGGCAATCATAAAGAACGGATAACCAGAAGAAATAGAGTAAAACATGGTAGATATGCTGAAAGCAGTCGTGATAATCAGCGTGATTCCTGCCCTCATCATAATGGTATTGAACAGCTTCGTAAGTGCCTTTTTTGCCATGCCCTCATAAGTCGGTATCATGGATAAGATAAAACTAATCGGTAAAAACATGGCGTAAATGATAAATAGCACCTGTGAGAAAATCATCAAACCTGTAAGCAGGAACACAAAAGCCGATATGCCGATATTGAAAATAAACAAAAATACCACCATACCTAAACGTGTCATGGTCTTTGTAACACTTAGATTGTCATTGTCCTTATCCTCGATTTCCTCAATCACAACGTCCTCTCTGTCGTCCGTATCTGGACTTGCCGATAACAGGCTTTCCACACGGTCAGAACCAAGTGTTTCTATATCGGACTCCCCGTACTGTAAGAGCAGCCACGGTTGTTTCACCTGTATGGAAAACAGGCTGTCCCTTATCAAATCCACGCTGTCTTTTCCCTTGCTGCTGGAATCGGGCAGCACAATCTTTGTGCCAAGCGATAACGCCGAGCTGCTTATATCAGCGGAAAAGTCATTGATTTTGCTGATATAGTTAGGAGCGTAAGCAATAAAGGACGCTGATAAAATAAACACTACAAGGAAGTTGACGACTGCATGAACCGCTTTTGTGGTTTCCCTCTTGATAAGTCCTGTGTAAGCGACATAGATACCCATTACCAGAATAAGGATAAGCAGAAATCCCACATAAAATCCCTCACTGGAAAAACCGCTGGAAGTGACACCTGCAAGCGTCTGAATGTTCTTTCCGATAGAGCTTGCGGTATCCGAGATAAAGTCCAGCTTGTAGGCTTCCTGTACCACATATCCCGTCGCATTGGAAATGTATAAGCTCACCGTCCAGACAAAGTTTGTGATAGCATATAGTCCGTACTGAATACTTTTTCCGATACCGTCCAGCCAGTTCCAGGGCAACCAGTCCCAGCTTGAATCCACATAGAAGTCCAACTGGTAGTTTTCCAGCGGATATTTTGAATAGGCGTTAGCGTCACTCACCGTATTGTCTACCAGACCAGCCGCATGAGCTACCGTACCTGTGATTGACAGGAATACCAGCACACCAAGAACCACCAGCAGAGCGATACCGAAGAATCTTAGGATTTTTCGTTTACGCATAGACTTCACCTCGATTCTTCCGTCTGCACTGGCGGTCTGGTATCAAAGGCATGGAATAAGTCTGAAAATACAGGGTGTATCTGGATAACACCCACACGCCCGTATAAATCTTGAAACAGGCATTGCCCGTTTTCCAAATCCCTAAGTCGTTTCTGGTTGCCCTCGTCCTCTTTATCCACACCGAAAAATTCAAGGGTGTTCTTGATTTCCTTTATGTCCGTACTTCTAAAGGCAAACTTCAAGCCGATATTGTTCTTCATTTTTTCGTCGTCCACATCACCAGAGTTTTGTGTGACAAAGTAGACAGCGGCGTTCATGGAACGACCAGCACGAATCAGCTTGTTTGAGAGTGCTTTTCCCTGTGCCACCTGTAAGAACGTCCATGCTTCGTCCAAGTCCACCATCTTGAAAATACTTCTGTCCGAATGGATAAAGTCTAAGGCAAAGGTACTGATAACGATAAGCATTGCCACCGACAATAATTCCATAGTGGTGTATTCTTCAAACTTTGTGTCCTTGTCTGGTAATACAAGGTCTGCCACCTGTATGATATTTAATTGCCTGTCTAAACTGATGGACTGTTTCACATAACCGTCCGAGAACAGAAGATGTGCAAAGTCATAGTCCGTCATGCTTTCGATATGGTCTGCGATATTTTCTGCCACTGATGAACCGTCTTTCCTTAATTCATCAATAACACGGAGTAGTCCACGCTGCTTACTCTGTGTCACGGAACGGATTGCACGACGTAAGACTGGAAACTTCTCACCATCACGGGAAGAAATACCCGTAAGGAATGTAAGTATATCAATCGCAAGGCTTTCAGCGTCCTTTGTACGTTTCATAATCACATACGGGTCAAGAAGTCCTTTGTTTCTGTCCTCACTGGTGAGATTGACGATTTTGATTTCATGTGCAATATAGGGTAAGGTTTCCTGCCAGTTGCCACGCTCTGATTTCGGGTCTACAATGACCGCTTTTCCTCCAAACAGCACCGCATAATAGATGATAAGGTTGTTACAGAATGACTTGCCACCACCGAGCGAACCAAGAAAGGCGGCAGCCAACGCATTAGTCACCGAACCCTTAACGCCCTGTGCCGCAAGGCTGGGTTTCAGATAGACATTTTTTCCAGTGTCAAGGTTATAACCGATATAGATACCGTCCGTTTCCCCAAGCTGCTGTGTCGCACCGAATCCAAGACCAGCGAGAAAGTCAGAAGTGACATACTGGATATAGTCATTGATGTAACGCTTGCTTGCTGGAATAAATTCACCGTGAAGTCCTAACATATCACCAAACGGACGAACCAGTTTGACATTCAAGTCGTCATAAAAATCCTTGACTTCATCACAGCGTCTTTTCAATTCGTCCAATGAATCAGCCGCCACACGGATAACGTAAGACAGCTTGTACATGGATTCCTTTGACTGGTCGAGATTCATTTCCAGCTCATTCACCGAATCCAGAGCTTCTATGACGTTGTTTCCTGTTTCGTTGTTGGATTCCCAAGCGTGGTTATCCAAGTCTTTCAATTCCTTTTTCTTGTTACGGACTGTGGTTAAGGCTTTCTTATTTGTCACAATCTCTACATTCATGGAAGTGGAAACAGGGAATGTGAATTGCTGCTGTTGGTAGTAGAAGATTTCCGAAGATGGAAAGTCCAGCTCACCCACGATATTGTTAATCGTGAAGTAGGCAACATACGTTGTCTGATCTTCACGCTCCATCTTTAGGTATCGCTGGTTTTCTTCTATCATGCAGCGTGTCGGACGGATAAGGTCATATCGCTTCACCAGCGTTTCACGCTTTAGCTTCTTGACGGGTAAATCGTAACTGTAATCACTGTACGCAACGCCCGTATTCCCGTAGATGTGTTCCAAGAGATACCCGAAGTCGTTCTTATTGAGCCTTCGGAACTGAAAACGTCTTGATATTTTACTTTCCAAAAGTTTTTCCATCTTCATAAAACGGTTGATTTCATCATTACTCATGGAAACAAAGTCACCCATGAGCTTGTGATTGACCTCATAGATAAAATCAGTAAAGGTCATGGCTGCTGATTTCTTCATGCTCTTTAGATTGATTTCTTCCTCATTGACTAACAGCTTGAAGCCAAGAAAAAAGCGGTAGTCAATCTGATTTTCCCCAATCATCTCAATTAACGCTTTGGTCTGTTCGTCTACCTTTTTACAGGCGATTTCTTTTAATCTGCCTGTGATTCCTTTTTTGGAACGCTCCTGCATGACACGCAGACTGTCCTCTGTGGCAATCTGTAAGGCATGGATTTTTCCGTCACGGTTCTGTGCAATAAGCTGACGGAAGTTGTCATGCACCATATATTTTTCTTCTGGTGACAGGAACGAATAATTGTAGGGTGTCAGCTCATAGTAGGCGAAACACTCACCGTCATAGTTGAACACCAGATTGTTTTCTATATATTTAATCGGGAACATATATCACACTCCTAACTGCTGTAATAACGGGATTGAATGTTTCTTTTTTCAATTTGATGGCTTTTCCTGCATAGGTCACTTTTGGACGTAGGGCAAAGGTGACAGCCGATTTCAAGAATCCGAAAGGCTTCTTTCCGTCAAAGGTCTTTTGCGATACGAACCAAGTAAACGCCACAGGGATTCCAAAGTATTTGAGGAACGCTCCGTCAATCATGTTAAGCGGCGGCAGCTCCCCAAAGAGAATCACCACGAACAGCGACATCACAAACCAAGCCATCTGACTGAACGTGAGAGGGAACGGGAGCTGAAAGTCGTTGATTGCATAAATGACTTTCTCCACGCTCCATATGCTTGTATAGCTTTTGATTTTCTTCAATTTTTACAGCTCCTTTCTTTTCTAAAATGGAGACAGCAGCCTGTTTTCACAAGCTGCTGCATAAAAAATACCAGTGTCATTTCACTGGCTGCTATTTTGATATTTAGTTGTATTTACCATGCAATCTCATAGATTCCATGATTGGTTTCAATGAATGTGCCAGAAGTATAAAGGTTGTTTCCATAGGCTTCAAAATCTATGTAATCTCTCAATTCTTCTGGTACAGCGTCCATTGTTCCGCTTTCGTACAGAAAATATTCTGCCAAGTCTGCCATATCCTCACAATCGGGATAATGAAAGATACGGTCTTGATTGTCGCAGAGTTCTTCGACACTTCCAAAATGACCGACTAACTCGCTCAATTCGTCCTGTATATTTTCTGGTAAGTCCTCCACCATTTCACACAGGCGGTTGACTTCCTCAATCGGCGTGTATTCGTCAATCTCAAAGGGCAGCTCATAGTCATGGATAGCGTATTCTTCGTATCGCTCATTTAAGCCGATACGTTCTGCCATCTCGTCATAATCAATGGGCGGCGTGAACCACGCACCCACAAGCTCACCCTCGTTGTACTTTCCAAGATTGGCGATATAGACCTGCATTTCTTCGATACCACATCACCCCTTTACTGATAACGGAATACGCCGCTTACTGTGAAAAGGTATCTGTCGTCCATTTCCAGCTCATTTCCGTAAGAGTGATAGTCGATATGTTTTAACAGTTCGTGGGGAATCTCACCGAAAACGGATTCCTCACGGATAAGGTATTCTGCCAGTGCCGCACCGTCGCCCACATCATAGTAACGTATCTCGTCCCTGTGGTCGATAAAGTCCTCGAAACTGTCAAACCATTTCTGCTGAATGGCTTTCATTTCATTACCGACTGGCGTACCCTCCATTTCAAGAACCATGCGGCAGTTGGCGTTGATTTCCCAAAGGGGCATATCACTGTGTATGTCAAAGGGCAGCTCATAGTCTGCAATCTCAATCTGTTCTTCATGTTCCACACCGAGTTTTTCTCTGACTTCCTCAAAGTCCACAGGGCAGTTGAACCATTCCCCAGAGTATTCCTCGTCACCGTCACGGTAAGGTTTTGTATTATTTAACAGGTAGATTCGCATTTCCTGCAAGGCTTATCACTTCCTTTCCTCATTTCCAGTATTCCCATTATAACAGCATAATCCACACCGAACACATAATGAGAGAATTTTTCTAGCTGTTCTTTCGGATATGTAAGCGGTAGCTGTCGTTTGATTTCTTCCCATACCTCACGTTTACGGTAGGGCAGGTCAGAAACATGGCAGCCGATACAGTCCTTCATATCCTCAAAAATATCTGTTTTCATGTTGTCCTCCAATCTTAAAATTTTGCATGAAAAAAGCAGTAAATCTTAACGGTTTACTGCTTTTTGAATATTTATTTTTTTACTTTACTTAAAAGGGTTGATAATGCAAAAGTGTTCTCAATAATATGATGTATTTGTCGGACATTATCACATTGTGTATAAGATTCTTCTAATCTTTGCTTTGTTGTTTCATCTAAATGATAGTTGAAGTTTTTTTCATATTTTTCAAATGCTAACTGTCCAATTCTTATTTTTGATTCAACACTTAAATCGTCAAAATGAATAATCTTATCAAAACGATTATAAATAGCACTACCTAAATTTTCTTCAATATCTTTTAAATCCGTATAATTTGAAGTACATATTATAATGGATTTTTTTAATGTTAGATTATAGTTCTGGTCTTCATAAATTCCTTCATCAAAAAGTTGATAAAAGGCACTATGGAAAGATGGGTGTGCTTTATCAAATTCGTCAAGCAGCAAAACATTAGACTTTCTATCTAACAAGTCTTTTGCAAAACTTTTTTCGTAATGCGCACCTCCAAATAAATATGTGGCAAATTGATTGTTCTGATACATCGAAAATTGTTTCCTAAATATCGGTTCACCAATAATTTTAGCTAAATATTTTGCTGTTTCTGTCTTTCCAATTCCAGATTTGCCATAAAACAATAAAACTACAGGTTTTTGTCTATATCTTAAAGTAAGAGGAAAAAGAGCTTGCAATAATTCAAGTTTGACATCTTCCTGCCCTATAATTTTATTATCATAATCTTTGTTTATTTTAAGCAAATGAGAAGTCGTTAGCTGCTTATATTTTTGATATTTCACTTCCGCTTTAGGATATAACCTGATAATTTGTTCGCTTATTTGAAGTGGTGGATTCTGAATATACAAATTTTCCACATCAAATTTAGCAAGAAAGTTAATAAAATTTGTAATGACATGTTCTCGAACACCGGCATATTCATCTGAACTGATGACAAAGTTTTTTACAAATATTTTTTCTTCCTTTTCTTCTTTTGGATATTCACCACTTTGATTAGGTATAACTAATTTCATGGTTTTTCCATCTTTATCAGATTCATAAACTAAATCCGTTAAATTTCTATATTCTTTAGGGATAATTCGATTGAATTTCTCTTTAGAACCATAGTATATGATTACTCTATTCAATACTCATCACCCCTGCCAATACAATATCATATACATCTAAAAATCTTGTTGAAGATTTACCCTTTTCTCCAGTTACGATTTCTTTAACATTAGGTGTATTAGTTGATGGTCTTATCTCAAATTCTTTTTCCAAAGATAATTGTTCTTTTGTGCATTGTCCTACTTTAACACCAAAATATGATAAATTCATTTTTGATAAATCAGCCAGACTATAATCATTCTTAAATGCATTTATATTAAATCTCAAAACACAAGATGGGTCTTTTTCACCATTTAAAAGCATTTGATAATACCCACGCTCGCCAAGAAGGGCATTGTTAAGTCCTTCAAGGTCTATTGGAATTTGTTCTTTAGGTACAATATTAAGATATGAACTATACATTCTATACATGGAAATGGAATTCTCTGGAGCATAAACACCATCATTATGAAATTGACGAATATTTTTATCTTTACTTGCTATTGAAATATAATCCGTTAAAAGAGTATTTGTGACGGTGCTTTTGATTAGTTTGCTAGTATTTGTATCAATGTTTGCATTAGCATTTCCAGATATAGAAGCTTTAATAAATGAAAATAAATTAAAGCCCCCTTTAGCTTGCACATCAATTTCAGCAATAATTTTTGCTAATCTTTCTTTATTTTCTGTAGTTGTCCAATCGATTTGTCCACCATTCTGTATAGTAATATAATCCGTTGCTGCTGTTTCATCAAAATAAACTACTTTCACCATCTTCGGACTATTTGTGCTTTTTGCCATTAGTATTCTCCTCTCAAAATATTTGTAAGATTGTACTAATGGCATTATATCATTTAATTTAATATTTTACAAAAGAGTTTCATCGAAACTACGCCCCGATAATCTTATTAAATAACTGTAACAGTACGTCTTTTACGCCAGCGGCATTGAATACCAAGCCGACAGCAATTAAGGCAATCACCAGAAAGCCGATAAGTTTGGAAAATTCACGCTTGAATCCGAGATACACCCCGATAACAGCGATTGCCATAAGTACCAAACTCTGTGCGTTACTTAAAAACCAGTTGTATAAGTTCTGTCCGAAATTCATTATTTCTTTCTCCTTTCCATCATTTCAATTTCTCTGTCTGCGACTTTTGCAGACTGCATAAGACACATAGTTACTACTCCGAATCCTGCCCCAAGTGAGAACAGGAAGAAGTCAAATAAGATATGTTTCATGTTGTCATTTCTCCGTTTCTGTAATGACTTCCTCTGTGGAAGTCGTCTGCTGTTCAATCAGCTTCTTATGACGCTCGGTGAGCTTCGCATGGTCTAAAATATTTTTGAGATAGCTTGTACCGTTGGTACTGTCTATCTGCTGTAAGACTTTCCATGTGGGAGCTACCTGTCTGCTTATCCAGTTCAGCGTCCTTGTGAGCGTGTACGGTTCTGGTTTGGTCGTCAGTTTCAAACGCCCACGATCAGAACCGATAAAGTACGCCCATTTCTCATTGGTTTTCCATTCGCTGCGTCGTTTCTCCACCTCCTTGTCAGCGAATCGCATATAGCGGTTGATAATATCAAAAGCGGTACGCTCTGCGTCATGGTAGGTCAGCAGGTCACGCACCGCATAATAGGCTCGCTCATTTTTAAGCCTTATTTCAAAACGGTTCTTGATTTTCGTATCTTCAATGGCTATGTCATACTTTGCGTACTGTTCATAGTCCTTTTCGTAGATACAGAAATAGACTTCCGATTTGAGCGAACCGATATACAATGTATTTCCCATACCGTATTTATCCTGTTCCTGACTTCTGACAAGTTCACCAGAACGGTAAGACTTGAAACTGCGGAATACGGAAATACATTCCTCATGGTTGCATTTCTCTGTCAGCTCTGGAATATCCAAGATTCCTGCCATATCGTTGATGGCGAGGTCAAGCCGTTTCATCACACCTCCCTCTATCAGAGCGTCCATGAGAAAGTCATACCAGCTCCTATGCTGTGCCAGCAGGTAGCTTTCCATCTGCCGACACCCTTTGCCTTTCAGCTCTAACAATGTGCCTTTTTCCTTATCGGGTGAAGTCAGCACGAACACATCACCCAAGACATAATGTTCCGCATAGGAGTAGAACCCGAAATCCTCATGTATCATCACATCAAACCTTAATTTGAGAATATCCTCAACAACGTGTTTTACGTCCTGTGTGGGGAATCGGATTCTGACATAATCCAAGACCATTTCCAGCGGATTGTCTGGATTCAATCGCTCCAGAGCGTCCGTGAATTTCACCTTGATTTCTTCCGTCAAGGCTGCTTTTCCAGATTCAAGCCTGCTGACATATTCTCGGCTGACACCAGCCATGACCGCAAGCTGATTCTGGGAAACGCCGTACTGCGTCCGTTTTTTCTTAAAATCATTTATCCAATCGGTATCATTCAGTGAAAATCCCTCCAATCGAAAAAGGAATGTGACATTTCCCGATTTTGTCACACTCCCTTGAATGTTTGAAAAATCCTCATATTTTAAGGATTTTTCGATATTGAATTGACTGTTTCCAGTTGATTTGTGCCCCCCTGTTAGATAACGGGGGCGAATGGTTGGTGTGGCAAGCCACACCAACACAGGCTAGTCCGTACCTGCGGCTTCCGCTTCGCACGCCGCCTGTCCGTCCTGCCTGTTTTGTGACAATCTGCCTATTTCTCTTAGGAAATCGTGTCCTTTTGGTACAAGGGGCGTGTAAAACTCTGATATGACACTCGTTCCCGTATCGACGTAGCCACGTCCTTTGATCTGTTTCAGAAAAAAGTCCTTGTCTACCTCACCAAACATCATGGAATAGCCAAGCTCCGACATACGCCCCAGTGCGACACGGAAGTTGAACTGGTCACGGATTCCATCACCGAGATATTTTGCGTCTGGACGCTGACAGGCAAGGATAAGAAAGTAACCTGCCTGTCGTCCGAGCATGACTATCTGTTTGAGCTTGTTCAACACAGCGGCGTTTTCCTTTGTCGTCAGCATTTCCATGAACGCTACATATTCATCAAAAATGAGAAAGTGCGGAGCAAGACCAAGATAGGCATAGTTTTCACCTGTCTTATAGTTTTCCATGAGCTTCATCGCTTCACTTCGTGCCATCATACCGTCATAGAATTTATCAATACAGACGGTTATATCTTCCTTTTTGTAGTAGACTTCTGGCATGACGACGGATAAATCCGCAAGGTCAGCGTTCTTCGGGTCTAACACATACATGACTGCATTGCAGCGGAGCAGAGCTTCAATGATGGTAAGAATAAAATAAGTTTTACCTCCACCAGTGCCGCCAGCAATCAGCATATGAGGGAGCTTGTCATACTCCCACCAGACGTTTTTCATCAGACGCAGGCTGCCATTTTCAGCCTGTACCTCGTTGATAGTGATTCTATTTGCGATAGTGTCATAGAGCAGCACATACTCCACATAGCTGTCCATTAATTCTTTTGACACCAGATCACAGTACAAGCCTGTTTCCAGCTTCTTTTCCAAGTGTAAGAGCTGGTCTTGATATTTCCCCAGTGTGATTTCTGTACGGATATATAACAAGCCATGCTCCATACGATAGTACAGCTTTGGGAAATAGGTGATTTTCTCTTTTTTTGTACCTGCTGGTAAATCCTTAAAAAATCCGCTGTCCTGTGTGGTTTCTGATTCATACCAGCCATTTTCAAGTATCATCTTTGCCAGCTTTTGACGGTGAAAGAGCTGTTTCACCCTGTCATACTGGAATCGCTGGTATAAAAGGGCAGCAATCACACAGACCAGTGCTGACACTATGACCGTCACTAGCATATATGGCGTGACCGAAAAATGGACGCTGCCATCTTTCAGAAAGCTCACCGATTTCCAGTCCGTTGTTAGGATTGTTTTTAGGTTCAGCAGCAAGACCACCACAAGGAACAGCAGGAGCAGCGAACCAGCAGAGAAACGAAAAACCAGCGATTTGTCGCTGGCTCTGATACGATTCCCACGCTTATTGAATTGTGGCATATAAAATCCTCCTTTCCATGAAAAAAGCAGCAAACTCCGTAGAATTTACTGCCTAAGTAACATAATTTTATCTTTTGCTTTGAAAATTGGGACATTCCTCACATAAAGTATTACATTCTCTCATTTGAAATTTATTATTGTCTTTAGTAACACCAGCATAAGGAATATTCTTTTTATGACATATTTCTATAATTTCTTGTCGATTTGCTTTATTCATACGATTTCCCAAGTAAACTTTAGTTATAGGAAAAAACTTAACATTGAAATTTACTGTTGCTTTGTTAAAAGGTAACAACAATCTCCATTCATCTTGATAAGTCCAATCTATACTTTTACGTAACGCACCATGAAAATAAATACTCCATAATTCTTTGTCTGTTATCGCTTTATCTCTTGTTTTGATTATTTCTTTTGTTACATCAGGTCTAACACTGCAATAAACCATAGGAAAAAGATTGGAATATTGATTTTGCAATTCAACTATATTGGGGTCTATTGTATATTCGATACAAAATCCTTTGTGGCAATCGGCATAAGAACCACCCCACATAAGTTGAGAAAATGGTGTAGTAGCAAAGCAAGTAGTACGAAAAGTCTTTTGTAACTGTTTAGTATATTCTATATACTCTTGTTCCAATGCTTGAATTATAGCTTCGCTCAAATTAACATTTCTATTTATCAAAAGCAATATCCTGTTAGCAAAAATTTCATTCGTTAACCTTACCATTTCATTTTCATCTGTTCCAAATACTGCTTGAATATTTTGAGATGAGTTAAGGACTTCCTGCAATAAATTTGACAAGGAATTAAGCAGTTCTTCAAAGTTCAAATTCTCACCTGTTGAACATTTACATCTTTGACAATAGATTCGAAGTCGAGTATAAGCGTATTCTTTCCATTCTATATGAATATTGGAATCATATACATCATCAAATAAATCTGGACTTTGCATATATACAGTATTATTTTTCAATGCAAGTAATGAATAATTCACTGGTATATTATCCTTAACTTCCCATTTATTAGGAAAATACTTATATAATTTAAGGGGCATATTCTTTTTTGAAAAAAGTGAAAACTCATTGCACCCCATACACTCAACTTCTTTTAAAGACACTATCCGCCTATTGACAATACAATAATTTTCTGCCAAATCTAGGGAGCTTTCTTTTAGAAAATTTGATAAACCTTCAATATTCATTCTCTTTCCTCCTAAATTGAACTAAGGTAAAAGCACTTTAATAATATTAAAATTATTATATCGTCTAATTTGCAAGCAAACAATCTAAATCTACTTATTTATGATTTTTCAATGGTTGCTGATGATTTATAGGAGGCGTCTGTTTGTTTTTCAAAACAATATCATCTGCCTTGATGTACCAGTCAACGTCTGCCCCTTGAAACGTAGCGGTTGACACCGTATCAGCCACAGGGTTGATAAGCTCCACCTCTGCGTTGTAGTCAAACTCCTTTAACGGAACAGTGGCAGGAATACTTACCTGTATCATGCGACCCTGTTCTTTACACTTCAAGTCGTAGGTACGTTCCTTGATTTCTTCAGAAACCGTACCGTCCTCATTCTGCATATGTACCTCACGACGCAACGCCGAGAACTTTAATACCCCGAATGTCTTTTCCTTATCAATAATGATTCCGTTTGCTAATCTCATAATCTTTCTACCTCCTTATGCTTTCACCATGTCGTCTGCTGACAGGATATAGTTTGTGAATCCTCTTGTACCGATTTTGTAACCCTCTGCGGTGATTTTCGGATTGATAAGTTTGACCTTTTCCTCCGATTCAAAATTTTTCTCACCAGCAGACGCAGGCAGTACCACGATAATATCATCTGCCCTCTGTACGTCCGAATAAAGGTTAAAGCTGCGGGAAACGACCGTCATACGTCCGTTGATCCTGCGCTGTTCCACCTTATTCTCACCTGCAAACTCCAAATTTCCGAATGTTTTTTCCATGTTCGGGATAACGTGTTTTAATTCCATAAATGTATTTACCTCTTTTCTTTCTCTATTTTTAATGATTGATAGTGTCATTCTGCTGTCTGGATAGTATCTCTCTGCCTGTGAATCATCAAGGGCGTTGCTTTGTGCTAAAGCACCCTTGACAATTCCCATTCAGAAAGATAAGTGTTCATCAAGCAGAAGTTCAATTTATTGTCAGCCACAGACTAACTTCTTTATGATGGGCGGTGAACGGGGCGTTTTCATGTACTGTGACCTCCCGTATTATTTAGACTTCTTTACTCTGCGGAATCTCTTATATCCTGCAAAGATAAGACCAGCAGCGGAAATCCCCATCATAGCGAATAATGCGACAAATGGTGTATTGTCACCCGTCTTTGGTGATGTGCCTGTTCTTGTTGGTGTGCTAGGCTCATCTGGTGTGGTAGGGGATTCTGGTTTTTCTGTGATTGTTACCGTCTGTCCTTTATCCTTGATGTCCTTATGTTCAGCCACTTTGATAGGCTTATCTGGATTTGTCACGTCGTATAGTTCCTCAAAAGTGACAAGCTCCTTACCTGCAAGCTCACTGGCATTGAATGTAAATGCAATCTGCACTTCCATTTTCGTATCGGTAGCGGTAAAAGTAAGGTCATTTTCCACACGCTTACCATTCACGATAAGCTCTGCATTTTCAGACTTCACCATTTCCCAGCCTTTAAGGGTATATTTCACACCTTTTTCAAGACCATCTAAGGTAACGGTATCAACGATAGTCACGTCCTTACCAGCTTCGATTGTCTTTTTCCCTGTTGCCTTGTCGGTAGCGGTTGTGTGCATGGTGATGATACGTTCTGTGATAGTCACCGTCTGTCCGTCGTCCTCAATATTCTTATGTTCTGCTACCTTTGTAGGTTCGTCGGGATTGGAAAGGTCGTACAATTCTTCAAATGTGACAAGCTCCTTACCTGCAAGCTCGCTGGCATTGAATGTAAACGCAATCTGAACTTCCATCTTTGTATCGGCAGCGGTGAAAGCAAGGTCATTTTCCACACGTTCACCATTGACGATAAGTTCCGCATTTTCTGACTTCACCATTTCCCAGCCTTTGAGCTGATATTTTGTACCTTTTTCAAGACCATCTAAAGTGACCGTATCAATGATAGTCACGTCTTTCCCAGCAACAATCATCTTTTCACCCGTTACCTTGTCGGTAGCTGTGGTATGAATGGTAATGATTCGTTCCTCGATTCTTACGGTCTGCCCGTCGTCTTTGATGTCCTTGTGTTCAGCCACCTTGACAGGTTCGTCGGGATTGGAAAGGTCGTATAATTCTTCAAACGTCACAAGGTCTTTTCCCCCTAAAGCACTGGCGTTGAATGTATAGGAAACCTCAACTTCCATTTTGGAATCCTTTGCAGTAAATGAGTAATCACTTTCCACGGGTTTCCCGTCAATAAGAAGTTGTGCATTTTCAGCTTTCACCATCTGCCAGCCTTTGAGCTGGTATTTTGTGCCTTTCTTCAATCCGTCCAAAGTGACCGTATCAACGATAGTCACGCTCTTACCAGCAACGATTGACTTTTCACCTGTCACCTTATCGGCAGCGGTAGTGTGGATAGAGATTTCTGGCTCATAATCGTCTGTCAAAGTTCCTAAGTCAATGACCGTCTTATTTCTGGAAACCACCACGTCAAAGGCAGGAATCAGTGTCATTCCCTTGTTGGAATCACAGCGTAATTCTTCGATTGTGTAAGTATCATAGAGCAACGCACCTTTGCTGTCGTCTGGTGTGGAAGTACCGAACCAGATACCGTCCTCACTGGATTTACCAGCGTTGGTATTCTGTTTATGCGATACCCATTCAGAAGAAGTGGAGAACTGACCGTTTGCGTCCGTCACAATGATGTGGCTTTCACCAGTCGTCTTGCTTGTGATCCTGAACGGAACATTCGCAAGTCGCTTGTGCGTACCGTCACCGATTTTCACACCCTCTAAATCACCTCGTTTAATCTGATTGTAGACAGAGTGTGCTTCGTCCGTTAAGTCCACGATTTCACCGTTGTTTACAATATCAAACTCACGGGAAACAGCACCGTCTTTTAAATATCCCTCTGGCGGTGTCACTTCATCAAGTCTGTAATGACCGAAAGGAAGTGTGTCTGCGTCAGTCGCAGCGATACCGTCAACACCTGTATGGATTGTCTTGACGACTTCATTTTTGCTGTATGATTTCCCGTCCACCAGAACAGGATTGTCATTAAGGGTAGTGATGGTAAACTCTGTGTCTTTCAAAGTTGCACCGCCCTGTGGTTTGGTATCTTTCGTTTCAAGGTCACGCTTCTGGATTTTGACACCGCCACGGATAACCTTGTCTGATACGGAATACTGATTGCCGCCGCTTAATGCCGCAAGCTCACCATCTTCCGTAACCTGTGCCACATAGATACCGCTGATTTTTTCAGAACTTCCGTTAGCCTGCATATATGCACCGTCTAACAAGTACCCGTTTGGAGCTGCTTTTTCTTCCACTGTGATAGTACCAAGCGGTAAGCAGACAGTACCGTTTTGTGTGTAGAAACTGTCACCAGACACCTTATAGGAATCTGCCAGTCTTGTGATATAGTGGATAGCGTTGTCGTTTCCTTTTTCCGCTTTTGTCTTTGTCGTCCATGTGCGTGTCGGTTGTGATGGAAGATTCTCTTTTGTGTAATATCCGTCATAATACTTCCAGACAAACTCCGCACCCTCTAAAGTGGCTTTTCCCTGTGCGGTAGCATTTCCAGTTTCCATGTCAATCTTGAAAAGCTCCACCAAAGTGTCTGTGACTTTTGGTGTATCGCTCACCTTTAAAGTGGCGGTTTCCCCAGCTTTTACCGTAAGCGTATAGGTATTCTTATCTAACTGGAATCCTTTTGGAGCTTCCATTTCCTTTACATAGTATGTCGCTGCCCTCAACTCCACAGTGTCCGTATTCCCGTTGCCATCTGTCGTAAGTGTGGCAACAGACTTCGTGCAACCTTTATCAGAATAGACAGTATAAGTCGCACCAGATAAGGAATAGCAGTCATTAGACTTTGTAATCGCTGTATTACTGGACGATTTCTGAATCTTGCCATCACCAACAGCCAGCTTCGCCCAGAACTGCCCTAAGTCCTGTCCGTCACCGACATAGATATAACCGCCGCAGTCGTAACGGTCTTTGTTTGCTTTAGCGAAAGCTTTTGCGTTCTCATAGACTTCTGACTGGATTTTTTCTGATACTTCATCATAGGCAGCTCGCACATTGTTGTAACCCCAACCTAAATGAACGCTCAATATTCGCCAGACAATACACTGTTCCAACAGATAGACCTGCTTGCTGGAAAGACTGTGCGTTTTGGAATACTGTTTGACATATTCCAGATTCAACGCCACGTCTGATATTTGGTCGGCACTCATTCTGTCTTTAGCGTCAACACGGTTTTTATATCCCGATTTAAAGTCGGTGTTAATATCTACGCAATAAGCAATCTGACCGTCAGCGGTCATTATGCTTTCTTCAAAGCTCTTTACCTCTGAACCGCCATTGTCAACCTTGACGATTGTTCCTGCCTTTCCGTCCGTCGTCGTGTAAACGGAATCTGCAGCATGAACCTGTGTAACAGGTAATGTAGTAAATACGGTTGCAAGGGTGAGAATACCTGTAAGCAATCGTTTCATAATCTTTTTCATAATGTTTGATTCTCCTTTCATTTTGGATAAAAAAATAGACGCTCATTTCTGAACGTCTGAAAATAAAAAGGAATACCATTTTCAAGTATTCCTAAATCTATAATGTTATTTAATTGTGGTTAATATGATATGAAGTTGTTTGCTGCTGTTATGCCGCTTGTCGTTGGTATCTCAATGTTACATTACCATCTTGAAATGGGTGGATTCTCTCAAATTTTACATGAAATTCAAGAATATCATCAAATGTTTTCTCTGTTTTTGCATTGTATGCAACTAAAAGTTCTTTCATCCTATCTTCGACTTCTTCTGGTAATGCAGTAGCCATTCCACCAACTTCATTTGGTTTTCTTTTATAATCACCCACTGCGAACCATTCCAATCTAGAATCTCGCGTTCCACTTTTTAGAATCAAATGCAACTCTTTGATAAATTTCTCGGATAAAGTAGTTTTTGCTCGATCGATGATCAAATCAATGCATCGAAAATGATTTACTGTTTCGATTACATCATCAACATTGACAACTTCATTTTCTATGCCAATTGTATTCGTTTCAAAAATATATCTTGTCTGATCATGCGTCAAACGGCTTCCCTCAATATGATTCGAATTATAGGTCAGATCAATCTGTGTTTTATGATATATTCCACCAGAATATTTACTTTCTTTTTCTTCCTGTAAAATATTTAATAGCATCTGCTCTCCTCCGAATCTAAAGTTAATATAAATCTATAAAATAGTATATCACATTATCGGCAATATTTCCAAAGCTATAGATTACTTTCTAATTTATGATTGCCGTTTTTAGACACCCTTTTTTACCAATTCATGCCACCGACTGTCACCAACTAAAAATCCAAATGTTTCCTCGTCCTGAAAACATTTCAACAAACTCTTTTTAAAATTTGTCATAAATTCTTCTTTTATTTCTTGAAATTCCATATGAGAATAGAGAGGCGATTGTGTAAAATTATAAATTGTATCTACACTTTCTAGCATTTTCGTCATAAGATATATCGTCTGATCGACATCTTTTTGTGCCGTAGCAAATTCTAACTTACAAGAGTACTCATAAAATGTTCCTCTATCAAACAACGAAACTAATTCTGCTTCCTTGTCTATGAGCAGTTTCGCTTTTTCAAGATTGTTCTCCTTCATTGCCATCATATAAAGAGCATGAAAAACCATACTAGTCATCTGATATTCCGACCATAGTAATTCCTCATACGCTCGAGAAGCATCATCCATCCGTCCCAATTTATTATAAATATCTGCTCGCTTTCTCTTTCTTTCTGGATTTTGAATTGAATAATAGGATAAATATTTTTCTGCCTGCTCGTATTCTTCTTTTCTGGAAAAAAACGCAAATAACGCATCGGCTGCCTGTATTCTGACTGCCTCCTCCTGACTATTCAAAGCCCTTATAAAATAATTTTGAATATCATCATCGTATTTTTCTGCTTCCGGCACATTTTCAACTAAACGTCTTGCATCAAGACTAATTGCCATAAAAAGAATTAGTTGTTCACAATTTGGATATTGTTCTATCGTTTGTTTTGCCCATGTAAAAACGTTCTCGTAAGAGTCTCCCTTAAACCGGTCATCCATTTCCTGAAGAAGATTGCGAATCTCTTCTGTCGATAAATCTTCTCGAAAAGAGAGCAAGATATCAAGAGATATATGAAGTAGTCGAGCAATTGGAGCTAACAATGTAATATCGGGCATGGAATTGCCATTTTCCCACTTATTGACTGCGGGTGCTGTCACTCCAAGACAATTCGCCATTTCCTCCTGTGTCATATTTCGTTCTTTTCTATATTTTCTGATTACTTTACCAATTTGCATAAATGGAACCTCCTAATTGATTGATAAGCTCCGGCCTTTGCTTTGAAATAAGCATATCAAATCCAGTTCCGATGCACAACTGAGCATCTGTTAAATATTGCGAATTTTTTTAACTAGCAGTTATATTTTTCATATGAAAAAATGCCCTAGAATTTATTTGTGTTCTTTGCATGATAATTGCTCTACAACAAGTTTAAAAACACAGACTGCATTCACCATTTCATCGTTAAAAGTCCAGTCATCATTTCCTGCATTTTGTTTCATCAACATGGTTAATCCGTGTTTCTTTTCTTCAGAATCATCAATGATACTTACATAACCATTTCCAATAATACTTTGAAAACGGGCAGCATAATTACATGCAATATTTGCTTCGTATATTTTATAATTTGTATCCATTTCAAATCCAACATAAGGACTGTTCTCAATCAATTCAATTTTCCGACCCTCTTTTGCACTATGAAAATAAAAAACATAGTTCCCGTTAATCATTTCATATCCGAAATTCAATGGAACGATATACACCTGACCGTTGTCATGAAATCCGATTCTTATACAATGACATGATGCTATTATTTGTTCTATTTTTTCTGCATCATTGACTTCTCTATCACGTCTTCTCAATTTCTTCATCCTCCCAGTCCAAATTTTCTAATTGCATATTTTAATCAATTATATCATGATTACGATTTGAAATCATTCTATATTTGTATAATGGAATTTCAATCTCCTACGCATGTTTTCTGCAATAAGATACCACAGCCAGCACAAGAAATAACACAATTTCTATGATAGAAGCTCCAATCATCATATAAGCATCCCAAATAGATATATTTCCAATATGCAGAAATTTCTGTTCTAACAACGTATATAACATGCTCGTTTGAAATCCAATTCCGCCGCCCGGAAATAGAGCACGAATCCAATCACCAAATGTATTTGGGATTATATAATTTAGTATCATTGGGCCAAAACAACATATCAATGCCAAAGATAGTGATGAAACTGTACTTTCTATTCTAGAAGAAAGAAATAAGGTAAACGCAATCAGTGACAACAGACTAAGCAAACTTGCAATGCTATTAAGCCATTCTAATTGTCCAGCATTGATTGACAAAAGCGTAAATGGAGAATGTAACATTTGTACAGATGTTTTTGTGCTTTCCCATCCAAAAAGACTATTTGTGATAAGTGTCGATATTAGTAAACACAAAGAAAACAGTACAATGCATATCGTCAATGCAGATAATACCTTGACGATACCAAAACATAAACGACCATATTTCGTGCATCTTTGAATATCATCTGCTCCAGTCTGATAATCAGATGAAAAAATGGGAGCCACAATTACTACCGAAAAAATAGCAATCAGAAATATCAATATACTCTGATATTCAAATGCCTCGATATTCAATCCATAATAATAAGTCAACGGCAATTTGATTTTGTGAAACATATTTGTTGCCTGTTTCTGTGCAGATGGAAAACCACTTTGCTTTATCTTCAATCGTTCTGTAAAAAATTTTGGATATTGTTGATAAAATTTCCCCACTTTAGCAGAATTCAATTTCAACAAATCCGGTCCTGTATTGGTAACTGGATTTTCATAAGTTCGTAATACCAATTCTGCAAATGGCTGGTAAGGTTTCATTTTATAAGATACCTCTGCAGGCAGTGTATAGATACTCTCTTTTTCGTATTCTTTAAAATACTCTTGATATTGTTCTATTACTTTCTCTATTTTCTGATCTGTTACAGTCCCATTAATCGCTTCGCTTTGTTTTCGGATATCGTGTATCGCGTCTAATCCTTTTAATTGTGTTACATTTCCATTTTCGTCTATGCGTTGTGTATATTGAAATGTAACAGGAATATATGCCGTAATAACAGAAAATAAAAGTGCTAGCATAAAAAGAATCCATGTTCTTTTTGTCGTCAAAACTCTTTTTAATTCTAATCGATATAATGTCATGCTTTTTCCCCCTCTCTGTTATTCTGTGGAAACAACCATAAATACAAATCTTCTAATTTAGGTTTAGCTGGAACAGAATTGACTATCTGTGGTTCATCAGCAAGATATCGAATAGAAATTTCTCCATCCTCTTCATTTTTTAAATTCACAATGGAAAGTTTATGCTCATAAGCTGATAGCCTATCAACAGGAATAATACTCTCCCAGACTTTCCCAGTTACTATTTTTACCAATTCCTCCGTAGTTCCAGTTGCAATCATTTTTCCATCTTTCATCACTGCATTTCTGGTAGCGATATATTCTACATCTGACACAATATGAGTAGAAATCAAAACAATTCGGTCATGCGCAAATTCTGAAAGCAGATTTCGAAACCGAACACGCTCTCCCGGATCAAGACCACTTGTTGGTTCATCCAGGATCAAAATATGCGGATCATTTAAAAGTGCCTGCGCAATTCCTACCCTTCGTTTCATTCCTCCTGATAACTTAACAATTTTCTTTTTCCTCACATCTTTTAACGTTAATTGTTCTAACAATTCATCAATTTTTTGTTTTGAGTCTCGACTGGTAAGCCCTTTTAAGGCTGCTATATATTCAAGATAATCTTTCACCGTAAATTCCGGGTAGAAACCAAATTCCTGTGGAAGATACCCAAAAATATCACGATATTCTTTTTTCAATATCTGGATAGGCACTCCGTCATAAGATATTTGACCATCAGTAGGCTTCATAATTCCTGCAATCATGCGCATGAGTGTTGTCTTACCTGCTCCATTTGCACCCAAAAGTCCCCATACGCCTTTCGAAATATGCAATGACACATCATCTACTGCTTTTTTATCTTTAAACTGTTTTGATACATGACTCATTTCTAATTTCATTTCCTTTCCCTCCTTTTTTATTCACAGACCATATCCACCGATTGTTTCAACAAATTTTGTAACTGATAGATACAGGAAAGAAACAAAACCCCACAAATTACAATCCACTGTACTGAAAATGTTTGTTCATACCATTTTGTATAACAACGATTGAACAACATCATAAGAACAAACAAAAAACAATACAGCATAAAACCATAATATGGGAATTTCTTAATACCTGTATATCGTAATAAAACTATTACACTAAACCAAATGATCAAAAGGGGCACTAACATGTAAAATAAGGTTCTACCGGTACTAAAATTCGTTTTTACAACGGTTAACAACGTTACAATTCCAATCATAACTCCGTCTCCGACACCGATCATAAGCAATTGCGATAATACAAGTTTTATCGAAGAATTCCTTGTTACTACTTCTATTTCAGTCATTTTGTAATAAAAAGATCGATAAATAGATGGTATCACAGTAAAAGAAATAAGAAATGCAACAAGACAAAGTATAATGGCAATGCGTCTAGGAGTCATAATATATAAATTTCGATAAAATCCCTGTAAAAATCCAGTCATACCAATTGTCAAACATAATTGAATCAGCCAGATTTTCCATCCACTAAGTTTTATCTGTAACAACAAAAATTTCCCAAATCCAATTCTCTGTTTTTTCTTTTTGCTTTGTATTTCATGTTTCGCCAATAATACTGTTTGCTTTAATGCTGAATCCCTCACAGAAACACTGGAATGTTTTAGGCATTTCCTTAATCGAATTTCCATATCCTTTTCTATCATCGTTTTTCCCCCTTCTCTAATTCACTTTTTAGTTGTTTTAAAGCTGCTCTTAAACGAGATTGCACCGTTCGCAATGGAATGTCTAAAATTGATGCAATTTCACGCATTGTCAGATTTTGTGCAAATCGTAAGATAATTATCTCCTGCCATTCTGCTTTCAGGTTCTTTACTAAATACCGTAATTGCATATCTTCCTCTATCTCTTTAAAACCTGACTCCATATACAGCAGATCTTCCTCTATCGATGTCTCTTGTGTATACTTTTTTCGTCGCATATCAATACAAGTATTGGATGCAATCTTATAAAGAAATGCTTTAAATTTTCTTTTATGCGTATACGTATCCATATATCGAATTGCTTTTAGGAAAGTTTCTTGTGTAGCATCTTCTGCCAAAGAATGATTGGGAACATGCCAAAAACAATATTTTAGAATTTCAGGATAATAGATGGCAATTAGCTCCTCCACAGCATCTGCATCACCTTGTTTTGCTTTTCTTATTAATTTATCTTCATGCATAAAGATATTCCTCCTTGGAGAATATTCTCTTATATATAACAACGAATCAAATGTATAAAAATGATTAAAATTTTTATAATAATTTTATTTTACTTTTCTGACAAAGCAATGTACAATGAGAGCATTCGCTATATTTATCAAAACTAATTTTAAAGCGATACAACTATGATAATACAGTCGTTATTTTATAACATTGTCGTCTATTTACAACAACATATATAATATTAAGGAGGAAATAGTATGTTTGACGATCCAAATAAGCAACGACAACTTACAAAGTGGGTAATTAGCGTAATAGCAATCTGTATTTTGTTTTATCTTGGTTTACGCCATATTACAAGTGTTGCCAAAGTGATAATCAACCTGATTCATTTAGTAAAACCATTGTTGGTCGGCATTGTGTTAGCATTGATTCTCAATGTTCCTATGAGTTTTATCGAACATCGATTCCTTGCAAAATCGAAAATAGATAAAGGAAAACGCCCGTTGGCAATTGTTTTATCTTTATTTTTAGTCATTGGAATTTTTATTGGTGTAGCATTTCTTGTCATACCAGAATTAATCGAGGCAATCAAACTGATTGTGCAAATCGCTACCAAAAGTCTTGACCAGTTGGCACAAATAGAAAATAATAAAACTTTATCACAAGGAGCAGTGGCTACCATACTTGGTAAAATAGACATTGATTGGATGGGTTTAAAGATTCAGTTAGAAAACTGGTTCAAATCCCAAAGTAGTAACTTAATGGAACAGGCAACTCGTGCTGCTGGAGCTATTGTAAGCACAGTCATTACGTTTGTAATTGGATTAACCTTTGCTATCTATATTCTTGCGCAAAAAGAAATTTTAAAGCGTCAGACATATCGACTCATCCATGTATGGTTGCCAAAAAGATTTGGTAATATTTTTATCCATGTGGCAGAAGTCTGTGGAAATACATTCAAATTATTTATTGCAGGACAGGCCACAGAGGCAATCATCCTTGGCACATTATGTATGATTGGTATGGCAATCCTACGTCTCCCTTATGCTCCAATGATTGGTGCATTAGTTGGCGTAACTGCTCTGATTCCAATTGTCGGCGCATTTGTGGGAACAATCGTAGGTGCTATTATGATTTTAACTGTTGATCCATTCAAAGCTATTATATTTGTCATTTTTCTTTTAATTCTTCAACAAATTGAAGGAAATATTATTTATCCTCAAGTAGTAGGTTCAAAACTGAATCTTCCAGCGATATGGGTACTCGCAGCAGTGACCATAGGTGGCAATCTCTCTGGACCCTTTGGCATGTTAATCGGTGTTCCTGCTGCATCCGCAGCATATGCACTGATCAAAGAGGCAACCACCACTCGTGAAAAGAATATGCAAAAAAATATTTAATATAGAAAAAGCCCGTTAATAGTAAACGACTACTAACGGGTTATTTTTCTTATTCTAATTCAATTCCTTATTACGCATAAAATTCTTCAAAATCATCCAGACGCAAACATCCTAAATTCAAGTTGCCCGCACAGCCACAATCAATGTCTATTTTCCCATCACCGTGGTAAATCATAGCGTATTGACACCTTTGCAGGTTCTCAGCACTCATAGACTGAGAATCCAGATACCGTACCGGAAGCAAAGGAGTTGGTGTATGTCCAAAAATAATCGTGATGTTCTTCAATCGTTTCTGAGAACACAAGAAATCTTCTCGGATCCAAAGATGCTCTTGTCCTTTCACATCTCGTTCTAACATTTCTTGTAAAGACATATTTTCTGTGAGATTTAATCCAGCATGGATTAACAAATATTGGCAATCATTAACATTTATAAACTCATACTCTTTTTCCTGACGAATATAATCATATATTCTCCTTTGCTCGTTGGCATCTAACTTGAAAAAATCCTTAACTGTCGAAGCTCCACCATTAAATCCTGTCCATATTCGATTACGAAAAAGAAAACTCTCTATATCTTGATTCCAAATATTCGTTTTCATTCTATCAGAAAAAGCATCTAAAAAGAATGCCTCATGATTTCCCTTTAAAACATGAATATTTTCATGCTTCATAATAAACTGATACAATTTGATTCCATCTGGTCCCCGATCTATCACATCGCCAATAATATACATTACATCAGAATCTGTAAAATGAATCTCACTAAGTATTTTCACGAACTTGTAATACAAACCATGAATATCACTTAACACATACGTTGCCATATCATCTCACTTCCTTTCTTTGTTATATTAGTTTAACATACTTTAGTGGAAAAAACCTAATACTTTACCATTTCATTTACATATTGTATGAAATCATTTAGAACTGTTATAAAAGAATGGATTGAGATAGAAATAATGATAGAAAAATATCCCGAAAACAATCGGTTTCCGGGATATCTAGAGTACTTATTTATCAACTTTTTCAAGCTTTTTGTTCTGTAAAAGAATCAGATTATTTCATCTGAGCTGCAACTTCTGCTGCAAAGTCTTCCTGTTTCTTTTCGATTCCTTCACCAGTTTCGAAACGAACAAATCCTTTGATTGCAATCTTAGCATTGTTTTCTTTTGCTACAGATGCTACATATTTGTTAACAGCCTGTTTTCCGTCTTCTGCTTTTACATAAACCTGATCCATTAAGCAAACTTCTTTTAACTGTTTGTTGATACGACCTTTGATCATACCCTGTTTTACTTTTTCAGGTTTCTTAGATTCGTTAGGATCATTTTCAATCTGAGCAAGAAGAACTTCTTCTTCATGTGCAATGTATTCTGCACTTACTTCGCTACGATCTGTGTATTTAGGATTTAAAGCTGCAACCTGCATAGCAATATTTTTAGCCATTTCTTCAACAGCTTCATTCACAACATCTGTTGTTACGCTAACTAATACACCAATCTTACCACCCATGTGAGTGTAAGAAGCTACGAAACCATCTGCATTTTCAAGCTGTTCAAATCTTCTGATCTTAAGGTTTTCACCAATGATAGCGATTTTACCATCTAAAGCTTCTTTTACAGTTTTTCCGTCTTCTGCTTTTGAAGGTTCTGCTAAGAATGCATCGATGTCTGCTGCTGTTGTTGCTAAAGCCTGATCAGCAACTTCTGCTACATAAGCCTGGAATTCAGCATTTTTCGCAACGAAGTCTGTTTCAGAGTTAACTTCTACGATAGCTGCTTTTGTTCCATCTTCAGAAACAACTGATTTTACGATACCTTCTGCTGCGATACGACTAGCTTTTTTCGCTGCTTTTGCTAAACCGTTTTCTCTTAAATATTCAACGGCTGCGTCCATATCACCATCTGTGTTTGTAAGAGCTTTTTTGCAGTCCATCATACCTGCGCCAGTCATTTCACGTAATTCTTTTACCTGTTTTGCACTAATTTTAGCCATGCTATATAATCCTCCGTGTTTGTAATCCTATTCTGCGTCTTCTGCTACTTCTTCAACGGCTGCATCGGAACCCTGATTTGCTTCGATTACTGCATCTGCCATTTTAGAAACGATTAATTTAACTGCTCTGATAGCATCATCGTTACCTGGGATTACATAATCTAATTCTTCTGGGTCACAGTTTGTATCACAAATACCTACAAGAGGGATACCTAATGCATGTGCTTCCTGGATACAGATTCTTTCTTTTCTAGGATCAACTACGAAAATCATATCTGGAACTTCTTTCATTTCTTTGATTCCGCCTAAGTTTTTCTGAAGTTTTTCCTGTTCTTTCTTCAAATTGATAACTTCTTTCTTAGGTAATACTTCGAAAGTTCCATCTTCTTCCATTGCTTCGATTTTCTTTAAACGTGCAATTCTGCTCTGGATTGTTTTGAAGTTTGTTAACATTCCACCTAACCATCTCTGGTTTACATAGAACATATCACATCTTTCAGCTTCTGCTTTGATAGAATCCTGAGCCTGTTTTTTTGTACCAACGAATAAGATTTTTCCGCTGTTTGCAACACAGTCTTTTACTGCATTGTAAGCATCGTCAACCATTCCTACAGATTTCTGTAAATCGATAATGTAAATACCATTACGTTCTGTGTAGATGTATGGAGCCATTTTAGGGTTCCATCTTCTTGTCTGGTGACCAAAATGTACACCGGCTTCTAATAACTGTTTCATTGAAATAACGCTCATTGTTTTTCCTCCATTTTGTTAAGCTTCCCCTATCCGAAACCTCTAGCCACCTCTTGGCACAGGCCAGATTACAGATAGCGTGTTTATTTTACCTATGGTAGTATAGCACAGACATTATCATGATTGCAAGCATTTTTCATAATTCTAGCAAGATAAAAAGCTGTTACATAAGATTATTTATGCAACAGCTTTTAAAATTCTATTGATTTAATTTTTTTAATTCTGAAAATACGACATCATTGAGCACTTTTATGTAGGTTCCTTTCATTCCGGAAGAACGAGATTCAATCACACCAGCACTTTCAAACTTTCGAAGAGCATTAACAATCACGGAACGTGTGATACCAACCCTATCTGCAATCTTACTTGCTACTAATATTCCTTCGTTGCCGTCAAGTTCATCAAAAATATGTGTAATCGCTTCTAACTCTGAGAAAGATAAGGTACTAATCGCAGATTTTACGATTGCCACTTTTCTTGATTCTTCCGCATTTTCTTCATTCACAGAGCGCATCATTTCAAGCCCAACAACGGTTGTTCCATATTCACCAAGAATAATATCATCAATATCATATTCCTTCTCATCCCGATACATAAACAGACTTCCGAGTCGTTCACCTGCAATGTCAATCGGGGTAATTAACGCTTTCGCTTTTTGAATCGATGCGGATTCAAAGCCCAGTGTGGCTAAATTAACATTTTCTTTTGTGGAGAGAACTCCAAGCAAACGCTCGTTTAACATTGTGTCGGTATATTCTCCAACTCTCTGTGGAATCAATTCCTCAATTACAGTTACACCTTTGCGATTATAAATTCCTAATACTTTGCCTTTTCTACTGATGACAAGCACATTGGAATTTAATATATCACCCAAAACTTCACAGATGTCATTAAATACAACTTTCTGTGAGTTATTATTATGCAATAACTTATTAATTTTTCTTGTTTTATCTAATAATTGTACACTCACTTTTCATCCCCCAATGAACCTCGAAATCTTACATAATATCGTATATTGAACATCATTTTAGCACAATTTTTCAGAAAATTCAATCAATTATACTCTATGTTATTTCTCTTTTTTATCATTGCTGCATACATAACCACATTCCGGTTCTGAGCACATCAATTTTTTGCCTTTTTCAACCATATATTTGCCACATTTTGGACAAACTTCTTTTGATGGCTTTGCCCATGACATGAAATCACATTCTGGATTATTTTCACAGCCATAATATTTACGACCCTTTTTCGTCTTTTTCAATACAACTTCTTTTCCACAAATTGGACAAGGAACTCCGATTTTTTCATAATGAGGCTTTGTATTACGACATTCTGGAAATCCGGGACATGCAAGGAATTTTCCATACGGACCATATTTGATTACCATGTTACGTCCACATTCTTCGCAGATGACATCGGTTACTTCATCCGCAATCTCTATTTTTTCCAGTTCCTTTTGTGCCGCTATCAACGCTTCTTCAAAGTCAGGATAGAAGTTTCGAACCACATTTTTCCATGCAATGTCGCCTTCCTCTACTTTATCTAAGAGCATTTCAAAGTTTGCAGTAAAATTGACATCCACGATGGCAGGAAATGCCTGTTTCATCATCGTATTCACCGCTTCTCCCAACTCTGTCACATACAGATTTTTCTTTTCCTTTGTCACATAACGGCGGGAAATGATCGTTGCAATCGTTGGTGCATACGTACTTGGGCGTCCAATTCCAAGTTCTTCCAGTGTTTTTACTAACAGTGCCTCTGTATAATGTGCCGGAGGCTGTGTAAAATGCTGATCCTTTTGGAAATCAATCAAATCAAGTTTTGTATTTTTGTCAATTGATTTCAATAAGGTATTGTTTTCATTTTTTTCCGTATCCATGCGATAAACGGCTTGGAAACCATCAAATACCTTTTTCGAAGCAGAAACATGAAAACGATATCCATTTGCATCAATTTTTACAGATGTTGTCTCGTATTTTGCCGGATTCATACGGCTTGCAAGAAAACGATTCCAAATCAACTGATACAATCGGAACTGATCTCTTGATAACTGATCTTTGATTTTAACCGGAGATAGTTCCATGTATGTCGGACGAATTGCTTCATGAGCATCCTGAATTCTACGTTTTTCTTCTTTCGCCTTCTGATCAGAATTTACATAATTCTCCCCGTAAGTCTCTGCGATATATTCACGTGCTGAATGATCCGCTTCTTCTGAAATACGAATCGAATCGGTACGTAAATACGTAATCAGACCAATGGAACCCTTGCCTTTGATTTCCACTCCTTCGTACAACTGCTGTGCAATCCGCATCGTCTTTTGTGTAGCAAAGTTTAATTTTCTTGATGCATCCTGTTGCATCGTACTTGTTGTAAATGGAAGTGGTGGTTTCTTCGTGCGTTCCCCCTTGTGAACATCAATAATCTGAAATTCAGCATTTTCGATCTGTTTCGTGATTTCTTCTAATTGTTCTTTCGAATTAATTTCAATCTTACCATTGCGATCACCAGAAAATTTTGCCACCAATGGCTTTTTATTTCCTTCTACTTTTAAAGTAGCATCTAATGTCCAATATTCTTTCGGAATAAAAGCATTGATTTCCTCTTCACGGTCACAGATTAGACGTAGTGCTACAGATTGTACTCTACCAGCACTTAATCCCCTTTTGATTTTAGCCCACAAAAGCGGACTGATCTGATAACCAACCAAACGATCTAACACACGTCTTGCCTGCTGGGAATCTACAAGATTCATGTCAATATCTCTTGCCTGTTTGATTGATGCTTTTACCGCATTTTTTGTAATTTCATTAAATGTAATTCGACTGCACTTTTTATTTTCTAATTTCAATGCATAATACAAATGCCATGAAATCGCTTCTCCTTCACGATCGGGGTCAGTTGCAAGATAGACTTTATCTGCTTTCTTTACTTTTTTTCTTAATTCTGCTAGGATTTCTCCTTTGCCACGAATTGTAATGTATTTTGGTTCAAAATCATGTTCAATGTCAATTCCTAATGAACTTTTCGGCAAATCACGCACATGTCCATTGGAAGCCACGACTTCGTAATTTTTTCCTAAAAACTTTTTGATCGTCTTCGCTTTGGCAGGAGATTCTACAATCACTAAATAATTTGGCATGATAAAATAACACTCCCTTATCATTCCTTAATTCTATAATAATTCTTTTGTTCCTGTATAATATATTGTTTTACCTCTAACATTGTTAATATTGTAAGTACTTCCGAAACCGGAAGCTGACATTCAGACACAATATAATCAACGTACTTAGGTTCTAAACGTAGACAATCATACACTAATTTCTCTTTATTAGCAAGTGAAATTTTCTTGACATTCGTGAAATTTGTATGTATTTCTCTCGCGAAAGAGAATTCCTCGATAATATTTTCAGGTTTATAAACTAATTTTGCCCCCTTTTGAATTAACTCTAAACACCCCTTGCTCATGTCATCATAATAACGTCCAGATAGTGCAAATACATCTCTTCCCTGCTCCAGTGCCAAATCAGCCGTGATCAGTGAACCGCTTCTTTCTTTGGCTTCTAACACAAACACACCATCTGATATACCACTGATAATACGATTTCTTTTAGGAAAATTTCTTGCGATCGGGGGTGTTCCTGGTGGAAATTCACTGATAATACCACCTTTTTGTTCCATCTGATCATATAAATAACAATTGCTTTTTGGGTATTGCAGATCAATCCCACATCCAAGCACTCCCAGCGTATAGCCATTTGCCTTTAATGCCCCTTTGTGACTATAACCATCCACCCCTCGCGCCAATCCACTGATGATCTGTACTCCTCGTCTTGCAAGCTGCGATGAAAAATAATCGGCAGCCTGCATGCCATATGGGGTTATGTCCCTGGCTCCAACCATTGCAATACTGAGAAACTTTTCATCAGGCAATTTTCCTTTGATGAATAGTCCTAATGGATAGTCATATATTTTCTTTAGTTTTGTTGGATATTCCTCTTCCGTCCAAAATACAATCCGCACATGATTTCGACTTGCCCATTCCATTTCTTGTTTTGTTTTTTCTAAAGTGCAGCTTCTTACAAATCTTTCCTCCTCCTGAGAAGAAAAATATTGTTTACGCTCTCCATGTTTCATTTGATATAACTGCTCAGGACTCACACCAATTTCCAGCAATTCACGTTTTTTCTCATTCGATATATATGCATGAAAGGCAAACCAATATAAATATACTCGCTCCAATTCCTTCACACAGAATCCGCCTCCCGATTATAGAAATACGATGCCTCCGCAATATGTTTCATTGTAATCTTTTCTTCCCCGTCTATATCTGCAATAGTTCTTGCCACTTTCAACATATGATGAAATTCACGCATAGATAGTTCCTTTTGTTCAAAAATTTGTTGAACAAAATGTCCGGCATCCTCATCTAAATTACATATTTCTTCTATTTTTTCAGATGGAATCCTGCTATTGTAATGAAACTGCTCTTTTTTATAGCGTTCTCTTTGCCTGTTTCTTCCATATATAATGCGTTCCAAAATCACTTCTGAATGCTCAGCCTCTAATACAAGATCATTTAACTCGACCCGCTGTACCCATAGGATCATATCAAATCTTTCTAATAATGGACGACTGATCTTCTTACGATATCTCTCCCTCTCGGCAAAACTGCAAGTACATTTTTTTCGATCAGGATATTGCCCACACGGACATGGATTCATGGTAGCCACAACCATAATATCAGATGGAAAAAGAAATTGTCTTCCCGACCGACTGATTGCAATATTTTGATTTTCCATTGGTTCCCGCAACCCCTCAAGACAAAATTTTTTAAACTCCGCTAACTCATCTAACAGTAAAATTCCATGATGAGCCAATGTAATCTCACCTGCACTCAAATGGGTACCTCCACCTAAAAGTGAAGTCGCAGAAACCGAATGATGAGGATTGCGTACCGGTGGATATCCTCCGTTATCGTAGGCAATCCCTTTGGCACTGTAGATTGCACATACCTCCTCCAATTCTCCTTGCTCTAAAGGAGGTACAATTCCCTGAACACATTGTGCCAGTAGTGATTTTCCACATCCTGCTGGTCCGATCAGCAATATATTGTGTCTGCCTGCTGCAGCAATTTCTAAGGCACGTTTCATCTGATACTGACCTTTTACATCTGCAAAATCTGGACAAGACGGCCGTTTTCCCGTTGGAAATTTCCGAGGAATCATTTTATCCAAAACAAGACTACCTCTTAGAAAATCAACCATTTCTTGCAATGTTGAAATCAAATAAATATCAATTCCCTGGATTCCAATGAGTTCTTTCTGGTTTGCTTTCGGAACAAAACATTTTTTGATTCCCTGTTTTTTCGCCTCTAGAATCATCGGCAATAACCCTTTTACAGGACGCAGAGTCCCTTCCAGACTCATTTCTCCAGCAATAAATGCATCTTTTAATTGTTTTAATGGAAAAAAATCGAAACTTCCAAGAATTGCAACTGCAATCGGGAAATCAAATGATGAACCCGCTTTTCTGATATCTGCGGGAGATAAATTTACCGTAATCCTCTTAGGTGGAAGCGAAAATGACACCGAACGAAGTGCAGAAATCACACGTTCTTTTGCCTCTTTCACTTCCGAGGACAAATACCCTACCATAGAAAAATAAGGCATCCCATGACTGGCATCCACTTCCACGCGTATCAGTTTTCCCTCCACGCCAAGGACAATGCCACTTGTAACCTGATAATACATAATGCTCCTTCCCTCTCCAAAGAACACCTATTATCATTATATCTTATATGGAATAATTTTACAATTATTTTTTTAACAATTTTTGTAATTCCTTCATAAATGTATTAACATCTTTGAATTCGCGGTAAATACATGCGAAACGCACATAGGCAACTTCATCTAGTTCAATCAATTTATCCATGACAAATTCTCCGATTACAGAACTTTCAATTTCACGAACTCCCAATCCATAAATCCGTGCTTCAATCTCATCAACCGCACGATCAATCTGAGACATTGATACAGGAAGTTTATGACACGATTGAATAATACCTTTCTCAATCTTTGAGCGATCATATAATTGCCTTGTCTTATCTTTTTTGATAACCGTAATGGCCTCTGCTTCTACCTTCTCATAAGTTGTAAAACGTTTCCCACAGGATACACATTGCCTGCGTCTGCGAATGGAATTGGTATCTTCCACTGGTCTTGAATCAATGACTTTTAAATTTTCATCACCACAATATGGACATCTCATAGATAAACCTCCGGATATTCTCAATATTTACCTAAATTATACCATATTCTGGCCTTTCTTTATCAACTATTTTTACTTTTTTTCACAAATTCTTACAAGAATAAGATCAGGACCAATCTTAATTATATCCCGAAACGGAATACAAAATACTTTCGGCTTTCGAAAGCAGTCAAAACCATTTCGATAGACGGGTACGATAATTTCTTTTATGCATCCATCTCTCGGATCAAAATCTAAATCAACAACAAATCCTAAACGTTTGCCATCTTTACAGTCAATGACTTCCTTTGTTTTTAATTCTGTGAATTTCATACAAAACACCTTTTTGACTAGTTTATGAGACAGTGGGAAAAATATGACTTTTATACAGAAATCCAAAGTTCTCGTTTCCAATGAAATTCCAAAAATACTCATAAAAAATAGGCTTCGCCTATTCAACTCCCCTCCCCCTCAATCTTGAGGGGATTA
>JAUNIX010000031.1 GCA_030523275.1 Lachnospiraceae bacterium
TGCTCTGGAGTCACACGAAGCACCATCCAGCCATTGGTCATCGTCGCTTCTTTGAAAACCTCATCTCCAAGTCGATACCCTTCCACATAACGAGCAGGAATATCCATACTACGAAGTAGTAAAACGGTTGCCGATGCATACTGAGAGCAATCACCACGCATAGACTGAAACAAAAAATAATCTGCCGGATCTTTTCCCTCTGGTGTCATACCGGCACTGGATGTATATGTATAATTTTCTTTCATATATCGACTCAGATTTTGTATCAACTCGATTTCCGTTTTAGAATCCTTTTTAATCGATTTCGTCACACGTTCCAAATTTTTTTGAAGCGATGATGGCAGCTTACAATTCTTATTTTGTTCCATCTGATACCGCTTATCTTCTTCTTTTTCATTATACTCATCTTGTTGCTTAAGCTCACTTGACATCTCCTGTGCTCTTGCCAAAAAAGAAGTCTGATCACCTACATTAAAATACTCAATATCCCCATCCTGATTTCTTCCTACCGTGTAATATGGATAGCAAAGAATTTTTTCACCTTTGGGATAAGAGATTTTCATCGTATCAACATGAGGACGGAATCGATCCAATTTAAGTTCAGAAATTTTTTTCTGATCTTCTAATAATGCAACATCCATAGCCGATCGGTGTTTCGAATCCCATTTTCCATTCTGGTAGCTTTCTCCCACATAACTTCGCAACAAAATATCATCACGCACAGATTTTATCGTGACGATCGCTTTTTCATCACTATCACTTTTTTTGACCGATTCATTTTTTAAATCACCAAAATTTAAGGCAAATATCGATTGTTCGCCATTTATGATATGATTCACATACTCAAAGACAACCTGTGTTCCCTGGCGAATATTGCTCATTTTTTGTCCAAAAATCTCTGTCGAAGGATACACCTCAAAGAAAATTGCCACAAGGCCTAATGCACTAAACATGAAGATTGCCATTTTTATTTTAGAATGTTCCACATAATACAAGCCAAAAATTCCTGCAAGATATAAGAAAAAATCTGCATGGATTGCCTGTGGGGTAAAAACCATGATTAAAAACATCACGGGCATCGTTTCTAACACTACAAGCCAGGCATGACGACGACTAAGGACGAGAATTCCGCTATATAAAGCTAATATGATAATACAAAATATCACCATATCTGACCCGGCAGTCTCTTCCTGCACATTTAAGTAATAGGTAAACTGTCGATGAAATGTCTGATTCACAATATCAAAAAAATAGTTAAAGACAACGGCCCCTCCACGCAGTAATTGACGTCTTTCAAACAATACATATCCTGCAAAAACAAAATATTGTACATATTGAATCGGTCGCAACAATTTATGCTCGTAAAAAAAATCTGAGGATACAATATTCCAATATAAGAAGAAAAAAACTGCCAAAATCAATACAAAGCCACGATACGATTCCACTTTAAAGCCTGTACAAATAGCATATATAATTGAAAAATAAATAATAAAAATGAACCCTACACGTTTCATAACCGACTCCTATAAAGACAAATGAAATAAATCTTCTTTGAGATTACTGGTTAGCACAAATTCAGTCCTCTCATAAAAATCATCAACAGAATATTCATTTAACAGGACAGCAATCGTTTTTCCATCATACCCTTTCATTGGCAAACCTGCCTTTGTCGTAATGGCATGAGTAACCATTTTCATCTTATCTGCCTCTGTCACGAAGGTACGTCCCTGATTCAAGATTTCAAAAATCCGTTCAAATAATGGCAGATAGTCTTCCCATTTTTGAATGACAAACTGCTCGCTCCCAAATAATATCGTCTGCTTATAATTATGTATCAACAAGGTAGCAGAAATAGAATAAACGACATTCAGATAATTGGCTCTAATCTCCACATAAGCTTCGCGAACTATATAATTTAAATCCAGAAAAATGACAGGATCTATCTTTTTCTTCTGATTTTCATTCCCAAACAAGCGGATATTTCCATATTCCTCAATCAAATCAGATACCTCTCCATATTCAATCGGATAATCTTTCGGAAACACGAGAATTTCCTCATGAAAATCTACTTTCTTTCGAAAACGAAAACAACCACATAAATCCTGCATAAAAAATTCATTGATATCAATAAATATATAATCACTATATTTTAGTTCATATTCGATCAAAACTTTCCCGTCTGTTCTCCGTTGTAACAATAATACTTCTCTTTTTTTACGTACTTTCTTTTCAATAACAGAGGTATATTGCACTACCACTTCAATTTGTCTTGTCTCAAAAATTGTTTGTTTTGGTACTTCAATCACAAATTGATATTTTTCTCCCTGACGATAAACTTTTTTATGCTGATCAAATGAAATATCCACATCATCAATCATCTTCTTCCCTTTCATAAAGGAATATAAGAGTATAAGAGATAAGGATGCCACCAGGCACCCTCCTATTACATTCTGATAAAAAAGCATATATAGGAAGCTGAATGCTAAAAATATCAGATACATTCTTATCGTTTCCTTTCTATTCCTTTTGGAATTGGAATCCTCTCAATCGTAGACAATAAAATCATATCCGCTTTGCGATTTTCTAATTTGGCATAACGGCTTAATCGGACTCTGTGACTCGCGGTATCCGTTAAAACAGTGATGACATCTGTCGGAATTACATAATCACGTCCTTCGATAAATGCATTTGCTTTTGACATTTTTAAAATATCAATCGAACCCCTGGGACTGATTCCCATATCAAGCAATTGATTTTCACGTGTTCCATTGACGATCGCTACGATATATTCATAAATCTGCTCACTGACATATACATGTTCAACTTGCGTACGAATTTCGAGAAGATCCGTTGTGTTTAATGCCTCATTTAAAGACGAAATCCGTTCTTTCATGTTGGTCTGTTTTAACATTTGAATCTCACTTACAGTATCTGGATATCCGATGGTAATTCCGATCATAAAATGATCCATCTGTGATTCCGGAAGTAATTCATCTTCATCCAACGGATTTTGAGTTGCGATCACAATATATGGATCCGGCAGCACTGTAACGGTATCTTGGACTTTTAACTTTTTTTCTTCCATCATTTTAACAAACATCGACTGAATTTTCGGCGAAGAACTATGCAGGTCATCTGCCATTAACAGATTTGCAGTCTGCATCTCCTTTTCATCTTGACTAAATCGTTGGCAATGAACACTGTAATCCGCAATATCTTTTGGCATGATATCTGGTGTAAACAGAATTCTCTGATAATTTAGCCCCAACACTTTTGCAAATGCCAATGCCATCGTTGTCTTACCTACACCGGGTATATCCTGAATCATCACATGACCACCTGCTAATATAGCCGACATCACACGTTTGATAATATCTTCTTTTCCAATTACTACTTTTGCAATTTCATCAATACCATTTTTTACTTTATTTACCATCCAATGCTTCCTCCAAAACAGATTGTAAGATAGTTATATTTTACATGAAAACGACATTTTCTGCAACTTAGGGGAACCGAGCAAAGCTTTTTTATTTCATGGAAATTATAACGTAATTTCCATGAAATAAAAAATGCTCCCAGAGTTCTCTGAGAGCATTTGAATGAAACACGATATATCGCTTATACAATTTTTCGATCATTATCCACGATAATAATTAATCAAACATCCTTTTAAAATAATCGTACGTTCATCGTCTGTTAATTCACCCATTTTTAGAGTAAATTCTTTTAACTCACCGTCTCTGACTACGAACGCCTGAATTTCTGTCAATTTATCTTCCACTGCCTTGCGAATCTGAGGAATAAATAAATAATCTCCATTGGTAAATGGTAAATCTTCTCCATCAATCAAGAATGGAAGCATACCCCAGTTGATCAGGTTTGAACGGTAACGTTTTGTTGCATATTCATTCGCAATGTTTGCCCATCCACCTAATACCTTCTGACAAGAAGCAGCCTGTTCACGTGCAGATCCATCACCTGGTTTGACTGCAAAAATGGTACTACCAAATCCAATGTTCTTTCTATTTACATCATAATTTGCTTTGATCGTATCCATAACCGGTTTTAATTCAGGAAGAGCACTAACCGGACAAGTATCTGCTTCCACTGCCTTTTGTGCTTTCTGAACTTCCTTGGCTCTACCTACGTAAGCCGGATCTTTTCTGGATAATGCAAACTCAGCCAAACCAAGAGGATTGGAACGATAAGAGGATGTTTCTCCAGATGGGATTAATTCATCTGTTGTGGTAACCGGATCATGAATTTCCGAAACAACTTTTAATACCATATTTTCTGGAAGTGCTGACATTTCCGGCCAATCTTTAATATTTGGACCAAATTTAATTTCCACACTCTCATCGGCAACACCTTGTGAATCGAAGACACGATTATCATAAATTGTTTTATCAAAATAATATTTTGGTTTTGTATAATCAACATCCACCAAATCAGTAGCAGCCGTTAAATATCCTTTATTTGCTGCTGTTGCTGCAATCGAACGGGCATCCATCAATGCTACCGATGAAATCTGTCCACTCTGAAGCTTCGATCCTTCTCTATTCGGGAAGTTACGCGTTGTATGACGGATAGAAAATGCGTTGTTTGCAGGTGTATCTCCAGCACCAAAGCATGGACCACAGAATGCAGTTTTTACGATTGCTCCAGTTGCCAATAAATCTGCAACTGTTCCATTCTTTGCAAGTTCCATAAAGATTGGTGTACTTGCAGGATATACACTTAATGTAAATTCATCAGAACCAATATTGGTTCCCTTTAAGATATCTCTTGCATCACAAATATTTTCAAATCCACCACCGGCACATCCGGCAATGATTCCCTGTTCGACATATAATTTTCCATTACGAACTTTATCTCTTAATGTATAATCAACGGCACCGTCCAAACTTACCAATGCTCTCTTTTCAACATCTGCTAAAATATCGTCTAAGTTCGCGTTTACTTCTTCGATCGTATATACATTACTTGGATGGAATGGCATTGCGATCATTGGCTTGATCTGACTTAAATCAACTTCTACCATACCGTCATAATATGTCACAGCACCCGGTGCCAATTCTTTATATTCTTCTGGACGTTTATGAATTTCATAAAATTCTTTGATCGTATCATCTGTTTTCCAAATAGAAGAAAGGCAAGTTGTCTCTGTCGTCATAACATCAATACCAATACGGAAATCAGCACTTAGATTTTCAACACCTGGTCCGACAAATTCCATAACTTTGTTATTTACATAACCATTGGAGAATACTGCACCAATAATTGCAAGAGCAACATCTTGAGGTCCTACTCCCTTTTCTGGTTTTCCTTTTAAATAAACACCTACCACACCTGGCATGTTAATATCATAAGTTCTGGAAAGTAATTGTTTTACTAATTCAGGCCCTCCTTCTCCCATTGCCATCGTACCTAACGCACCATAACGAGTGTGAGAATCAGAACCTAAGATCATCTTACCGCCACCTGCAAGCATCTCTCTTGCAAACTGATGGATAACTGCCTGATGAGGAGGTACATAAACCCCACCATAACGTTTTGCACAAGTAAGACCAAATACATGGTCATCTTCGTTGATCGTACCGCCAACCGCGCATAAAGAGTTATGACAATTCGTCAAAACATAAGGAATTGGAAATTTTTCGATTCCTGATGCACGGCATGTCTGAATGATTCCTACAAATGTAATGTCATGAGACGTCAATTTGTCAAACTTAATTTTTAATTTTTCCATGTTGCCTGATGTATTATGAGATTCTAAAATACCATAAGCAATCGTATTTTTAGCAGCATCTTCTTTTGCTGTTACTTGACCTGTGGCTTTTTTTAATTCTTCTGCCTGGTTTGAACCATCTGGAATGATTGTTGTTCCATTTACCAGATAAGCTCCACCTGGATATAATTTAACCATCATGAATCCTCCTGTAATCTTTATGTAATGAAAACATTTTGAAAGAATTATATCATAATCCTTCATATTTGTAAATTATCGATCGAAATTTCTTTCTATCCACTCTGTCCCACCACAAAACTGGCATTGTTTTTTAATTTAAAACTGGCTATTTTTCATAGGCCACTATCGAGCTAAAATATTTTTCGATAAAAAAACAAAAGAGAGGTTGAATATTATGAAACATACACAAACAAAAAAACTTGTTTACGGTGCACTTTTTGCAGCACTTGCATGTGTTGCAACGATGAGTATCCATATTCCAACACCTGGTACTAGCGGCTATATCCATCCTGGCGATGCACTTGTTGTATTATCCGGAATCGTATTAGGCCCTATTTATGGAGGTCTTGCAGCAGGTATTGGTTCTGCATTGGCAGATTTCATGGGTGGATATTACATCTATGTACCGATTACATTTACTGTAAAATTTATCATTGCAGCTGTCGTAGCGATTGTATTTCGTAAGGTAACTTCTATCGGAGTTCCAAAAATTCCAGCCTGTATTATCTGCGGAATCTTTTCCACATTACTTGTTGCAGGTGGATATTGTTTCTTTGAATACTTCTTGTATGGTGCCGGGGCCTTTGCAAGCGTTCCTGCCAACTTAATCCAGGGAATTTCCGGATTGATTTTTTCTACAATCTTACTTCCTATTGTATCAAAAATACCGGATTTCAATGAATACATGTACGCAAAAGTACAAAAATAAAACCATAACTTTTTATACATATCAAAATGCCCCTTAGCCTCAAATGAGAACTACAGGGGCATTGTATTACCTAAAATATATTTTTGAAATTATAATATCGCGGCACCTTCTTCTATTCTTGTCTGTTCAATCGCTTCACGGATTTTCGTTTCTACCATTGCTGCGATTTCTTTTGTTTTCATGCTTTGATACTCTACATACTCGATTGGCTTTAAATAGCGAATATATACTTTTGTCGGTTTGATACTTCCTGAATCAAATGGATAAAAAGAATTCATAATCGCAACCGGTACGATCGGACATTTTGCTTTTAATGCACTTTTAAAGGTACCTGCCTTAAACTCTCCGGGCACATTACCGGTCTTTGAACGTGTTCCTTCAGGAAAAATCAAATAATTTCTACCATCCTTTACTTCCTTTGACATTTGCTGAATCACTCGCATCGATTGACGCAAATCCTCACGATCCATATAAAGTCCTCGTACAATACGAATAATATCCTTTACTAAAATGACGTTTTGCATTTCTTTCTTAATCACAATCCCAAATGGTCGCTCATGTGTCTCAAAAAAAATCAAACTATCAAATAACCCCTGGTGATTCGAAAATAAAATATAACCATTTTCTTTTGGCAACTGTTCCATTCCCTTTGCATCAATCTCAACTCTTCCAGCTCTACAAATCTTTCCCATAATCTTATGAATAAATGCAAAGCCCTCTTCCTCACTATATTTTTCTGTGTTTGTGTATCTCTTAATCTGATAATACCAAAATGGAACAAACACAATACATCGCAGCACCATAAACAAAATCCTTTTCATATTTTTCTCCTTTTTGTACATTGTTTCATCTTTTATTTTTATTTTATCATTTTTCAAATTTCCTGTCACCACCATCTGCCCATCGCATAATATATTACTGTAAATGAAAATTTCGGAGGTATAAACAATGAGTGATTTAGCTGCAACAGGCTGTGGAAATGGATGTAACAATAGTGGATGTGGATGCGGAGGTAACAGCTCCTGGTTATGGATCATTCTCTTATTATGCTGCTGCAACAACGGCGATGACGGATGTTTCTTCGGAAACGACGACTGCGGATGTGGCTGTGGCGGAAATAGTTCTTGGTTATGGATCATTCTCTTATTGAGCTGCTGCGGATGCGGTAACTAAATAGCATTTATAGATTTCATAAGAAATTGCTAGTTAAGTAAACAAAAAAGGAGGTACTCTCATGCTTATATGTGTGTTGTATCTCCTTTACATATTTTATAGCATAAAAAACATACTAATATTTAAGGGTCTGGATATTCAGACCCTTATTTTTGTACCCTATCTTTCATTACAACAAAATAATAATAAAATCAGCCACAAACAGAACTGATGATTACTTTTGTTATTGCAACTTTTTTGACAATCATTTTTTTCAAATGTAGGATGACATGTCCCCACCATCATTTCAATATCTGATTTTTCCTGCATGCCCTCCAGTATATCGTCCATTTCCACAGTCTTTTCAGAATCGTTTTGTTTTGCTTTTAAACATTCTTCATCTACTTCATAAACGGTATTCTCTTCTTCTACTAATTTTGTACTCATAATTTCCTTCACCTCCCCATAAAATAACTTATGATAGAAGTGAAAGGAATGTGTCTTATGGATGATGTTTATATCGATATGATCGAAGCAGCATTTCCCTATATCACCCCATCTCTAAAACGTCCCGTTGCAGCTTTTCTCAAAGTACAAGAACTGCAAAAAACAATCAACGAATTTAATGACGATGATATGGTGAGCGCCTGTAACCTGGATTCTGGAAAAATCGATATGGAACAAATGCTAAAAGCCATGCGTGCCCGTGCAACACCAGAAATTGCCCGTCAAATTGATACGATCTTAAACACAATTAAAATGTTACAAGTATATCAAAATTATCAGGAAATTATGAAAACCGTGTCAGCAGTATCTCCACCACCCGAGACTTCATCTGAAACTTCTTCCTCTAATGATATGTTGAACGTTTTGTTAAATGACCTGATCAAAAAAAATAATCGAGGTGAATAATGGATAATAATTGGATGAATGATCCTAGAATTCGTAATATTTCTCCTGAAAAACTCGCTGTCATGACACTGCTCATGGAACAGGCAAAAGAAAAAACTCCTGAAGAATTTTTGCCCGTTCTTTTAAAAACCAGCCAGTCATTAGACAAGGCCGGTATGTCTTTTACCACAGAAGAAAGCAACCTAATCCTGGATGTTTTGACGGAAGGAATGTCTCAAGAAGAAAAACAACGACTTGCACTGATTCAATCAATGTTTCGAAGATAAACACCATATAACATATGTATTGCAACTTCTTTACAACATGAAAAACAGGGAATTCTGTTATCTGGCACATGCAGAATTCCCTGTTATTTCATTTGTCGGTTCGAACATCCTTAGTCTATCTTACCGACTTGCGTTATTATGGGGCAAATAAAATGAAACTATTTTCAATACTCAACTCTAGTTGTATATATTAATAATACCATTTACCTTCTTTTTTCATCTGGCTTAATGCCTGCTTATCCCCGACCAAAACTACATTTTCGTGCTCTTTTAAAATCGCTGCTGGATTTTCTGATAAAACACTTTCTTCAAAAATATACTTGACCATTGATTCTTGTTCTTTTCCCTGTGCCACGACCAAGACCTGGTCTGCATTTTTAAATGCCTGGTAACACTCATAACGCCGTGGCTTCTTTGTCCGATCTGAAATACCGTAGAACAACATATCAACATGAGACCAATATGATTCTTTATCATCATATTCAATCAATGATGCCTCTGAAAAATTGATATAGCCATTTGCTGCCCAATTTTTTAATATTGTTGTAACTTCTTCGTTTTCGTCAAAAAAGCCGATCATTCCAAATACACTATCCGGCTTTTTCAAGAGTTGAGAAGCTACCATATTTGCTGTGACTACATACATAGAATGTTTATCATCTTTGCAGTAGACAATCATCAATATCTCCTCCTTCATGACGCTTAGATATCTGTTAAATTTGTAATAACCTTGTACATATAGAATACCATATTCGTGTGAGGCGGTCAATAATAAATGAAAAATTTTCTTCATTTTTTTAATAATTTTTTCCAATCATTCTTTTTTCTAATATTATTACGCATTATGACTATAAAAATTAAATTTTTTGTTGCTTCTAAATGTCCGTTTGCCGTGGACAGTACCTTATCATTTGAGAAAAATAAAAAACATATAAAAACAGCGTAAACAATGAGTGTCACTGCTTACGCTGTTAAAATATTTGAGTTACCACTATCTTATTTTGCGACAATATTCACAATCTTGCCTGGTACATAGATTTCCTTGCGAATCGTTGCCGTAATCTTGCTTGCGACTGCTTCTTTTGCTTTTGCAAGCACTTCTTCTTTCGCTTCATCAGCAGAAATTACGATCGTAGCTCTTGTCTTACCGTTTACCTGAACAGGAATTGTTAATTCGTCATCTTTCATTTTTTCTTCATCATAGGTAGGCCATCCGGCTGTAAAGACGCTTCCTTCATGTCCCAATTCTTCCCATAATTCTTCCGCAATATGTGGTGCAAATGGTGCCATCAATACAACGGCTGTCTCTAATGTTTCTTTGTCCACTCCACCTTTTTTAGCGATGTTATTGAGTGTGTTGTTATATTCCATAAAACCACTAATAACTGTATTTAAACTGAAGTTTTCTAATCTCGTTGTAATGTCATATACCATTCTATTGCGAACTTTCACTAACTCTTTTGTCTCTTTGACACCTTTATCTTTTTGTTCCATAACAAGATTATAAAAACGATTTAAGAAACGATATACACCATCAATTCCTCTTTCATCCCATTCAGAATCTAATTCAGGTGGTCCAACGAATAATTCGTATAATCTTAAGGAATCACAACCGTAATCTCGCACTAAATCATCTGGAGATACGACATTTCCTTTTGATTTACTCATCTTGATTCCGTTTTTGCCAGTAATCATACCTTGGTTGAATAATTTCTTAAATGGTTCATCGAAATCCACTGCTCCGATGTCATATAAGAACTTCGTGTAGAAACGAGAGTATAATAAGTGAAGAACCGCATGTTCTACACCACCAATATACATATCAACTGGTAAATATTTATTTGCTTTTTCTCTAGAAACTAACGCTTCTGTATTCTTATTATCTACATAACGCAAGAAATACCAGGAAGAACCAGCCCACTGAGGCATTGTGTTTGTCTCACGTTTTGCCGGTTTACCACACTGTGGACAAGTTGTATTTACCCATTCTTTAATATCTGCTAATGGAGATTCTCCCGTACCAGTTGGCTGATATTTTTCAACCTCTGGCAATCTTAATGGAAGTTCTTCTTCTGGAACTGGTACACATCCACAATCCGGACAATGAACGATTGGAATCGGTTCACCCCAATAACGCTGACGAGAGAATACCCAATCTCTTAATTTATAATTTGTTGTCTTTTTACCAAATCCCATTTTTTCGATCATTGCTGGTGCTTCTTCTTTTAATACGGCAGATTCCATTCCGTTCCACTCACCAGAATTAATCATGATACCAGATGCATCTGTATATGCTTCGGTCATGTTTTCGATTTCTTTTCCATCTTTAGCAATGACCTGAATGATTGGAATATGAAACTTCGTAGCAAATTCAAAGTCACGATCGTCATGAGCCGGTACACACATAATTGCACCTGTACCGTAGTCAGCTAATACATAATCAGATAACCAAATTGGTACTTTCGCACCATTTAATGGATTGATTGCATAACTTCCTGTAAAGACACCTGTCTTTTCTTTATCCTGAAGACGATCAACAGAAGATTTCATAGATGCTTTAAAGATATAATCATCGACCGCTTCCTTTGTTTCTTCTGTTGCAAGACTTGCTGCCAATGCATGCTCTGGTGCTAATACCATAAATGTAGCACCATATAATGTATCCGGTCTTGTTGTATATACTGTGATGGTTTCCTCTCTGCCATCCACTTTAAAGTCAACTTCTGCACCATGACTTTTACCAATCCAGTCAGCCTGCATCTTCTTTACTTTTTCTGGCCAATCTAATTTATCAAGATCAGCTAAAAGTCTGTCTGCATAGGCTGTAATCTTCAACATCCATTGTTTTAAGTTTTTCTTTGTCACAGGAGCACCGCATCGTTCACAGTTACCGCCTACCACTTCTTCATTTGCAAGACCTGTTTTACAAGAAGGGCACCAGTTAATTGGCATCTCTTTCTCATAAGCTAAGCCCTTTTTAAACATCTGAACAAAAATCCACTGTGTCCATTTATAAAATTCAGGATCTGTAGTATTTACTTCCATATCCCAGTCATAAATAGCTGCAATTTCATTAATCTGTCTCTTAATATTTTTGATATTTTCTTCTGTAGAAATACTTGGATGTACGCCCATCTTGATTGCATAGTTTTCAGCAGGTAATCCAAATGCATCCCATCCCATTGGATGAATTAAATAATATCCCTGAATTAATTTATATCGGCTCCATACATCACTGATTACATAACCTCTCCAATGTCCAACGTGAAGTCCGCTCCCAGATGGATATGGAAACATATCAAGACAGTAATATTTCTCTTTCTTGCCGTCGTTTACATTTACTGGATTTTCTTCCCATTTTTGACGCCATTTTTGTTCAATGGCTCTATGGTTATAAGGTGTTGCCATAAATCTATTCCTCCTAGTAATATCTGTTATAAATCTTATAGATCGATTTATCTTTTATATAAAATCAAAATTTTTATTCCTCTACACTAGTTGACGTTGCATCATCACTTGTTGACGCCTGCTTTGCCGGTGTCTGTGTTGTAGCTTGTGTATTTGTATTTGAAGTCTCAGTTGTTCCTGTCGTTGATTCCGTCGTTGCAGTCGTTGGTTCCGTGGTTGTAGATGTTCTCGTTTCTGACTTATCAACCACCGTTACCACAACTGTTTTGGACTGTTTCGTCACTGAAGTTTTATTCTTGTTCGTTGCAACGTAGTAAATGGAATAATTACCTTTTTTATTGAATTTATATGTCTTAGCATTCGCATAGGTATACGCTACATATTTCTTGCTTCCTGGCGCTTTAATATAAACTTTTGCAGACGACTTACGATTTGTTCCATTTGCCATCTTTGCTGATTTTAACCATTTTGTTGCATTCTTAGTATTCAGATCAATCTGATCTTTGGTCTTTGTCACCGTCACTGTCGGCGCCTTTGTATCCTTCACCTTAAACGTGAATGTTTTCGTCAAAGACACGCCTTTCTTACCAACTGCCGTGTATTTAATTTTATACGTACCTTCTGATTTTACACTATATTTTGCTTTTACATACTTTTTCTTTGATGAACTATATTTTGTTACAGAAGTGGTCAATTTCTTTAATGATCCACCTTTTTTCTGTTTTGCAGTAACTAATTTTTTCGCAGAATTTGCTTTTGTGTCACCATACTGAATCGTCTTATATTTCTGTGTTAAAACCGGTAACGTTTTATAATAAGGATTGCTAGAACTTGCGTCTGTTGGATCCCAGTTCATCTTTCCGGCACTTGATGGCATCTTGTAAGCTGCTGGTTTTCCCAAAGGACCAGGGTTTGAACTTGAATAAATCGTTACTTTTGTTCCGACTTTACAGTTATTGTAAATCCACTTTGCATCTTCTGTAGAAACACGCACACATCCGTGGGATGCTGTCTGTCCAAGCTTGTTGAATTCTTTTACTGCCTGAGACTTTTTATTGCCGTTCTGATAATACCAAACAGAATGGAATAAAATTCCTCTTACAATACGCGTACAATATTGACCATAACTTGGTCCCTGCAAAGTATGCCAACGATATTTTGCAGTTGTATTATACGTTCCAGCCGGTGTATTCTTACCGCCGCAGGATACTAGCATTGCTTTTACTGGTTTCCATGACTTTCCGGACTTTTTATATGCGGTTGCAACATTTGCCTGCTTGTTTACCTTAATCCAATATGTACCACTAGCTGCTTTGGTATCCACAGAGTCAATACTTACACACCCAATACACATAATGACAACAAGAAACATTGCAATAAATCTCTTTAATTTCATTTTTCTTCCTCCCTATTTTTTAGCAATACAAATATTATTATAACTCTTTTTTTATTGGAAGTACAACATAAAATCATACTTTTTTAAAAAAAGATGGCAGAGCTTCTTTTTTCGAAACTCTGCCATCTTTTTATATTACATCTTTAAAAACATCCTGAACTAGGCATTTGTATTCCTGATATTCCAAATAACTTTCAAATCCAGCAAAACTAGACAATAGATTAAAGTAATACCACCCTTGTTTCCGCTTATCTTTCTCGTTAAAACGCTGCCACAAATCATCTCCGACTTTTTCAAAATCTCTTCTTAACGAGCGAATATTTGCAAGTTTATCAGAAAGTGCAATCATTTTCATCTCTTTTGTCGCCTTATGGCTTAGAAAATCAATTGTATTTTGCTTACGCTCCTGCCATGATTTACTTTTATCCTCTGATTCCATCGCAACCAAAACAGCAATTTTATTACCAAATTCTTGTTCCAGACAACGATAAGAAACATCACAATCCTCCATCACATCGTGGAGAACAGCGGCACAAATCACCTCAATATCATCAGTCATACCTGCAACAATCGCTGCCACTTCCATCGGGTGAACAATATACGGAATCTTTGTTCCTTTCCTATATTGGCCTGCATGTGCTTTTGTTGCAAAAGCGATTGCTTTTTCCAGCATGTTTTCTTCCTCCATTATTGATTATTTGCTTCCTGCAATACTTTTTCCTGTGCATCTACCGGCATCTGTTCGTAGCGACTGAATTCATAAGAGAACTCACCACTTCCTCCAGTGATAGAACGCAAGGTCGTAGAGTATCCAACCAAACTTCCAAGAGGCACATCCGCAACAATTTCTTGTTTTCCTTCTAATGGATTCATACCAAGTACACGTCCACGACGTTTATTTAAATCACCCATAATATCTCCAGTATATGTATCGAGTACAACAACTTTTAAAGATACAATTGGTTCTAACAATACCGGACTGGCATCCATAACACCATTTTTGAATGCAAGTTTCGCAGCCATCTTAAATGCAAGTTCAGACGAATCTACTGGATGATAAGAACCATCTAACAACGTTGCTTTGATACCAACAACTGGATATCCTGCCAACGGACCTGCTTCACAGCTCTCAGCAACTCCCTTTTCTACTGCTGGGAAATAATTCTTTGGTACCGCACCACCAAAAATCTTTTCGTCAAACGTATAAGGTGTCTCTAAATCTCCAGATGGCTTAAATTCCATTTTAACATCACCATACTGTCCATGACCACCTGACTGTTTTTTATATTTTCCTTGTGAAATTACTTTACCACGAATTGTTTCTTTATATGCAATACGAGGTTTTGTAAACTCAATTTCTACATTATAACGTTCTTTTAATTTACTCACTACAACATCCAAATGCTGATCGCCTAATCCATATAATAACATCTGATGATTATCTTTGTCGTTTACTTCACGCAGTGTTAAATCTTCTTCCATCAAACGTTTGATTGCAGCGGAAGCTTTGTCTTCTTCGCCTTTCTTCTTTGCCACATAACTTGTAAAGGTATATGGAGTTGGAACCGGAGTCTTTTCATAAATGATCGGACATGCTTTTGTTGATAACGTATCTCTTGTCTGAGAAACGGCAAGCTTTGCGATTGCTCCAATATCACCTGCTTTTAATTCTGGAACTTCCATATTTTCTTTCCCTTTTAATACGTAAAGCTTACCAACTTTTTCTTCTGTTGACTTTTCAGCATTATATAAAACAGAATCCTTTTTCAATACACCGTCGCATACTTTTATTAATGAGAATTTACCAATAAATGGATCGACAATTGTTTTAAAAATATACGCAGACACTGGTTTTGTGCTATCATATTCTGCAACATAAGCATCTTCTGTATTCTGATTTACACCATGATAAATGACATTATCTTTAACTGGAGATGGAAAATATTTTTTCACAGCTTTTAACACAGCATGAGGACCATATCTCATAATAGAGGAACCCATTAAAACAGGAATGATGTCACCTTCAATAACGGTCTGACGAAGTGCTAAAGAAATTTCTTCTTTTGTAAAGGTATCCCCATCAAAATAACGTTCCATAAATTCTTCGCTGGTTTCTGCAACCGCTTCCATCAGCATATCTTTACATTCATCTAATTCATCAATTTCGCCTTCATCAATGTCATATTTTTCATATGATCCATCTGGATTATAGCGACGTCCTGCCATCTTAACGACATTTACAAAACCCATGAATTTATCATCTTCCCATAATGGAAGCTGGAATGGCGCAATCTTTTGTCCATATAATTCTTTTAAATCCTCTACGACAGCCATGTAATCTGCTTTTTCACTGTCAATGTTCGAAACAAAGACCATACATGGAATATGGTATTCCTTGCAATATTCGAATGCTTTGATCGTTCCAACCTGAATACCCGCTGTTCCAGAAATACAGATAATGGCTGCATCCGCAACACTTAATGCCTCATATACTTCTCCTGAGAAGTCGAAAAATCCAGGTGTATCTAAAATATTGATCTTAATACCATCGTATTCGATCGGCACAACGGAAGTCTGGATAGAGAATTTACGTTTTAATTCTTCCTTATCATAATCGCTGATCGTTCCGCCCTCTTCAATCGTACGAATTCGATTGATAATACCAGCAGCATAAGCAAGACCTTCTAACAAAATTGTCTTTCCACTTCCACCATGTCCAAGTAATACCACATTCCTGATGTTCTCTGACTCATATACGTTCATCTTCGATCCCTCCAATACTTCATTTGATAATCATATTTTACTAGAAATCACACTTTTATTCAATACTTTTGGGCATATTACACAAATTATTTCTATTATTAATGAAAAAATCTGAAAATTTTGTCAATATTGTGTTTTCAACATCGCAACTTTTACTTTACCACTTCAACGTATTGACTTTATTTCCAATCTTATGTACAATATTGTAAGATTATTATTAATGGGAAACATATCATTTCCCCGAAAATTGAAGGACAGGTGAATATAAATGAACCAGGGAAAGCATGGCACACTATGCATTGGCTTTGTCGGACTGGGATTGATCGGCGGTTCGATTGCCAAATCCATCCGCAGAGTCTTTCCAAATTACAAATTACTAGGCTATGACACAGATACTGAGGCTTTAAAAAGAGCAAAAGATGAGGGAACCTTAGACATCATTGTCAAAGATGTGCGCACGGAATTTTATAATTGTAACTATATCTTTTTATGCACACCCGTCGGTCATAATATGGCTTACCTTTCTATTTTAAAGGAAAGTCTGAACCCGGATTGCATCATCACTGACGTTGGAAGCGTTAAAAGTCCAATCCACGAAATGGTAAAAACTCTTGGTATGGAAAAACGTTTTATCGGCGGACATCCGATGGTTGGTTCTGAAAAAAGCGGTTATTCTGCTTGTAATGATCGATTGATTGAAAATGCATATTATTTTTTAACCCCTACTGCAAAAGTTCCAGAAGAAAAATTTTACGAATTAGACAGTTTTATTGAAGAACTTGGAGCTATGACTGTTCATCTTGATGCAGAAAGGCACGATGAAATTACAGCCGCGATTAGCCATGTTCCACATTTGATTGCCTGTGAACTGGTACATAATGTTCGTAAAACAGACGATAAAGATGGCATGTTAAAACAACTTTGTGCTGGTGGTTTTAAAGATATCACACGAATTGCATCCTCTTCTCCAGAAGTCTGGGAACAGATTGCTGTATCAAACCGAAAAAATATTTCCCGTATTTTATCAAATATGATTACTGATTTGCAGGAATTACTGGCTGCAGTCGACGCGACCGAAAATGAATACATTAATCGATATTTTAAACTTGCAGGTGACTATCGTGATTCCGTTCCTGATAACGCAGTTGGTCTTATGCAAAAAACATATGAGGTATTCCTTGACATTCCAGATGAACCAGGGGAATTATCAAAAGTTTTGGGTCATTTAGAAAAAGACAATATCAGTATTAAAAATATCGGTATTATTCACAATCGTGAATACGAAGAAGGCTGTTTAAAACTGGTTTTATATGACAATGAATCTGCAATCAAAACAGCTCAAATATTAGAAAAACAAAATTATATGATTTACAAGCGAAAATAAGAAAAGGAGATTCCACTATGAAACTTACAAAAAAGAGCGGATTAAACGGAACCATTTCCATTCCTGGTGATAAATCAATCAGCCATCGCTCCATTATGTTTGGTTCCATTGCCAATGGCACAACAACCATTCGCAATTTTTTAATGGGGGCAGACTGTCTGGCAACCATTGATTGTTTCCGTTCTATGGGAATTGATATTGAAGTAACTGATGAAATGGTCACGGTACATGGAAAAGGTCTTCATGGTCTTACAAAACCTGATAAAGTATTAGATGTCGGTAACAGTGGTACAACAACAAGACTTATTTCCGGTATTTTAAGCGGACAGGATTTTGATGTAACATTATCCGGCGATGCCTCATTAAATAGCCGTCCTATGAAGAGAATCATGACCCCGTTAAACGCTATGGGGGCTCACATTACCAGTGTAAATAAAAATGATTGTGCGCCACTTTCTATTAAAGGAAGCAAGATCAAGGCATCACATTATGACTCTCCTGTTGCATCTGCACAGGTAAAATCAGCTGTATTATTAGCTGGCTTATATGGCGATGGCCCCACAAGTGTAACCGAACCTGCTGTATCAAGGAATCACACTGAATTAATGTTACAATCCTTTGGCGTAGATGTGACATGCGAAGGAAAAACTGCAACCGTTTATCCTCCAAAGCAAATGAATGGTCAGAATATTATCGTTCCCGGTGATATTTCTTCTGCTGCTTATTTTATTGTGGCAGGACTGATTACACCAAATTCTGAAATCACAATGAAACATGTTGGTATCAATCCAACCAGAGATGGCATCATTAAAGTCTGTCAGGCAATGGGAGCTGACATTTGCTTATCAAACGTTGAAGACTCCAACGGGGAACCAACCGCTGACATCACCGTGCGTACCAGTAGGCTGCATGGAACAGAAATTGGCGGAGATTTCATTCCAACTCTGATCGATGAACTTCCGATCATTGCTGTTTTGGCATGTTTTGCTGAAGGAAAGACCGTGATCAAAAATGCAGAAGAATTAAAAGTAAAAGAATCCAACCGTATTGATCTGATGGTAAATAATTTAAAACGTATGGGTGCTGATGCTGTTGCAACTGATGACGGCATGATCATTCACGGAGGCAAACCTCTCCACGGAATCAGCCTCAACTGCAAATATGACCATCGTATTGCAATGACTTTTTCTATTGCTGGCATTAATGCAGATGGTATCACAGAAATTGAAGATGCAGAATGTGTCGATGTTTCTTATCCTACATTTTATGAAACTTTAAATAAATTAGCAAACTAAAGACCAAAAGGACAAGTCAACCATAAAAGACTTGTCCTTTTTTACATAAATCACTAACACACAGATCGTGTTTCATATACTATAATAAAACTTCTTCTTATCTGTCGGAAATTTCTTTGGATTCCCCACACTGACCAGATACAATATATCTTGGTCTTCCTTTTAACTCATCATATATCTGAGCTATATAATATCCAATAATCCCCAAACTGATCATAACAATACTTCCAATAAATAGTTGGATAATAATAACCGTCGTAAAACCACCAAGGGCAATCCCCTTGATTTTTTGAGTTAATGCAATTGCACCTAAAACTAAGGCAACTATCAGCATGAAAGCACCTAAAATGGTTACGATCTGCATTGGTGCTGCCGAAAAAGATGTAATGTTGGATATTGCGTATTTCATCAATGACCAGGTTGTCCATTTCGTTGTGCCCTGTTCACGTTCTCCCACTTCAAATTCCACCGAAGTTGTCCGAAATCCAATCCATGATGATAAGGCGCGAAAAAAAGCATTTCTCTCGCGCATATTAAGTAGTACATTAACGGCTTTTCGATCAAGTAATTTAAAGTCAGACGCACGCTCCATATCGATTTGTGTCGCCTTACTTAAAATTTTATAAAAACATCTCGCGGCCAAGGAGTACAACATTGACTCCTGACCACGATCTGCTTTTACACCTTCGATCACTTCATATCCTTGCTGCCAAAGCCGATACATTTCAATTATTTTTTGTGGGGGATGTTGTAGATCACAGTCGATCACTACCACACACTCTCCCACTGCATGTTCTAATCCTGCAAAAATTGCTGATTCTTTGCCAAAATTTCTCGAAAAACAGATTCCCCTGATATTCTCTTTATCTGAAGATAAAGTACAAATCTGTTCCCATGTTCGATCGGTCGATCCATCATTGATAAATAAAATTTCATATGGAATATTTGCTTCTTTCAGCAAGACAGAAATCCGATTGGCAGCCTCCTGTACCATATTTTCTTCATTAAAAGCTGGTATTATGACTGATAGCATTTTATTTCATATCCTTTAAAAATGCCTCATAGCATTTCTCTGCTTCGTAAATATCTGCTTTACTACAAATTTCCCATGGAGCATGCATACTCAACACAGCCACGCCACTGTCAATGACATTCATTCCATAAGCAGCTGGAATATAAGCGATCGTTCCGCCACCACCAAAATCTACTTTGCCAAGTTCTGCTGTTTGGAAATGTATTTCATTATCATCCATTACTTTACGAAGACGTCCCATATATTCAGCACTGGCATCGTTGGAACCTGATTTTCCTCTCGCACCTGTATACTTGCTAAATACCACTCCTCGTCCAAAATAGGAACAGTTTTTCTTCTCAAATGCTGCTGCAAAGGTTGGATCATATGCCGCATTCACATCAGAAGATAACATGCTGGAATTTGCAAGACATCTGCGAACAGCTAACTCAGAATATACACCCATACGATCTAATACTTCAGCAACCGTATTTTCAAAAAATTGAGATTGCATACCCGTTGCGCCCACACTACCAATTTCTTCTTTATCCACCAAAATACAAACTGCTGTCTTTTCCGGTGCTTTTACATTTAATGCCGCCACCAAAGACGTATAGGCACATACACGATCATCCTGACCATAGGACATAACCATGCTTCGATCAAGACCAAAATCTCTTGCTTTGCCCGCAGGTACGACTTCTAGTTCTGCGGATAGAAAATCTTCTTCTTCCAAATCATATTTTTCTTTTAAGATTGCTAAAATACCCGCTTTGACTGCATCTTTTTCTTCTTCTTGTAAAGGCTTACTTCCAATCAGAACATCTAACTCTTCTCCTTCAATCACAACAGATGCCTTTTTCTCCATCTGTTTACCCGCCAAATGAATCAATAAATCTGTAATTCCAACAACCGGATCACTCTCATCCTCCCCAATCACAATATCGACAACGTTGCCATCTTTCTTGACAACAACACCGTGAATCGCGAGCGGTAACGTCACCCATTGATATTTTTTAATTCCACCGTAATAATGAGTATCTAAATACGCTAAATCTGTGTCTTCATAAAGAGGATTTTGCTTTAAATCCAGTCTTGGTGAATCAATATGTGCACCAAGAATATTCAATCCTTCTTCCATTGGCTGTTTACCAATTTGATATAAAACAATCGTTTTTTTCATACATACGGCATAAACTTTATCTCCTGCCTTTAAACTCTTTACCGTAGATAATTCCTGATATCCTGCCTCTTCTGCCATTTTGATTGCAAGCTTTACGCATTCTCTTTCTGTTTTACCATTTGACAGGAAATCCTTATACCCTTCATTTAAATCATTTAATTCTTTTAACTGAGCCTCATTATAAGTAAGCCATGCATTTTTTCGTTCCATTTATCTTCCTCCTTGTATCTCTATTTCTCCATGGATGTTAAAGTATATTCGGAAACCAATCTTTGGATTACCGCATCCACATTTTCCTTTGCTGCATCTTTTGTCGTACGTATATCAAGGACATCATAACAAGTATCATTGACATAAATCGACAAACTACCAACTTTCTGACCTTTTTTTACAGGTGCCTGTAGTTCTTTTTCCATATGCAATCTGGTCTCTACTTTATCATCATCTGAGAGTAAAATTTTATTGCTCCCCTCGATCGCTAATGGAACTGTCTTTTTGTTTCCATGATCAACTTGTATTTGACCCACCCGATCCTGCTTTTTTATCACTATCGATTTTATATAATTGGCTTCTCCATACTTCATTAGCGCAATCGTATCTTGCCATTTATACGTTTTATTCGGTGGCCAACCAGAAGCCAATACTACAGAAATCAGGTACTTTCCATCATGTTTGACTGCTCCTACAAAACAATATCCGGCATTGCCTGTAAACCCGGTTTTTACTCCAATTGCCCCATCGTATCGATTCAAAAAACCATCTTTATTATAGACGGATACCTGCCGTTTACCATTTACTTCAGCAAAAGAATATTCCCTGGTTCTTACTATAGCAGAAAATGTCTCATTTTCCAAAGCATATTTTGCGATTCGAGCTAAATCATAGGGCGTCGTATAATGATTTGTCGCATCAAGTCCATTCGGCGTTTTAAAATTAGTATCTTTACAACCAAGTTCCTGCGCTTTCTCTGTCATTGCCTGACAAAATTTATCAACACTTCCACTGACATGTTCTGCCAAAATCACCGCGCAATCATTGTATGACTCTAACATTAATGCAAATAGCAAATCTTGCACTTTATATTGTTCCCCTTTTTGTGCGCCTAAATGCACCTTGGGTTGTTTTGCTGCATTTTCCGATGTCGTCGCAATATCATTTAAATCACAATTTTCAATCACATAAATTGCCGTCATGATCTTAGTCGTACTTGCCATCGCCGCCCTCGTATATCCATCTTTTTCATATAATACTCGACCAGTATCTCCATCCATTAAAAGAGCTTCTTTCGCATGCAAACTGTCTATTTGCTTTGTTTGACTTGGAAAATCGATGGATAATGGCGTTAATTTATCAGTATCAATGGTCGAGTATTTTCCGATTTGTGTTTCATTGGGATTGTTTAATATGTACAATTGAGATAAACAAATCAATATTGCGCACATCACTGCCGCCATTCGAAAACGTTTCATAAAATCACCTGCCTAAAATGCCTTTTGGTTTATTTTATGAAACAGATAAAAAAATATACTATAAAACTATGCTTTCATGATAAAAACAGGCATTGGTGGATTGTTTGGTTTATTCAAAAATTCATTCGTAATCACAGAGTATTTTTTGTGATCCAACGTCTTTAAATACGCTAAAACAGCTTCTTTTTCGTCAAAACCACTATCTCCACCACTATAAATACAAAGGCTGATCACTCCTCCTGTTTTCAATAATTTTAACCCGCAATCAATCGCCTCGATCGTACTTTCAGCTTTGGTCGCCAGCGCATGATCTCCTCCAGGCAGATAACCTAAATTAAAAACAATCGCCTGAATCGATTCTTCTTCAAAATATTGACTCATATTCGCATGACTATCTAAATATAGTTCTCCGGATTGGTGGTGTTTTTGCATTTTTTCTCGCGTGTGATCAAGTGCCAATGGTTGAATGTCGAAACCATATACCTTACCTGTTTTCCCAACCTGCTCGGCAAGAAATAGCATATCACCGCCATTTCCTACTGTTGCATCAATACAAATATCTCCTTCTTTTACATATTGTTTTAAAAATTGATGTGTCCAGTCTACGATTGAAATTCGCATTATATCCTCCTATGCTCTTCTGTTATTATAGAAAATTCTCAATATTTCTTATATAACAAAGAAATCCCATCTTAAGAGATTTTTTTAAATCATTTAAGATGGGATCATGCTTTTATCTAATAGTGCACGATAACCGGCCAACCGGCATCAATAATACCATAAATGGTTGCTGCTGCTGAAATATCCAAGTTTACACATCCGTGAGATCCATTTCCTTTATAAATAGATCCACCAAAACTTCCATGTCTCCATGTAGCATCATGTAATCCTTCTCCGCCATTAAAAGGCATCCAGTAGCTAACAGGACTAGCATAATCATAACCTGGGCCACCTAAAACTTTATTACGCTGTTTATACTGCACGACGCAGGCACCTGTATGTGTTCCACGCCCTTTCGTGACATCACCTGTTACACAGGATGTCGCAAATACCTGTTTACCATTTTTATAAACATAAACAGATTGGCTACTGATATCAACTTCCACATAACTATTGCCAATATCATTCAACTTACCATTTGTATTTTCTACTGCTTTTTGTTTGTATAATGGCTGTCTTGTTTCTTTTGAACCTTCCTGCATCATTTTCTTGATCGCTTTGGTCTCTTTTTCCACATGCATCCTCCAACCATACGGTCCGCCACTTGGAACTGTAATTTTTCTACCACTATGAGATTTAAATTTACGACTTTTATAAATGGTATTCGAATCATTCGCATATGAAATTAACCAATCCTCAATTTTCTTTGAATCAATCGTTGCCTTGGTATGGTTCTTAATTTTAATAAACTTATTTGTGATATCACCATTGACTGTGAATTTATTATCTTTTAGACCATCTTTAAATTTTGTCAAATTAATATAACGATTAGAATAATCCCAGGTAATACTTCCGCTTACCATTTTTTCCATATCTGTTTTTAACTGCGTAATTTCTTTATCATCTTTACGATAATCTGGTTCTTTATAGCAGCCGGATTTATCAGCATCTAACGTTTCTTCTCCACCAGCAATACAAGTCTCGACTGCTTTTCGTAAAGTATCTTTTACTATCTGTGTTCCATCATCTTCAGGAACGATTTTATATTTATTATTGCCATCATATTTTGGATAAGCACTGACTGGCTTCTTAATATTCTTTTTTTTGAAGCAATTAAACTTCTTAAAAATTTTATCCAATTTCTTCTCATCATACGAAACCGTGTCGATGTTTTTATTGTATTTACTACCAAAATATCCCGCCGGCCATACAAATGCATTCTGACTCTTCTGGTACTTTGCGATTGCTCCATTGTCTAAATAGGCAAGGTCAATATCGCTTCCCTTTACGGTATCCTGCAAATCTTTTCTTTCTTTGATCGTCAACAGATACGAATCAATATTTTTTTTCATCTGCTTTTCCAACTGTGCAGCCGTCTTATTCGAACAATTGATTCCATTCACTGTCGTCCCTTTTAAGAAATGATTGCTGTAATAGTATGCCCCCGCAAAATAAATAACTAACAAGATAATCACGATGCCAATGATTATTTTGTTGCGTTTACTTAGATTCTTTAATTTTTCCATATGTACTCCTTCCCTTTTTATTATGCAACTGTACAAGACAATTGAAAATACTTCCATATAAGTTTTCCTTATTTATCAGTCTGCAAGTTCCTATTATAGTACAAATAAACGGCGAAAACCATCAATTTCTAATATTTAACACATTGTTAATAAAATTGCATAAAATACAGTGCATTGCGTATTTTCTTTACAAATTCAAGAAAAAATGCTATCATTAAGGTATGTTAATTGTTTAACGATATAGTTATTCATGATGTAAATCATATACGAGGAGGAATTTATAATGAGTTACACAGACGAGTATCAAAAGAAGCTGACAACAGCCGAAGAAGCTGTAAAAGTCGTAAAATCCGGTGACCATATTGACTATGGTTGGACCGTAAACACACCAATCGCCCTTGATAAGGCATTGGCTGCAAGAATGGATGAACTGGAAAATTTATATTTCCGTGGCGGAATCATCATGTGGCCTTTGGCAATTACTGAAATCGAAAATCCTGCAGCACATTTTACATGGAATTCTTGGCATATGTCTGGAATCGAAAGAAAATGGTGTAGTCAGGGATTTGGATTCTATATTCCAATTCGTTATTCTGAGTTACCAAGCTACTACAGAGACACAATTGCAGGTACAGATGTAGCAATGTTCCAGGTAGCACCAATGGATGAACATGGATATTTTAACTTTGGACCAAGCGCTTCTCACTTAAGTGCTATGCTTGAAAAATGTAAATGCGTAATCGTGGAAGTAAATGAAAACATGCCTCGTTGCCTTGGTGGTTTTGAAGAAGGTGTACATATCTCTCAAGTTGACATGATCGTAGAAGGAGATAACCCATCTATCGCTGAAATGGGTGCTGGCGGAGCTCCTACAGAAGTAGACCAGGCTGTTGCAAAATTAATTGTAGAAGAAATCCCTGATGGTGCATGTTTACAGTTAGGTATCGGTGGTATGCCAAATACAGTTGGTTCTATGATTGCTGAATCTGACTTAAAAGACTTAGGTGTTCATACAGAAATGTATGTTGACGCTTTCGTTGATATTACAAAAGCTGGTAAAATTACTGGTGCTAGAAAAAATATTGACCGTTATCGTCAAACTTATGCTTTCGCTGCCGGTACAAAGAAATTATATGATTTCTTAAATGATAATCCAGAATGTATGAGTGCTCCAGTTGACTACACAAACGACTTCCGTACTGTTGCAAAACTTGATAACTTTATCTCTATCAACAACGCCGTAGATATCGATTTATTTGGTCAGGTTAACGCTGAATCTGCTGGATTCAAACAGATCAGTGGTGCTGGTGGACAGTTAGACTTTGTATTAGGTGCATATGCTTCTAAAGGTGGTAAGAGCTTCATCTGCTTATCCTCTACTTTCACAACAAAGAGTGGCGAAGTAAAATCTCGTATTTTACCTGCATTAAATACTGGTTCTATCGTAACTGATACACGTGCAAACGTTCACTATATCGTTACAGAGTACGGTAAAGTAAACTTAAAAGGTAAATCCACTTGGGAAAGAGCAGAAGCATTGATTAGCATCGCTCATCCAGACTTTAGAGATCAGTTGATCAAAGATGCTGAAAAAGCAAATATTTGGAGACGTTCTAACAAATAGCTAACTTTTGATACTTGAACTTAAGACAAAAATAGCCCATGGAAAGTATTTAAATACAATCTATGGGCTGTTTTTTATTTTACGGTTACGCCTTCAATGTTTCGAATCGTAATCGTGGCCGTGCCATCCGCTTCCCTTGTTATAATGACATTTTGTTTTGTATTATATTCTTCCATCGGAATCGAAATCTCAATCCCAGTATCTGTAACAATGACCTGCTTTTCTAATTTCTTCACTGTGCTTTCTTTGACCACAGAGAAGTTATCATACTGCATGTCATATCGTTCCATCTTATCGTCGAACGCTTCTTTTTTTTCTGGACTATTGCCAAAAATTCGATCACCAATCTCGCTGACATTGAATTCTTGTGCCTCTTCAAATTCCTTTTGCAGACGACTTTTGGTTTCTAATTTGGTTTCTACATCCGCAGAGTCATATTTGTTATTAATGTCATTAATCACTCTTGTCAAAATATTGAACTTTCTCTTTGGCGCCAAATCTGTATGACACATCAAAAAGCGTTCCGATAGATAGTTAATCTTCTCGTCTTTGATCTCATAACGTTTCTCTACCAAGCGAATATCCATTGTTTCTAGATTAATCAATACTGCCTCTGTCAATCTCGCACTATTCGATGGTATGATGCGCTGTTTAACAATATCATTTGACTCATCTGATTGAAGATGCACATAACTATCTTTATAATTCATTTTTAATAGAGCCAAATGCACCTGACTCTCGACCTGAAAACTAACACAAATAAAATCTGCCGGTGGTATTTCCACACTCTCACACATAAGATCAAATAAATTTTCAGCTAACACTTTGGACACTTCAATAAACTGATCTTCCTCTTTTTCATTGAGCTGCTCCAACATACTGTAAACAGGTGAAGCCTCCTCATAAAAATGACATTGCTTTGTATCATCGCTATCCATCAATCGAAAAATGTGTCCGCGCAAAAACTCATTCAAATCTGGTCCTAGATCCAACAAGGCATTCGAAGTTTTCATAAATCCACTGTCACAATCTAAAATATGTACAATGGCTTTTCTGATAATAATTTCATCACGTTCCATTCGTCTCATAGTTCCCATTTTTCATTATTTATAAGAAATTTTGTATGCCGCACTCGATTTCTTAGAAGTCTTACTAATTTTTACATAATAAGTCCCTTTTTTACTAAATGTTATTTCGAATTTTCCCGAAAGTTTACTATGAAGAGCACCATTTATCGTCATCGATTTTACGTTTGTCTTACCATTACTTTTTAATAGTTGCATCTTTACGGAAGTCCCCGGTGCAACATATCCATCAAATTTAACCGTAACTTTCTTTTTTGCGGGTACGCTAATCTTATACCACTGGCTGCCAGTTGACGTGGAAGCTGCCAATGTTACATTTTTGGATTTCCCTCTTGTAATTTTCGTTGCCTTAGATTTTTTAGTCCCTGGCTTTGTTGTATATTTTGCTGTTGAATATTTCAAAGCATAAACAGGCGCTGCTGTCTGAACCTTCAGATAATACGTAGTACCTTTTGTTACCCCTGATATACCATAATAAGAACTATCAATAGATTCTTTACCATCATTTTGAAATTTTTTCAAAGTTGAAGTTGCCGAAATGGCCGTTTTTTTGCTATTGCATAAAGTAAGCTTAATACCGTTATTCTGACCAATAATATCTTGAGCTTGTACTGACAATAGACCATTGCTCTTTGCTTTTAATTTCAAATAAGTAGTGTAGGTTTTATGATTGATATCTGTACCGGCCGCAACGGTATAATCATCTTTTGCATAACTCGTTGGCAGTGTCATCGAGGTACCGCCTGGAACTACAACCCCCATGATAAGGAAAATATCATTCTTATTTGCCGGAGTAAAATTCAACTGATAAGTTGTGTTCGCCTTTACTGGAATACAACTAGTAATCGCTTCGCCTGGTTTAATCCCCTGCGCACAAACTCCATTTAAAACTTTTCCACTAGAAGAACATTGGTTAATATAAACTGCACTTGCATTATTCTTATATGACCCAATAGAAATTAATAAGTTACCTGTTTTGGTTGATTTAAGTTCTAAAATTCCCTTTTCTCCACTTTTATTAAATTGAACATAGTTAATATTATTTTCATTACTAAGATAACTGTCCAATTTTTTATAAGTCGTAGCAGTCCCAATTTTCAACTGACTACTGGCAGTTTTTAAAGAACTCTGTTTCAACCCTTTTACTGATTTTTGGGACATTATATCTTGAACCCCCGGTACATCAGGGATTGTCGAAATCGCTTCTTCTTTCTGTACTTTTGTAACACTAATTGCTTCCGCACCATAAGCAAGACTGCTAAACATCAAAACAAATGCTAATGCCAATGGCACAATTTTTCTCACTAATTCCTTCTTCATCATATTCTCCTTTCTATTATTCAGTAATGTCATTATATCATATATGACAAAAAAAGGCACCCCTTTTATGGGGCGCCCTTAAAAAGATTATGGCAATCTTTCTATTCAGCTAATTCAGCTTTTAATGCTTCTGTCAAAGCAGGAACAATCTTGTTTAAGTCTCCTACGATACCGTAATCTGCAACTTCGAAGATTGGAGCTGTTTCATCTTTATTGATTGCGATAATAATATCAGATTCTTCCATACCTGCTGTATGCTGGATTGCTCCAGAAATACCGATTGCAAAGTAAACCTGAGGACGAACTGTTTTACCAGTCTGACCTACCTGAAGATCTTTTGGTAACCATCCATTATCAACAACAGCACGAGAACAAGAAACTTCTCCACCAATTACTTCTGCTAAATCTCTTAAAATCTGGAAGTTTTCTGGAGAACCAACTCCACGACCACCAGATACAAGGATTTTAGCATCCATGATATCTACTGTGTCTACAACAGATTTAACAACTTCTAATACTTCTACGTATTTGTTGTTTGGAGTAAATCCAGGATTGTATTCAATCACTTCAGCTTTTGCACCTTCAACTTTTTCCTGAGCCTGCATTACACCAGGACGTACAGTAGCCATCTGAGGACGGTTGTTTGGACAAGCAATTGTAGCGATTGTGTTACCACCGAATGCTGGACGAGTCATTAATAACTGGTTGTGTTTCTGTTCCTGGTTAGGTCTTGCTACAAGTGGGAAATCACCGATTTCAAGAACTGTACAGTCAGCTGTTAAACCAGTTGCTACTCTAGCAGATACACGAGGACCTAAGTCACGACCGATTGCTGTAGCACCAACTAACATAATGTCTGGTTTGTATTCGTTGATAACAGATGCTAATGCATGTGCATATGGTTCTGTTCTATATACTTCTAATTCTGGATCATCAACTACGATAACTTTATCTGCACCGTAAGCTGCTAATTCGTCTACTAAGTTTCCTACTTTATAACCAACTAATACTGCTGTTACGTCTGTATCTAAGTCTTTTGCTAATTCGTTGGCTTTTCCAAGTAATTCGAAAGCGATACCGCTTAACTCATTGTCAACCTGCTGAGCAAAGACATATACACCTTTATATTGTTCTAATCCCATTTTATTTCACCACTTTCCTAGATTACATGTTTTTCTTTAAGTTTACCCATGAGGTAGTTAACAGATTCTTCCGGATCAAGATTAACAACTTCTCCAGCACCTTTACGTACTTTATCAGAAGCTTTCGCAATCTGTGTAGGAGAACCTTTTAAACCAAGGTTTGCATCGTCAACATCAACTAAGTCTTTTCTTCCCCATTGTGTGATTTCTGCTTCATAAGCATCAAAGATTCCACCTGGAGTCATGTAACGTGGTTCATTTAATTCAGCTAATGCTGTAACTAAGCAAGGCATCTGAGCTTTTACTACATGATATCTATCATCATACTGACGTTCAACAATTACGCTGTCGCCTTCAACTTTGATGTCCTGAGCGTAAGAAATTACAGGGATGTCTAAGTGTTCAGAAATCTGTGGACCAACCTGAGCTGTATCACCATCGATAGCCTGACGACCTGTGATGATTAAATCATACTCTAAGTTTCTGATTGCACCAGCGATTGTTGTAGATGTAGCCCATGTATCAGCTCCACCTAAAACTCTATCTGTTACAAGGATACCTTTGTCAGCTCCCATAGCGATAGCTTCACGAAGAACTTCTTCCGCTTTTGGAAGACCCATTGTTAATACTGTAACTTCAGCACCATACTGATCTTTTAATCTTAATGCTGCTTCTAATCCTGCTTTGTCATCAGGATTCATAATTGTAAGCATTGCGCCTCTATCTAATGTACCATCTGGGTTGAATTTAACTCCACCCTTAGTATCAGGTACCTGTTTTACACATACGACGATTTTCACGATAAGTACCTCCCTTATTTAATAACGTTTCCAGAAATAACCATGCGCTGTACTTCAGAAGTACCTTCGTAGATTTCAGTAATCTTAGCATCACGCATCATACGTTCAATATCATATTCTCTAATGTAACCGTAACCACCATGTAACTGTACACATTTTGTTGTTACTTCCATAGCAACTTCAGCAGCATATAATTTAGCCATAGCAGCTTCTACAGAGTAAACTTTCTGAGTAGCTTTTGCCATAGCAGCTTTGTAAACTAATGCTTTTGCAGCTTCTACTTTAGTAGCCATATCTGCAATCTGGAACTGTGTATTCTGGAATTTAGAAATAGAACGTCCAAACTGTTTTCTTTCCTGAACATATGCGATTGTTCTTTCTAATGCACCTTCAGCTAAACCAAGAGCCTGAGAAGCGATACCAATACGTCCACCATCTAATGTGTGCATAGCGATTCCGAAACCTTTACCTTTTTTACCTAATAAGTTTTCTTTAGGGATACGACAGTCTTCGAAAATTAATTCATATGTAGCAGATCCACGGATACCCATTTTCTTTTCTTTTGTTCCGAATGTGAATCCTGGTGTTCCTTTTTCAACGATAAATGCAGAAATTTCTTTCATCTTACGACCACGTTTTTCGATAACACCTGTTACAGCGATTACGATATAAACGTCTGCATAGCTACCATTTGTGATGAAACATTTAGATCCATTGATTACCCATTCGTCACCATCTAAAACAGCTTTTGTCTGCTGACCCTGAGCATCTGTACCAGCACCTGGTTCTGTTAAACCAAAAGCACCAATCTTTTTACCAGAAGCTAAATCTGGAACATATTTCTGTTTCTGTTCTTCTGTACCATATGTCAAAATAGGATCGATACATAAAGATGTATGTGCAGATACAATAACAGAAGTTGTTCCGCAAACTTTTGCTAATTCTTCTACACACATAGTGTATGTAAGAGGGTCACATCCCTGTCCACCATATTCTTTAGGAACTGGAATACCCATAAAGCCTGCTTTAGCCATCTTTTTAACAGTTTCTAAAGGAAACTGTTCATTTTCATCTGTTTCCTGTGCAAGAGGCTGTACTTCGTTTTCAGCAAATTCTTTGAATAAAGATCTTGCCATTTCATGTTTCTTACTTAATGTGAAATCCATCTTTTATTCCTCCATTTATTTTATAATTCTTTCGCGGATTACTTCGAAAGATATTTAAATTGCTGATTAAGCAATTATTTATTTGCTATAATCGTAGAAGCCGATACCTGTTTTACGTCCTAATTTGCCACCACGTACCATTTTTCTTAATAATGGATGTGGACGATATTTAGGATCACCAGTTTCACTGTATAATACTTCCATGATTGCTAAGCAAACATCTAATCCAATTAAGTCACCTAAAGCTAAAGGTCCCATTGGATGGTTTGCACCTAATTTCATAGCTGTGTCGATACCTTCAACAGATGCTACACCGTCTGCAAGGATTCCAATTCCTTCGTTAACCATAGGAATTAAGATTCTGTTAACTACGAATCCTGCTGCTTCTTCTACCTGTACAGGAACTTTTCCAATTTCTTCAGAGATAGCTTTGATTTTGTCAACTAATTCAGCTGGTGTGTTAAGACCTGCAATTACTTCGATCAACTTCATAACTGGAGCTGGGTTAAAGAAGTGCATTCCGATAACTGGACGATCAAGTCCTGCACCAATTGCTGTGATTGATAAAGAAGATGTATTTGTAGCGAAGATACAATCAGCTGGTACGATATCCTGTAATTCTTTAAATGTCTGTTTTTTGATTTCAAGATTTTCAATTGCAGCTTCAACGATTAAATCTGCTTCTGTACAAATATCTTTTGTACCTGTTGTGATTTTAGCTAAGATAGCATCTGCTTTTTCAGCATCCATTTTGCCTCTAGCTACACGTTTTTCAAATCCTTTGGCAATGTTGTTTTTACCTCTAGCTGCAAATTCATCATTGATATCACAAAGGTATACTTCGTAACCTTCTGTCTGTGCAAATGCCTGAGCGATACCGCTACCCATTGTACCTGCGCCGATAACTCCTACTTTCATCTTTTTTCCTCCTAGAAAATAAATATTTTGTGATAACACAGCTGTATCACGCTTCCGTTACCAGAACCGTGATGCTAGCTGTATTGATTTTTAATTATTTGTTTTTGAATCCATCAACTTTTGTTTTGTTTAAGAATGCAGTCATACCTGCTACCTGATCTTCTGTTTCAAAACAGCTTCCGAATAATTTTTCTTCAATTACGATAGCTTCGTCCATTCCTACGTCTAAACCATCATTGATAGCTTTCTTACATGCACGCACTGCGATAGGTGCATTCTTAGCGATTTTAGCTGCCATTTTCTTAGCTGCAGGAAGTAATTCATCCTGTGGATAAACAGCGTTTACTAAACCGATTCTATATGCTTCATCAGCTTTGATATTAAAAGCTGTATAAATCATTTCTTTCGCTTTTCCTACACCAACGATACGAGCTAATCTCTGAGTTCCACCAAATCCAGGTGTGATTCCAAGTCCAACTTCTGGCTGTCCGAACATTGCGTTATCAGAACAAATTCTGATATCACAACTCATAGAGATTTCACATCCTCCACCTAAAGCAAATCCATTTACAGCAGCAATAACTGGAATAGGAAGTGTTTCAATCTTACGGAATACGTCATTACCAATTTTACCGAAAGCTTCGCCTTCTTCTTTTGTTAATGTGCTCATTTCTCCGATATCAGCACCAGCTACAAATGATTTAGAGCCAGCACCTGTTAAGATCAATGCTCTTGTTGTATCTAAATCTACAGCATCAATGACTGCTTCTAAGTCTTTTAATACTTCACTGTTTAATGCATTTAATGCTTTTGGACGATTGATTGTAATTAAACCTACAAAACCATCCTGTTCATAATCAACGAATCCCATTGGAAGATTCTCCTTTCTGTTGTTTAACTGAAACTCAAATTAGTCTCTTTCAACGATTGTTGTACAACCCATTCCTCCACCAATACAAAGAGTAGCAAGACCTTTCTTAGCATCTCTCTTCTGCATTTCATGAAGTAATGTAACTAAGATACGGCATCCAGATGCTCCTACAGGATGTCCAAGTGCAATTGCACCACCATTTACGTTAACTTTGCTCATATCAAACTTAAGATCTCTAGCTACTGCTAATGACTGAGTTGCGAAAGCTTCGTTTGCTTCGATTAAGTCCATATCATCGATTGTTAAGTTAGCTTTTGCTAAAGCTTTTGTTGTAGAAGCAACAGGTCCAACACCCATGATTGTAGGATCAACTCCACCAAGAGCTCCTGTTACATATGTAGCCATTGGTGTAACACCTAATTCTTTTGCTTTTTCTTCGCTCATAACAACAACTGCTGCTGCACCATCATTGATACC
>JAUNIX010000032.1 GCA_030523275.1 Lachnospiraceae bacterium
TGAAAAATGACTATCAATTCTACCTAAAATATCTATCCCGTTCCTAAATTCACATTATTTTTCAACCATTGATATACTTCTTTATCTCGTTTCTTAGTAAGTCGTATTATTGCTGATGAGGAAAATGACTTGTTTGAAGGTTTCTCATTATCCTGCATACCTACATCGATTTGAAGTAATTTAATTATTTTACTATTATGTCGGTTTGCTATTGCATTCTTAGATATTATACAATATTGGCAAATCGGCAACAAATGTTGCTCATCTCTTCCCCTCATTAATCCTACTCCACCATTGTAATGTTTATTTCTATGTATGCGATAATAAAAAAATACTATTTGTAGATACAAATCAGAATTTATATCTCTACTTTCTATATATCCGTAACTTCCATCCATAATCAACAAAGCATCTACCTCTGATTCCCCAGCCAATTTCAGTTTTACTTCTGCTGCATGTGTGGTTTTAGGACCTAATATTTTAATTTCGATACAAGATATACGAACACTAAAATCTGATTTTCCATCATTTTGTTCTTTAATGAAATAACAAAAATACGTTTTTCCTGCACATTTATAAATGGGAGCAGATTGTGGTATTATGTCAATAAAATGATCACTTGTTGAATCCTTTTCGAATTGAACAAATAGAAATTCTTCTAATGGAATGTTAAAATAATTGCTAATACAATTTATTTTTTCCAAACTTAATTTTTTTCCATTTTCATATTGAGATATCAATGACTGTCCGCCTATATGTAACTCATTAGCAAAATTCTCCTGATTTAAACCTCTTTGCTTTCTAAAATATGCAATATTTTTTCCCACTCTTTTATAAATTAATTCGAGTTCTTTATCTACACTCAAAATTTTCATCCCCATAAATGTATTTTTCCAAGCGAACTCGAATGTTGGACAGCATTAGACAATTCTGGTTTAAGACATATTCCTGTAGCCAATACTGTAATTATGGGATATGTAGAAGGGTTAGACTTTTTATCATCCGATATTACCTGGCAAAGAAGCGGAAACTTTTTTTACAAAACATTTAAAACAAAATCTGGAACTGCACTGCTTCTTGGTTGTACACACACATTCTGGGGAGAAATAGCTGGGCGTATAGTGGCATATCTCGCAGAGATGGGGGTCAAAAGAATTATTTACTCTGGCAAATTGGGAACATTAAACCCAGATCTTATTCCTAATCAGAGCCTTGCCACTGGAAATTTAAGTATTCTTCCTAATGGACAAGTAGTCATATGGAAAAACCTATTTGAAAATATCCATCATAAGAAAATATACCATGGTGTACATATAACTATACCCTCTGTATTACAAGAAAATATCAACTGGGCATTAACCCAAAAAGAAACAATATCTTTTGTAGATCCCGAAATAGGACATATGGCATACGCAGCACAAACATCTGGTGTAGAATATTCTTATTTGCACATTATTTCAGATAATTTATGCCGCAAATATCAGTATGATCTTTCCAATGAACGCGAAAACAACGTTATTGCTCATCGCCAAATATTATTAAAAATTATCGGTCAAGCAATTATTGAGCTATAAAGTTTTACCTTTTATTCAATCACCCTTCAACGATCTCTAGAAATTCTTAACCTTAAAGTCGTTGAAGGGTGATTATCATTATTACTTATTTTATTGCATTAAGCCAATCTTTTAATTTAAATTTCACTTGAGTGTCTCCCAAATCCCCATCAATATATGTAATTCCTCTCAAATCAGATGCTAATTTTGGTTTTCCTTTGCAAACAAAGCATACATTTTTTTTACTTAATGTTCCCATAAATAAACCATATTCAAACAATACATTATCCCTTACAGCATTTGATGATTCCAACACTGATTTATCATTCCAAATTTTATCGTCTGCGTTAAAAATAAATACAGCTGCTTTCACTCTTTTTGCTATTGCTATTAATGAATCTATTGTATTCGTCCCAGGAATAAATATGCCTTTCCCAGAGGCATTCCATAACAATGGTTCTACTTTAAGTTCTTCTAGTTTTAATGCAATTTCTTCCATGTAATCCTTTGCCTCTGATGAACTTCCCAAAAATATCTCCATTATTTCTCGCTCCTTTTTAAGCTTGTTGTCTAAATAAATAACATTCACATCTTTCAATGATTCACTCTTAAAATCAATATCTTCCTTTTCAAAATTTAATATCTCTTTTTTATCCAATTCATAGAGAAGTGTTCCTTTTTCCTTCATCATATTTATATCGTACGTTCTACCACACTCCTTACAAATATATGGTTCTCTCTGTAATTTTTTTAAATATGCAGTACATGTATTGCCACATAAACACTGAAATCTATATTTATATGTAATTAATCTTTCTGCATATAAATCAGCAATAAATTGTCTCATATCACTTTGTGATGCATTTAACAACTGTAATAGCTGATCTGGATAAATACTGGTTAAACTATTAACCGACATTTCTCGTATTATCGTTTGTAATTTTTTTAAAAGTTCCTGTTTCATAATTACTATATATCTCCATTGCGGCATTTATATCTTCTTCTGTATATCGTATTCCAAATCTAATAAGAATACCTAAATATTCATCATTCGTAGCATCATAGCGGATATTTAATCTGCCTTTATTTCTATTCTTTACTATCCATAGTCGTTCTACTGATCTTGAATCTTCCATGGATTTTTTCAAATACATAAATGTTTTAGCACAAAAAATAGGTTTTTCGCTCTCCTCTCCACTTAATGATGCTAAAATATTTTCACTATCATTAAATTTGATACGCGCAATTACTGCATCTATTCCCATATTCCAAATTTGTTCATATCTCTTATCAAAAAAGTAATCACTTATCGCTAATCTTTCTACTGCCTTTTTGATTTCATCTGAAAACTCCATAACACCTTTAGGAATACTTTTTTTCCCATTTTCATTTTGTCTCAAATTTTCAATAGGCAATTCTTTAAATACTAACTGTTCAAAATCTTCAATATAAGATTGCAATTTTGATATTTGACCAAAAGCTGGTATTTTATTATAAACGTCATCAAGAATTCCTTTACTCATATTATAAAGCACCTGTCTATGTTTGATCATAAAATTTCTTGTTGTTACACCAAAAGTATAACTCATAATATTCTTGATTTGATCTATTAATATATCAGCTCGATATTCTTCACTAACATAATTCCTATTCCATGCTTTTAGAATCATTATCTTTTGCATAAAATCAATATCAACTGGAATATAAGCATAAGAATCTCTACAGCCATTATCTTCGATTACTTGAATAAAACATACAAATAAAATTTGAATTCTGGTCAATTCTCCTTTGCCATTTTCATTATAATGGATAGCAGCAATTTGAGGATTCCCTTTTGAACACCTATAGGATGTAAGAATAGCATTAAAATCAAGACTTTTTATTGAATATTTTTCTAAAAGTATGTCATGCCAGTCATCCCAATATTTAATTTTTCTAATAGAGTTTAATTGATAAACACGAATTAATTTTCTTTTTCCCAAAAATAACTCTTGAAAAAGAAATTTTTCAAAATCTTTTTCGTCAACTCTTTTATTAATAAGCAAATTATTTAACCATTCTATTACAGATATACCTTCTTGATCAGCTGTTCTACTTAAACCTTTTTGATGTAAATAGGTTTCTATATAATTTCCCCCAACATTATCGACTATCCCTTGATTAATTAATGCCATATCTTTCTCCTACTGAACAAATAATATTTGTATTATTTTAGCATATATTGTCACTATATTCCATAGAGAAAAAAATTATCATTTTTTATTATATCAATTGTTTTTAGGATAATTTCATAAGTCATTTAAAAAACTCATATCCTTCTTTTTTAATGCACGTTTTAATTTTCCATTTTCCGCCTTAAGCTTTATATTATCCTTTGTAAGCTCGTTAATTTGCCTTTGAAGGACTTTTATCTGTACGTCCATGGATTTATCTAAAATTACTTTTTTCGCCCTTGTAAAGTCTTTTTTACCTTGTATATCACGTGCTCTACTAATCTCTGATCTTACCTTCTCATTATTATAAAAGAACGATCTCGATAGTGATGTTCTCTTTACAAGCTCTGCAATCGTAACCTGCTCATCCCTTTGCAACATATCCTTAATTTCTGACAGTGCACACTTTTCTTTTTCTCCATTAATCTTTTTATTATACTCCACAAGCTTATCATACTTTGTTCCCATTCCTAATCCCATTCCTTCGTAATATCTCTTAATATCTTATCCATAGCTTCACGGGCTTCTCTTGTATCTTTCTCAAGTTTTATATCTCCCATCTTCCGATAATATTTTACACAACTAATATTCGCATGTCCCAGCAATTTTGCTATGGTAAGATCATCAACATTTAGTTCGGTTAACTTTTTTCCATATGTATATCTCCATATATGAGTTCCCACGCCAAACAAATTACCGTGATCATCCCTTAAATCCTGTTCTCTTATCATAGCCATTAATTGGTATTGTATCGTCGCATACGTCATTGGCATATCTGGATTTATCTTGGATACAAAGATATAATTTCTCATACCAAAATGCTCTTGCGTATACAAAATAGATTTTTCAATTAGCTTTTTGACATCATCATTTACAGGTTTTTCATAACTTTTTCTTGTTTTTATTTGATAAATATGAACAAACCATTGGTCTCCTTTTTTATATAAACAATCTTTTGTTAGTGTAAGTGTCTCAGAGATTCTTGTACCTAATAATTGATGTAGGATAAGTATCCTTGCTATTTGCTCATCTCTTTGTGCAATCGCCCTGTTTAATCGGATTATTTCTTTATCTGAATAAGATTGAAATATTTTTTCTGGTTCTTTCCCTGTATCATATTTAAAAAACAAATTCCCAATCACCGGATTTTCCAAGATAACTGCGGCCGTATTTAAAACACTTTTTAAATGTGATAATTCCTTTTTATAAGATTTTCTTTTACAGGCCTCTGTATTGGTATGGATCAGATATTCTTCGATTACATCTCTATCAATTTTATCTAACGATTTTATACTCGGCCACTCTTTATCAAGCCACATGGTAAATCTGCGTACTGCTGTCATCTCTAAACAAACGGTACCAACAGATTTCTTTTTTAAATGTAATAACATAACTTTTTTGATTGTTTCTTTTATTTCTTCCTGTGGTATAGAATCAAATGTTATAGTTTTGACTATTTTCACTGGATTCTGTTTTAAAGGTATTTCCAATTGATCTAAGATCCATTTATCACTTTCAAAACTATATGTTTTATTTGAAGAATTAAAATATTTATGCACCTTTCGAAGATAACGGATTCCGTCCACGTCTCTAACAACTATTTTGCCTGTGTCAAGTCGTTTTCTTGTTTGAGATATATTTTTATGATGGTCAAGAAGCCATGCTTTATATTTTTGTTCTAAACTTTTCAACTTGCTTCCCTTAAAACTTTTTAGTTCTGGAAACACATTACATAAAAATTTTCCCATCTGGTTAAATGGATAAATTTCTGCACGAATACTTAATACAGTGATATTTTGCCCTCTGTAAAAAATGAATTCTTCCATTTCTTTTTGTATCTCTTTGGTTGGATAATAGGTTAATTCAAATCCTCGTTCTGGATTTACCAATTTATGATTTTTCATTTCCTCTGATGACTTTTGATAACATTCAAGTTCCCGTAATTTGATTTTCATCGTTTATCTCCTCTTTCTAAATAACTTAATTCATTTCTTTGATCCGCAAAATATAATTTATTTTTTTCTCTGATCTGCTGAGGAATATAGTCAATATAAGCTTTCGTCATTTCTTCTGTCTTATGTCCAAGATAATCTCTGATTGCTTGTATAGATGTTCCATTCACATAAAATGAAGTAGCCATTGTATGTCGAAAGTCGTGAGATTTAAAATGAAATTCTTCTTTTGAGATTCCCGCCTTATCCAAATATCTTTGCATCTGACAAACAAGTGTTGCTGTTTTATACGGATTTCCATTTTTCGTTTGAAAAACATAGTCTTTCTCTTTTCTTTCCATCTGCCTTATATATTGATCCATAAGAATATATAACGCTCTAGGAATCGGCACTTTCTTTTCCGCTTTCATTTTATTTTGATAAATTCGAAACCAGGCAGTTTCTCCATCCCATTCATATGCATCTGCTGTAATCGTACAAACTTCATTTACCCTTAGCCCAATACACCACAAATGCAAATACATCAATCGAAGATGCATCGGAAATAACGAAAGTTTTGTTAAAATTTTTATCTGATCCTCTAAGCTAACACTTCGATCATGATGAGAATAGAGTTCTTTTTTTAGATAATATTCCAATGATATTTCAATCTTTGGAATTCTTTTTCTTGATTCCATATATTTTAAAAATGAAAACACCGCTATCAATGTTCGGTTATATGTAGCTGGAATAACGTCTTTTTTATCCAAATAAGAAATATACATTTTTACATTTTTATTTGTGATATAAGAGATCTTTATTTTGTAACTTTCACAGTATTTCAAAAAATCCAGTATCGAATAATATTGGCATCTTATGTTTTGCAATGCTTCTTGTGTGATACCAATCAAATATCTCATATACTCTTTAAAAAAAGCCCGATGCTCCTCATTTTCTATCAGATTAAACTCTATCTTTACAACTGGATTTGATGGATTCATCCTATCAAAAGCAAAATGAAATCTCTCCATATACCAGGCATTTGCATCCCAATTTGTTTCTTTTGCATTTAAAAACAGATATTTCCGTATATGATCGACAATCTGTATATCTGCATCGATTCTTATTTTTCCTTCTTTTCTTAAAGACATCTTATATTGATCGATTTCTGTCTTGGTAATCTGTTCAATATCCGCTATCTTGGCAGTTCTACAAAATTGATAAAACTTTTTTAGTGGAATTAAAAACCTCTGCCTTCTTTCATGCCAATCCGTTATTTCTAAAAGAATATGATTTAACATTTTAAAAATCTGCCTTTTCATGACAGCAGAGGTATTTATAGAAAAATCAAATAGAAGTTCTTCTTTATCTCGAATATAATAAAAAGTCTTTGCTATTTCATAATCCGGATGATAGAGAAGAAACAATTTTTCATTTTTATAAGTCAATATGCCATACTCAAAAAGATTCTCTTCCTTTTCTTTTTTAATAAAATTTAGTTTCACCTGATCTAGTACTTTCAGGTATTCTAAGATTTTACTTTTTGCCACAGTATTTTTTAAATATTTCTGATACTGCTTTCTTAAATCATAGTCGATCTTTTCAGGAGCATCGATATCCCGTTCCATAAGAAAAGCTGCCAACTTATTTTTGGGTGTTCTTTGAAAGTATTCATTATCAATAACATACTTTTTTATAAACGGATAAAAGGGAAGTAAATAATAAAGTTGAAACAGTTCCAATGTATTTTTATAGTAAACCTTTTGTCTGTCAGAAAGATTGGCATCATTTATAATCTTATTTCTATATTCTTTTTTTACAAAATCATCGATCTCTCCAATATCTTGAATTCCTTGCTCCAACAAAAAATTTTCCACATATTTTCGATGCTTGCCCGTAACTGTCTTACACAAATCCATCTGTTCTGATAAATGATTAAAATGATCTACAAAAAACTCATTACTTTTTAATGCTTCCATGTCTTGTCCCCCTTCCTTTTACAAAAAATCATCAATCCGATACAAATCCATATTCTTTTCATAAAATTCATTTGTGGCATCGCATAACTCCTCCGTTCTTACATCAAGATAAGCTTCCGTCGTGGAGATATGCTTATGCCCCAGGGCTTTTGCAATCAATAGTAAATCCCATCCAGCAGCCCTTCTCTCATTTGCAAAATAATGTCTCAACATATGTGGAGTTGCTTTAATTCCGGTTCTTTTTTCCAACGTTTTTAACACCGAATATACTCCATTGATGGTCATTGGCTTTCCCTTTGTTTTTCCATGCAGATTAATAAACAGATAATCTGTATCTTTTAATAGCTCCCGGTTCTCCGATAAATAATATTGTAAGATCTCAAATGTCCCTTCACTGATCTGCAAGCTCCTGTTTTCTGCATTTTTCGCACGAGCTCTGTTTGCATTATCACTTCTATAGGTCACTCTTATTTCTCTTGTATCAAAATCGATATCTTTCGTATATAAAATTCCTAAGATTTCCCCGATTCGGAATCCAGTATTTGCAATCAGCAAAAGTAACAGTCTATCTCGCAGATGATCGCACCCTTCTATCAACTTTATAAGATTCTCTTTTTCTATACTCTTCCCATGTGACTCTTCTGACGGAAGATATCCACCAAATACCTTCACACTTTTTGTAAATCTCACACCCACAGCATTTTGATAAGAAATTTTTCCATCATTAAAAATTTTTAAATTATCATAAATATCATATTCCAGCAATAAAAACTGGTAAAATCCAAATACCATATTTAAATATGCATTACATGTATTATTATTGGGAGTTCTACTAGTTCCTTTATGATTTCCCGCTTTTAGCCAATAAAGATACTTGGTGAAATGTTCATGTTGTTCCATATAAGAAAGCTTAAATACCTCTTTGATTCTAATATTCTCTTCTTCCAAAAAATTTAGATAATAAGAAAGTGCATATGCAATCCGCCTTACTGTGTTTGGAGAACAATTTGATTTCATCTTGTGCTTTAAATATTTTGTAGGTAAGGGAAGGATCGACATATCCTCTTTGTCCCGTATCATAAAATAATATTCTGTTTTAAACTCCATATAATCCACATAATATGTTTTCATTCAATCACCATCACGATATTTGTTTTTATTTTCTTATATTATGTTTTTATTATTATAACATATAAAAACATGTTTTAAAATCTTAAATATGTTTTTATTTTTAAACATATATGTTTTAATAGTAAGCTCTTATGTTTTTAATTTGACTAGATATTGTTTTTTTGTTATATTTAAATAAAAGAAAACGAAAGGAACATATAAGGATGAGTCGAGCTGTTGCACTAGATCATGAATTTAATAAAGAAAAATTTCAAAACCTCTTAAATCTGGCAAAAGGATCAAGATCACAAAAAGATTTTGCTCGTGATGCAAATCTTAGCCTAGCCTATGTCTGTAAGCATTTAAATGGTACGCTAGATGTACCACCAGTTCCTAAAACTCTTTTCAAAATAGCCCATGCAGCACAAAACGATATAACTTATGAAGATCTTTTAGATGCTGCTGGATATGATACTGATAAAGCAGTTTATAACACCCCATCTACTTCTTTAGACGAAAAAGAAAACTTGGATAATAAATATGCTTCCATAATCCTAAATGCTCTTAGGAATTTAAGATATAATCCAACTATTGATACATCAAATAGGTCTCCTATTTCCAATCTGACTGTATATTTTTCCGATGGACCAATCAATAAATGGAGCTTTATTTTCCATCCTGAACAATTTATGATTCAAAATTTTAATCTTCAAGACCGACTATTATTATATTATGGCCGGCTAGCTACTTTACACGATCAATCCGTGAGTAAATTCTCTTTTGTCACAGATTCAAAAGATACCTTTAATGAAATTCTAAAACTAGAGCCATATCGACTAAATGTCATTATTTCTGCCATCTTAGTCGATACAAAAAACTTTAATATACAAAAAGAAGTATATTTAAAAAGCCATAACTCCTTTACAGAAGAAACACAAAACACATTCAAACTCTGCCATTAATTTTTTATTCCTACTTTATCGCCAACCGGATAGAAAAAGTAGGACATGTTTTTTCAAATTTATGAAAATAGACTGTCTCATTAAAATGCAAGATTTAGTACCTGTCCTTTATTGATACGCTAATATAAATATAGACAAACTACATCACAAGATATAGTTAGGTAGAATAAGAGACATCTATTTAAGCTTAAAAGAGCCTAATTTCTTAATAATATAAAATTTTTATAAAAATAGATTGTAAAAATATATCTGTACGCCTATTTTCACAAAAAAGAATCTTAAAGTACAAATTGAGAATAAAAATATTGTTTGAATCTAATTTAATCACAACTTCATGCGGATATACCTCATTTATTATACTCAATTTATTGTTTATAACTATTTACGTGATTTAATATTACTGTTAGAATATTATCAATATGGTCAATATTTTTAGCAATCGGAGGTACTAGAACATGTCATACATATCTGAATTATATGAAAATAATAAAGACAATAACTACTGGCGAACATATATAGAAGATAAACTTATTGAACAATGCATCCAACGTACAAAACAGTGCATTAAAAATACAGTCAAAGAAGGAAAAAAATGTACAGGTTGGTATAATTACCTTTTAGAGGGAAAATTTAAATACTATGCAACATTTAAAGAATTTTCTCCTGACAATCCAAATGATAAAAAATATATTTCTGAGACAAAATATCTCAAAGAAATAGCCAAATGGGCTCCTAAAAGCTATGAATCCATGCTAATAAATGAAGGTGAATTAACTACAACCGATCAACAAATCATTTTATATCTCAAAAAAAATCCTGATGGTCCTAATATAATGAGAATGAAATCGGAAATAACAAAAGAACTCCGTGAACTTGGATGTAAAAAATCCTCCATAATTTTTCAATATGTTAAAAATTATTATGAGGATCAAATACTTGTTAAAACTGGTTTTATGGGTAGAAAAAAAGAATATACAGTTCAAAATAATCTTGGTCCTAGAGTTCTTATAATGATATCTGTTTGGTGGTAATATTCCATATAAAAAATTGGAATAAATATAATCAGTATTGATCTATATAGAATAAAAAAGTTTTCGTGCCGATCAAATATCAGAAATAAAGGTAGAAGCAATTTTTTGAGAAAAGTAGGAAAAATCTGTATGTATTATATATATTTCAGTATAAGAAAAAAAGAAGCTCTAGAATAGATTTGGGAGACATTAGCATATAAAATAACAGTAACCTCCATCACAAGATACAATCATTCAAGACAAATTTCCATCTATATTAAACTGAAAAGGGCATAAATTTTAACAATATAAAATTCTATGAAAAAATCTATAAAGATGTATATTGACACATTATTTTTTACAAAAATATTCTTTAAGTGCAAAAAAGCACTATCCGAAGTTGATCTTGATCCTGACAACTTCGGATGACAATAACATCTATTTATATACTCATGATTTCTTTTTCAAAATCTCCCATGACATCACTCACAGAAAAAAATCCTCTTTTCCTTAGATAGAGGGACATTTTATCAAGTGCTCGTCTTTTATATCTTGCAATCTGTCGGCGACTAAGTTTCATAGATTTTTCAAGTACACTTATCGTATATCCTTCCAATATATTTTTTACAACTACTTCCTTTTCACGTTCATCTAACAATAATAAAAGTTCCTGGATTAATTCGTTGATAATCACTTCTTTTTCTACATTTTTTGTTTCATCATATAGAAAATCTCCTATATTGCGCTCTTCATCTTCATTAAAAGAAAACCATGAAAAATTTCTTGTATTTGTTTTATACGCCTGTTCTTCTTCCATATATCTCTCCCTGCGATAGTATTTATTTAAAACTTCCTGTTCTTCTTTTGTTACCATATAAGTTTCTTTTGTTATATAATTATAAAATTTATAGCTTCTTTTGTTATCCATGATCTTCCTCCATTTTGTTTTGAACTTTTCTTGTGCAACAATTCGGATTCATGGATATCTCTCCAAATACCATTTCAATATCTCGCTCACTTTCTACCGAAATATAGAAAGCAGGCTTAAAATAGAAGCTGATACTTAAGCACCTAAAAAACGCATCAAAAAGAAAGGGTACTTAACCGCTCTATTTATCAAAGATAAATAAAACTCAACTGTATCCTGCCTTCTGCGCGCTTATTCGGCTAATATTTATTTGTTGAATATTCTTGTAAAAAATAAAAAACGCCAGACAATAGAAAACATCCATTTTGAATGTTTCTTATTGTCTGGCGTTGGTCGCTACATCCGGGAATCTCTACTCGCGTGCGCCTATTTGCTCAGTACTTAGTTTATTAGATTTTATTGTGATTACCACTACCGCCTTGCATCTTGGACATTTAATTGCAATTGTACATTTATTATCATCCAATGGTTTTATATCCAGCAGTCTCTTATTATTACAACATGGACAAGCCACATGTATCTCTTTCAAATATTCTTCACCGTTTCCTTTCCATATACCATTTATCCCCTTCATAGTGCAGATGACATTCTTTTCCTTCGACTACACAGGTATATACAAATCTCGTTTTGCCATTCTTAGCAAAGCGCTTTATCTCTTTAACATAATCAATTGCGTATACAGTTCCATTCTCCCAGATAACTGTAAACGGGATCAACCGGCCATCTTTCATAAATTTTGCATAGATATCCACATATACTTTATTATCCATCAACAACCTCCAAAATTCTGATTGTCCTTGGCTGCTCTACTGTTTTTTTGATATAGCCTTCTCCTATTTCACAAACTATCGGTGAAAATCCATATTCATTTATATATCTTCCAATATAATCCAATATTTCTTGTTCTCTTATTTTTAGCATATTGTAACCTCCTTTTTGTGCTTCTCCCCATAGCAGTAAAGGGAAACGATATCTCTTATTTATCTATCTGTATTATAAATCTCTTATTTTTCGATGTCAATAATAAAATCTAATATTATTCTATTTTTTGTTGACTTAGAAAATTTTTCGCACTATAATGAATACATACAATTGTAGGAGGATAAAGTTATGACGACATATAAGCACACCATCTCTGTTCCTGACACTCGGCCCAAACATCCGATAATAGAATATGATGGTGCCATATTAAGAGCAGAAAATATGCTTGGAAAAAAACTAACACAAGCACGCAAATCAAAAAAGATGAGTCAGAAAGAATTGTCAAAAAATCTACTCGAATATAATATTAAAGTATCTGCTGGAGCTATCAGCAAGTGGGAAAAAGGGGATTCTATGCCAAATCCATACCAATTATTTGCTGTATGCTTTATTCTTCAGATTGATGATGTTTTAAATTATTTTACCGGAAATGTCCCTAGTTATGATTATTCACCAGACCTTAGCCAAAAAGGATTGAATCTTCTCCAATTATTTAAAGAAGCTTTAGTGTCCTCTGGACAATATTCACCTAGAAACAAAAGAAATAAATTCTTAGAATCAGAGGAAGAAATTGAAATGAAAGTTTTTACTCAACCTGCTGCTGCCGGTCCAGGTAATCCTATTTTAGATGGTGATTATGACATGATTTCTTTTCCAGTCAGCACAATCCCCGAAGGTGCAAATTTTGGAATTCGTGTTTCTGGACAGAGTATGCTACCAAGATATGTAGATTCACAAATTGTTTGGGTAGAGCAATGCAATGAATTATATCATGGAGATATAGGGGTTTTTTACTATGATGATAATGCCTATATCAAAAAATACATTATTGAACAGCCCAATGAAAATAAAATTTATTCTTCTACTAACTGTGAAGAACGCATCACACCAAAGATCACCTTATTCTCTTTAAACAGAGAATGTGCTAATCAGGATGTCCATATCTTACCAGAACATCCATTTTATATTGTTGGACGTGTCTTAAACTAAACTGATCGATAAAAAGAACTAATATAATTGAAAAGCTATCTCTTATTAATTAAGACCTAGCTTTTTTCTATACCCATTTACAAGTCATAATAATATTCTTTCATGTAACACGGAACTAAAATCACATTGACAAAAATACATCCTTCATAAAGTTCACAACATCCAAAAGTCCCTGCTGATATGCCATTCTTCCATATTCAGCACTTCTTTCATTACCAGCAGACAAAGCCTCATCAATAATTTCCCATTGTTCCAAGGAAAATTTATTTCTATCTAGCTGTTCCATTTTTTTATGATATTGGTTAATTGATTCTTGATATTCTTTATCTGTTCTCAATGTTTCTTCCAATGCCGTGTTCATTCTATTCAAAATAATTTGCTGCATAACTGTTTTTTGTTTTTCTTTACTTAACAAGATATTTTCTAAAGAACTATTTTTATGACCGCGATATCCTTGTTCCAAATTCTTGAATAACTGAAATCCTATCAATAATCCAGCTTCAAAATATATGTCATCATGCAATGTAGCAAAATCTGCCACAACATCAAATAATTTATCATCTTTTCTGTTCACTTCTGAATACAGTTTTTCCAATTTTTCAAAAATTTCATCGTAGGATCTCGCAATCTCTCGTTCATAATTTTCAAAAGGTTCCTTTCCTGAATCTGTTCCATATATCATAAACGATATAAAGTTTTCTAACTTAACTTTTTCTAACAGTTTTTCTAATTCTGTCATCGTTTTCCCTCTTTTCTATCTATTGATTATTTTTCCTTCTTTTACCTCTTTATTATATTATGCCGTCATTATGCCGTCAATATATTTTTAGCCGTCATTTTGACGGTATAATGATATCATACACGGAGGTTACGCTATGCAAAAAGATATTGTAAAATTTACTTTAAGAACAGATTCTAAATCATTACAAAAATTCAGATATGTAGCTGAATATAATGCTCGTTCTGCTAATCGTGAACTAGAAATGATAATGAAGATGCATATTGCTGAATTTGAAAAAACTCATGGTAAAATTGAAAACAAATAATATATATATATAATAATTTATAATTGTGTTTTTCGAAATGTAGGAAATTTATATAATATTTTAATATTATTAATTATAAAAAGTATCTTATTAACAAGTGAATATAGAAATCATTATGTAGTTACGTCGTAAAAAACGATGATAAAATTAGAAAAGAATACAATTAAAATTTTAAATGAGGAGATAAATAATGAAATGAGTAAAAAGACTGTGATTTTTGTAGGAATTTTTGTATTAATATTACCATTTTGGGGATTGTTGATTGCTTGGGGCTTCTTTGGAAAATTTATATTTAATAATCCAGATTTCTGGTATGGCTATATGTCATATTTCGGTACAGTGTCTTTAGCAATCGTTGCTTTACTGCAGAACATAAATGCCAATGAAATCAACAATAGATTTATAATACAGCAGCTTAAGCAAAAAATAGGATATTTGAATTTAAAACAAATAGAAAACGAACATAGTAAAGTTAATAAATATCAGGAATTACAAGTGGGACAGTTCTATAATGCTACCGGTAAAATTGAACAAACAAAGGATAAAATATTAGCAATATGGTTAAACAACGTTGGGGAAGATATTATTTTAAATCTTAATATTTTATCTGGAAAAATTAATGAAGAATCAGTGCATATTCCTTGTTCAATTAATATTGTTTATAAAAATGAAAATATATGTATTGAATTAGATAATACACAATATTTTCAAACGAATGAATTAAAAATAGAACTTTTAATTCAAATGCAAAATGTAGCAGGAATAACTTATAAACAAAATTTTTATATTGAAGCTCAAAAAAATGGGGCCACTGTTCAAGGAACTTACTTTGTAACAAAGTTTAGTACTGATATTGATTTTGAAGAATAAGGTTAACCCATAAACTTTTTTTGCCCCAAAGAACCTAAAATATAAATTTATTTAATTTTTAAATCGTGTATTTGACAGATTAAAAACAAATTATTAATATAAAATACTCACAACTAACTTTGCAAGCAGTGTCCTCGTACGCACACGAGGACTTTTTTAAATTTTTTAATTCTAAAAAACTCAAAAAACTTGTTGGGGCATATCCCCAATCCCCTAAAATCACCTTTTGTGATAGCTGTGCATTGAAATGCTATCGTTCTTGTTTTTGTATTTTTTGTTCATGCTCTCTCTGTTCACACTCTAAAAACTGTTCAATATTTTTTTGTGCAATTAGCCATTCCTGCATCTCTTGTTTGACTTTTTGATATTCCTCATAATCTTTTTTCTTTTTCGCTAAAATCTGCTTATAGTGATCATTTAAAACTTTTACTTTCGGGATCTTTTTTTCTTTTCTTTCATCAAATGCCCTTTTAGCAGCCTTATGGATTTCAATTTCAAATCGATGTTCTTCGTAAAATTGTTTTTCATACCCAAACTTTTGATACTCATGATAGATTTCTTTAGTTTTTGAATAATTAATGATATGCTTTTTTAAAACAGCAATCTCTTTTAATTTTTTTTCTTCCTCTTTGACAGTAGTTAACAGACAATCTTTTTTTGAGATAACTTCATCCGTCTTATTTGCAAGTGCATCTAAATCATCTATGTTATGTTCTCTTAGAAATACTAATGTTTTAGCCATTTGTTTAAGATTATAGACAGAAGCCCATCTATAGTAGCCTGGACCTTTTTTCTGTAATTTCATTTCAATATCAATCAAAAGTCCAATCTTTAGCTTATGATTTTCCATAAACTTTTTCTTGTCATGTGTGGTTCCAGTAAAGTAATTTTTGATTTCTTCCTCACTGTAACCTATTCCAAGAGATTTCATTCGAATATACCGTTTTTGTCTCCCTTTTTTTAGTGCGATATACTTTCCTATCTTAACTTGATATCCGTTTTCTTCTAATGACTTTAAAAATTCTTCCATATTCTTTGGATTAGTTTTTAAAATCTGATCAATATCATCACGGATAGCATCACGAAATGATACCTTCTTTTCATAATCAGTATAGGTATTTCTTTTATGATAAGGTTTTGGAGAAATGACAGAAAGGCCATGTTCTAAGCAGATTAAGTCACTGAGTCTTTGCAATGCTCTAGCAGAATAGCTGAAATTTTTAAACTTATGGGAACAATCAAGATTTGTCGAATTGTAAATGATATGATTATGGATATGTTCTTTATCTGTATGTGTTGCAACGATAAAAGCATGTTTTCCCTTTGTAAATCTCATAGCTAACTCATAGCCGACTCGGTTTGCTTCTTCGGCTGTAATCTCCCCTGGTTTAAAAGACTGTCGTATCTGATAGGCGATTACATCATTTGATTGAACTAGACCAGAAATTTGATGATATTTTTGTTTGGAGAGAAGAAACTCTTTATCAACAGTCATTGGATCGCACTCGTAGGAACGAATAAAAATTCCTTTTTCTGTTTTTTCAGGATTCATTGCATAATCTACTCGTTCTTTTAAACAAGCTGCCAAGCTTTTTCCTTTTAAGTGATGCATGGCAATCAATCTTGTCGCTGCCAGTTTCCTCATCTCCTCTCCATTCGTCTTATGAAATCTTTGAAAGTTGATCCATGATATTTCTTGTCATTTCCCAAATTTGATTCAGTCTCACTTGTAAATCTTTGATATCAGACAAATAAATGCAGTCAGTCCCATTTGCTTTTTTTGCATATTGATTTAAATTATTACTACACATTCTAAGTAGATAAACAAGTTCTTTTAGGTCATTAATCTGCAGATTAACATAATAGCCATCAATTGCCATCTTTCTTATAAAAGCGCTCATATTGGTCACTCCAATATACTTCATCTTTTTCTTGATCTTTTGAATATCCTCATTCGTCATACGCACATAAATACGTTTTTCTTTGTTCGTTATCTCTCACTTCTCTCCATTTCTTTTGACATATTTTTTGTAGTCTTTGATGTTATATGATCTTGCCCTTTATGTAACTGAGTAAGAATGGATGGTCTTTCCTGTAAATTTTCCTTTTTTCCATTGTTGATGATTCCATCAATCATACCGTAATCATCCTCTATACTCATCTCAACAAATTTTAAATAATTTTCTATCAAAATTTTTTCTTTGTTTATCTTAAATGCCAAATCTTTTTGTTCTTCTATGATAACAGCTCCATTTATTTCATCCCATTTTTTTATTTCCTCCATAATACATTCCTCCTTTATCTATCAATTCCAGTTTGTTTTTTCCTGTTGTTAATATTTTGATCCGAAATCCTCTTTTTATTTTCTGTTAGCTGAGTAAGGACAGAAGATCGTTCAGCAATCTTTGGCATTTTATCCATATCTAACTGTTCAATCTTTGCTGTAAAATGCATTTGATTCAAAGGAAGAATTTGATTTTCTCGAAAAGAATAATAGTCTTTTCCAGGACCAACAATAATATGATCCACTATGGGGATTTCCATAAGATTACATAACTGACTAAGATGATCTGTCGTAGTAATATCTGCTTTTGATGGAACAAGCCTGCCACTTGGATGATTATGCATAATCATAATATTTGATGCATTTGATAGGATTACACTCTTCATAACTTCCCTTGGATGTGCAAGAGCCATATTTAAAGCTCCTACACTCACGATATTCATGTTAATCGGACTAAGATCTGCACGAAGATTGATTACACAAAATACTTCTCTGTCATAATCATCGATGGCTTCTTTGATAACCCTTACAGCAGCCTCCGGAGTTGTCATTTGCTCTTTGCTATAAAGGGGAGGTTCCTTTACCATGCGAATAGATACTTTATCCAATTGATATTCTTTTTGATGGCTACTCATAATCAGCACCTCCATAAAAAGGAATCTGTATCAGGAATTCTTCCTCTTTTAATTCTTTTAACTTGTCGTGCAAATGTTTTACCGTAAATTTTTCTCTATTCTTATAACATTCTTTTTTATCATTGTTCATAAATATCTCCTTTAAATAGATCAGATTTTACAGGCGGACTCTTGTCCGCCTGCTCCTTGTTAATCTTCTTCCTCGAAATACTCCGAATCATTCTCTTCAAAAAACGCATCTTCGTTCTTATCCAAATCTCCTTGTGGATGTTCATAATCTTCTTCCCCTAAAAAATCATCCTCTTCCTTCTCATCATAATCTACATCCGGATCAATATTTGTTGCTGCTTGTGTCTTTTTCTTTTTTACATAACCATAAATTCCGGTCATTCCTCCAACAAGTAAGATTGCAAGCAGTATAAAAATTGCTTTTAAGTCCATATTCTTTTTTTCTTTCTTTTCTGGTATTTCTTTTATAACCTCTGTTGTCTCCTCCTCAATTGTTTCCTTTTTTTCTTTTTCATTTGTCATTGCCTGATATTCTTCGATTTCATCTTTATCCATCAAGGATAACAGATCCGATTCATCCACCTGATTTAAGAAATGGACTGTCTTTTCTCCATTAGCATCCCGATCAATGATCAGATAAAAGTAATTTCCATTTTTTGTCGTGATAGTTAAAAATTCTTTTTTACTGCTCTTACTATCATCAACTAAAGATGCATTTCCTTCTGGAGTCAACGCCTCATTTTTTAACCCCTTATCTTTTTTCTTTGACTCTGTACTCGTTTTACCATCCGCATTGATATCACCCTCTACAAAGGCAAAGACTGGTGTAACCAACATACTAATGCTTAATATACCAGTAAGTACTCCGGCAGCTATTTTATTTTCCCATTTTTTCATTATGTTCCTCCTCTCCCAAAACCTCTAATAAATCTTTTTTTGGTGTATTGACAGACGCATACTGAATTAACCTTGCAAGCTGCTGTGGTGTTAAGTTTGCCCCATGTACAATATTCTGAATTTGAGTATTTTCCTCTTCTCGATACTTTTCTTCTAACAAGCTAATACGTTCTTCTAATTTATCTTTGCGGGAATAGAGCTTATTAAGCTCCATTCCCAGCTTTTCTAATCTGGTCATAACTAAAATTCCTCCTTTTTATGGTAAACGTCCAACACAGTACCAATGCTGTTGCCAGTAACTTGTATTAATCGTAGAAATCTGACACGGATGACCACTATGGATCATCTTGCCATCACCAAGATAGATGCCTACATGGCTCGCTCCTTTTGTATTATAGGTTCCTTTAAAAAAGATTAAATCTCCTGGTCTCATTTGTGATTTAGGTATAATTCTGCATTTTTCTTTTAACCCATTTGCCGTCAGTCTGCCAAAATTCCATCCTGCACCGCAGTGGTTAATCGCATAAGATACAAAGCCGGAACAATCAAAACCACTTGGTGAGTATCCTCCCCAAACATATGGGGTTCCTAAATATTTCTTAGCTTCCTGTATTAATTTAGCTGCTTTCGTAGAAGTTCCTTCGTAAGCACCATCAGTATACAAATGCTTCGTTCCTGTTGTCATATAAAAATACGGATTATAATGAACACCTTTTACGATAAATTCAATTTGTAATCGTTCATAACGATCTACTTTGGCAATCTTTTGTCCTTCTTTTACGGTGTCTTGATAGGAAACACTGATATTTTTTATTCCCTCAAATTTTATGCGGTACCCATCGGAATCCTCTAATATCAAAGAATTGCTGTTTTTCATCGTAACGGTTCCATTCATCACAGCTAAAAGTTCTGTGCCCTCTGGAACACAAAGATCCATATGTTCATATTTCTTAACCTTTCCGGTTGCTTCATCCAAACGATATCCATAAATACCACTAATATTTTCATGCCAGTTAGCATCAATTGGTGTACCATAAAACTGACGATTTCCTTTTGATTCAACATAAACCTGATACATTTGTTTTTGTTCATCATTTAATCTATTTTTTAGTATGTTTTTCAGATTTTTTGATATAAGTGTCACATTACATTCTTTGACATTTTTCGACGTTTTTACCTCAATTTCTTCCCCTTTTCCTCCTGCATAGTAAGCGGTAAACGTTTTATGTCCCCAGTTTTGTGCTGTTGTATGACTGTCAAAATAGATATCAAAATCTACACCATATTTTGCAAATGCCCCTGTATCTTCTGCTTTATAGAGTGTTCCGTTCATAATAATCTCGGTTCCAAGAGGCACAGTTGGATTTTTTGCATCAACAGCGATCGTATGATCTGCCCTTGGTTTTGTTCCAGTAGCAGTGTTCCCACCAGCCCATTTGCCACAACATAAAACACAATTACAGTAACCAGATGTCACCACATTTCCTAGTGACTGCCCTTTCTTTACTTTTGATGTAATCGTTTTCGTTCCTATAAAAGTCTCTTTCTTTAACTGATACTGTTTTTTAAAGATCTGATTCAGTTCATGTTTTATAACTAGTCCATAATGAAAATCCCCATATTTTGCACATAGATAACTGATTAATTCCACAGGATCATGTCCGATCTCATCAATGTTATAGTTATATTCATCATAACTACCGGAGCTTTCCATATCGTTGATCTTTTTTTGCAGCTTGGCTTCTAATTTTGTATAATACGCTTCCGCTTTTGTAATATCGTCATCATCTGCCGGCCAGGAAGTTGCTGTTACTACCGTTAAAACACCGCCTGCAAGAATAGAACAGGAATTAGTTACCGTAGTAAACAGGGTAAAAATGATAAAAAAAATAAGCATTTCCTTTACAAGGGTATCCTTATTTTCGAAAAAATAATGAAAGCTATTTTCAATCTTTTCAATCAGACTAGTAGCTGCATTAGCAGTTTCCTTTGCTCCTTGGCTGCCGCCTTCAAAAGCTTCTTTTTCTGCTTTTCTTTTTGCATATTCTTTTTTTAATTCTCTCTTTTGCATCCACTTAGAAAAGGGATTAGAATTTAGATTTGGATTTTCCATCTGCTCTTTTACATAGAGTCGATCCATCTCTTCTTTTTGTCCTATTTTTTCTAGTTTTTGTACCTGTTTTGATCTTTTAAGCTTTCTACTGTACCCGATAGAAAATGCGGTATCAACAGTCTTTTGAGCGCCATATATGCCATCATTGGCTGCTTTTATCGATACATTGTCATCTTCATTTTTTCTTTCCACAATCTTATGATTTTGACTCACCAAAAAAGCTTTCGTACTAGAAAAAAATGTTTTCTCCAAAGACTTTTTTATATGTTCCTTTTTTAAGTGTATCTGACCATCTGAGCCTTGTTCTGGTGTACCTAATTTCTTCTTTTGCTTTTTCTTTCCTCCAGTCTGTTCTTCTTTCGGATCGTGGATATCAAAACGCAATTTTGAATTTTTCTTTCTTTTTATAGATTCTTCTGTCAGTTTCACCTCCTTTGCTTTGACAGAAGATTTCTTTTTTGTTGTTATTTTTTTCTTTCCATCCTTCTTATCTTTGTTTTGCAGTATCTTTGTCTTATCTTCATCTACAAATTTTAGTTTTTTAGACACTTAATTCACCTCACCAGGCGTTACCTCTGACAGTTTTGTCGTCATAATTTTATATAATTCAAGATCAGTTGGAAAATGGTCAATAAATGGTAAAATTACATTTCCATAAAAAAGAAGCCCTTCTCCTTCACCAGAATGAGTAACATAGGAAAGCTGATGTTCAGAAATGTTTAATTGTTCTGCTAAAATCTTACGATCTCCTGCTGCCTGATTTAACATATATACAAAATCCGAATTTTCAAAAATATTCTCGACTTCTCTTGAAGAAAGCAAATCTTTTACATTCTGTGTGATTCCAGTCGGAATACCGCCCCATTTTCGGAATCGTTTCCAAATCTCCACTGAATAAGCTGCTGTTTGTTCCTCTCGAAGGAGTAGATGAAACTCATCCATATAATAACGTGTTGTCTTTCCTTCGCTTCGGTTAGCAGTCACTCTACCCCATACCTGATCCTGTACAATCAACATACCAATTTTTTTCAACTGCTTTCCCAACTCTTTAATGTCATAACAAACTAACCGATTATGGATATCCACGTTTGTCCTATGATTAAAAAGATTTAAGGAACCAGTGACATATATCTCAAGAGCTGTCGCCACATGATGAGCTTCCTTTTCATCCTGTTCTAAAAGTGCATGATAAAGATCTTCTAAAAGCGGCATATTCTCTGGCCTTGGATCTTCAAAATATCTCTGATAAATTTGATGGACACAACGATCGATCACTGTTTTTTCAACAGGCTGTAACCCCTCTTTTCCTCCAACAATCAGTTCACAAAGAGATAAAATAAAATCAGCTTTTAAAGCAATCGGATTATCCTCCTCGGAATAATTACTATTGATATCCATTGGATTGATATACTGATCAGAAGTAGGACTGACTTTGATAACCTGTCCCTCTAATCGTTGTACAAGCGCCGTATATTCAGCTTCTGGATCAGAAATGATAATATCATCATCTGTCACCAAAAAAGCGTTTGTAATCTCACGTTTGGCACTGAATGACTTCCCAGAACCAGGCGTCCCTAAGATTAATCCATTTGGATTTTTTAATAACTTACGATCGACCATAATAAGATTATTAGAAAGTGCATTTAATCCATAATAAAGAGCCTGTGTATCACTCTGAAATAATTCTTGTGTCGTAAATGGAACAAAGATTGCTGTTGAACTTGTTGTTAGAGCTCTTTGAATCTCAATCTGGTTATGCGCTAGCGGAAGGCTACTCATAAGCCCCTGCTCCTGCTGAAAATCAAGTCTTATTAAGTTACAGTTATGTTTTTGCGCAATACTAGAAGCCTGAAAGATATTATTTTCTAATTCCTGTACTGTCTTTCCAGTATTCAAAATAAGAAATGTGATCAAAAACATACGCTCATTTTGACTCTGTAATTCTTTTAATAAGGCTTTTGCATCTTTTCCATAAACTGCAAGATCTGACGGGATAATATCCATGTCATAGCCTGCACGTACGGCTTTTTTCTGCTCTTCGATTTTAGAACGATCCAGTTCTGTAATTGTACGTTTGATAGTCTTGATTGCCTCCGTCTGATCAACTGACTGAATATGGATTGTAACAATTTCGGAAGATTCCATATCCAAAAATTCCTTTAATACCTGGTCACTTAAATCAGAAGCCGTGATTGATAAAAATGACATTGCACCATGAATATCTCCCATCGTAAACGTTCTGCCACCTGGAAAACAAAACGAAGAGGGGGCAATAAAATCTTTTGCCGATAATCCTGACTTAGAAAGCCAGTCCCATTCAAAATAAAATCTGTCGTTCTCACCCATATGAAACATAGAATGCATTAAGTGTAATCGCGCTTTCCCATCCAGTACCTTTGCTTGTACTCCTAATCGATGGAAATTATTTAATAGATTAGTCTGTATATGTTCTAGTCTTGGTCTTGCTTGTCGTATGGACTCAGCTTCAATACCAAATGTGATATATTTTGTTTTCGTTAGTCCATGATTTCCCTGTGACAATTGATTTTTTAACATGCCTTGATATTCTGTACGAATACTACAAAAAGCATCATTTTTTTGTGGAATTTGAATTGTTTTTTCAAAAGATTTTAAATCTGTTGCCATATTCATAAAAGACAATTCAAACTGGATTGAACTATCAAAATAATTCAAAAATCCACACCACTCTTCAAAAATAGCTGTTTTGTCTTCTTGTTGTGCCAACTGATAGTTGATGTCCTGAAACTGAATGGTCTTTGTATAATAATGATCTTTTACACGACAGATACCATCTGTGAACATGCGTTCAAACGGAATGCTTTGCTGTGCAGTTTTTGGAACTGTTCCCTTCTTCTTCGCTTTATCAATCACCGATTGAATCTGTCTTTGCTGTTTTTTTGTTAACCCTGATGGAATTCTAAAATTTCTTTTTGGTTCCTTTTTTTGGAACAGATCTTTTAGAAACTGAAACAATCGCTCTCACCTCTCTTTCTACCTGTGCCTGCCGTTTTAATATGGTGTAGTAATTGTCTGTTTGATACAAACGAATCTGTGGACGAATCAATTTCGCCTCAATAAAGTGCTTTGCTACTTTTTCCATTGGCTGTCCATTCTTCTCATACATAGCCAGAAAAAACAATGGAAGCATGACAAGAATCATCCCCAAAGTCGCTAGACTGATATTTCCTGACTTTTTTAATAAAAAAAATATTGGTATCCCAATGACCGCAGCCACTCCAAAACAAAGAAGTTGTCGTTTTGTTAAATTGAATAAAATTTTTGATTTTACTCTCGTTAAATCACGAGGGACTGAAATATAAGCTGCCATAAAAACCTCCTTTCTAGTGCGCTGCAAAAATACTCTTACTTAATGAACCAGTTTTAAACAGTGTGTATGCCAGTAAAACCGTATAACCCATCACACCCCAGATAGAACCAGAAATATCATCCGAAAATGCAATTCCCTGAATTAACACTGCATAAATGCCAACACATATCATGATCAAAAATCCCTGAAATCCCAAAGCAAACAAGGATCTTACATAATTTTGTCCCATATGACTTTGTTCGCGATTACCAAAAGTCGCAAACGGAATCGGAGCTAGTGAAGTCATCAAATAAATTTCGATCATTCTTCCATAAACAATGATAAAAATCACGACTGATAAAATTTTTAATGTAATCGAAACAATAGTGGATTCTAGCCATAATCCGAGTAACGGACCTAAATCCATCTCCATTAGCCTATCCTGCAAGTTTTCAAGTGCCGAAGCATTGACCGCTGTTGCACCGGATATGATGCCTGCACTATTGTTAACTACGTGTTGTGCGACATCAAATACCGCCATGACAATATTAAAAGTATTAGAAATTAATGTGACTGCAATAAAGGTCTTTAAGATCCATCGAAAAAATACCCAGGTTTCAAAGTTTGCTAGATTATTGTGTTCTATAATCATCTGGATTAGTTCATAGCAAACAATAAAGGTCAGGATCATGCCGGCAATCGGCATGATCACAGATTCTGACACATTACGGATTAATTGGAATACTTCCGGAGCAAAATCGGAAGGGGTTTTCCCCACCTCATTTGCAATCTCACCCACTGACTGGTTCACGGATTCAAACAGCCCGGTAAAATGGTCCATAATTCCACCAACGATGATTTCTTTTAACCAAGTGGTGATCTTATCAAATATGCTGTTCAAATGCGCTCACCCTTTCTAAAATAAACCAGACAATAATGGAACCAGTGTAGTACCAATCAGGGCAACACCGCCTCCTGCCATAAGTTGTTTCATTCCTTGAGATTTTGCACCTGGATTATCATTGCCATACCCTTCTAGCAGATTGATAGCACCCCAAATTCCAAGACCTGCTCCTAATGCAATTACAAGTGTTTGTAAACAAGATACCGCTGAGTTAAAAAATGACATATTATTCCTCCATTTCTGCCTCTTATTGAGGCGAAAACAATATAAATAAGTTTCTTTTTGCCAAAAAAGGCAAACAAAAAAGTACTTACCCCAAATGGTAACTACTTCTTGCACGCAAACTAATTTTATTTAGCCCACGCTAACATCTCTTCCATTTTTCTTAAACGCTTCCATCCAGATCCATTACCTCATACTCATCACCCCCTTTTAGTCTTAATCGATGCTCTAAAAATTGTTCAATTTTAAATGTATTCTTCTTATCATAGTCTGAGGTCAGCTTATAATTTGGATGTTTTGTCAAATCATATTTACTTGATAAAAAAGGTCTTACACCTCGAAGTTGAAGGATACATTTACTTCCATCAAGTACAAAAAGTTCATCCACACTCATAAGATCTTTTCCGAGTTTTTGATAATTCATAGAATGGGAGGTTTCTCTTCCTTTACTCTCACTCGTGTTATATATATCAATGGTCTCTTTTCCCAAAGAAGTCGATAAGTCTTTTAAAGTTGTTGGTTCCGAACCACCAAGGAAAACCTGGGAATCCATATTTCCAATGATTGTGTCTGCATTATCTTTATAAATGGCTTTTAATTGACTCTTTGCTTGTAAAAAAAGACACACTGAGATTTCTCGGCTCCGAACTGTTGCTACCAACCTCTCTAAGTTTGGAATCTGCCCAATATTAGCAGCTTCATCAATCAAACATCGAACATGAATTGGAAGCCTTCCTTCATAAACATCATCTGCTTTTTCACACAATAGATGAAACAGCTGTGTGTATACCATACTAATCAAAAAATTAAAGGTTGGATCTGTATCACTCATGATTAAAAATAAGACTGTTTTTTGATCACCAATCGTATCCAATTCTAATTCATCCTCTGATGTAATCTCCCGTAGTTCTTCAATATCAAAAGGTGCCAGCCTAGCACCACAAGAGATTAAGATTGATTTAGTTGTTTTGCCAGCAGCTAATTTAAATTTATCATACTGTCTGACAGCAAAATGGTTTGGTTTCTTTCTTTTTAGTTCCCTAAACATGTAATCAACTGGATTCATAAAATCCTCATCATCTTCGCGAACTTCCATAGAATTTAGAAATTCAATCAATGTTGCAAAATTTTGCTCTTCTTCTGGTGCCTCATAGTAGATATATCCGATTAGAGCACAATAAAGTAACGTCTCTGCTTTCGTCCAAAACGGATCTCCTTCTTTTCCCTCGCCTTTTGTGTTAGCAATTAACGTCGTTACAAGCTTTAGGATGTCTTTTTCTGAATGGATATAAGCAAAAGGATTATATTTCATTGATTTCTTAAAATTAATCGTATTAAAAATTTTGATACGATAACCATTTTTTCTTAATGCTTCCCCACATTCAATGGCAACACTGCCTTTTGGATCAGTGACCACATAAGAAGAATGCATTTGCAACAAATTTGGTTTTAACCAGAATCTTGTTTTTCCTGAACCAGAACCACCAACAACCAAAACATTTTTATTTCTTGCATACTTGGGATTTTTCGGACAATTGCTCATCATTAAGCGTTCTGTTGCTGTTAAAATGATATTATCTTCAAATTTAGGAGAAACAAAAGGAGCAATATCTTTTTGATTTCCCCATCTTGCAGAGCCATATTCCACATTATGTCGATATTTTTTTGCATTTTTCCCTCTCATAAACACTGCTACTTTTAATCCAATCCCACATATGCTACCAACAAAAAGGTCAAACGGATGCAAACTTGGCAGAGGATTTCCAAACGCAACTGGTATACTGCTTATAAGTCCAATTGTTTTATAAGCAAAAGTATCCCCTATCGAATAGCGCCATGCTTCACCAAGATTTGTGGCCATTAAAGCAATTAATATATAAGGTAGTGCTGCAATTAATTCTTGTTTTAATTTCCTCTGACCTAATTGCATCATAAGCTGTGTTCTCCCATTGTTTTATTCTTAATTTTTTTTGGTATACTCATCGTAACGTTCTTTAACTGAACAAGCTGCTTTACGACACTCCTTTTACGATTTTGTCTTTTCATAACAGAATCTGTATACTCTTTAAATGCCATTGTAAGCGCATCACTCTCTCCTGCTTTAAAAAAAAGTAAATATTTTGGTGGAGAAGCCTTTTTATCTTTTTTAATTGCATAATCAATCCCATATTTTCTAGCATATTTTTGAAACCCTCGTATGTCAGTCTTTGAAATATCTATGTTCGATACTCCTCTATTTTGTCCGATCAATTGTTTCACACTTTGTTTTCCTTTCGGAAAATTGGATCTTTTTTTCTGACGATATTGATTTAATCTTTGCAAAGCCTGAAAAAATGTCCTGGCACTTAATTTTGTAGTACTGATCATAAGGTTATAGGTTTTATTTTCTACTTCCTCCTGCATCCTATCACCTCATCTCTAACGTTCTTCTTTCTGATTCTTTTTCGCCTTTTTTGCTTTAGGATTTTTTATCTCTGTACCTTTCTCTCCATTATCCATTGCTTTCATGCAATCACCCGTTACAGAAATTGCCATCATTCCCTTTCCCATTTTTATAAACACTTCGGGTTCATGAAATCTTTTCTCATACTTTTGCATCATGTCCTGAGAAAGTGATTCAAAACGATCCTTTGTAAGTCCAACAACCAAAAAATCACCACTAATAATGTCTTGCATTTGTCCATTGTCTTTTTTTAAAGAACGATTCAATGGCAAATGTTCTATTTTCCCCTCCTCATTTGTGATTAATCCAACTGGATCTTCAAATGGACAGATAACCTGTATATTTCCACCAACCACTTTTTGCAATGTTTCCAAAGAGTCATCTATCTTGATTTGCTGTGGACGTTTTTCCGGCTTGACAAGCAAAACATTTAACTTTTCCTCTTGTATTTGTTTATCATCCAATCCATTACATCGCTCAACATAAGAAGCTGCCATTTCAAAAATTTTTTCTTTGCTGTCATAATGATAGACGTTATTTGTTAGTCTTTCATGGGGCATTACAACTGTTTTATTTACTTCTTTTACCATATCAAGTAAATCATGATAATCACCTGCCTCAGACTCTGCTATTAACAACACCTCATGGATAGATGAAGGAAGCATATAAAAATCCCCTTTCAGTCTCTTAGAAGCCTGTTCCATGAAATCTGGATAAGTAATCACACCTGCTCCATTTAGTGATAGTTCATTCGTCGCTACAAACAATGGTATTTCTTCTGATCCAAATGGAATATCTGCCATTCCCTTTAAAACCTCTGTGATGCACTGAATCTTTAAAGGATAATGCTTACTCTCTGACTCTATCGCATCTTCATGAAGTTGCTTTTTTGTAATCCCATAATGGGCTAATAATCGATTATCAAACGGAATAGAAGTCAATCCTTGTTCATTTTTCGTAAGGACAATCCGGTAAACTGCAGCCATGTCCTCCACGTTATGATGTGGTACATTACTTAACCATTCTTTATTCTCTTTAGATGAAACCATACGGACGATCAATCTATCTTTTACATTCTCGTATGAGGACATAATTTTTTCTATCTTGTCTTTATTTAAATTATTTTTTTGATCCATAACATTCCTCCTATTTCAAATGGATAGCATAAAAATGCATCTTTTCTCCTTTCTTTTCTTTATAATTTTTGTAGTTTTGCATTGTAAATGTATAAGTGGTTTCTTCCAATGACTGCTGGATCTCATATAATTCTTTGTAAGTCAAAGGCTTAATTTCTCCTTTTTCTCCGCTTCGAAAGATATATGCTTGTTCGACAAGAAATAAATCTCCATAAAACTGCATACAGTCATTGACCATTAAGGCAATCTGAAGATCTTCTTTCTTAGTACCTTCTATCACAGTCCTAGCTTCAAATATATAATTCTTTTTCTCGCAATGTTGAATAAATTGCTTGCAATCCTGGTACCGAATTAATCTTAGATTTTCTCCTGGAATTAGTTCCACAATATACTGATCCTTAACTAAGATTTCATTAAAATCATCCACCACTTTCTGAGCATCCACTTTTTCCATATGCAACCTCCTTTTCATGCTAAATTTTTACTGATAAATAAACCCTTTTTAACAAAACGGCATTTCCTCTTCTGAATTCTTTGGAATGTCTAAAAATTGATCTTCTGGAATTTTAGGCCTTTCTTTATTCTCATTTTCTAAGAAATTTCCTCCAACAAACTCAATATCTCTCAGAATAAGTTCTGTATAAAAGTATTTTTTATTACTATCTTTATCTGTATAGGGTGTAGAAGTTAATTCGCCACCAACTAAAATTTTGACACCCTGTTTTAGATATTGATCCACAAACTCTGCCTTTTTTCCATAAGTTGTAACCATGATTGTAAAAAGATCTTTTGAACAATTTCGTTTTACCACTAACGGAAAAGCTGTTACTTTTATCTCTTCATCGTTCTTTGTCTTAATTTTACGAGTAACTGGATCTTTTGCCAGTCTTCCCATAAAAACACATTGATTCAATTTATCCTTCCTTTCTCATTTTATTACCTGTCTGTTTCCATGCAGTTGTTGTTGTCATTGCAGACAACCCGATTACATTTTTTGTAACCATGGATCCTGTTTTGGCAGAATTTCCATACTTTATATTGGTCAAATATAAAGTGGTATCATTATTCTTTCGCTCGTCCTTTTTGGAGTCTTCGCCTATATAAGTCAGATATATTTCTGAAAAAGTCTGTTAACATACTGCATCAGCTCATTTAGTTTTCAATGTACATATGGATTCTTTTCTCTTTTATTTTTTAAGATTTAAGTGTCCTACTTAATATCCGCTCGAATAAAATAAATAGGACACTTAATTTAGAAATTTTTGAAACTTTTAAGATTTGTTAAAAAGACTTGTTCCTTAGATTTCTTTAATTAGATCTATTTTTTATCCTTAATATTTATCTTTGCTCTGCTACAAAGTTCTACAATTGATTTTTTTGATACATATTTACCCTTATAATAAATCAAGTCATCTGAATCATTTCCAAACATATCATAACGTTCAAACTTACATAATATTATTTTTTCTTTATCAACAAATATCTCCAAAGCATCTCCTGTATTGATGTCTTTTAAATCTCTAATCTCCTTTGGAATGGTAATTCTTCCTAAAGGATCAACTTTTCTAACATATCCAATAACTCTCATATAAATCCTCCTACACAAAACACAACCAATTTCAAACTGTATTTTCTATTAATTATTAACGTTACTTTTTTACCTATAAATACTAGAAACACATGTTAGTTTTAATATATATATTTCAACAATAATCAAAATCACTTCTACTACTCCCATACCGGATTCATCCTCAAAAAATCGTTTCATTCTTTTCACCTCCCTTAATCCTTGTACCTTTAAAACTGCAAATATGCAGGTACCATGAGTAACAACAATATATTTAATAGCATGATTCCCATAGGCAGAAGCAGCTTTGTATCTGCTTCCTCTCCCATTCGCTTTGCCTGCTCACATCGACTCAAAAATGCATGTTGTTCTTCAGTTTTTAAGATTTCCAACATTCTTTTTGACCCCATTGTTATATTTTGTAAAAATAATGTCATCAATTTGGAATATGATTTCATATTCATCTGATTACTAAACACCTCAAATGCCTTCTCTTGTGAACATCCCAACTCCATTTGTCGATAAGCATATGCCATCTGTTCATATACAAAACGTTTGGCATTTATCATGTTCTCCTTTTTCTTATCATAATCAGATATAATTTTGTTCCATGCAGATTTTATCGTAAAGCCAGCTTCTAGGAGCAATATAAATTGCCATAGAATATTAGAATATTCTAATTCTGACATTTGACGAACCTCTTTTTGCTTCTGTTTTTCTTCCTCAAACTGTCTCAGCAACAACAGAGGAATCAAAAACAATACCACAATCAACAAGAGCATCCACGGATTTCTTTGTTTTGAAATTTTAATCTCTCCATCAAGTATTTTTAATGGTATTTGAAACGTATCTTTTGTACGGCTGTTCGATTCTAATTGCTTTATTTTTTCAAAAATAAGTTCAGTCTTTTCTTGTGTCTTTGTTAATCTCCTTGGACATATCGTAATCGTATACACTTTTTCTTTTGTATCATTAAAATACGTTAATATAAGTCTTACATGAGTCATTTTTGAACCATTTTGCAATGTTTTATTGTTTACTTTTCCCTCCAAATCAATCAACGATTGATCTTCGAACTCCCATTTCACCTCCAGCGGACTATCTGGAATCTCCCACAGAAATACTAAATCCGTATGCACTTGACTTAAATTTTTGTTTTTTCCTAACATTTGCTTTTCTAAATATATAAACGCTTTCTCAAAGGCTTTTTCCCTTTCTTCTTTTGTATAAAGCTTTTCTGATATAGGTAATTCATAATCATAAAATTCTCCATCTACCTTTATCTGTACTTTTTCCTGACTCTCTCCTTCTCCTGCTCCATTTCTTTGTAGTTCTATATTTTTTTGACCATTAAAAGAAAAAAAAATCATACCCAATATACTGATAAAACAAATAAAAAGAATACATAACCCCACTTTTATCGATTTGAAAAATTGCTCTTTTATGATCTGATTTAATTCTGCATTCGTACCACTGATATACTTTTTTAATCTGCTCTTGCGAAATTCAATCCATTCTGGCGGTATATATTTCCACAACTTCTCAGCAAAAATTTCTATCCACCTCATACTCACACCTCAATATCCACAATTTTATCTGCGAGTTTTCCTGCTATCACCATTGTCACTAAACTCACTAACATACAAACTCTCCCTGCCAGTGTCTCATACATAATTTCCAAATACGTGGAGTTAAAAATTCGCAGATAACAAATTAAAAATATAGGAATCATTTTCATAATATTTTTCTCAAAAACTCTACCCGCTAATATGGTCACAATTTCTTCTTCAACCTGGTTTTTTCGATGAATAGTGTCAATTGTCCTCTCTAAAACTTGAATCAAATTCCCCCCTTTTCTCTTTGCAGTCCGCAAAATAAAAGCAAATTGAATGAAATCCTCATTCTCCTGTTTTCTGGCAAATTCTTCAAAGACATCCTCTAATGGTTGATTCATCTGCAGTTTCCGCTCCATAATATCTAATTCTGGTATTAGGACACTATTTTCTTTTGAATACATCATATGTAGTTCTTTTTTTACTTTTGAAATACTCTGCTCAAACGAATATCCTGCTGTCAAACAATTCATCAATGATTGAAAAAACTCCTTAGATTCCTGTTTCACTCTCTTTTTTCTCTTTTCCTGTTGTTTTCTTTTTTGAGTTTGATACCATAAAAAAAGATATGGTGATAAAATGACTGCTGCTATTAGATGATTAAAAAAGACAATTGCAACTCCAACAATGACCAGTACGCCAGAGCCGATGATCAGAACATTTTCTTTTGTAATAAAATGTGATAAATCAGGAAACTTCTTTTTTCCATTTCGATAATAATACTTCATAATCTCCCATAAGGCCCCTCTCCTTCAATTTATTAGTATCCAACACTGTATTTTCTCGAATAAAAGTACCAACAATTTTTCCATTTACTTCTTTTTGTTCCTTAAATTTATACAAAGTACGAAGCATAATTTCGCCATCTTTTATTCCTGTGACTTCCGAAATCTCTACAATCTTTCTTGATCTATCTCTGAGCCTTGAAATGTGAATCATCAAATCAAATGCAGATGCAATTTGCCCACGAATCGCATGAATCGGTAAATCAATTCCCATCAATACCATCGTTTCCAGTCGCAATAACATATCCTTATTACTATTTCCATGTCCAGTGGAAAATGATCCATCATGGCCTGTATTACGTGCCTTTATATGGACTCCCTATGCTCCCATCATGCATAAATACAATATCTGTACATAATACACAATGTATATAACGTTATTATCTTGCCATTTCGTAGCTACAAAAAAAAAGAGAGCCTTTCACAGCCCTCTTTCATATTGACTTTCTCATTCATTTGTCATACTCAACAGTTTTTCAACCAATGTCTCTAAACTTTTTCCCAAAAATGGGACAAAGTCTGGTATTGCACCAAATGTCATCCCAATTATTATCATTCGACCACATTCCCTTGCAGTTTCCAATGCAAATCCATAACTCAAAACACCTGTCAAAATAAATATAATTGATAAAAA
>JAUNIX010000053.1 GCA_030523275.1 Lachnospiraceae bacterium
CAGTACAATTTGTACGGAACAAATACAATATGACATTTGCTGTAAGATACATAGGAGGGTCAGGAATGAGTGAGTTTATATTAAAAGAAGAACCATTTAGTTTAGGAATATTAAGCCGTGTGCCAACACCGGTTAATGGAGAATGCTTTTTGCTATATAAGACAGGCGGAGGAGAAAAGGAAAGCATTGTTATTAATTTGGGAGACAGGTACTCATCCGCAGAGGTAAGACATGGTCATTATAATAAAAAGGTTACGTTTTCTTTAGATACGAAATATATTCATTATAATCAGCGTGTGGTTGCACAAGAAGATGATTTTTATTTTGATGTCACTATCAAAATATCGTATTTGCTTCAGGATGTAAAGGAATACTTTTTTTCAGAAAGAATAGAAGATGATGATATCCGGTCTTTTATAAGAGATGTGATTAAAATGTATGAAGGAAAATGGAGTATCAGACAAAGCGTGAAAGCACAGAATGATTTGCAAGAGGAGATTGAACGGAAGTTCAGGAAATATAGAAGTATTAGATTCCGACTTCAGGAAGTCAGAGTGGTGCCTGATGAAGGTGCTGCAAAAATGCTTCAGTCCAATAGGGATAAAGCAGTTGAAATTCATGTTGCTAAAAATGAAACCGATGAAAAGATTGCTAAAAATGAACAGAGTCAAAGAGTTTTAGATAGCGAATATGAGTTGAAAACTAAAAAAATTAAAGATATGGCGTTAATGATGAAAAATTTTGGAAGTCTGGGGCCTATTGTGCAAGAATATCTTCAGGGTGATATGAATGGAGAACAACTCTATGAGTATATTATGAAAGCAAAAGCAAATGATATAAGTATGTTGAATACGGCAGCTTCTGGCGACTTACTGACACAAGAAGAAATTATGGAGAAAATAGTTGAAATCATGGGAGATACGCGGTATTTCCAAATGGGAGATGAGAAACAAATATCTAATAAAGTTGAAAAAATGATAGAAGAAAAACAAGAGGAAATAAAACAAGAAGAAACAGAGGAGATTTCTCTTGGAGATGGTGATTACTTATGAAAAAATATTATTATGGAGCATGGCAGAATTTTTATGATTTAAATTGGCCTATACGTTATTTTATTGAATTAATCGTTTTTCTTACACTTGCGTTTTGGGCATTGAAACTAGTAAAAAAAATAGCATGTGTACTTCAATTGAAAGTTGTTTTTGTGAAAATAATAGTCTGGCTGGTTACAGAAACAGCATATCTGATTGGACACCATAATGAGTGGGTATTAAATGTAGATCATTATATGACAAAGTGGGGGAATGATGTAGTCAATGGTACGAGAAGTAAGAAAAATCCCCATTTGAAACGGATTGCTGTTGTCGGTGTGCTGGTTTTATATTTATTACCGGTGTTTGTTGATTTGCCCGTTTCTAAATATTTTCAAGAGTATTATTTAGTAGAATTAACGAAAGTAAAGATGCATTTTCAAAAATGGGAAAATGCAATGTCAGAAGGCTGTGAAGAATATCCTCCTTTATTTGTGCGAAAAAAAGATGAAGCGGAGGTTGCGCAGGAAACAGTATTAGAAGAGGAAGAATCTATATCTATTCAACTGAATGAACAAGGAGAAAGCAGCTGCAACATTCGGCAAAACCCATCTATTGAAAGTGAAATTATTGGTGAGGCAAATGATGAAACAGAAATTGTTTACCAAAATGAATTTGAGGATGATGGAGAACGATATTGGATTAAGGTCTATCTCCCCGAAGCTGATATAGAAGGTTGGTTAAGTGGAATACTGGTAGATAGCGAACAGTTGGAGCAAATTATTTCTGTGGATTAAGGAGGAGATAATGGATACTATAGCGAAGGGCAAGTATGATTAAAATGAATGGTATATTGAAGCAGAAATTGGATAATAGTCACAAATATATCACGCTTACACAGGGGATAAAGTAAATGTTAAATAACATTGTAATATTTTATATAATCTTTTATAATAATATAGGCGTGTGGCTAGATTTTTGGCTTGTGCTTCGCAGGCTTTGATACGAACGGTGGGGAGATTCGCTAAAATTTATTACTCCCTTCTTTCCTTATTCACATAAAGAATAGCATAATGAGTAGCCACACGTTTTAAGGTGTACAGAATGAGAGAATTTAGAGATATACAAACAAGAGAGCAACTGGCGTTATTCTTAGCAATTCCTTTGCAGAAATTAACATATATATTATATGTGAAAAAACCAGATAGTTATTATTATTCTTTTGAAATACCAAAAAAGGATGGAGAACCACGGCAGATTAATGCACCAGAAGGTGATTTGAAGCAGCTTCAGAAAAAACTTGCAGATAAGTTGTGGATTATTCAAAGAGAATTTATAGAACAGAATGAAATTCATGCGGATATATCCCATGCCTTTGAAAAGAAAAAAGGAATTATAACAAATGCAAGTGTCCATCAGAATAAACGTTATGTATTAAATTTAGATTTAAAAAATTTTTTTGAACATTTCCATTTTGGGCGTGTTAGGGGATTTTTTTCAAAAAACAGGAATTTTGAATTGCCAATCGAAATTGCAACAATAATAGCGCAATTAACCTGTTATCAGGGAAAACTTCCACAGGGCGCACCAACTTCCCCCATTATCACAAATCTTATTTGTAATATTCTTGATATGCGTTTAGTTAAAATAGCTAAAAAATATAAATTGGATTACACACGTTACGCAGACGACATGACATTTTCCACGAATGATAAAAAGTTTATAGATAACAGCGAAGTCTTTATAGCAAAGATTAAAAAAGAGCTTCCAAAGCAGTTTTTATCTTTGACAGACGATGGAAAGACAATGATTCAGCTTACAGTGGAACGAATTCGTCCATTGGTAGCGCTTGAAGATGTTTATATAGCAACTAATAAAAATTATAAGGAACTGGTAAAGCAGCAGCTTCCGGGGCTTCCTGAGGAAAATATTCTCTGTGAACCGATTGGAAGAAATACAGCGCCGTGTATCGGATTAGGTGCTGTCCATGTAGCGAAGAAGTATGAGGATGCTGTTATGATAGTACTTCCTTCTGATCATTTGATTAAAAATAATGACATTTTTATTGAAACATTCCAGAATGCCTGTGACATTGCAGAACAGGGCGCCAATCTTGTTACTGTGGGAATTACGCCAAACTATCCTGAAACGGGATATGGTTATATTAAGTATGACAATTCTGTCAAGACAGGTGCCGGATACAAAGTTTCTAAATTTGTGGAAAAGCCGGATTTGGATACAGCGAAGTCTTATCTGGCAGACGGAACTTATCTGTGGAATTCAGGTATGTTTGTATGGAGGGTTTCTACAATATTAGACTGCTTCAAGTCCTATATGCCTTCCACATACGAAGGTCTTTTGACGATTCAGGGTACAGTGGGAACTTCTGAAGAAAATACTGTACTGGAAAGAGAATTCCCGAATCTGGAGTCACAGTCTGTAGACTATGGAATTATGGAAAAAACAGATAATATCTATATCCTTCCGGGTGATTTTGGCTGGGATGATGTAGGCTCATGGCTTGCCGTAGGCAGAATTAAGAAAAATGATGAAAATGGCAATGTAGTAAACGGCAACGTAGTAACAGTCAATACGAAGGATTGTGTTATCGAAGGTTCAGAAAAGCTGATTGCTACCGTTGGATTAAGAGATATCGTAGTAGTGGACACAAAAGATGCGACACTGATTACGACAAAGGAAAATGCCGGAGAGATTAAGCAGGTTTTGGCAAAATTAAGAGAATCCGGCAGAAATGAATATTTATAAAACAAATGGATACAGGTAAGTATAAAGGTAGAAAGAATAAAAATAATAAATAGGAGATAGAAAGATGAAAAATGCATTGATTACAGGTATCACAGGTCAGGACGGTTCATATCTTGCAGAACTTTTGTTAGAGAAGGGCTATAATGTATATGGTCTTATGAGAAGAAAGAGCGTTGTGGATTACGGAAATGTAGACCATATTAAAGATAAAATACATTTTATCTATGCAGATATGCAGGATATTGTGTCTTTGATGACTGCAATGAAAATTTCTCAGGCAGATGAAGTGTATAATCTGGCAGCCCAGTCTTTTGTTGCAACTTCCTGGGATACTCCTTGTACTACAGCAGACATTGATGCCATTGGTGTAACCAATATGCTGGAAGCAATCAGAACCGTAAAGCCGGAGGCAAGATTTTATCAGGCTTCTACATCAGAAATGTTTGGTAAAGTACAGGCCATTCCGCAGGATGAAACCACACCATTTTATCCGAGAAGCCCATATGGTGTAGCAAAGCTTTACGGACACTGGATTACAAAGAATTACAGAGAAAGTTATGATTTATATGCATGTTCAGGAATTCTTTTCAACCATGAAAGTGAGAGAAGAGGTCTGGAATTTGTAACAAGAAAGATTACCCATGCTGTTGCAAGAATTAAGCTGGGTGTTCAGGAGTATGTAGAGCTTGGGAATCTTGATGCAAAGCGTGACTGGGGTCATTCTAAGGATTATGTAAAGGCAATGTGGCTTTTGTTACAGCAGGATAAAGCTGACGACTATGTTATTGCAACCAATGAAACAAGAACAGTTCGGGAATTTGCAAAGGCAGCGTTTGCAGCAGCAGGAATGGATGTGGAATTTGAAGGCGAAGGCGTGAATGAAATCGCAAAGGATAAGGCAACCGGAAAGGTTGTTTTAAAAGTAAATCCGGAATTTTTCAGACCGGCAGAAGTAGAACTTTTAATCGGAAATCCTGCAAAAGCAGAAAAAGAGCTTGGTTGGAAGAGGGAAATCAGTTTTCAGGAATTAGTAGAGAGAATGGTAAAAAATGACCTCGCTATCGTGGAAAAGGAAATCAAAGCAGCAAACTAGGGAGGAAATCAATGAAGGCTTTAGTGATTGGCGGAGGCGGATTTGTAGGACCGTACCTTGTAAATCATCTTCACAACGATCTTGGATATGAAGTCAGTGTAACCAAAACGGTGAAAGAACAGTTAAATCTTTCCAATGCCTGGATCTATGACTGTGATATTCTGGACAAAAGCCAGATATCACAAGTACTTGGGAGGGTAAGACCGGATTATATCTTTCATCTGGCAGCACAGTCTTCTGTATCGATGTCATGGAAAAATCCGGCGCTGACGATTGATGTGAACGTAAAGGGCAGTATTAACGTACTTGATGCAGTGCGGGAGCTGGATTATAAGCCAAGAATTCTTCTGATTGGCTCAGGCGAGGAGTATGGTCATATTAAGCAGGAAGAATGTCCGATAGTTGAAGATACGGTTCTTCGTCCGGGAAATATCTATGCAGCGACGAAATCCTGTCAAAATATGCTGGGAAGCATTTATGCGTCTGCTTATGATTGCGATGTTATGATGGTAAGGGCATTTAACCATATCGGCCCGAATCAGACACCGTTATTTGTTGTGGCAGATTTTTGTAAACAGGTGGCGGAAATAGAAAAAGGTGAAAAAGAACCTGTAATGTATGTTGGAAATTTAAGCGCTAAAAGAGATTTTACGGATGTGCGGGATGTGGTAAGAGCCTATGCACTGCTTGTAAAGCAGGGAACGAAGGGTGAAACCTATAACGTAGGAACAGGACATGCTTTGGCAATTCAGGAGATTCTTGACAGAATTATAGCCCTGTCGTCTAAAGAAATTGAGGTGAGGGTAGACCCTGCAAAGCTAAGACCGGTGGATGTTCCGATTATAGAGCCGGATATCTCTAAGATTAAGGCGTGTACAGGATGGACTCCGCAGATCAGTCTTGATCAAACCATACAAGAAACATTAGATTATTGGAGGAACAGGAATGCACGGTAAGGATTTAAAAAAGATAGTAACTTCGAAGCGCTTTTATGAAGTCACCTTTATCGTTGTAATTTGTCTGTCGTTTCTTGCATGGTTGGCAGGAATTGTTCTGACAGGATATGAAAGCAGACAATTTGATATATTTTTTCTCCGCTGCAATGATTTTTTTGCAGATACAACAAATGTTGTAGGATATTCATCATTGAGAGATGTATATGAAAATACTATGTATACAGGACTGAAAGAGAAAGCTTATCCGCCGCTGACTTATATGCTGATGTACTGGCTGTCAAAAGTAGTGGATATGGATAAATATTATGAAGCGGATTATTTTTTGGATATGTATACAGAACCCAAATTTTTGATTATCTACCTGATTTATGCAATTATTACAGTCGTGATGGTATATGAGCTGGTTAGAACATGCAAAAAAGGAAATACTCTGATAAAAATCGGTACAGCAGCAGCCGTGTTGCTGTCAGCACCGGTATTGTTTTCGTTTGAGAGAGCGAATACAATTATTCTTACATTGTTTTTTGTGCTTTTTTATATTTTTTATTATGATAGTCAAAACAAGATTATGAAAGAATTGGCTTTGATTTCACTTGCAATAGCGGTTGCGTTTAAGATGACACCGGCGATTCTGGGAATTCTCTTGCTGTATAATAAACAATGGAAAGAGGCTTTCAGAGCCGTAATCTATGGTATTATTGTAGGAATAGCTCCTTTTATGTTTTTTGAAGGAGGATTGTCCAATATATTCAGGATGTTCCGTAATATGTCTTTGAATGTAGAATATTATACCAGCAAGGAGGGATGTACTTTACTTGCCAGTGTTCTGAGTTTTGGGGTTTTACCTTCAGAAGGATTGAAACAGACTGTCAATATTATTACTTATGTTGTTTGTTTTGTACTTTTAGTGTCAGCCGGTTTTTCTCATAAGAACTGGGAGAAAATTATGGCAGTAAGCATGGTGCTTATCATTTTACCATCGCATTCAGGATATTACTGTATTTTATATATTATTCCGGCAGTCATTGCATTCTTAAATGAGCAGGAGCATCAGCTTTCTGATATATTCATATTCATTTCCATCCTGTTGATTATGTATGATGTACAAAGTGTTGCCAGAGAACATTTTTTAAATTATCATTTATCCATTTTATTGATAACAGGTATTATGGTCATAAAAGGTGTGTTGTATGTGGCAGCGGCAATAGGCGCTTATAGAAATCAATGTAAAAAAGATGCATAAAATATACTTGATATGATTAAAAAGTTATGATATAATTTCAAAATGTGAGTGGTAAGCTCACATTGGGGCGGATTCCCGAGTGGCCAAAGGGGACAGACTGTAAATCTGCTGGCGATGCCTTCGAAGGTTCGAATCCTTCTCCGCCCACTCCTGTTTACATGGTATGGATATCTGCATAACAGGATTAAGAATCATGCCGGCGTGGCGGAATTGGCAGACGCACAGGACTTAAAATCCTGCGGGACTTATACTCCCGTACCGGTTCGACCCCGGTCGCCGGCAT
>JAUNIX010000054.1 GCA_030523275.1 Lachnospiraceae bacterium
TCCTTGAAAATATAAGGTTTTAAAGAAAAATAGGACTGTAAAACTTTACAGTACCAATGGTATTACCGGGAGAGTAATATGAAAAAATGGATCGTATGTTATCTTAGTTTGTTGCTTATCATAATCATGATTGTCCCTGTGGCAGCGGAGGTAAAAACAGAGGATAAGGACGCTGGATTAGATTTGACAGCAAAATCTGCGCTTGTCATGGAGGCAAGTACTGGAAAAGTGATTTATGAAAATAACAGCGAGGAAGCGATGCCACCTGCGAGTGTGACCAAAGTTATGACGATGCTGTTGATTTTTGAGGCAATCGATCAGGGAAAGCTAAGTTATAAGGATGAAGTTACTGTAAGTGAACATGCAGCTTCTATGGGAGGATCTCAGGTATTTTTGGAAGCAGGAGAGACGCAGACAGTTGATGTAATGATTAAATCGATTGCAATTGCAAGCGGGAATGACGCAGCAGTTGCGATGGCAGAGCATATTGCCGGAAGTGAAGATGCATTTGTACAAAAAATGAATGCAAAAGCAAAAGAACTTGGTATGAAACAGACAGTTTTTAAAAACTGTTGTGGATTAGATACGGATGGGCATGTTACCTCGGCAAAAGATATTGCACTTATGTCAAGAGAATTGATTACAAAACATCCAAAAGTATTACAATATTCGTCAATCTGGATGGATGAATTTACGCATAAGACGAAAAAAGGAGAGTCTGTATTTACATTAAGCAATACAAATAAATTGTTAAAACAATACCAGGGATGTACAGGATTGAAAACTGGAAGCACCAGTCAGGCAAAATTTTGTTTAAGTGCAACTGCCGAACGAAATAGTATTTCATTGATTGCGGTTGTTATGGCATCGAATAGTTCAAAAGAGCGTGTAAAGGATGCAGCAGCATTGCTTGATTATGGCTTTGCTAATTGTCAGATGTATCAGGCACCAAAACTGAAAGAAAAGTTAAAACCAATTGCTGTAACTGGTGGTGAAGAAGACTCGGTAAAAATTGCTATAAAAGATTCTTTTCAGACCATTCTTACGAAATCGGAATCAGCAGATGACATCACATATAACATTCAGAGAAAAAAACATCTAAAAGCACCTGTAAAAAAAGGAACTGCAGCAGGTTGGGTCACATATTATTTGAAGGATCAGTATATTGGTAAGGTAAAGCTGGTTACAGAGGATGATGTGCGAAAAATTACATTTCCCAAAAGTTTGGAGAGAATAATGGAGCTATATTTTGCATAATTTAGAGAAAATATAGGGCAGTTTTACTATGCATCTCGATACAGAGCTTGTTTTTTCTGTGTATTTTTAGTAAAATATAAGAACACGCAAATGTAAATGATGGCAGACAGATGGCTTTATTTCAAGCATTGTGCAGGAAGGAGGAGTAGGTTTGAGACTTTTTACAAAGATATTTGGAAGTGCCCTCTTGATTCCGACGTCGGTGCTTGGAATCAGTCGTTATGAGAACAAAAATTTGAAAGTGGAAAACTATCGGATAAAGTCTGCTCGTTTACCAGATATGTTTGATGATTTTAAAATTGTATTTTTATCTGATCTGCATGCTGTATCATTTGGTGAAGGAAATCATAAACTGATCGAGCAGATTGATCGGATTCATCCAGATATGATTTTAGTCGGTGGTGATATGATAGTTGGAAAAAAGGATCAGACAACAGAAGTTGCATATGAACTGTTGCACCACCTGGCGATGGGGTATCCAGTTGTCTGTGCGAATGGTAATCATGAATATCGTATGAAACTTTATCGTGAACTTTATGGTACACGTTATGATTGCTATGTATCTGATTTAAGAGCTTCTGGCGTGACGTATTTAGAAAATAATTCTATAAAAATTATCAAAAACGGGGAATCGATTACTGTCACAGGATTAGAGCTTGCACGAAAATATTATCAACGTGGTGCAAAAACACCGATGCAGCCAGCGTATCTGAATAAAGTATTAGGTTCGAAAATAAAAAATCAATTTCAAATTTTACTGGCTCATAATCCACTTTATTTTCCTGAGTATGCAAAATGGGGTGCGGATCTGGTTTTATCTGGACATAATCATGGTGGTTTGATTCGACTGCCATTTCTTGGCGGTTTGGTCTCGCCTCAGATGACTTTCTTTCCTCAATACGATGCTGGATATTATTGTATTGGAGATTCTCAGATGATTATCAGTAGGGGATTAGGAACGCATACATTTCCGATTCGCGTATGGAATCGTCCGGAGCTTAGTGTCATTCATTTACAAGGTGAAAAGAAAGAGAAAGCAGAGTAAAAATATGGCAATTGAAGTCAAATTAACTGCATTTGAAGGTCCTTTGGATCTGTTGTTACATCTCATTCAGAAAAATAAAGTAAATATTTACGATATTCCGATTGCGATGATTACGGAACAATATTTGGATTATCTTGATCAGATGCGCCAGGCGGATCTGGATATCATGAGTGAATTTCTTGTAATGGCAGCAACACTTTTGCGGATCAAATCACAGATGCTTCTTCCAAAGGAAGTAAATGAAGAAGGTGAGGAAGAAGATCCCCGAGCAGAGCTGGTACAGCGTTTGATGGAGTATAAAGTGTACAAATATGCTTCTGAAGAATTAAAAGATTGGGAAATAGAGGCTGGAAAATGCCTTTATAAAGTTCCGACTTTGCCAGAAGAAGTTGCGACTTACAAAGAGCCGATCAGACCACAGGAAATCATCGAGCGACAGGGAGTCACTTTAGAACATCTAAAGGAAGTATTTGAATTTGTTATGCGTAGGAGAACGGATAAATTAGACCCGGTACGCAGTCAATTTGGTGAGATCAAACAAGATGAAGTTAAGATTGAAGATAAGATGATGCATATCCGAGATCGCATTAAAAAATCAAAAAAAATGAGTTTTCAGGGGCTCCTAGAAAAACAGGCAACCAAAGTAGAGGTTGTTGTGACCTTTCTGGCACTGTTGGAATTAATGAAAATGGGAAATATCAAAGTGGTCCAGGAAGATATTGGAAGTGATATTTTAATATCAGAGACAGAACCAGGCTCATAAATAGTGGAGTACAATAGATGGAACAAAGAAAAGGCATGATTGAAGGAATCCTGTTTTCCATGGGTAACTCGGTAAAGAAAAAACAGTTAATGGAAGTACTGGATATCAATGAACAAACCTTATCGCAGCTGTTAGCTGAGATGAAAGAGGAATATAAAAAAGATGGTCACGGTATTCAGTTGATAGAATTAGAAGATTCCTGTCAACTTTGTACAAAGCCAGAATGCCATGAGGCACTCATTAAATTGGTTAAGCAACCAAAAAAATATCGATTGACAGATGTCATGCTTGAGACACTGTCGATCATTGCCTATAAACAGCCGGTGACAAGGCAAGAAATTGAGGCAATTCGTGGTGTGAAATGTGATCACGCGATCAATCGTTTGATGGAATATAATTTAATTTGTGAAGCCGGAAGGCTGGATGCGATCGGCAAACCGATTTTATTTAAAACAACTGAAGAATTCTTACGGTGTTTTGGAGTAGAGCATATTGATGATCTACCGATGATTGATCCTTCTATGCTTGAGGAATTTAAGCAGGAAGCACAAGCGGAAATGAACGTTATTTTAGAACCTGATGATCAGGATGATTTGCAAACTAAAAGTGCAACAAATGAAAAACTGGAGGGATAGATATGAAAAAAATTTCAGGGAATCAGTTACTGGTAAAAGCCTTGATGGAAGAAGGAGTTGATACACTCTTTGCTTATCCGGGAGGTTACGCCATCGATGTTTTTGATGAGCTTTACAAAATGGATCATGAACATGGTATTGAAATTGTTCTTCCACGTCATGAACAAGGTTTAATTCATGAAGCAGATGGTTATGCTCGTTCTACAGGTAAGGTAGGTGTCTGTCTGGTAACAAGTGGTCCAGGGGCAACAAATCTTGTGACGGGCATTGCAACTGCAAACTATGATAGTGTACCACTTGTTTGCTTTACTGGACAAGTTTCGCTTCCACTGATCGGAAACGATGCATTTCAGGAAGTTGATATTGTTGGATGCACACGTAATATTGCAAAATTTGTCATTACAGTTCGTAAACGAGAAGATTTGGGACGAATTATTAAAGAAGCATTTTTTATTGCAAGAACTGGTAAACCAGGGGTTGTATTGGTAGATTTGCCAAAAGATATCATGGCGGAACTCGGAGATGCAGAGTATCCTACAGAAGTCAATATTCGTGGATACAAACCACAAAACAAAGTACATATCGGACAGCTTCATCGTGCTATGGGAATCTTAGAAAAAGCCAAAAAACCGTTGTTTTTAATTGGTGGTGGTACCAAAATTGCCAATGCCCATATGGAAATGAGAGAATTAGCAGAACTGACTGGAGTTCCAGTGGTATCGACGATCATGGGTATGGGTGTCATGCCAACGAATCACCCTTTGTTTGTAGGTAATGCAGGTATGCATGGACGTTATGCCGCCAATATGGCAATTTCTGAATGTGATGTTTTATTTTCAATTGGAACTCGTTTTAGTGATCGTATCACCGGTAAAATTGGTAAATTTGCACCGAATGCAAAGATTATTCATATCGATATAGATACAGCATCCATCTCCAAAAATGTAATCGTAGATGTTCCGGTTGTTGCAGATGCAAAAATGGCTCTGGAGACATTAGTAGAGATTGCAAAAAATCATGGTAAAATAAAACATGCAGAAGAATTCCTAAAAGAGATTCAAAAATGGGAGAGTGAACATCCATTGAAAATGGAATCTAGCGATAAAGGTGTAAATCCACAGACTGTCATTGAGACTGCGAACGAGTTAATGCCGGATGCAATTGTTGTAACTGATGTAGGACAGCATCAGATGTGGGCAACACAGTTTACAGAAATGACACATCCAAAACGTCAGCTTTTGACATCCGGAGGATTAGGAACAATGGGATTTGGACTTCCGGCAGCGATTGGAGCGGCAATGTCTCACCGTGATCAGAAAGTAATTTGTTATTCAGGAGATGGCGGTATCCAGATGAACATCCAGGAAATGGCAACGGCTGTACAACAGGAAACACCGGTTATTATTTGTGTGTTTAATAATCAATCATTGGGAATGGTACGCCAGTTCCAGGAATTGTTCTATGACAAACGCTATGCCAGCACATGTCTGCAAAAGAGACGTTCTTGTGAATATACTTGTAAAGGACCTTGTGAAAAATGTCCTCCATATACACCGGATTTTGTAAAATTGGCAGAAAGTTATGGTGCAAAAGGAATTCGCGTATGCACGAAAGAGCAGATTAAACCGGCGTTTGAATCGGCAATGATAGAAGATAAACGTCCTACGATCATAGAATTTATGACGGATCCAGATCTTTTGGTACTTCCAATGGTACAGGGCGGCAAAGCACTTGATGATATGATTTTACAGGATAGAGTAACTCAGGAATAGGAGGATTCAGAAGATGGGAGAAATGAAAAAACGATGGATTTCTTTATATGTAGAAAACCGTGTGGGAGTATTAGCCAGAATTGCAGGTCTGTTTTCTGGAAAATCTTATAATATGGAAAGTTTGACAGTTGGCACAACAGAGGATCCTACAGTTTCCAGAATGACAATTGCTACAACAAGCGATGACGTAACCTTTGAACAGATAAAGAAACAATTAAATCGCAGTGTAGAAGTAATTAAAGTTATGGATTATACTGCAGTACCAATCCGTATGAAAGAAGTACTGTTTATTAAGGTAAAGGGTGTATCAGGAAATGAAAAAAATGAAATCTTTCAGATGAAAGATGTATTCCGTTTCCGAGTAGTCGATTATGGTAAGGATAATATTTTGATCGAATCCCTTCATACGGAAGGAAAAAACGACAATATCATAAACTTTTTTAATGATCGTTTTAAAGGTAGAATCGAGGTTGTCCGCGGTGGTGGTGTTGCAATCGAGTCTATTTCGATCGTGGAAAGATAAAAGTGATAGGTAATCGTAAAATGAAAATGATAAAAAAACAAAAATAAGTGAAATGGCAGAAAATCGTGATAAACAGTGGAAAACTATGGATTTTCTGCCTTTTTTAAATGATAATTGTTATTTTATTCACGAATTTTTTGATCACATGATAAAAATGAAAGAAAATAAAAGAAAATGATAATGATTAAAAATAGAAATAATCTATAATAAAAGACTATTTCATTAAAAATGGTTATAAATGAAAGTTTGCATAAAAAAAAGTGCAATTCGTTTTTGTGAATAAGATACATAAGAAATCGCATATAAAAGCCATTTTTTAACGAAAAAGTAAAAAGAAAAAATGCATAATGTGGGCAATTTGGCATTGAAAAAAAATCGACTTTGTGATATTATTAACACTAACAGAGGGGATGACCCTTAGGAAACAAATATAGTTAACGTTATTATGGAGGTAACAGATTATGGCAAAGAAAGTAGTAATCGCAGGCGCATGCCGTACAGCTATCGGTAAAATGGGTGGAGGATTAAGCACAACTCCAGCTCCAGTATTAGGATCTATCGTTATTAAAGAAGCTCTTAAAAGAGCAGGTGTTGCAGCAGATCAGGTTGATCACGTATATATGGGATGTGTAATCCAGGCTGGATTAGGACAGAACGTAGCACGTCAGGCATCTATCAAAGCTGGTCTTCCTATCGAAGTACCTGCAGTTACAGTTAACGTAGTATGTGGATCAGGTCTTAACTGTGTAAATATGGCTGCTCAGATGATTCAGGCAGGCGATGCTGATATCGTAGTAGCTGGTGGTATGGAAAATATGTCCATGGCTCCATATGCATTACAGAAAGCTCGTTTTGGATATCGTATGAACAACGGTGTAGTTGTTGATACAATGGTTAATGACGCTTTAACAGATGCATTCAACAACTATCACATGATGATCACAGCTGAAAACGTAGCTGATCAGTGGGATTTAAAACGTGAAGATTTAGATGCATTTGCAGCAAGCTCTCAGCAGAAAGCAGTTGCAGCTCAGGAATCTGGTAGATTTGCAGATGAAATCGTTCCTGTAGAAGTAAAACAGAGAAAGAAAACTGTTATCGTAGATACAGACGAAGGACCACGTCCTGGAACAACAGCAGAATCTCTTGCTGGTTTAAGATGCTGTTCTGGAAAAGAAGGCGGAGTTGTTACAGCTGGTAACGCATCTGGTATCAATGATGGTGCAGCAGCAGTTGTTGTTATGAGCGAAGAAAAAGCAAAAG
>JAUNIX010000055.1 GCA_030523275.1 Lachnospiraceae bacterium
ATCTTTGTGTGTAATTGTGTGGATAATAATTATGAGAGAAATATGGGCAGCACAAACAATAAATAATTAAAAGTAGGGAGAAAAATATGACAGATCTTACAGTTATAATACTTACAAAAAATGAAGAAAAAAATTTAAGGAAGTGTGTAGAATCTTTTAGAGGTATTGCTAAGAGATTTGTAATAGTTGATAGTTTTAGTACAGATACGACAGAAGAGTTGTGCAAACAATTAAATAGAGAACTTCAAAAAATAGGAAGTTCTCTTGATTTTTATCAAAATAAGTGGGTTGATTATGCCACTCAGCTTAATTGGGGACTTACACAGACTAATATTACAACGGAGTGGTCAATGAGAATGGATGCAGATGAGGAGTTAATGGAAAATTTGGCTCAGGAAATTGATGAAAAACTTGCTAATATTGATTCTTCAATTAATGGGGTTGTTCTTCGTCGTCGAGTTTACTTTATGGGAAAATGGATTAAGCACGGTGGAAGATACCCTGAGTTGCTTTTGAGAATATTCCGTACAGGCAAAGCTATCTGTGAACAGAAAATTATGGATGAACATATGATTTTATCTAATGGAAGAACAGTAGAATTTAAATATGATTTAATAGATAATAATCAAAAAGATTTAGAGTGGTGGACTGCAAAACATAACTGGTATAGCAATCGAGAGGTACTTGACCATCAGATAACTTTAGAAAAACAGACAGGAAGTTCGCTTGAAACAGGGGGCGAGTCTACAAATCAAGCAAAAATGAAACGAGCTGTTAAAAATAATGGTTATTATAGATTGCCAAAGTTTTTGCGAGCTCATTTATATTTTATTTATAGATATTACATAAGGCTTGGTTTTTTAGATGGCACAGAAGGAAAAATATTTCACTTTCTTCAGGCTTATTGGTATAGATTTTTGGTTGATGCAAAAATGTATGAGTGTGAAAAGAAAGGTATTAAAATGAGTAAACAGGGTGATTTAAAGGCATAAGGAAGGAGAAAAAACTTATGACCAATGGGAAAAAAGATATTTTAATTATAACTGGGCGTTATTTACCCGGATATAAAGATGGTGGCCCAGTTCGAACAATTAAAAATTTGACAGATTTTTTGGGATTAGAATATAATTTTCGAATTTTGACATGTGATCGAGACCATGGAGACAAAAAACCGTATATGGATATTTGTGTTAATAACTGGAATTTTGTGGGAAACGCCCAGGTATATTATGTTGCACCAGGTGAATTTAAAAAAGATTTAATTGCTCATTTAGCTGAAACTGTTGATTTGGTTTATGTGTGTGGATGTTTTAGCGATTATTCTATTAATACATTGATTTTAAATTGGATAGGGAAGATTAAGGTTCCTGTTGTTGTTGCAGCGATGGGATTATTTTCACCAATGGAATTTCATTTAAAATACATAAAAAAGAAAAGCTTTATTATGTTATTTAATTTTTTAGGAATTTTCAAAAAAATATATTGGTCTGCAACTTCTGAAATTGAAATTGATGAAATTAGAAAACAGGTGTGGGTTGATAGAAAAAATTTTTATATTGCTGAAGATTTGCCAAGAAAGGTTTCTGAAGAACTAATTAAAAAACATAAAGAAGATAAATGTTTAGAAATTGTGTGGATTTCTAGAATTGCCCCGAAAAAAAATTTAAAAGGAGCAATTTCTATTCTTCAAAAAGTGAAAACATGTGTTAATTTTACTATATATGGTCCTATTCACGTTAAGGAATATTGGAATGAGTGCCTTGAGGAACTAAAAAAATTGCCGGATAATGTTAGATGGGAATATGAGGGAAATGTTGATTCAGAAAATGTAGTAGACACATTAAAAAAACACCATATTTTTCTTTTTCCAACATTGGGAGAAAACTACGGACATGTTATTCAAGAGGCTCTTTCAGCTGGTTGTCCTTGTATAATAAGTGACCAAACACCGTGGAAAGATTTGGAGCAGAATAATTCAGGATATGTTTTCAGTTTGAAAGATACAGATGCTTATGTGGATGCTATAGAGCGATATGCTGCTATGACAGAAAAGGATTTTTCTAAGTGTGTATTCGATGCGCATCGTTATGCAATTCAAAATAGTAATAATAAGGTGAATAATACAGGGTATCGAATGATTTTTGATACATGTAAATGATATAGGAGATTAATATGAATATTATTAAAGTATATCGTAAGGCAGTGAAAGTATTTTCTCGCTTTGCAATTAAACAATTGGCGCATATTGATGGAACGATGTATACAAAAGCTTACACAAAACATTTAAAAAAATATGGGATGGATATAGAAGGACTTCCACGATATATTGCAACTACGGCATCTTTTGATGGTAATGATTATTCTATTATCCACCTTGGATGTGACTGTGTTATCTCTAGTGATGTTCAACTGTTGACTCACGATTACTCAATTGCGCGTGGATTACAAGCTATTGGTAAGAATAATAATATGCCTTATAAAGATGAGTTGTTTTTAAAGGGGATTTCTATAGGACGAAACTCCTTTATTGGTGCAAGAACTTTATTGATGCCTGGTACAACTATTGGTGATAATTGTATTATTGGTGCTGGTTCCGTTGTAAAAGGAAATATTCCTGATGGTACAATTGCATTTGGTAATCCTTGTAAGTTTTATGCAAAAACTAGTGAATGGGCTGAAAAGAAATACTTAGAACACGAGTACTTTATCGAGGAGTAATTTTATGAAATGGATTTCGGTGTTAAAGGACAGACTATATAGATATAGTTTTTATTGTTTTGCAAATTCTTTAGAGGTTTGTCAATATATGAAAGGGAATATACACAATAAAAACTTGTTAAAAATATGCTATGCAGTTTTATCTCCATATTTTTTGCTTAAGTGGGGCATAAGAGAGATAACAGATTATACTATAGGTCAGTTAAATATTTCAACAGAAAAAGAGTATGAATATAAAGATCAACTTTCTGTTGTTGCAATTGTAAAAAATGAAGGACTATATATAAGAGAGTGGATTGAATTCCATAAGATAGTAGGTGTAACTAAATTTTATATATACGATAATGAAAGTAATGATCAACTGGAAAAAATTTTAGCATCATATATAAAATCAGGGGAAGTAGTATATGAGTATTTTCCGGGTAAATCAAAACAGTTAGATGCATATAATAATGCTGTTAAAAAATATAAAAATAATACAAAATACATGGCTTTTATTGACTTAGATGAATATCTTATGCCAAGTCATTATGGAGAAAAATTACCAGAGGTTATTGACAGTATATTATCCATAAATAAACATGCAGCTGGTGTTGGTGTTACATGGCGTATATTTGGATCTTCAGGTCATATAAATAAGCCTAAAGGAATGGTTATAGAGAATTATATGAAGCGTAGTGTGGATTATTGTTGGCAAAATTTTCATATAAAAACTGTTTGTGATCCTAGAAAAATTGATAGGGTTGTTAGTCCGCATTTTGTAAAATATAAGAGCGGTTATTGGTGTATCAATGAATTTGGAAGAAGATTAAGAGCATGGTTTCCGCTGGGACAGTGTTTTGATAAAATAAAAATTAATCACTATTTTTGTAAATCGAGAGAAGAAGCTTTGTTAAAATGGAATCGTGGTTTGGCTGATAGAAACACTAAATATGATTGGAAAAAATTTGAAGATTATGATTTAAATGATATTCAAGATGACAGTATGGTACCATATATTAAGATACTAAAGCAAAAGCTAGAGAGGTAAACATATGAAAATTTTATTATTTACAAAAATGTTTCCTCGTATTGGAAACGATAGTTTTGGATCATATGTATATGACCAAATTAAAGCACTGAATGTTCTTGGCACAGATGTATATATTGTGTGACCACACTTGTATATCCCTAAAATTTGTGGTGTTTTAGGTGGAAAATTGAAAGCGTATGCTAATGCACCACACAAATATAATTATAGAGGGCAGGAAGTTATATCACCAAATTGTTTTTGGGTGCGTAATGTATTTAATAATCCAGAAACAAAATATAAAATTTTTAAATTATCTATCAAAAAAGCTTTCATTAGAGAATGTAAAAAGGTTCAGCCAGATGTTATTTATGCACTTGATCCAACTATGGAAGGTCGTTTAGCAGTGGAGTTGAAAAAAGAGCTGAATATCCCAGTTGTGCTTATCGAGCACAGTATGAGAAAGTTTTATAATGATTTGTATGGTTTGGGCAAATATGAACATATTTACAAAAATGTGGCTAAAAGAACAGATGCTATGGTATATGTATCTAGTCCTCAAAAGTCACAATTTGAAGAAATTACAGGTAATATTCCAAAGTCTTATATAGTACTAAATGGCTTTGTCTCAGAAAATATTACAACAAATCGTAAAATTTTGAGCGAAGACCCGATTAGATTAATTTGTATAGGTTATTTGGAAGAACGAAAAGGATATCCTGTTTTGTTAAAAGCTATGAAATATCTAAAGGAACATTCTTTACATAATTTTATGCTTACTATTATTGGTGATGGTTTGAATCGTGATGATTATGAACATACTGCTATGGAGTATGGAATTAGTGATTGTGTAGACTTCAAAGGAATCATTTCGCATAAACAGGTATTTGAAGAACTGTGTCAAAGCGATATTTTTGTTTTGCCTTCATACGGAGAAGCATTGGGAATCTCTTATTTGGAGGCTATGAATTGTTGTTTACCGGTTATTGGAACTAAAAATGAAGGAATTTCTGATATTATAAAAACAGGGGAGAATGGACTGCTTGTTGGAAAAGGAGATGTAGAAGGAGTATGTAATGCAATAGAATATTATGTTGAACATCCTGAAAAAGCATATGAAATTGCGTTGAATGGTAAAGAAACTGTACAAAATATGACATGGAAAACAAATGCTCAAGAAATGTTACATTGCTTTCAGGAAGTTATTTTAAACAAGTAGAAAGGAGAAAAAATGAATACAGTTTTGTTCAGTTTTATTGTACCTGTATATAATACATCTGCAAGATATTTGAAAGAATCTGTTCAATCAATGGCTAAAATTAAAGCTTGCACTTATGAGATAATATTGGTTGATGATGGTTCTACATCAGATGAAACATTGGATGCTTTGGCTAGTTATGAAAAAAATTCTTGTATCAAAGTAATTCATAAAGAAAACGGTGGTGTTTCTACAGCTAGGAATACGGGTTTGGATATTGCTACTGGAAAATATATAGCCTTTGTAGATTCTGATGATTATATCGATACAGAAGTATTTGAGAACATTTGTCTCCGATTGATTAAAGAATACCCTAATGAATCAGTATTTTTATTTACCAATTACGATGTAAATAATACTGGAAAATTTATTAAAAAGTGCGTATATAAGGAGACGGTTGTAAAAAGTAGTCATATTTTGAATACATATAAAGATGGTGCGAAGATTGGTGTAAATTGGATTAGAGAATCAGTATGGGCTAAGATTTTTACTAAAGAGGTAATTGGTAAAAATAGATTTGCTGTTGAGATGAAATATGGAGAAGATAATCTTTTTATTTTAAATGTAACATTAGGGTTGAATTCAATAATTTGTTGCGCAGCTCCGATTTATTTCTATCGTTGGAATGATATATCTGCTACTAATTGTTATAATCCTACAATTATTCAAGATAGAATGGAAAATATTCTTGCTATTGAAAAACTCTATAAAAAGTATCATTTAGATGATGCTTGTATTGATTTTTGTTATGATGTTATCTCTCGAACATATCTGCATTTAATATTAAGACAATGGGTATTCCATAAAAAAAATCCAGCGAATTTTAAGAAAAAATGTATTTTGGCTTATGATATTTTAAATAATTCTTATTTTAAGAAAAAGCTAAATGGTATTGATATGAGTAGATTACGAAAAAAAGATAAAGTTATCATTTGGATGCTTCGTAATAACTTGATTTATTTTGGCTTTAGATTATTTATTTTAAAAAAACCGAAATTTTTAAACAAGAAAGGGTGAGTGAATGCGTATAGCAATTATTTCTAAGTATTATAAAAACTATAATTATGGTGGTTTACTACAAGCTTATGCATTGACTAGGATATTGCATGATATGGGACATGATGTGCAGCAAATATCTTTTTTGCCTAATGAAAAGAAAAAATATGGCATAAGAGGGTATATAAAAATTTTTTTACGGTCTCTTGGTCGTGAAATTGTGATTCGATTGAAAGCGAAGAAACTAATTGGACTCAATCATCAGATGCATAAGTTTATGAAAGAGATTCCTCATACTAGAAAGGTTACTGAAAAGACAATTAGTTTATTGAACCGAGACTATGATTGTTTTATCGCAGGTAGTGATCAAATTTGGAACCCAGGATTTTCTTACGATGCTTATTTTTTAGGATTTGCAGAGAAAGAGAAAATTAAGATTTCTTATGCAGCAAGTATGGGGATTACAATGTTGAAACCAGAACAGAAAAAGTATTTTAAAGAAAAGTTAAATTATTTAGATGCGATATCAGTACGAGAGTATGAAGCTAAAATACTTTTAGAAAAAGAGGGAATTGATAAACAGATAGATTGGGTTCTTGATCCAACAATGCTTCTTTCTTCTGATAAATGGGTTGAAATGGATTGCTATGAGCAGATGGATTTACCAGATAAATATATTCTTGTCTATTCGATGGCATTTGATTTGAAAAAAGAAGAATTGATTGCTAATATTTCAAAAAAAATGAAATTGCCTATAGTTCGTATTCCGTTTACAGTTGCGGATTATAGTACAGATGATAAATTGTGTACAGCTGCTGGCCCGAAGGAGTTTGTTACACTGATTAGGCATGCTGAAATAGTGTTGACAGACTCTTTTCATGCAACTAGCTTTTCGATAATTAATCACAAAATATTTTTTTGTATGCAACGTGATGAAAAACAAAGCATGAATTCTAGATTGGATAGTTTGTTTAGACTTTTTGAAATACCACCTAGATGGGTTAGTTGTATGGAGGATGTTGAAAAAGTGGGTATTAGTATTCCATATAAGAAAGTAGATAAAATTATGAATGAATACCGTAGTATCTCTATTCGTTTTCTGCAAGTTTCAATAGAACAGAAAGGAGAATAGTTATATGGAACTTATTACAGCAATGGAACAATGTTGTGGATGTGGTGCTTGTGTTAATGC
>JAUNIX010000009.1 GCA_030523275.1 Lachnospiraceae bacterium
ACGTTCACCTGAAAAATTCGCATCCAATCCATCAATCTTACAAATCTTAATCTTTCCACCGCCAACCGAACTTGCAATAATCTCTAACTCACGGTCACTCTCACCGGTTAATTTTAGTTTCACACTATTGGGATGCACATTTTTTAAATTCACTTTTCCAAATATAATATCGATTCCTTTTTGTTTTGCAATTTCAAAACTTTCAGGAATTTTAATATTATCTTCTTTCATTCCCAAAAGCCCGGCTACCAACGCTTTATCCGTTCCATGTCCAGCCCCTGTTGCCAAAAAAGAACCATGAAGGTAAATTTGTGCTCGTTTTATATTTTCTCCTAAAAGCTGTCTGGATATATATCCAATTTTTACCGCCCCCGCTGTGTGGGAACTGGAGGGACCAACCATAACTGGTCCTAAAATATCAAATAAAGACATTTTCCATCCTCCTTTATCTCTATGATGTTTATATCATTATTATAACATACAGAAATTTTTTTATCATAAAACCAGCCAAAACATGCTTTACAAATTTCATTGGTTCACATGCCGCGGGAAATAAAAATATAAATATTTTCTCTTGCCTTGTGTCTTCGCATAAATAAAAAAGGTAGCTACTAAAAATAGCCACCCTTAGTTATTATTATTTTAAGCTGATTTTATTCCCAGAAACCTTCTAATGTTGCAAAATAATCTTCTGGTGTTTCTGCACGACGAATCATTTTTGCACTACCGTCTTCTTTGAGTAGAATTTCGGAAGAACGTAATCTTCCATTATAGTTATATCCCATAGAAAATCCATGTGCACCTGCATCATGAATCACTAATAAATCTCCCATCTCAACTTCTGGAAGCATACGATCAACTGCAAATTTGTCACTATTTTCACAAAGAGATCCTGTAACGTCATATTTATGATCACATGGTGCATCTTCTTTCCCCATAACTGTGATATGATGATAAGCTCCATAAATTGCAGGACGCATTAAGTTTGCTGCACACGCATCCACACCAATATATTCTTTATGTGTATGCTTTTCATGAATTGCTCTTGTTACTAAATGACCATTTGGTGCCAGCATAAAACGACCTAATTCTGTAAAGATCTTAACGTCACCAAGTCCGGCTGGAACTAATACTTCTTCAAACGCTTTTCGAACACCTTCACCGATCACGAAAATATTATTTGGCTCTTTATCTGGTGTATATGGAATACCAACGCCACCTGATAAGTTAATAAAGGAAAGTTCTACCCCTGTTTCTTCTTTGATTTCGACTGCAACTTCAAATAAGATTCGTGCAAGTTCTGGATAATATTCATTTGAAACTGTATTACTTGCCAAAAATGCATGTAAGCCAAATTCTTTTGCGCCTAAATCTTTTAATCTTTTGTAAGCTTCTGTAAGCTGAGGTCTTGTCATACCATATTTTGCATCACCAGGATTATCCATAATATCAGTTCCTAATTCAAAGACTCCACCTGGATTGAAACGGCAGCAAATTCGCTCAGGAATACCTGCTGTTTCTTTTAAGAAATCAATATGTGTAATATCATCAAGGTTAATGATCGCACCAAGTTCTTTTGCCTTGATAAATTCTTCTGCTGGTGTATCATTTGAAGAGAACATGATTTCATCACCTACAATACCACATTTTTCTGACATCATAAGTTCTGTTAAAGAAGAACAGTCTGTTCCACAACCTTCTTCATGAAGAATTTTTAAAATCGTAGGATTTGGAGTTGCTTTTACAGCAAAATATTCTTTGAATCCCTTATTCCATGAAAATGCCTTATATAAATTTCTAGCTGTTTGACGAATACCTGCCTCGTCATATAAATGAAATGGTGTTGGATATTGCTCGCAAATTGCTTCTAACTGCTCTTTTGTCACAAATGGTTTTTTTAACATTTTCTTTCTCCCTTTCTGTATCTATTTAAACTAATGTATGATACATAGCTTTCGTCCACATTAAACTATAATCAATCTACCAGTTAATGTCAACTAAAATACTAGGATTTCCTATCTTTTTGCAATATTAATACAATAAAATTTCATTTATTTACCTTTTACGACAATATCTTTCTATTCTTCATTCATCGGTTCTCATCTCCACAAAATATTTTTATTATATATAAGAAAAGAAAAAAAGCGGCATCCAATGGATACCGCTTTTTCATCTTGATCAAATTTAATTATTCTGCTTTACCGATAGATCCGAATAATTCCATCTTTTCGATTACAGTAGCTTTGATACCTTCTACACCTGGAGCTAATAATTTACGAGGGTCAAATCCTTTACCTTCTAAATCTTTACCAGCTTCAACATATTCACGTGTAGCTGCTGCAAATGCTAACTGACATTCTGTATTAACGTTAACTTTAGCTACTCCTAAGTTGATTGCTTTTTTAACCTGTTCAGCAGGGATACCAGTACCACCATGTAATACTAATGGCATATCACCTGTCTGAGCCTGAATAGCATCTAAAGTTTCAAAGCTTAATCCTGCCCAGTTTTCTGGATATTTACCATGAATGTTACCGATACCTGCTGCTAACATAGATACACCTAAATCAGCGATTGTTTTACATTCTGCAGGATCTGCACATTCACCCTGTCCGATAACACCGTCTTCTTCTCCACCGATAGAACCAACTTCTGCTTCTACAGAAAGTCCTAACTGGCTAGTAACGTTTACTAATTCTGTTGTTTTTGCAAGGTTTTCTTCAAATGGAAGGTGAGAACCATCAAACATTACAGAAGAGAAACCAGCTTTGATACATTTGTAGCAAGCATCATAAGAACCATGGTCTAAGTGAAGTGCTACTGGTACAGTGATGTTTAATTCTTCGATTAATCCATTTACCATACCAACAACTGTTTTGTATCCACCCATGTATTTACCAGCACCTTCAGATACACCTAAGATAACTGGAGATTTCTTTTCCTGAGCTACTTCCAAAATAGCTTTTGTCCATTCTAAGTTGTTGATGTTGAACTGACCTACTGCGTAGTGACCAGCTTTCGCTTTCTGTAACATTTCTTTTGCTGAAACTAATGACATAATAAATCCTCCATGTTTTGTTAATTTGTTATTTATCATCTGCTTGATAAATTGCTAACTATATTATACCTTAGTTTTCTATAAATTAAAAGTATTTTTATTCTGAAATCTCACGATAAAATACTGCTCTAGCTGCATTTTCATATGGAGACACAAAAAACATACCAATTCCAAATGTAATATAGCCTAAGAAATCCCATCCAATAAAGCTAAGATCCAGGCAAAATAGTCTCCATTTTTTCCCTTTCATCAACTTTTTCGATTCACGGATCGCTTCCATCGCACCCATTCCCGGATTCTCCGCCATAATATAAGAAGCCATGGAATAGCGATAACCAGCAATAATACCTGGAATCATAAACAAACAGGACCACAATAAAATAAATAATCCAGTCATAAAATTAAGACTGAATCCTGCCCATAAACGTTTTAACTGTTCAAATATGGAATCAAGATCAATCCTCTTGCCATCAATTAATTGTAAATTAAACTCTCGATAAGCAAGTGTTACCGCCCCGCCAATCACGACTTTGATCAACCACCAGATAAACGTTACGATACCAAATCCAGCAATGATAAGCACCAACACTCTGCTAAATTCTGCATGTTGAATCAGGTCTATATAATTTCTTACACTTTCTGTCGAAAATTGTTCTCTATTTCCTGTACCAATCGTTAATTCAAATTTTGCGCCCGCGGCACCTAAAAATCCTGCTACCGCTCCGACAATGATTACCAATAATATATTTTTCGTCACATATTTCCAGGCAACCTGTCGTATCTCTTTTGCTGATTTCATTTTTAATTCTCCTCTTTCATCCATTTGACTGCATCCAATGCATGATAAGTAATTAAGATTTTCGCACCAGCTCGTTTCATCGCAGTCAGATTTTCCATGACAACTCTTTTTTCATCGATCCAGCCATTTAACGTTGCCGCTTTGACCATCGAATACTCACCACTTACATTATATGCTGCAACCGGTATGTGTACGCGGTCAGAAATATTTTTTAGTACATCCAAATATGCAAGTGCTGGTTTTACCATCACAATATCTGCACCTTCTTCGATATCTGCTTCCACCTCGACAATCGCTTCCTCACCATTTGCCGGATCCATCTGATAAGATTTACGGTCACCAAAGGCCGGAGCCGATTCCGCTGCATCACGAAATGGACCATAATATGCAGATGCATATTTAGCACTGTATGCCATAATCGGCGTCTGTAAAAGACCTGCTTCATCTAACGCTTCTCTGATTGCTTTTACTCTTCCATCCATCATATCAGAAGGTGCGATGATGTCAGCCCCTGCCTGTGCACAGGTTACCGCCATCTTACTAAGCAATGGCAATGTCTCATCGTTTAAGATTTCTTCCTCATGAATCAGACCGCAATGCCCATGTGACGTGTATTCGCACAAACAAATATCCGCAATCACCAGCATTTCCGGATAACACATTTTAATATAGCGAATTCCCTCCTGAACGATTCCCCGTGGATCATAAGCACTGCTTCCAACCTCATCTTTATGTGCTGGAATCCCAAAAATCAGTACTCCTCGAACACCAGAATTCCAAATTCTGTCCAGTTCTTCATCAATCCTATCCAAAGAATATTGATAAATCCCTGGCATAGAATCTACTGGATTCTTTATGTTCTCTCCCTCAATTACAAAAATCGGATATACGAAATCAGAGGGATGCAGGTAAGTTTCTCTTACCAGACTTCTCATATTTTTTGTTCCCCGAAGTCTTCTCGTACGTTTCATTGTTTATCTCTCCTATCATCTAAATATTGTATCATACCAGGGCCAAGTTCATCTGTCGGTCTCGCGATGAATCCATGTTTCGTATAAAACATTTCCCTATCTTTGGCACACATAAGATCTAACATCATGGTCGTTCCTTCTTCTCGAATCGTATGCACATAGCGGATTAACTCCTGTAGGATTCTTTTACCGATTCCCATCCCCTGATAGTTCGGATGAACCAGTAAATCCTGAATATAACAGATGACTGCACCATCACCGACAATCCGACCCATACCTGCCGGTCGATTCCCATCATAGGCACAAACAACAAACAGACTATGATCCAACGCCTTTTGTGCCTGTGTTGGAGAAAGTTTTTTCCAATCTACAGACGCTCGCAACCCAAGATATGTATCAACATCCATTTTATTTGTTACTAATGTTATCATTTTTATCTCCTAATAGCTGATTCATGATCGCTATTACCTCTTCCTCTTCCAATTTCCTGTTTTCTTCTTTTATTTTTTCATACACAGCCTGAAACATATTTTTCTTATCGGTCTTTGATAATGGCAAATTCTTTATATAATTACGCATTTCTCCCATCATATCGGTTAGCTCGCTAATATTTTCAGGTAGAACTGCCTCTATTTCCTTTCTGATCTGCGCAGACACGAGCGGACTTTTTCCTTCCGTTGAAATTCCCACAGACAAAGAGCCTCTCTGAATCACAGATGGGAATAAAAAGTTAGAATCCTCCTTTGAATCAGCCACATTTACAAAGATATGATGTTCTTTACAAAACACTGCGATTTGATGATTCAATTCTCTATCATCGGTTGCTGCAATGACGAGAAATGCTTGCTCAAACATTTCATATTTCCATTCTCCGACACCATAAATAGATACAATTCCATCAAATTTTTCAAGAGTTGCTGCTTTACGTCTTGCAACAGCACCATCACCAATGATTATACATATTTGATTGGACAAGTTTATAAAAAATGGAAAATATGCCATTGCTTTTTTCTAACTCCTTATTCTATCATATTGCCCTATTATTTCATATAAAATAAAAACAATACATTAGATTATATCACAAAAAATATACTATTGAACATGATATTTTGAAATACTATTGAAAAAGACATCAAAACATATATCATTATATTACAATATACATTCTGATGTCTTAGTCATTCTCGTACGATGTGCAATATTCTTTTTAATATTTAACGAGATACTTCTACATTTCTCAATTCACTCAATTTCATAATGTTTTTAAATATAAGAACAGTCGCTGGTTTGGCAGCAAAAATATTCCAGATTAAGGCCATTGGAAAATTTTTTATAACGGTACCTACATAGATGGCAGGTAGTTGAGTAACCGGTGATCCGCCTAAAATTATATTAAAAAGAATAGCTGCTACCATACTCATAGTCGGACACATAATAAGTACAGTACATCCTGAAACCATTAATTGAACAAAAAACGGATTGTCTTGTTCTGGTCTAACCAACTTTTTAGCAATACAATGACCCAGTTTATTTCCCCAAAGATTAGAAAAAAGAAACACAAATATCCACATATAAGCCGCTTCAAACAACGCACTGAGAAAAACTTCATTTGTCATATTACTAAAACCACCTGGCATCGTATTATAACCCATTTTAATGGCAACATTATAAACCTCCATTCCGTAAGCCATTGTTATGGACATCAGTATCCCAAATAAAATTCCTTGTTTCTTCGTTTCTGGCATGTTCATTCCTCCTTATTTCATGCTAGCATTTTTACTTTTCCTGCACCTTCTTGTAAAAGAAAAAGCGCACCTGTAAAGAACTTCATCTTTACATGTACGCTTTGCTACTAATTTTTTTATTTCCTGTGCAGCTACACTTCCATCTCGCTAATATTTTAATGCAAATAATAAAAATATTTCAAGTTTGTTTTTTATTTTGTACATAAAACGCTACTACATCCATTTAATCCTACTATAATCGGAAAAACTACTCCCCAGTAACGTCACGATATTCTGCATCACCGCCACCACCCCAGGTAGTCTTATTTGCAGCAATCACTGTATGATCACTGTGTTTAACCGCATAAAAATTTAAAATGGCAGTATTGCTAATAGACTTCTCATTTTTATTATGAATCTCATAAGTATCTTCATAATATACAAACTCACTACATAAACCATTTTTCGACTCGCGATCATACACGATACGCCATGCAGTCATTGTATCTTTCCCCTCCGTTTGTTCTGGTTCAATCGAAAGATACATTTCCCCTTTGGCTGAATAAGCAAATTTATATTTTTTATCAATTCCGATTGCTCTATAAACTGCGAGATATTGCATTTGCAATTCCATCGTCTCGGAACTGACTTTCTGTTCTTCTTTCTCTTCTTCTGTTACCTGCTCTGTTGTTGGCGTACTCGGTACAGAAGTGGAAGGTTCCCTTGCGGTCTGGTAATCTGTTCCTATATATTCTCGTAAGAACGGACCCTTTTTTTGATATAAAGAATAGGTATTTCGATTGTAAGAATTGTATTCTACCACTGTAAGTGTCCCATCACCATTGTCATCTTCATCCTTAAGCTGCATTAATCCAATAAAACCTCGGAACAAGGCTGCCAATACTACGCAACATCCACACAAAATCAGTAAAAACGAGCAAAAAACTTTTTTCCCCGTTGACTCCAACTGCTCATTAAAGAAACAATAAATACATTTTAAGATCCACAAAAAAATACCAATTCCAATCAGCCAAATAAGCAAATGCCCTGTAATCGTAAACCAACGTCGAAATTCCAAACCATTTGGCAACACAGCTTCCGTCGTAAGATAGAAAGAAGAAAGCAAGAGATAACTCATGCCCAAAAACATTCTTCTTAACAGTTTTGTAGCCTTTTTTCTTTGCTGCCCATTTCTAACCTTTAAATGTGTCATCAAGTCATCAATGGTTAAATTGGGGGTCCATTGTATACTTATGGCACTCTCAATTATGGTTGCATTACAATATTCGACATATTTTTCACAGTTTTGCCAATCACCGAGTCCAAGAGATACGATAGCCATCAATAAATAATACCAATATATTGCATCCTTACTCAAATTTTGACGCTCGACCAATTTTAATGCATGCATGGCTAACGTATAATTCCCCAGTTTTATCTGGCTTTCCGCTAACACCATCATTCCCATATGTCTTCTCTTTTGCATCATTCGATGATAAAGATAGTAATTATAATCATGAACGATTTGCGCATTTTGTTTACCAATTCTATTGGCCAAAATCCTTAGTAAAAAAGCACTTAGCACGAAACACCAAACCAAAAATATTGCATAAGTAGGCATTAACACTATAAATTGATCTAAAAAGTTGTCCACTGCAAGATAAACTCCGGCACCACATATTACCAAAATACAGATCAAACAACGAATCATTCGATTCATCCTGATATAATACCGGCTTTTAGGATGATATGGATAATCCTTTGCTGAATCATGTTTTAAATCATATATATTTTGTTCCATGATAAAAAATTAGCTTTCTACACGATTCATGTAACGTTCCCAACTAAAGACTGCCTTATCAAAGGATATCTCTAATTCAAATGTATCCGTCAAGGCATTATCATACTGATCCTCACTTGGAAATTCAATTTCTACATAATAAATATATTTTCCGTCTTCCTCTTTTTCCTTTTCCATTGAAAATAGATACGTATCTGTGCACTGTTTTGGAAAAACCTCCAATTCCTGCGCAGTCAATTGCTGATCTGGTATTTCATCAAGCACGGTATCATTAGCATCCAGATATCGATATCCTTCCTTAACACCTGAGAGAATTTTTCCATTTTTTAATCGGACAGTCGTTAGACCTGCATAACTTTCTGTATAATTTGTATTCTGTGAATTTCTCGGTCTTACAATCAAAGCTTCTAATTCCATATAAATCTGCTCATCTTGTACCTCAAATTTTTTAATCACACAATCATCAAAATTAAATTGTTCTATTTCATTTACTGATTCAAATCCCATTGATATCATAACTCCTTTCATAAACGACACCAGTATAACACATTTCAAAGAGCAACGCAAAAAAGCCGCCGGTAAAAACCAGCGACTTTATCATCTACAATTTTTTTAATAATTCTCTGCGTGAATTTCAAAATAACTCTGAGGATGATTGCATGTTGGACATACATCAGGAGCTTCTGTACCAACTACGATATGACCACAATTGCGACATTCCCAAACTTTTACTTCACTCTTAGCAAAAACCTCTGCCATTTCTATATTCTTTAGTAAAGCACGATAACGTTCTTCGTGACTCTTTTCAATAGCAGCAACCAGACGGAACTTTTCAGCTAATTCTGGAAAACCTTCTTCGTCTGCAGTTTTAGCAAAACCGTCATACATATCCGTCCATTCGTAATTTTCTCCTTCTGCTGCTGCAAGCAGATTCTGTGTTGTATCTCCAAGACCTGCCAGTTCTTTAAACCACATTTTTGCATGTTCGCGTTCATTTTCAGCAGTCTTTAAAAATAAAGCGGAGATTTGTTCATATCCTTCTTTTTTTGCAACGGAAGCAAAATAGGTATATTTATTTCTTGCCTGAGATTCTCCAGAAAAAGCTGCTTCCAGATTTTTCTCAGTCTGTGTACCTTCATAAGGATTCTTTTTTGCCATATCATTTCCTCCTTTCAGATGATATTATGCTTTCCAAAGTGAGTGGAGATTGCAATATGCATATACTGCTTCCACTTCATCTCCTTCACAGATAGAAAAACATGCTTTTGGAGCATCACCAGGTTTTAACATCTTACGCTGGTTGCCCTGTTTTGTCTGTAAAGAAATCCATTCAATATAATGTTCTGGAAGCATAGGATGTTCTACATCACCAACTGCAACACTAACTGTATTACCCTCTACTGTATATACAGGTACATGTTTTTCTACAGCAGCATCTGTAGTTCCTGGGATAATTTCTGTCATTTTCTGTCCACAACACATAACTGGAACACCAGTATCTTTTACCATAGCAATGATATTTCCGCAGTGTTCACAAATTAAAAATTTCTGTTCCATAATAAAACCTCCTAAGAATACTTTTTACATAGATTAGCACTCTAACTATATAAGACCAATTATAACACCGAGCAAAAGATTACGCAATAAATGTTGTTCTTTTGATATGAATAATTTTTCATTTTTTTATAATTTTTATATAATTTTCGTAGACTGTATTTATTTTAATTTGTATAAAATGCTTGTTCCAATCGTATTTTCTGGCATTTCCAAATCAAAATTGTCAAGAATCGTAGCACCAATCACAGCAAACGTATTTTCCTCATCAATCGGACCATTCCCTCTCATAGATGGCGAATATGCAAAAAATGGCACTTTCTCCCTTGTATGATCCGTTCCTGTATGTGTTGGATCATTACCATGATCCGCTGTCAAGATCAAAAAATCATCTGCTCTTAATTTATTTAATAATTTTCCTAAATTCACATCAAATTGCTCTATTTCTTTTGCATAACCTACTGGATTTCTTCGATGTCCCCACTTGGCATCAAAATCTACAAGGTTGACAAAACAAAGTCCAGTGAAATCTCTATCCGCAATCTCTAACGTTTGCTCCATACCATGAACAGAACTTTTTGATTTATTGGACTGTGTTAATCCCTCACCATCAAAAATATCATAGATCTTACCTACAGATATAACATCGTACCCCGCATCTTTTAATACATTTAACGCGGTTCGTGCAAATGGTTTCAATGCATAGTCATGGCGATTACTGGTACGTTCAAACTCACCTTTTTTCTTTCCTATATATGGTCTAGCAATGACACGACCAACCTTCCATTCATCTTTCATCGTAAGTTCACGTGCAATCTCACAGCAGCGATATAATTCATCCAAACCAAATGTCTCTTCATTACCGCAAATCTGTAATACCGAATCAGCAGACGTATAAACAATCATATTGCCCGTCGCAATTTCTTCTTCTGCTAATTCATCTAAAATGACTGTACCGCTAGCACTTTTATTGCCAATTACTTTATGTCCGGTTCTTTGTTCTAATAAATGAATCAATTCTGGTGGAAATCCGGTATCTGTAAATGTTTTAAATGGTGTAGTAATACGAAGTCCCATCATCTCCCAATGACCAGTCATTGTATCTTTACCAATACTAGATTCACATAAGGTTGTAAAATAAGAGTTTGGATGCGCTACTGGTTTTATCTGTTTTAATGGATGAAGATTCCCAATTCCCATTGCCGTGAGATTTGGAATCTGAAAATTCTCTACAGATTCTGCGATATGCCCAATTGTGTCCGTACCCTCATCTCCATAATCTGCCGCATCCGGCATTTCACCAAATCCCAGTGAATCTAACACAATCGTAAATATTCTTTTATACTTTTTCATATCGACACCCGCTTTCTATTAAGCAATCTCAAGTGCTATCTTCATCATATCAGTAAAGGTTGTCTCACGTTGCTTTGATGACAAAGATCTACCATCTAATAAAGAATCCGAAATGGTAAACATACCAAGTGCTTTCTTGCCAGCACGAGCGGCATTCATATAAAGTGCTGCAGCTTCCATCTCAATACACAAAACGCCCATCTTCTTCCAATTTCCATTTGGATCTTCTAAATCGGAATAAAATGTGTCGGATGACAATACATTTCCAGCAACCGTATGAATTCCCAATCTCTCTCCTGTTTCCACCGCTTTACGGGCCAATTCAAAATCTGCAATTGGGGCAAATGTTCCTGGTAGATTAAATTGATGTCCATAATTAGAATTTGTACAGGCACCAATTCCGATCACCACATCTCGAAGATCTGCTTTCGGGCTGATCGTACCCGCAGAGCCTATACGGATAATCTGATCAACATCATAAAAATTGAATAATTCATAAGAATAAATACCGATAGATGGCATCCCCATACCACTACCAAATACAGAAACTTTCTTTCCTTGATATTCACCTGTATATCCAAACATATTTCTAACTGTATTGATACATATCACATTTTCAAGAAATGTTTCTGCAATAAATTTTGCTCTTAACGGATCTCCCGGCATCAAAACCGTCTTTGCAATTTGATCTTTATTTGCCTCATTATGAGGAGTTGGAATATTACCCATAATCATCCTTCCCTTCTTTTTATGTATTTTACATGCACTTCATTTATTTTATACAAGCCATCACAGCTTTATTTTTTATACTTATATTTTATCATATAATACAAAAAGAGGATATCAATGATTTCTGACATCCTCAATTTCATCAGTCTTTACTTTTGTAATACAACATACAGTGACAATAGCCCTCAAAATCAGGGTCTGCTATCTGATCCCGAAATTCTTTGCATATACATTTATTCTCCGGAGTATTTTGCAATCGACAAGGACAATAACCACCTTTTTTCTTCAATCCTTCCTTGATCTTTGCAACCACTGCCTCGTCCTCATTTAATCGAACCTCCATCTAAAGATCCCCCTTTATTCTCTATGCAAACGCCTTATCAATCTCAGCTTTTAATTCATCCTCTGGTACATATCCAATCACTTGTCCTACTACTTCTCCTTTTTTGAAAAATAATAATGTCGGGATACTCACAATGCGATATATTTGCGCAATATCCATATCCGCATCAATATCCACTTTATAGAAATCCACGTTCTCATATTCCGTAGAAAGTTTTTCCACAATCGGAGAGAGCATTCCACAAGGTCCACACCAGTCTGCATAAAAATCAACAACTGCTGTATCCGCGTTTTTAACTAATTCAAATGTATCTCCTGTAATCTTCGTAACTGCCATAAAATTTCCTCCTATATCCATTCATAGTCGCCGCCGGTAATTGCAAGACTTAATAATGTATCCATTTTTTCAACATCTTCTCCTTCGCATACCTGTAATAATTTTGCGGTCGGTGTCAAATCCGGCATTTCTTCATCCGGTCCTATTTCCATATCTACTTCTTTGTCACAATTTGGGCACATGATAAGCGGTGCAACTTTAAGATCAAGAAAACGTCTGCCGCATTCCTCACATTCATAAAATCCACAAACTTGTGTTCCATCTGGTACATAATACATATAGTCTGCCTCACTCTCTTAAGATGTATTCTATCATTAAAATATTGACAAATTTAATTTATAGAAACATTTTTCATCCACAATAAAAAGATACCACATTTTTAAACAAAAGAAAAGGCGGATATCTTAGTTCTTATACTTCGATATCCGCCTTTACATTGATTCTTCAATCATGAAATATTAAATTCCTTTCTTGATTTCTTAATTAGTAGTTTCTTCTAAATCTTTATAGTTATCTGTTACTTAAGAGTTACGAAATGACTTTGAAAAATTAAATGACTTACAAATAATGGATCATTAACATGACTACTATGGTATCTTTCTGTATTCAATTGTAATACTTAAGTTCTGGTGGTCATTAGCCTATCTTCCTATTTCTTACTCTTTATGATTGTTGAATGACGAATGTTCTACTCACCGATTCAATCTTTTCTTTGGTCTGAACACCTTCTCTTAATAAAATGGGGTTTTTTGATTTAATAATTAAAACTGTCTGGTGGTTTGTCCTCCTTATCGTAATATTTGAACCTTTAAAAATTAATTTAAGTTTTTGGTGGTCCGTACCTCCTCTTTTTATTTGTAAATCTTTTTAAATAATATAAGTTTAATTGTAAATCTTATTTATTTGTTTGATTTACTTTATACTGTTATTATACACTATTTTTCTTAATTGTCAATACTATTTTTATATATTTTTAAATATTCAGAATATTCAGTTAATTTATTTTTATTATATGTTTTTCATTATATGTTATAATGGAAAAAAGAACAAAATCAGGAGGCTTTATGCTATGAATATACTCATTATTGGTGCTGGTGCAATCGGAGTTGCACTTGGTGCATCTTTAAAAAACACAGGACACAATATTTCATTTCTCGCTTCCACCAAAACTGGAGAAGCAATTGAAAAAAAAGGGATCCATAAAACCGGACTATTCGGTGACATTCATATCCCCCCAAATGATATCTCCGTTTATTATGACTATGAATCGTTACCTGATCATGTTTATGATTACATATTAATCACGATTAAAACAATGGGAAATCATGAAGTGGCAGCGAAACTTTCCAATTGCTCGAACTGCTTAAAAGAAGATGGTCGGATCGTCATTATGCAAAACGGCTGGGGAAATGATCTCCCATATTTAAAATATTTTGATCCATCAATTATTTATAATGCACGCGTTATCACCGGATTCCAAAGAAGTGAACCAAATTGTAGTAAGATTACCGTTCATACTGCTCCAATTTTGATAGGATCACTTCACGGCTATTCGTCAAAATGTGTTACCGCTTTAGCAGAAGCTATCACCAAAAGTGGAATCCCATCCGAATCGACTGATGAAGTGGGAAAAGCTCTGTGGGCGAAAATGCTTTATAATTGCACTCTAAATCCATTAGGAGCCATTCTTAAAGTACCGTATGGAAAACTGGCTGACTGTGATGCGACAGTCGCGATCATGAATCGTTTGATTCACGAAACCTTTGCAGTCATGAAAGCATCTGGATATGAAACTTTTTGGGAAACACCAAAAGAATACATCAAAGAATTTTATGGTAAGCTGGTACCTGATACTTATGCACACTGCTCGTCCACTTTGCAAGATATTGAGAAAAAGCAGAAAACAGAAATCGAGACGTTAACCGGCTGTATACTAAAGCTTGGAAAAAAATATGGAATATCAACACCAACCCATCAAATTATTTATGAACAAGTTTTGTTTTTAGAAGCACAATTTTTATAATGTTATACCACAAGAAGCTGCCGTAAAACACGACAGCTTCTAATCATTGATAAACATTCATTTTTCTTTGAACAATCGAGACCGTAATTCCCGGGTAAATCTCTTTATCGACAAGAATCTTGCCTTCTCCGGAAGCAATATATGCTGAAGCCGTTGACACCGACGGTACCCCAACTGTTTTTTTCACAAAATCTGATTGACGAACTCCTAGTTTAACCAAATCCAACTGATCAATTTTCTCTGTATCGACAATGACCAACTCTTTCTGAAACTCTCTTGCCGTTTCTACAATCCCTTTTTCTTTTGCCTTTTTTGGTATCGTGGCAAATCCCTCGGTTGATTGTAACACCAATCCATACTTTGCAAACGTTTTACAAACTGCCTGCTTTATTTCCATTGTTGATACTCCGGCTTTGCACCCAATTCCAACCCATAACGTCTTTGGGTATAAATATAAAACATGACTTTGTGACATTTGATTCTTTTTTTCATCAATCACAACAACAGGGTCTGGACATGATGCATCATATTCTTCGAGAAACTGCTCACTGAACTCCGGATACTTATACGGACTTAAAATCTGTACTTTGCCCTTTTCTAAAAGTGTCGAACTAATATATTTAAGCTGCTCAATATTACCAATTTCCATATTATATTTTTGAGCAAATAAATCAAAGGCAAAAGCAGATTCCACATCCGTTGCCGTTGTAATGACCGCCTGTCCACCAGTAAACTTCGCAATTGTTCTTGCAAGCGCATTGGCACCACCCAAATGCCCCGATAGCAGACTGATTGCATAGTTTCCCCTAGAATCGAGAACAACGATTGCCGGATCATTTTGTTTATGTACAAAAAGTGGTGCGAGAATTCGCACCACTATGCCTGTTGCCATCACACAGACTAATCCATCATATTCCAAAAATGCTTTTTGCAGATTCATTTTTAAATTTTCTTTTCCATATACCGTTCCTGGAAGCTGCTGATTTAATTCTTTCGTCAACTGCTGTCCCTGTTTTGTAATCGCAAAATAAGCAATTTTCATTTATTTTTCCTCTTTGATTTCTTCAATCCTTACGATAACATTGCCTTTTTGTGTTGGTATATAACCAATTTGTAGTTTTTGTCCATTTTCTTTAATATATCCACCATTTGCAGATGTTTTATGGTAACCAAACTTCTGAATGAACGATCTGTTATACGAAAAATGCACGGTTCGGATGTTAAAACTTTCATCCTCTTCATCCTCGGTCGTCTCACCACCTTGCGAAGCAGGCGCAAAATTCTCAACCTTGCCTTTAATCGTCTGATAATTTCCATTCTTGTACGTTTCAATGATCGTCACATATCCATAACAAAAACGAGCTAATGTGATTGCACAGATAGCAAGTGCGACAATTCCTAAAAATCGCACAAACATTTTGGGTCCCTTATAGGTTGCATATAATCCTGCAAACCCTAAAATTGCAAATGGTAACACCCAATGTAATTGTATTTTAAAATTACTAGCTTCGTATAACAGTTCCATATATATTCCTCCTAAACTAGTGAATCACAGTATGATAACACTTTTTCAAATTTCATATTGCCACCAAATAAATCTAATGCACTTCCAATCGTCACATCCAACTGTCCATGCCCTAATTCTTTTAACAATGCCAAATCTCTTTCACTTCGCACTCCTCCGGCATAAGTAACCGGAATTTTGTTCCATTTGCCAATCATAGTGACTAATTCTTGTTCGATTCCAGACGATTTTCCTTCAACATCAACTGCATGAATCAAAAACTCATCACAATAAGCAGCTAAATGATCTAAGGTCTCATAATTTAAGGCTACATCTGTATATTTTTGCCAGCGATCCGTCACCACATAGTACTCATTACCCTTCTTTCGACAACTAAGATCTAACACCAGACGTTCTTTCCCAACCGTTTGAACAAGTTTCTCTAAATTTTTAAAATTAATTTGTCCGTTTCGAAAAACATAAGATGTTACGATCACATGAGATGCTCCCATTTCCAAAAATCGCTGTGCATTATCTACATTCATCCCGCCTCCAATCTGAAGACCACCCGGATAAGCCTGCAAAGCTAGTCTGGCCTGCTCAACATCCGCTTCATAATACTCCGAATCAACAGGGTTCAACAGTATAATATGACCACCTTTTAATCCATGTTCTTTATATAGATTTGCATAAAAGCTACCATCATATGTGGAAACAAAATTCTCTTGCGCCTGATTTCCAGTATCAATCAGACTCCCACCAATGATTTGCTTTACTTTTCCATTGTGTATATCAATACAAGGTCTAAATTTCATGTCATCATCTCGATTTCTTATTTTTGTATGTCTATTATAACAGATAACAATTTATTTTTAAAGTGCCGCCTTAAAAGCCTCAAAAGCTGACGGAATAGCATAAGATTGTTCCAATTCTTCCCTTGATATCCACACAAAATCTTCTACATTCGGCTTTTGTTGACATTCAATATAAAATCCTGTCATATGCCATTCAATATGACTAAAAATATGTTTTGCCTTTTTGGTTGTCTGGGGCCGATATGTCTCCACCTGCCATTTATCCATCAAAGCTTCCATATCTTCTATCGAAAAAATCCCTTCTTTATTCGGAAATTCCCAAAGTCCGGCTAGCAATCCTTTGGCAGCTCTTTTACGAACTGCGATTTTATCCTGGTACTCTAGCAAAAATACGGTTTTATGCTCAATTTTTCTTTTTTTCTTTGGCGTTTTTACAGGAATTTTATCAATCAAATTTTCCTTATAAGCACGACAAATGGTATCCCATGGACACTGTTCACATTTTGGCTGCCCATTTGGTATGCATACAGTTGCCCCCAATTCCATCAATGCCTGATTAAAATCTCCCGATCTTTCTTTTGGCAATATCTCTAATATATCCTTTGTGATCGCACGTTTCGTCGCCTGTTTTAAAATGTCACTTTCATCACCAGTAATTCTTGTAATTACTCTCAAAACATTCCCATCCACAGCGGCTACCGGAAGCCCAAAAGCAATCGAGCCAATCGCGCCAGCCGTATACTCACCGATACCCTTTAAAGATAAAAGAGCCTGATAATCTGCCGGCATCTGTCCCCCAAATTCATCCATGATCTGATTTGCCGCAATTTTCAAATTCCGAGCACGATTATAATAACCAAGTCCCTCCCAAAGCTTCATCAATAGATCATCCTCTACGAACGCCAAAGATTTAATATCCGGCAATACTTTCATAAATCGATCATAATAAGGTTTTACTGCCTCCACCCTAGTCTGCTGTAACATGATCTCGGAAATCCATACACGATAAGGAGTTGGATTCCCACGCCACGGAAGAATCCGTGCATTGTAATCATACCATTGCAATAATGCTTTTGTTATTTCCGGATTTAAACTCATTTTTCTCTACCTCTATTTGATTCCATCAACCAATATCCCGCCCAATTGCTATCGTCAGGACATACACTTTTTTAATTCCATTTTCTTTTAACACTTTTGTACAGGCATTGACCGTTGCCCCTGATGTATAAATATCATCTACCAGCAACACGGTCTTTTCCTGTTGATATCCTTTTCCCTGCCACACAAATGCCTTTGATAATTCCTGTTTTCTCTGCAGTGGATCTAGCTCTTTTAAAGGAGCGGTTTCCCGTGAGCGCCTTAAAATTTCTGTTTTTACTGGTACCTGCATCCACTTCGCAACCTCAAATCCAAAAAGAGCAGCCTGATTAAATCCTCTTTTACGGAGTTTCTTTCTTCCAATTGGCACTGGTATCATACACTCTATATGAAGTCTTCGAAATAACAGACAATACTGCTTTTTTGCTAATTCTCCATAAAATTTTAAAAATTCACGTCGGTTTTTATATTTGACAGCCAAAATGGATGGTGCTGTTATAGCGTCATATTCCACAATCGAAAAACCACGATCAAATAATTTGTCCTTCCGATTGCAATCTCGACAGAATTCTTGTTCATCCAAAGACAATGGCTTACCACATTGATAACAATATGGTTGTTTTACCCGTTTTATTTTTCGATAACATTTTTGACAGACCAACCTATGCTGATCCTCCAATATTTCAAAACAAACTGGGCAACATTTCGGATACAAAAGATTCCATATTTCTTGGTACATAACCCCTTCTTTCCATTCTCTCCAAGGGTCTTCACATTATAACAAAAAAAACTGGCATTGCAAAGACGCAAAACCAGTTTTTCAATCGTAACTCACTTAATCATCTATTTTATTTTTTTCGATTTTGTTGCACTGTAAGAACTGTAAATCGTTTTTGACCCAGATTTCTTATAGGCACGAACTTTGACATAATATTTTTTCTTACTCGTCAACTTAGAAATGGTATAAGAAGTCTTGGAGGTTGTTTTCTTCAATGTCCACTTTTTGCTACCCTGTTTACGAACATACACTTTGTATCCCGTTGCACCCGTAGATTTTTTCCATTTCACGGTCAGTTTCTTCTTTGATTTACTGGAAAGAGAAGTAATGGACGTTTTTTTCGGCTTAATATTATATTTTTTCGAAACAGTACCATAATATTTCCCAATACCAGTAATTTTCATTGTCGCAACGCCAGGTTTTTTATTGTTGCTATAGCTAATTTTATAATCGGTACCCTTGGTCAATTTCTTACCGTTTAACTTAACAACCGGAGACTGTGAGGTATTACTACCTGTATAGGTCTTAGTCTTAACATTAGATACAGAGACTTTACTGATACTTTTTAAAGTCGTACCCGTATTTTTCGTATATGCTTTCAGACAAATATTGGCATTTTCCAATTCTTTACCATCAGCTACCTCTTTTGTCAAATCCGTATAGGAACCTTTTTTTACAGAGCTAATGGTTGTGCCAAAATAACTTTGCCCAGCAGATGCTTTTGCCTGAGTCGTTAAATCCATACCACAATCTTGCCACGTCCATCGATCCTCCACGGAAAAATCAACATTCTCAGAACTGGACTTACATTCCACAGCCACTAGATATTGTGAGTCTGTGATTGTGATTTTCGTGTCTAATGGGATAACCTGAAAACCTGGATCCGAAATCTTTTTGGAGGCTACTTTCGTCAGCTTTGACGCATCTCCATTTGGTGATACATAAACATTAACTGTTACTCCGGGCTGAAGAAAATAGCTGGATACAGCAGTCACCTTTTGCTGTTTTGTCGTCTCTCTCGAAAAACGATTCATAATCGTAAACGTCTTACTGTCGGCAGAATAAATATCTGTCAAGCCGAGCGTATCATATTCATACAGATGGTCATACAAGGACTTTCTTGTTGTCATAGAAGTCACAGCACAGGTTTCAGAAAACATTTCCTCATAAGATATCCAGAAATATCCTCCTTCTCCCCAGCTATCACCCCAACTGTTTTTTACAAGGAAAGCACCATTGCTATCTGGTTTACAATCCGAATAAAAATTATCTCTTGAAAAAGAATCATCCCAACCGACAATCGTAATTGCATGATTTGCCTCGCCAACCAAGCTATAATTTCCTTTATCATTTCGTAAGTCGCTCAAATAGGCAATTCCTGTCCCTTTCGTCTTATCTGCATATTGAAATTTGTTATAGTGAACTGTTTGGGATCCCTCATCACAATACCCGGAATAAACAGCTCCATAACTTTGGATCATTGCTTTGATATCTGAAATATAATTCTTATATTCCGCCTTTTTCCACCAATGGTCTGTTGATGGAGTATAATCAACATCACCAAGCATTTTTACCGATTTTACGTACTGTCCTGTTATTGGCTTTGATAAAGTCGTCGATACCGGTCTGTCATTATTTTCATCAAAAGGATCATTTTTCTCATAAACCGGTCCTCCTGCCGTATTTCTAGTCAAATAGGCAAGTGACATCCAATAATTTCCGCCATCCATCACATTTAGATCATAGCCATATGGATTAGTATATTTATCCCCATTTGTCATCGCATATCGCATATGATTTTCTGAAAAATCATACTCTTTTTTCTCTTTTGTTAAGTAAAAAGATTCTAAATTACCAAATGTCGCAAATGCCCAACAGGCTCCTGTCATTCCCTGATCTTTGACAGAAGTCGTCGCTGCCTTATATTCTGCCATTGTAGAAGAGGCTGTTTTGGGAATAAATTTTGATGGCAAATTGTCCGTTTCTTCCGTTCCTTCTGTATATTCAATTTTAATTCCAGATGGCAAAAGTCCATTTTGGGATGATTCCGAATCAGATGGTATTTCTATATCCGATATTGATCCCTCATTTGTGATTGTAAATGCTGAGGTCGGAATCGTTGTCAGCATCATGAAAGCCATAAAGAATACTACAATTTTTCTTTTCATCGTCTCTTCCTTTCATTGATTACGGAATTCTCTTTTATTATAAATCAAATTCCTGAATTCTTATATCTAATGTTGAGTAGCGTTTCATTTCCGATACGTTATCAATCATATTATACACGGTATTATCATTTCCCACAATCGTTAAACATTTTTTTGCTCGTGTAACTGCGGTATAAAGCAAATTACGATTCATCAAAATCTGCGGTCCTGTTAACAGCGGCATGATCACAGCCGGATACTCACTTCCCTGTGATTTGTGTATCGTAACTGCATATGCCAATTCTAGTTCATCCAGCATATTATAGGCATATTCTACATAACGATTTTCATCAAAGACAACCGTTACAGTTTCCGAAAATGTATTGATTTCTTTGACAATACCAGTATCACCATTAAACACTCCAGTCCCTTCATCAATAACAAATCCTTTACGGCCTTTGATCGTCCACTCAAGATTATAATTATTTTTAATCTGCATGACTTTATCACCTTCCCGTATCACTCCAAATGAAGTTTCCTTTTCTTGTTTTTCTGGTGATGGTGGATTTATATATCGCTGTAAAACAGTATTTAAACGCTCAACACCAAGTTCTCCTTTGCGCATTGGGGTTAGGATTTGAATATCATAAGGGGTTGCATCGACATAAGCAGGCAGCTTATCACGCATTAAATAAACAACCACGCCAATAATATCATTGATTGTCATTCTTCTTAAAAAAAAGAAATCTCTGCTTTTATTATTTAATAATATATGTTGTCCGGCGTTGATTTTATGTGCATTTAAGACAATATCACTGCCCTCTTGCTGACGAAAAATCTTTGTCAGCTCAACCACCGCAAATTTTTTTGATGCAATAATATCTTTTAAAACATTTCCGGCTCCGACACTCGGCAACTGATCGACATCGCCCACCATGATTAACCTAGTACCGGGGAGCATAGCAGTAAGCAGTGCATGAAACAAATACAAATCCACCATGGACATTTCATCAACAATGATCACATCTGTCTCCAATGGATATTCGCGATTACGTTCAAATCGCATATCACTTCCATCTTCTGTTCCGCCGTTTAATTCTAACATACGATGGATCGTAGAAGCATCATAGCCCGTTGCTTCTGTCATACGTTTTGCAGCACGACCAGTAGGAGCACAAAGAAATATATCCATGCCTTCTGACTCAAAATAGTGGATCAAAGCGTCTACGGTTGTCGTTTTTCCGGTTCCCGGACCACCAGTTATGATCATGATTCCATTTTGAGCAGCCGCCCTGATGGCTTTTTTTTGCATGTCATCTAATTGCATTTCTGATTTCTCTTGAATTTGATCCAGCTTTTTCTCCAGATCTTCTTTTGAAATCTGGTAATCAACGTTTAGATCATGCAACATTTTTGCTGTGTTTAATTCCATGTAGTAAAAATGAGATAAATATATGATTTCTCCTTCCACAGATTCTTTAATGACGATTTTACTGTCAATCATCAGATTCATAATCTGTGTTTCAATCATCTCCGGACTCAAACTTAACAATTGTGCTGCTTTTTGACATAAGATTGCTTTAGGCAAATAAATGTGTCCCGCAGCCACTCCTTGCTGTAATGTATATAAAATACCAGAATGGATACGAAACTCAGAACTTGCTCCTATACCGACTTTCTCAGCTATTTCATCGGCAATTTTAAACCCAATCCCATGAATATCTTCCGCAAGTTTGTAAGGATTGTTCTCGATTATCTCAAACAGTCGATCGCCATATTCTTTGTAAATCTTAGCTGCAAAATTCGTAGCAATTCCATACTGGGTCAAAAACATCATTGCATTGCGCATTTCCTGTTTTTCCTGAAATTGAACAGCAATATCATTGGCCTTTCGTTCAGAAATCCCTTTAATTTCAACCAGTCTTTCCGGCTCCTCCTCTATAATACGAAAAGTATCTTTTTTAAATTTCTTGACAATTCGTTTTGCTAACGCAACACCAATTCCTTTGATTGCCCCTGAGCCGAGATATCGTTCCATACCATCGATATCATCTGGTTCTAAAATCTCATATGATTTCACCTGAAACTGAGGTCCATGAACAGGATGGTCTACATATTCGCCTTCTGCTCCTATATACTCGCCTTCATGAATATAATTAAAGATTCCTACTAAAGTTTCATCATCGCCTGACATATCAAGTGTTAATACCGTATAACCATTATCAGGATTACGAAATCGGATATGTTCTACATATCCCTCAATCCGTCCCATCCTGGCCACCTCCTATTCCCCTATAATATATTTTACATGATTCTAAAATAAAAGCAAATGCAATTTTTAATATTTATGTAATATATTTTTAACACTTTCACTCTTTTCTTAACGTTTAAACTGCCTACACACGTGAAATTACAACGTAATTTTCTATGAAATAAAAGAATATGCCGGAAACAATATTTGCTTCCGGCATGTATTATTATCCTAAGTATAAAATATTCTGAAAACCTCTATCTTAAGACTCTATTCCGCATCTCTTTCTCCTGCCAAGAACTCGATATACTTACCAGTACCAATTGCTACTGCTGTTAATGGTTCTTCTGCAGTCATGGTATTAATTCCTGTGTTTTCTTCGATCAGTTCTTCTAATCCCTGAAGTAATGCACCACCACCAGTTAATACAATACCACGATCAGAAATATCAGCTGATAATTCTGGTGGAGTTCTTTCAAGTACACTGTGTACAGCATCTACAATCTGATATGCTGGTTCTTTTAATGCTTCTTCTGTCTCTTCAGAAGATACTGTCACTGTCTTAGGAAGACCTGTAATCAGATTACGACCACGTACATCCATAACAACATTTTCTGGTCTCTTATATGCTGTACCAATGTTGATCTTGATTTCTTCTGCTGTTCTATCACCAATCAATAAATTATGTTTTTTACGCATATAACGTACAATTGCTTCATCAAAATCATCACCAGCTACTTTAATAGATGTGCTAACTACAACACCACCTAAAGAAATAACAGCGATATCAGCAGTACCTCCTCCAATATCAACAATCATATTTCCACATGGTTTTGAAATATCAATGCCAGCTCCAATGGCTGCCGCAACTGGTTCTTCAATGATATTAACTTCTCTAGCACCAGCCGCATAGGTTGCATCTTCAACAGCTTTTTTCTCAACTTCTGTAGCTCCACTTGGAATACATACGCTGATACGTGGTTTTCTACCAAATAATGATTTACCAGCTGTCTTACTGATAAAGTATTTTAACATCTTTTCTGTAACAGTATAATCAGAGATAACTCCCTGACGTAATGGACGAATTGCTACGATATTACCTGGTGTTCTTCCAAGCATTAATCTAGCTTCTTCTCCAATTGCTTTAATCTTGTTTGTGTTGCGGTCAAAAGCTACTACAGAAGGCTCTCTTAACACAACTCCTTTTCCTTTTACATAGACAAGTACACTTGCGGTACCCAAATCAATTCCGATATCTGTGCCTGATGCCATAGTGATCCCCTTTCATCTCTCTATCATATTCGCAGTAAAACTGCGTATGGTTATATTTCATGTACATATACTCTTATTATTATAAACAAATTTAAGAAAAATTCAAACCCTTTTTGCACACTTAAACAAAAATTAAGAAAATCCGTTATTTTTCAACAAAAAATATCAGAACAAAAGTGAACAAGTCCGCGTCTGGTCGCATCCTCGCGGAGTGTTATTTGCTTCATAGAAATTATAACATAATTTCCTATGAAACAAAAAAGGCCGTCTGAGTATCCAGACAGCCTTTTCTTCGTTCTATTTTTATTGAAAAGAGAGGATAAAAAATATATGAAAAACTATGTCTTAAGTATATCAGATTATCCTTCCAAATCAATGTATAAACAATGAAACTTTATAAACAAAAAATAAACAAATCTAATCTATTTATATTTTTCCTTTCGATTTTATTAAACAGAACCTTGATCCTGCCTGCTATATGTCCTAGCATAAAATTAGTCTTCTACACCTTTGTCTCTTAAATAATTAATAACATCACCGATTGTTACAAGTTTAGTAGAATCCTCTGCCGGAATCTCAATATCATATTCATCTTCCAATGCCATAACTAATTCGAATAAATCAAGAGAATCAGCATCTAAATCATCTTTAAATGATGTATCTAATCCAATTTCACTTTCACTAACACCAAGTTGTTCTGCAATAATCTCTTTCATTTTTTCTAACATAATTCTAATCTCCTTCTAATCTTTATAACTATAGATTTAAGTCTTCTGGTAAATACTTCCTTTACCAGCTAAATTATAACCTTATTATACTAAGGCAACCAGCACTATGCAATTGTTTTTTCATAGAATAACGTAAACTTTCTTATATCATAAAAAGACACATAATACCATCAAAACAAGATGAATATTATGTGCTTCTTTTAAATTATTTATTTTTTGTCTTTTTCAGCCAAATCTTTCTTAATTGCTGTTGTTGAAATTTCTGGAGTTCTTGGAAGATAAACAACCTCTACGCCTTCTTCTTCAAGGAAATCGAATTTACCTTTCCAGTCATCACCCATAACAAATTTGTCTACATGATATTCATGAACATCCGAACGTTTCTGTTCCCAGTTATTTTCTGGAATAACTAAATCCACATAGCGGATTGCTTCTAATAACTGTTTTCTTTGTTCATAAGGGAAATAACATTTCTTCTGCTTCATATTCCAGTTAAATTCATCTGTAGACAATACAACGATTAAATAATCTCCCTGTTCTTTTGCTCTACGAAGCAAATTAATGTGTCCATAGTGTAACAAATCAAATGTTCCATAAGTTATAACTCTTACCATTTATCTCTTTTCCTTTCATTTACTTTATCATTTTGTTGCCAACGATTTCCCAAAAACACGATCTATAAATCGTGCACTGGCGTCACCGTCATTCAATAAGTTATATTTATCATTAAATTTCTGGTATTTTTCATTATAGGAAAACCAGGAATCTAATTTTTTAATTGTATCGATAAGCTTATCTTCCTCTTGTACGATCGGACCAGGAAGTTCTTCCAAGTCAAGATAAAACCCTCTCAAATCATCGCCATAGAATTTCAGATCATACATATAAAAAATCATCGGACGACATAAATTTGCATAATCAAAGAATACACTTGAATAATCCGTAATCAACAAATCTGATATTACATACAGGCGATTGATTTCATCGTAGGAAGATACATCATAGACAAATCCTGCATATTTATCAAAGTCAAATGAATTGGCTACCAAATAATGTGCCCGAAATAAAATAATCCATTCATCTCCCAGGTGTTGCTGTAATTTAGAAAAATCTACTTCTGTAGAATAAACATATCCTACCCCTGATGTATGCTGATTATCTCTCCATGTCGGTGCATATAGTAACACTTTTTTATCTTCTGGCACTCCTAATTCTTTTTTTATCTGCAAAACATCCTCTTTTGTGTAATGCTTTAAATAATCATCTCTTGGATAGCCAAGTTCAATAATCTTTTCTCTTTGACCTGTCTTATTTAGATTCCAAGCAGAAGCAAACTTATCACTTGCAAAAGACGATGGCGAAAGAATATATTTGAATTTTTCTGCATCAGTACGATATTTGTACTTAATTTCTGCGGAAGAATTCATCGCGTTATTAGAATGTTCAATATCATATCCCAATCGTTTTAACGGAGTTCCATGCCAACACTGTATATATTGCTGATCCTTTTTTGGATAAATATAATCATACATTCGATAATTACAAATCCAATATTTTGCGGTTGCCAAAGCACGCTCATATCGTTTGCTCCGATCTTTCACTAGATATGTGTTGGGATTTTTCTTTAACCATGCATACTCTTCCACATCACAAAAAACCCATATAAAACGATAATTTTTAAACTGCTCCTGTGACAACATATATTCATAGATTGCTCTTGGAGTATCTGAATAAGATCTACCATTAAAAGTATCAAAAATAATCGTTCTATTATTTACACGTATACCATGTGTATGAATTCTATATCGAATAATACGATACGTATTCAGAACAGCCCGTATTATACGACGTATATATTTATTTTTTTTTGCTACTCCTGTAGCATATTTTCGAATTAATTTCCCCGCTGACAAACCTTTTCCTCCAATATATTCGCTACATCAATATTATATAAGCGAATCGCATCCTCGCGGAGCGTTTTTTATTTCATAGGAAATTACAACGTAGTTTCCTATGAAATAAAAAACAAACGCAAGTTTTAATTACTTCTCATCTGTTGACAAATAAAATCTGCCATTTTCTCAGTACAATGTTCTGTGTTTTCAATATACTTTTTAGAAAAAGCTTTCAAATCTCTGTAATCATAATGATTCGCTTTCATTTGCTGACATAATTCTTTTGCATCTTTATACACATACTGACTCATTTCGCTTGTGAGATCAATATTGACACCCCTTGTATTTTTGTATGTCTCATAATCAGGAGTATAGAAATACAATGGTTTATTCAACAACGAAGCCTCAAACGCACAGGCAGAATAATCGGTAATAATATAGTCTGCCAGTTTCATAAGATCATACGCTGTATAATTTCCTTTTATCTCATCTTTCTTTGTCATATGTGTCCTGCTAAGAGGATGCAAAGAAATAATCAGACCAAATTGTTCTTCCTTTGCAAACTCGTTTTGAAGACTTTCTACAATCAATTGCTCGTCATCACGAAACGTTGGCAAATAAAGAATAATCTCTTTTCCTAAAAACTTAGGATTATCTCTGTAAAATTCTGATTTTCTATTATTGTTATCTACAATAAAATCGATATGAGGAAGCGTCAAAATCTTCATTTTCTTCATTGAGGTATGAAACGCTTTCACATAAAATTGTGCAGTTGCTTTAGATGGAACAGTTACATAATCATAATTTGCATGCATATTTAAAATCTTACTTGCCTGTCTTGAACGTCCTTCTGCTCGTCCAACAGACTGCCATCCAAACTGCTTGATTGCACCCATCGCATGCCAAATTTGAATAATCTTCAAAGATTTACGATGTTTCAAACATGACACTGGAATAGAATATGTGTCACATATCACAACACTTGCTCCAGCAATCTGTATCATATCCCCTAAAAGCCAAAATCCATAAGAGATGGCAGATTTTAGTCCCGGTTCAATCATCTTTAATCGAAAAACCTGCTTATAATCCGGGTATCTTCTATGAATCTCTTTTGATAACAATTCCATATCCAGAGATTTTTCATTGCTTTGTCTTGAAAGATATACAATTTTCTTCTCAACTTTTATGCATTTTTTCATTGGAAAATATACTATTCTCAATATCAGTTTTATTGCCATAATTATAATGAAATACATAAAAACCTCCTACTTACACAATTATATCCATAAAATAATCTCTGATCCAATCTCTTACTTCGTTCAAACCGACTGAAACATCCTCTGCAAGCTTCATCGATTCGCGTGTGGCGACAAATGAAATGTACCTATTATTTAATGGCAGTACTCGTTTTTATTGCACTCCAAGATGCATATAAATTTTTATTCTGACCGTTTACAACTGTCTTCTTATATGCACGTATACGAACATAATATTTTCTATTTCTTGTCAATGAAGATAAAGTTCTAGCTGTTGTCTTATAATTTGTCACAGTTACAGACTTAACATTTGAACTAAAGTTTTTATTTGTCGAATACTGGATAACATAACCAGTCGCTTTGCTATTCTTACTCCATGTCACTTTTAATTTTCTACCGCCAACTGCTTTCAGCGATGAAACAGAAGTCTTCTTTGGAACTACATAAATACTTACTACTTTTGTTGCTGCTGAATAAGTAGAAGTTGAAGCTACTTTTACAGTAATCGTACAGTATCCGGTTCCCTTAATTGTTACCTTGCCGGTCGAAGATACGGTAGCGACATTATTATTACTTGAAGTATAAGATAGTGCTCCGTTTCCTGCTGTTCTTTTTGCATTCAAATTAAATGCAGAAGCACCATATGTCTTTGTATAGGATGATGTACCGCTAATCGAACTTTTCTTTAATACAGCAAATGCCTGATTTACTAGTGTTTTAGATGTTGAAGATGTCTTAGCGGATACTTTATAGTTATATTTACCTGAAGCAAGTTTACCAAATGTAATATAATTATCAATGTTATGAATATCATACGTTGTCTTATTCGGATTAATTGTTCTTGTTATTTTAGGCGTACCATTAGAATCATAAACTCCAACAGTCACCGAAGTTAAGACATTACCAGATGAAACCATTCCTCTTAATATAAATGGGGAACCAACTGTCAATTGTGTTGGTTTTGTTGCATTACTGATCGTTATAGCAGAATTAGCACTTGTTGTAGGATTCTTATCCGTACCTGAGTCTGTATTTGTACTAATACTTGCATTTTTATAGGCAGGCCAATATGTCTTTTTGGCTAAATTTCCTCGTGCATTACTTACACTTTTCGTATTTGCTGGAATTTCATATTTCAGACACCAGCGATAACCAGCATCATAAGCACCCTGAGCATTATTGCTAACACCTTTTAAATAGGATAAAACGCTACTATTGTAAGACTTCTTTAATTCATAATACATATAATTTAACTGTCCCGTTAATGAAGTATATTTATATCCATTTTTATTACAATAATTCTTGAGAGCCGTCAAACGAGTAGCATGCCACTGACAAATACCGTAGCTTGTCCCTTTATCACCCCATGCTGTCGGGCTAAAAGCTGACTCAGAATAAATATTGGCCAAAACACCACAGGCTGCCGCTTTATTTAATCCCATTGTTCCTGTTAAAAATTTATAAATTGTTGTTTCGTTGGCACCTCTTGTCCCACTATTTACAGCTCCTTTCATACTAGAAGCTCTACCAACGTCTGATGAAAGGAAGATACCGGCATATGGCATTTCAATATCCTCTGCCACATCATAGTCCTCCGTCACACAAACAGGGTTAAACTGATAATAGTAGTAATCAGTATCCTCATAACTACCCTCACATTCCCATTTAACAGGTATTTCTGCAGTTGTATATGTATGGTCCAGATATACTAATAATTTATCTGGAAGATCAGCCAGAATATCTTTTAATTCTGGTCTTTTATCGTATGTTAAAATAATAGGTGACAAATCTGCAAATTCCGTAATCTGTTCTTTAACTTCTTTATCCTCTGTAACATCACTTGCATTCACAACAGCATCCACATCGCTAATAATCTCGTCTACTGAAGCTGCTAAAACATTACCTATGCTTAAATTCAAGCACAAAACCATCATCAATATCAATGCTGCTGCACGTTTCAATAATTTCATATTTCCCTCCGATTATTATTATGTCATCTTTTATTATTCGCCATTGTTCTTATCATAACATAAAACATACAAAAATGGGAGAATGTTTTTACATTTTTTTAATATTTCTGCAATATTTTATAATATCTTTACAAGCCATGCTCATCTCGTTGTAGGGCTGTCGCCTTTATTACAAGCCATGCTCATCTCGATTTCGCTTCGCTTCATCTCGCTGTAGGGCTGGCGCCCTATAAGTCTAAAAACAAAAAACACGGTGCAAAGAATACAAGTACTCTTTGCACCGTGTTTTTTGTTTTTATCCTTGCATGGCTTGTAGCTTATCCAAAGTATCTTTCTAATAAGCCTTTGAATGCTTTACCATGTCTAGCTTCGTCTCTAGCCATTTCATGAACTGTGTCATGGATTGCGTCAAGTCCTGCTGCTTTTGCACGAGTTGCTAAATCTGTTTTACCTGCTGTAGCACCAAATTCAGCTTCTACTCTCATTTCAAGGTTTTTCTTTGTAGAATCTGTTATAACTTCACCTAATAATTCAGCAAATTTTGCAGCATGTTCAGCTTCTTCATGTGCAGCTTTTTCCCAGTATAATCCGATTTCTGGATATCCTTCTCTATGAGCTACACGAGCCATAGCAAGATACATACCTACTTCTGAACATTCACCTTCGAAGTTTGCTCTTAAATCAGCAATGATGTCTTCGCTTACGCCCTGAGCAACACCTACTACATGTTCTGCAGCCCAAGCTTCATCTGCACTCTGTTCTTTAAATTTATCAGCACCTACGCCACATACTGGACATTTTTCTGGAGCTGCTTCACCTTCATAAACATAACCACATACTGTACATACAAATTTTTTCATAATAGAATCTCCTTTTATAAATCATTTTCATTCAATTCAGTAATAGTAATTATTACTGATATTATAGTACCATTATTATTTCTCTGTGTCAACACCTTTTAAACATTTTTTACAGATACCTTTAAAAAATATCGAATGACCGGTAATTTTACCCTCAAATGTATTATCCGCCAAAATATCAATATGTGCAAGTGAATCCATTTTTAGATCCATCACACATCCACACTTGGTACATAACACGTGATAATGGGGCTCGCTGACACAGTCAAACCGATCTGATTTTCCATCGCAGTTTACTTTTCGAATCTCATTCGCCTCCGCTAAAAGATTCAAATTCCGATAAACAGTACCTAAACTGATATTAGGAATCTCTTTTCTTACATGTTCGTAAACCATATCTGCACTTGGATGCTCTTTTGTAGACTTGATATATTCTAATATAGCTTCTCTTTGTCTGCTTCGCTTTGATCCCGTTTTCATTGCAGGCCTCTTTCTATACATAATATAATAATAATAATTGTTACTAATACTATTATATAGATGAAATTCTTTTCTGTCAATATAAATTATTGGAGACCAAACGAAAAAACAATGAAAACTTCTTTTTTATTTTACCCCAAACCATTTATCCAATACACTATTTTTCATAATAAATGTAAAACCTCACTCAAATGAAATAACTATTTTCTTTCCTCCCCTTGACTTTTTCTTTATTTAGTAGTATTATCACCACAATAAATAGTTTTTAAAACTACATTACGAAATTTATTAAACTATGATAGGAGGTTTTTATATGAAAATACATTTTAAGGATCCAGGAAGTGCAATTACTCATTTAATCGGAGCAATTCTTTCTTTATTATCAGCAATCCCATTAATTGTACAATCTTTATTAAGCGGAGACTTTATCAAGACACTATCCCTTACCGTTTTTGTTATCAGTATGATTGCTTTGTATTCCGCCAGTACACTTTATCATTCCATTGATAGTACAGAATCCGTCAATCTTAAATTAAAAAAATTAGATCACTGTATGATTTTTATTTTGATCGCAGGTTCCTATACACCAATTTGTATGATTGCCTTAAAAGGAATCATTGGCTATGGATTACTTATCCTTGTCTGGATTATTGCTCTTTTAGGGATTGGATTTAAAATGTTCTGGGTTGATTGTCCAAAATGGATTTCTTCCATTATGTATATCGCCATGGGATGGACTTGTATCCTTGCAATTTCACCAATCATTCACTCACTATCCCATTTTGCTTTTGCTTGGTTAGTGGCAGGAGGTATCATTTACACGATTGGTGGGATCATCTATGCACTGAAACTTCCAATTTTTAATGCTCGCCATAAATATTTTGGATCACACGAAATTTTTCATTTATTTGTTATGGCTGGCAGCGCCTGCCATTGCGTCGTTATGTATTCTTTCCTCTAGAATATATTTGTACTAAGTGAAGCTTTTCTTTTCTTGATAAGTGTTTAATCTGATATTCTCTTTGCATGGCTTCTTGTTTGGTCGGGAATTCTTCCGTATATACCAATCGAACAGGAAGCCTAGTTCTTGTATATTTTGCTCCTTTTCCCTGATTATGTGTCTTTATACGCTTTTTTATATCATTTGTCCATCCAGTGTATAAACTGCCATCACTACACTCTACTATATAAGTATAATTTTTCATTTCTATATTCATTCCTTTATCGAATATCAAAAAATAGAAAGAAAGCACTTGCTTTGTACTCTATCGTAAACAGCAAATGCTTTATTTTCATAAGATTATATCATAATTTTTTAAAAAACTCTATAAAATCTATTCTTTCATATAGTCAACAGGATTGACTGGTTTTTCTTTGTGTAACATTTCCATGTATAAGTGTTCGCCTTCTAAGGTGTAATAGTTTGTCGGTTTCGCCACTGACGCAATGATATCACCGGTTTTTAGTACATCACCTTTTTTTACTTTCACATCTTTTAACTGCCCTAAAATAACGGTATATCCATCCCCGAGATCAAGAACTACCTGATTTCCAAGCTCATCACTTTTCATCACATCAATCACCTGACATTTTGTGACTGCACCGACACCTTGTCCTTCTTTTGCTTCAATCAAAATGCCCGGATTGCATTTGTATTGATCCAAAGTTTCAAAATAGACGGTGGTATCCATACTAAAAGGAAGAAGAATATTTCCGTTTATTGGCCAGTCTAATTTTGTTTTTCCATCGTAGGATAATGTTGGAGCAACTTTTGCCTGTGTAGGCTTTGTTTCTGTAGCCTCTGTTGTTGTAATTTCCTGTGTTGTACTCTCTGTTACTTCTGTCTTTTGTATTGCTTCATTTCCAACCTCATCAAGGTTAATTTCCTGCCTTGCGATTTGATTTTTATTTTTCATTTGTTTGCTATAAATAACCATCAAAGCAATCAAAACAGCAAAACCAACGGCAAGCGCTATATAATACGCCTTATGAGACAAAAATGATGTGTTTTTTTTATTATACTGTTTCATAATTATCACCTCAGTACTATTTTTGCCTCAAAATTGTGATTTATTCATAAATATCTGTTTTCATTACTTATATGCAGTTGCTATTTTGATTCCCGTATAATAATATTTTAAAATTTTTTTATAATCGGAACCTTTTTTTGCCATCTCATTCGCACCATATTGGCTCAATCCCAGTCCATGACCTTTTCCAAGCGAAATGACTCTCATTTTGTGATCATGATCTTCGATATAAAAATTGGTCGAATGCAATCCAAATATCTCCTTCCAATCTTCTCCAGAAAATTTTGTGTCACCCACTTTTATTGTTTTCACGTAACCAGATGTTGTTTTTGAAGTCACAGATATTTGTTTTTCCAGTTGTTCCAATGTCACCTTAGAATCGCTCTTTTTTTGTTTGAGCAATGCCAATGCATCTTCATACTCCCACTCCTCCACATGCATGTAATCTGGTGCTTCTACATCGGCACTACTATCAACCGCCTGCAAATATGTAATCGCTTTGCCATATAATTCTTTTGCACTAACTGTCGTACCCACACTGACTTCATGATATAACGGTACAATATAAGCTCCTTCCGCCTGCATCACCTTCCCTCTCGTTTCCAAAACTGTTTTTGTCAAAATTTGAATATTTTTTGTATACTCATTCTCTCCCATTTGTTCTCTTAGTTTATCTTCATTAATATACTTCTCCCCTAATTCCTTGCTTTTGATTTGTTTTTTCCCATTCATTTGTTGTAAAATACTTGTCCGAATGATGACTGCTTGTGCTTTGATCGCCTCATATTCGGAATTGGTATCAATTTCTGACGGCAACACCCCTACAATATATTGATCAAGATCATAAGTGTTTCCTGAATCATCTTCAATCACATAACCACTTTCTACATCAGAAATATCCGGAAGCCTGTCCACATTAAGTCCATTGAATGCAACATAAAACAATAAAGGAAAACCGATTAAAATTCCTGTCAACACAAATATATTTGAAATAAATCTCACACTGACTCCTCTTTTCTCAATCATACTATTTTTGTCTAACACATTTTACAGCTTATTCTAAATGGTTACACTATTTTAATATATGAAAAAAGCAGGTGAAATATCACCTGCTTTTAAAAGAATCATCTTCTATTCTATTTTGTTAAATCAATCTTTTCTAATTTCCAGATTTCCTGAGCATACTGCTCGATTGTTCTATCTGCTGTGAATTTACCAGATTTTGCAATATTTAAGATTGCAGATTTTGCCCATGCAGATTCGTCTTTGTATGCTTCGTTCACTTTTTCCTGTGCAGCTACATAAGAATCAAAGTCAAGTAATGTGAAATACTGATCTTTGTTCAATAAAGAGTTATAAATTTCTCTAAATAACTCTGGATTTTCTGGAGAATAATATCCATTGATCAACTGAGTCATAACCTTACGGATTTCCATGTTGGAATTATAAATATCATGAGGGTTATATCCGCCATTCTTCTCATAATCCATAATTTCATCTGCACTCTTACCAAAGATAAATGCATTTTCTTCGCCAACTTCTTCTACGATTTCTACATTGGCACCATCCATTGTACCTAAAGTTAAAGCACCGTTTAACATAAATTTCATATTTCCTGTACCAGATGCTTCTTTCGAAGCGGTTGAAATCTGTTCCGATACATCTGCTGCTGCGAAAATAATTTCTGCATTTGATACACGATAATCTTCAATAAATACAACTTTTAATTTACCATTGATTGATGTATCGTTGTTAATACGATCAGCAACAGAGTTAATTAACTTGATTGTTAATTTAGCAGTACTATAACCAGCTGCTGCTTTCGCACCAAAAATGAATGTACGAGGCACAATATCCATATCTGGATGTTCTTTGATCTGATTATATAAATACATAACGTGTAAGATATTTAATAACTGACGTTTGTATTCATGTAAACGTTTTACCTGACAATCAAAGATAGAACGAGGATCCACATCAACACCATTATGTTCTTTGATGTATTTTGCCAGACGAAGTTTATTTTTATATTTAATATTTAAGAATTCCTGCTGTGCTTTTTCATCATCCGCATAAATTGCAAGTTTTCCAATATGAGGAAGATCAGTAATCCATTCGTCTCCAATTTTATCAGTAACCCAGTCAGCTAACAATGGATCACCATGTAATAAGAATCTTCTCTGTGTAATTCCGTTTGTCTTGTTGTTAAACTGTTCTGGTCTCATTTCATAGAAATCTTTTAATTCACGTTTCTTTAAGATTTCAGTATGAAGTCTTGCTACACCATTTACAGAATAGCTTCCTGCAATCGCAAGGTGAGCCATACGAACCTGACCATCATAAAGAATTGCCATGCTTGCAACTTTTTCAGGCTGATTTGGATATTTTTCCTGAATCTGTCTTACGTAACGAGCATTGATTTCTTCAACGATCTGATATACACGAGGAAGTAATCTTGAGAATAACTCAATTGGCCATTTTTCTAATGCTTCTGACATGATTGTGTGGTTTGTATATGCGCATGTATGGCATACGATATCCCATGCATCATCCCAGCCAAGACCTTCTTCATCAATTAAAATTCTCATCAATTCAGCTACTGCTACTGTTGGATGAGTATCGTTTAACTGGAAGACCACTTTATTTGGTAAATCATGGATATCGTCATTAAAATTCTTAAATCTATCAATTGCATTTTGAACAGATGCAGACACAAAGAAATACTGCTGTTTTAAACGTAATTCTTTTCCTGAGTAATGATTATCATTTGGATATAATACTTCAGAAATATTTCTTGCTAAATTCTGTTCTTCTACTGCTTTCTGATAATCTCCCTGGTCAAAAGAAGATAAATTAAATGTCTGAATTGCTTCTGCATCCCAGATACGAAGTGTATTTACTACACCATTGCCATATCCTAAAACTGGCATATCATATGGTACTGCACGAACCTGCTGGTATCCTTTCTGGACAAAATGTCTTTTTCCAGTATCATCAATTTCTACTTCAACATATCCACCAAATTTAACAGTTTTTGCATATTCTTCACGACGGATTTCAAATGGATTTCCATCTTTTAACCAATCATCTGGTTTTTCAATCTGGTAACCGTTTTCGATTGCCTGTTTGAACATACCATAATGATAACGAATACCACAACCATATGCTGGATAACCAAGAGTTGCAAGGGAATCTAAGAAGCATGCTGCCAAACGTCCTAAACCACCATTACCTAATGCTGCATCTCTTTCCTGATCCTCAATGACATTAATGTCTAAACCTAATTCATCTAATGCTTCTGCAATTTCTTTGTAATGAGTTAAGTTGATCATGTTGTTACCTAACGCACGACCCATTAAGAATTCCATGGAAAGATAAAAAACTGTTTTTTTGTTCTGTTCCTTGTATTCTCTCTGAGATTTGATCCAATCATCCATCATCAGATCTTTTACTGCATAAGCAACTGCCATATAAAGCTGTTTATCTGTCGCTTCATCCATCTCTCTACGATATAAACTCTTTACATTTTCTACTACTGCTTGTTTGAATTTTCTCTTATTAAACTTCATAATTTACCCTCTTTCGTCTCACTAATAACTATTTGAGTTTTACAGTTTCTGTACACCTAAAATTACAGTCTCGCCATTGATGTTCCATTCTTTGGTGTATCCTTCCGCTTTTTCAAGTTCAATCGCTTCACATAATACATCATTTTGGATCATTTGTCTATTTTTATCCATAATTTCGGCGATTTTCACACTTTTTTCGCTTGAAACCTTGATTTTATCGGTAACTTCAAAGCCTGCTTCCTTACGCATCGTCTGAATTTTACTGATAATCTCGCGGACAAATCCCTCTTCAATCAACTCATCTGTTAAGTTTGTATCAAGAACAACGGTTACTCCTTTATCCTGTTCGGTTACATATCCTTCCATTTTAATCATCTGGATCAATAAATCTTCTTCTGCAAGTTCTACCTGATCACCATCAATTTCGAATGCAATTTTTCCATTTGCATCTAACTCTGCTTTCGCGGCATTTCCATCGATGTTAGAAAGGTAATTACGGATTGCTCCAACTTTCTTTCCATATTTTGGTCCAACGGTACGTAACTGTGGTTTAAATTCATATGTTGTAAAAGAGGAAACATCATCTTTAAATGCAACTGATTTTACATTTAATTCGTCCTCGATGATTTCTTTATAAAATTCAGAAAGTTCAGAATCAGCTTTTACATACATATTTCCAATTGGCTGTCTATTTTTGATGTTCGATGCGTTACGACATGCACGACCAAGTACAACGATCTTAAGTACCATTTCCATGTTTTCTTCTAACTCTGTATCGATCATAGCCTCATCTACAATTGGGAAGTCACATAAATGAATACTTTCCGGAGCAGAAGAATCAACACTACAAACTAAATTCTGGTAAATTTCTTCTGTCATAAACGGAATCATTGGTGCTGCAGCCTTGCAGATTGTCACTAATGCTGTATAAAGTGTCATATAAGCATTGATCTTATCCTGTGGCATTCCTTTTTGCCAGAAACGGTTACGGCTTCTTCTTACATACCAGTTACTCATATCATCTACAAATTCCTGAAGAGCTCTTGCTGTTTCTGGAATTCTGTAATTAGATAAGTTTTCATCCACTGATTTTGTTACGGAATTTAACTTAGATAATAACCATTTATCCATAACCGATAACTTATCATATTCTAATTCATATTTTGTTGGGTCAAATTCATCAATATTCGCATACAATACATAAAATGCATACGTATTCCATAAAGTACCCATGAATTTACGCTGACCTTCCATAACTGCTTTACCGTGGAAACGATTTGGCAGCCAAGGGGCACTATTTACATAGAAATACCAACGAATGGCATCTGCTCCATATTGCTCTAATGCTTCAAATGGATCTACTGCATTTCCTTTAGACTTACTCATCTTCTGTCCATTTTCGTCCTGAACATGACCTAATACAATAACGTTCTTATATGGTGCCTTATTGAAAATCAAAGTAGAAATTGCCAATAAGGAATAGAACCATCCACGTGTCTGGTCAACTGCCTCAGAAATAAAATCTGCTGGGAACTGTGCTTCAAATAAATCTTTATTTTCAAATGGATAATGATGCTGTGCAAATGGCATGGAACCAGAATCAAACCAACAGTCGATTACTTCCGGTACACGATGCATTTGTTTTCCACATTGAGGACACTTAATTGTCACATCATCGATATATGGTCTATGAAGTTCGATATCGTCTGGACAATTATCAGACATTGATTTCAGTTCTTCGATGGAACCAATTGCATGCTGATGTCCGCACTCACATTCCCATACATTTAATGGAGTTCCCCAATAACGGTTACGAGAAATACCCCAATCCTGAACATTTTCTAACCAGTCGCCAAAACGTCCTTTACCGATTGTCTCTGGAATCCAGTTGATGGTATTATTATTTTTGATCAAATCTTCCTTGACCTCTGTCATCTTAATGAACCATGATTCACGTGCATAGTAAATAAGAGGAGTATCGCATCTCCAACAATGAGGATAGCTGTGTTCAAATTTAGGAGCATCAAATAATAATCCTCTGTCTTCTAAATCCTGTAAAATAGGCATATCTGCTTTTTTACAGAAAGTTCCTGCCCAAGGAGTTTCTTCTGTCATTTCACCTTTGCTGTTAACTAATTGTACAAATGGTAAATCATAATTTCTACCAACAACACTATCGTCTTCACCAAACGCTGGAGCAATATGAACAACACCAGTACCATCTGTCAAGGTAACATAGCTATCGCAAGTCACATAATATGCTTTTTTATTTGGAGATACAAAATCAAATAATGGTTCGTATTCTTTATATTCTAAATCTTTACCGATATAAGTTTCTAATACTTCGACATCTTCGCCTAAAACAGTGGCAACTAAAGCTTCTGCCATATAATAAGTGTATTCTCCGGCTTTTACTTTCACATAAGTTTCTACCGGGTTTACACAAAGTGCTACGTTAGAAGGTAAAGTCCAAGGAGTTGTTGTCCATGCTAAAATATAAGCATCTTCTCCTTTTACTTTAAAACGGACAACCGCAGAACGTTCTTTTACATCCTTATATCCCTGTGCAACTTCATGGCTTGATAAAGGAGTACCACAACGTGGACAATAAGGTACGATCTTATGACCTTTGTACAATAAGCCTTTATCCCAAATCTTTTTTAATGCCCACCATTCGGATTCAATAAAGTTATTATCATAGGTAACATATGGATTATCCATATCAGCCCAGAAACCAACTGTTCCTGAAAAATCTTCCCACATACCCTTATATTTCCATACACTTTCCTTGCAGTGTTCGATAAATGGTTCTAATCCATATTCTTCAATCTGCTCTTTTCCATCTAAACCAAGCATTTTTTCTACTTCTAATTCAACTGGAAGACCGTGGGTATCCCATCCTGCTTTACGTGGAACCATGTTCCCTTTCATCGTCTGGTAACGTGGAATCATATCTTTAATAACACGAGTTAATACATGTCCGATATGAGGTTTTCCATTTGCAGTTGGAGGTCCATCATAAAAGGTATAGCTTGGAGAACCTTCTCGAAGTTCAATACTTTTTTCAAAAATATTATTTTCACGCCAAAATTTTTCTGTCTGTTTTTCTCTTTCCACAAAATTCAAGTCGGGACTGACTTTTTTGTACAACATTATATTTCCTCCTTAATAAAATAATCCTGAAAGAATCTCGTTTTACGAGATTCTCCGCCATGATCAGGTTAGCCATCTCGATTCCGCTTCGCTTCATCTCGCTTACGACAGAACGCCGTATACATATTGCAACAAAATAATTTTACTGTAAATTAATTTCCAAAAATTATTTTGTTGCAATATGTGCATGGCTAACCTGATGCGAAAAAAAGCTCCCATCCTGCAAACAGGATGAGAGCAATATTAGCTTTCATTATACCACCTATTTCACATACAGTCATATGTTATCCATATAACGGTGGATACCGGCCTTACCTACTTCATTCAGTTCGGCAGCTAGGGAGTGATATTCACCAATCTCTTACTAGTACCAGGCTTCCACCATCCCCGGTTCGCTATATCGTTCGGAAAAAAGCTACTGTCTCCGTCATCGCTTTTTCAATTATGTGTTTTCAATCACTTCGATATTTTATTATAGGAATGAAAAAATGTCAAGGGTTTCTTGCGTTTATACCGCCCTTTTATGCCAATATGACTCTTTCTTTTGTGCTTCCCACTCCATGCAGACCTGTTCCAACAAACAAGCAACTGCATCATTTTGGTTTGTTCCACATATTTCTTTGGAAATATCCTTGATTTCAGTCGTCGCATTTCCCATAGCCACTGTCCTTCCAAATGGCAGGCTAAGGGCAGAACGATCATTCTCACTATCTCCAACTACAAGTATATCCTCTATAAGAATATTTCTTCTTTTGGCATAATGAAGCAGAGAACTGCCTTTTTGTGCCTCTTCATGCGTTAGTTCAATATCGTATTCTGAAGTATACGTCATTGCTACTTGCGACAACATCGCACATTTCTTTCTTACCTTTTTCATTCGCTCTATATTCACACTACTGCTGCATATCTTATATATTTTTATATCTGAATGAAAAATCTGTGATATTCCATCAAAATAGATTATCTGATCAAATACTTCTTTTAATGCATTTGCCATCTGAAAATATAATTTCCCATCTTTCTCATATGCAGGTAAAACCTGTTCTTGATAGTATTTAGCAACTTCAAACGCTGGCACAATGGACACTCTTCCAATGTTTGTATAGATATCCACATACATTTCATAAAAATCTAAAATATCCACAATCTCTCTCGCTAACTCAGTGGATAGTGGATGTTCTTCTATCACATCTCCATATCGATCGTAAATCACTGCTCCATTCGCACAGATCAGGTCACAACAAATGCCGGCTATATCCAACTCTTTTTTGGCATTTGAAAATTCTCTTCCTGTATTGATGACAAAGGTACCACCCATTTGCTTAAATTTTATGATTGCTTGTTTTGTCCTTTCTGTTATCATACTCTTGTCATTTAATAACGTTCCATCCATATCAGTTGCAAATAATCGAACCATAATCCTTCCCTCCTATTTACACTGATAGTGTAGCAGTCAAATAAAAATTTCAAATAAAGCGAATGTTAAAATTTCTTTATGTTTTATGGCACATTACTAATTGTACAATTAGTAATTACACAATTAGCTCAATATTTCTATTATTCATTATCCAATAAGTTTAACCCTTTTAATATTTTAGACAATTGTTTTTGCTGTTTTTCATTTATTTCATAAAGTTTACTGCCAATTGCAAATTTATGTGTGGCATTTCCTTCTGAATCTGTGCTAAGTGTCATTTCATATGTTATCCAATCGGCCGTATATTGCACAGCAATATTATTTGGACACTTGCAGTCCTGTGCACTTTCATTGGAGAACAAAAGCGGACAAGTCTGCCTCGAACTCCCCAAATCCCTCAGTCTCTGAGGGACTTGCTTCGCTTTGTGCGCCAGATGCAGACTGCTGTAAGCAGTCACATTACCTTATGCATCTGGTCGCATCCTCGCGGAGCGTTTTTTATTTCATAGGAAATTACAACGTAATTTCCTATGAAATAAAATACCTCTTAAAAGAGCATTAAATTCCTGTCGTTGTTTTTTATTCAAGATAACTTCTTTCGCAGGTTCCACACTTACATCTTTAATCACTATTCTTTTGCATTCATCGATATCATCATAAGATAGATTGTGACACCCAGTAAGATTTACAATATAATCGTGAAATTTTTGATTTCTTGTTATTGGTAAAAATCTGCTTTTTTGATAAAATTAAGTATTTTTCGTTCCTGAATCGCACTGATTGATATCTGATCACTTTTATTTTCTCTTCCATATGTATGCCAATATATTCCCGGATAAGTGACACTGACCTGGTTAATCATCTTTGCCTTGCCGCCTTCTGGTCCTTGTTCAATCACACTTTCAGCAACTTTTATCATTTCATTTTCAGATACAGAAAATCCTTTTAATAGATAAGAATACGTTTGATCATTCCATTGCAAAAATACATTTTCTCCTTTATAACCAATGTACACTTTCTGCTCAGCAATGTGTATTTTTTCTTTTTTTGCAGCTTCTAACTGATACGATCCATATGTAAGTAATTTTTGACTATATTCAATGGATGATTCCTTTGTTTTATTTCTATACGACGTTGTAAATTCCTGATCTGTTTTTTCACTATATCCTTGAATATATGTTTCCGGTATATACGTAGGTACTCTCACCACAAGTTCTTCTTTTACTGGTTCCTCTTTTTCTTTTTCAATTCCCAGTGCTGTTGCTATTTTATTCGCAAATGCAATTGCCTTCACACGATATCCAGGATTGCCAAACCACATACTAACACTAATGAAACATAATATCAAAATTGCCGCCGCTACATATTTTTTTCGATTCATCTGGCTGTGCGAAGAAATCAATTGCCGCATTTTCTTTTGAAATTTTTTTGAAAAGCTGTGTTTTAACTCTGTTTCCTTTGGTATTTGATTTAATATCATTTCTTCCGCTTTTTTCGTGTACTGATAGAGCAATTCATCATTTATTTTTTTCACTTTTCATACTCTCCTTTCCCAAAACTTTTTCTTTTAACTTCGCTTTGCCTCTGGAAATACGTTTTCGAACATTCACCTCGGTAATCCCTAAAATATCTGCAATTTCGGAATTAGTATATCCCTGTGCATATTTCAATCTTAAGACAGTAGAGTAAATTACCGGCAACTCTATAATTGCCTCTGTCATTTCATCTAGTTGTTCATCCACATGAAAATTTTCAGCAATATAAACAGCTACATCTTCATAGGAAATCCAACTTTCTCGTTTGTTTTTACGATAATGATCAATCGCAATATGTTCCGTAATTACCACTAAAAATGCCTTTGTTCGTTTTGAATCAGAAATATCAATTTTATCCAAATGTTGAATAATTCTAACAAAAGCATTATGCACCGCATCTTCCGCATTTGCTTCATGCTTTAAAATTTGATATGCCACATAATACATTGTCTGTTTATAATTTTGATACAAAAATGTTAGTTTATCTCTATCCTCCTCTGTATCAACAAGTAATAATAATGGTGCTAACATAAATTCTCCTTCCTCATTTTATCGCCCTTCATGGATTGTTTTAATACTATAACGAATCAATTTTTCTATTTGTGACATTTTGGAACAAATTCATATATTTTGTTGCAACAAACCATTTCTGTATACAAAAAACTGCTGAGAAATAAACTTATCTTTTATTTCTCAACAGTTTTTTCATATCTTGAGGCAATTCTGCCCTAAATTCCATATTCTCACCAGTCATTGGGTGTTGAAAAGAAAGTCGATAAGAATGTAACGCTTGCCGATCAATCTCTCTATTGTCTGGATAATACAAAAAATCTCCGGGTAATGGATGTCCAATGTATTTCATATGCACACGAATCTGATGGGTGCGACCAGTTTCTAACTGGATCGCTACATAAGAATATCCGTTTTGATAATTTAAAAGACGATAATGTGTCATCGCTTCTTGTCCATTTATAAAATCTATTTGACGTTCGATCACCGAACCCTCTTTACGACCAATTGGTGCATCAATCACCCCAGTTTCCGGCAATTTTCCACACACAATTGCCCGATATTCTTTCTTGATCTCACCTTCTTTGATCCGTTTTGCTAATATTGCACCACTTAACATATGCTTTGCCAGTAATACCACACCACTTGTATCCTTATCTAATCGGTTTAGACAGCGAAATATATAAGGAACCCCCTGCTTTTCATAATATCCAACTACTGCATTGGCGAGTGTACCATAGTAGTGATTGATAGACGGATGAATTGGCATATGCGCTGGCTTGTTGACTACTAAAATATCTTCGTCTTCATAAATAATTTCGAAAGGTATATTTTCTGGCATAATATTGGGTGAAGAAATAGGTTCAACAATGGAGATCGTTAATTGATCTCCTTCTTTTAAAGTTTGATTTACGTATGCTAATTGGTCATTTAATAAAATCTCATTTGGAGATTCTTTGAGAGATGTAATCACCTTTCTGGAATATCCTTGATTTCTTAGAAAATCTGAAATCTTATTATGTACTTCATTTTTTTCAATTATATATTGTAATGTCCGTTTCATATCATTCTCTTTGGGCTTTACGATGTTAATATTTTACACGACAAAATAAATCTATATTTAACCCATTGAATATCAATATAGGCAAAAGCTATCAAAAAGAAGTTTCGATAGAGATATAATAACTGAGGTTGAACAATCGCAAAAACAGCAAAGGATAAAATTCCTATCAAAATACCTCGATTGTCTATTTTTAATGAATACCATACAATACCAATCAACATTACAAAAGCTATAATCATAGCTATGATTCCCAAACTTATATACAGTCTCATAAAAGCACTATCTAACATACAATAAGGTTTTCCTGTTTTCATAGATTTTATAGTACCAACAGAAACAATTTTTTGTCCTGTCCAAGTATGTAAATATTTTTGTAAATACCAATGTGCCAGATATAATCTATTAGATAGCACAGAATCTAATTCCAAGAAGAAAGCACTATTGCTATCATAAAAATAGGAAATCATAAATGTAAATAAAAATAATATCGGATACACCAATAAACATAATACTTGAAAAACTTTTTTCTTCACCAATTGATTACCAAATAACTTCATAATCATAGTCATTATCATGGATAAAATAATGATATAGGCAGCTGTACGACTATTCGGTACTATCCATATGAAAATAGCCATTACTCCAACTATAATATAATCTATCATATTTAATTTTTTGAATCGTACAGCTATCCAAAGTAATGCCTCGGACATTATGTGTGTTCCCAAAAAATTAGGATGTCTAAATCCTAAACATATACGCATTTCATCGGCTCTGTTAAATTGGAGCTCGTGCGTAATTCCTAATTGATAAAGCACAAAAGCAACTATAATCATTACACCATTTAAAATCAATGTATATTTTGCAACTTTATCCCATTTGGTCATCCTTGCAGACAATACAATAATCCATGACTGCAAAAAAGCATTCAAATTACTATTTTTATAAGACATATATAGTAAAGCAGTTATGGCAATATAAATTAGCTTTTGAATCAAATTATAGTCTGTAAATAACAGCACATTAATTAAAGAAAGGATGACACATCCCCAACTTATATGGACGAAAAGTGTATATAATTCTGGGTAATCGTAATGTATAGTTGTCATATCCAACACATATACAATAAGATATCCATAAAAACTAATATAAAATAAAATGTTTGATATCCTTCTAAAATTTGTATATTCCTTGCACGCTAACATTTTTTGATTATCAAGAGACATTTTATTCTCCTTCAATATAATTTAAAATTCTTTCTGTTGCGTGTCCATCGCAACTACGCATAAATTTGTATTTAAAATCTGCAATTTCTTTTTTATCAAAACGTTCTTCAATATTTTTAATATAGTCTATCATCTCTTCATTTGTTTTACAAATTGGTCCAGGAGAAGTTTCATTAAAATCGTAATATAATCCACGCTCATCAATATAATCTTCCAAGTCATAAACATAAAACATAATCGGACGTTCAAATAAAGCAAACTCGAAAATCAAAGAAGAATAGTCAGAAATACAAATATCGGATACAGTCATCAATTCATTAATATCCATTCCCCATCCACGAGTCATATCATATGCAAATTTATTTTTATATTCTTCTGGAATTGGTGGCAATTCTTTAACCGTTTGGTGCTGTTTAATAATTAAAATATACTCATCGCCCAGATTTTCAGCAAATTGTTTTATATCCAATTGATCAGGTGCTATTCTTTGCTGACCAACGCCTCTATATGTCGGTGCATATAAAATAATCTTTTTGTTTAATGATGCAGGTACTTTTTCATGAATTTTTTTGTAACAATTTTGTACATATTCATCATTAAAAAACTCGTCAGTCCTACTTACACCTATTGGTTGAATAATTCCCTCTTTTCTATCAATACCCATAAACTCTTCAAATACCCATGTGAGTTCCGGACTTGCAGTTGTAACAATGTCATACTTATTGTATTCAGGAAATTCTCTATATGTTGCAGATGATTTAAAAGTTTTCATATCTGCAGTACTTAAACCAATTTTCTTTAAGATGCCACAGCCATGCCATAACTGTACAATCTTAGTTTCTGGACGAATATCCAAATATCCCATTAAATCATTTGATTCATGCACAAAACATGCTTTAGAAGTTGCAAGTGCTTTTATCCATTCCACTGCATTCAAATAATATTGAGTGCTTGGAACATTATCTCTATCTAATTCGTACAATATAGGCTTATATTTTCCTTGTTTCTCAATCGTATGATACATATAACGACAGCTTTGATTTAACCCTTTTCTCGGTTGCATAAAAATCATCTTATCTTCTATAGGAAGAACCTTATATGCGTTGTATACACTTGGCAATACACTTTTAATGTACTTGCGTTTTAAATAGGTTCGATACCATCTTGTTTTTTCTTTCTCCTTTATAACCTCATAAATTGATTTCCGAATTACAGCAGAAGTATCCGGTTGTTCTGCCAACTTTAACAAATCACAAATTTCTTTTTCAAGTTGAACAAACATCGCCTGACGTTTCAATTCCTCAACTTGCTTTTCAAGAGCTTTTATTTTTGAATTTTGTTCTCCTTGTGTAATATCCGCTTTTTTATTGCGTGATTTATAAATCTTATATGTTTTTCTCGGTCCCTTTGTTATTAAATTTTTAGTCACTGCCTTTACATCCATATTTTACCTCTTTTCATCATTCAATTTTTGTTTTAATAATATTGTATTTATCGCTCTATCTGTCGCATGTCCATCATAATTAGCAAAATTATCTTTTACAAACTGATGGATTTTTTCAATTTGATAATCTTTTTTACGTAAAACATCCATCATTTCCTCAAATGTATCACATACTGGTCCTGGCGCACTTTCTTTTACGCTTCGATGCACTCCTCTGGACAATTCATAAATCTCTCGATCCGGTGTAAAGAAAATGACTGGTCTACGTAAAAGAGAATATTCAAAATAGTTCGATGAATAATCTGTAATTAAAATATCGGTTACATAATATAAATCATTTATATTTGGATATTCTGAAAAATCAATGATACGATCCATATATTCTTCTGGTATTTCAATCGGTTTCTTCGTAAATGGATGCATTTTTACCATAAAAATGTATTCATCCCCACAAAAATCATAGATTTCATCTAAGTCGATCCAACTATAATCATAGTACGCTGATCCCTGTCCTTTCCCACGATACGTAGGAGCAAACATAATAATTTTTTTATTTTTTAAGTTGGGATTTTCTGTATAAAATTCTTTTTTAAATGTAGCTATCTTTTTCTTGTCTAAAAAGCCATCCAAACGAGGCATTCCCACTGGCAAAAATGCTTCTTCTTCAATTCCAAATACTTCAGAAAATACTTTCACTAATTTCTGTGAACCGGTTAATACATAATTATATTTCTTATGGCAATTTCCAACAGGGAATGGAGTTCCTTCTTTTCCAAAACGACAGTAGCCAACCGCTTTAAATCCTTCTCCCGCATGCCATACCTGAATTAATTTTGTGCGTTTATTTAACTCCAAAAATCCAAATACTGGTACATAATCATCCACAAAAATATAATCCTGTTGAGCTATTTTAAATACCAATTTCATCCAGCTTAAAGCTGACATATGGGTTCCAACTGCTTTTCTAAAATTATAACGTACTCTGAATTTTTTGTTTAATCCTCGCTCTTTAATCCGACGATCAATATACTTTAAATTTCCCCATAAATAATCCTTGGTTTCACTCATGATCAAAATATTTTTTCCACGTTTTGGGAATAAAGGTTCCCAAAATTGATAAAATAAATTAATTAAAAAGATAACGATTGTCCTATGCATTCTTCGGAATTTTCCCTTAAATGTCAGAGCCTCTTGTACATAATGTCTTTTACTCCATCCCTGATTTCGAATCATAAAATAACTGTTGATCATAAACCAAAGATGTTCCTCATCCTCTGTTCTTGTACTAAATGACATATTATACGCATATTTACCACCACCATAACGGAAAATACGAGAACAATCATCTAATTTATATGCAACCGGATAACTTACATAAACCATAAATTCTGCATGTGGGGTAACCGCCATGATTCTCCATCTACCATTTTCTAAAAATGTTCTTTTATCTGCCGCAACAATATTAATTTCTAAATGATACGTACCATTTTCGTAACTCTCATATTTTAATGGCACCTTTTTCTTTACATCAATATCGATAATTTCTTTTTCTCTATTTCTATGAAATTTACCAATACTTTCTAAACGAAATCGAACTTTACCTGTATAAGCTGTCTTAATATCTAACTTTAAAAATATGCGTTCCCACTCTAATTTTGTTACTTCAAAAATAATCTCTTTCATTCATCATCATCCTTTATCATGTATAATTTAAAAACTACAATACTTTATTAGGAGTTCATTTAGATATCATTTGTTTTATCATTCTAAACGGCCACATAATCGTCCATCCTAATTTAAAAGATTTCGATGAACGTACTTTTTTTAACTCCATATCTTTTAATTTAATTTCATTTTTCAAAATCTTATTTTTATTTTTTAAATCCTTGAGTTGTATACTTTTTAATCTTTTATCAGCAAGGTTATTCCTAGATTGCATATAGTTTGTATATGCTAAATAAACTAACAGTTCTTCCGGGGTATCATTTATGAGGTGTCTTACAAAATCATTATGCCACTTAATATAATAGTAATTATCTTCCCGAATATATATATGCATTTTTTCTAATGCTTCTTTTTGTAAGAATTTTACTGCCTCATAAAATGCATCCCATGTTGTCAAATTACGTAAAGTATATAACATACTCTCTAATGCTTTATTTGAAAAACTTCTCTCCGGGAAAACATCCAGTTTAATAAGATTGTCAGCAGTATCCATCCATGTATGAATAGGAGCTAATGGCGATTTTGATAATGTTCCGATAAGACTTTGCTTTTGATTTGTTCGATAATTAACCAGAGCTTTATCAACAATTGTTATCTTATCAGCAAGACAAAGTGAATTCATAACAAAATACACATCATTTCCATTACGAACAGGCTGAAAATCCAATCTTTGCTTTTCTATAAATTTTCTACGAAACAATTTATTCCATGCAGCTGGATTTGTAAAACTTAAAATATAGTCCTCGTTCGAATTACGATTAAATACTTCTCCAGGAATCCGTTTTTTTACCAAATAGTCTGTCGAAGGCATATATTTCTTCTTATCATCAAAATATCTATTTCCACCACACACACATATATCTGCATTTAAAGAGGATGCCTTCTTGTACATTAATTCTAATGCATTCAACTCAAAGAAATCATCACAGTCCCAAAAAACAAGGTATTCCCCAATAGCATGGGATTTTCCAGTATTTCTTGCAACTCCCGCGTATAGATTCTTTTGTCGATAGATTTGTATCCTAGAATCTTTTTCCTGATATTCTTTTAATATTTCTAATGAGGAATCAGTAGACCCATCATCCACACATATAATCTCTATATCTTTTAATGTTTGTCCACACACACTGTCCAAACACTGCCTTAAATATAATTCTCCATTATAAACAGGTATAATAACCGAAACTTTAATAGACTCCCCCATTTAATATTCTCCTTTGCAAATTAAAATATTATTTTAGTAATATATTATCTTTTTTGTTACTCAAAATCACATGATCAATAATTTTGTCACAACTTTTTGTCTTTTCTTTTGAAAAATTGTCTTTGGCAAATTTTAAGGTTTTCTCTAGTTCAAAATCTTCATCACGAATACTCTGTATCACATCTTCAAATCTTATGCAAACTTTTCCAGGTGCAATATCAAGTGTTCTATGTACACCATGTTGGATTTGATATACATCCTTATCAAAAGCATAAAAAATAATTGGTTTCCTTTGTAAAGAATATTCATAAATATTAGACGAGAAATCCGTTATCAAAATATTGGTAATATAAAATAATTCATTGATATCCTGATATTCTGTGACATCTATGATTCGACTCGCGTATTCTGACGGAATCTCAATTCTTTTCTTTATAAACGGATGCATTTTGACTGCAAACATATAATCTTTTTCCTCACATAATCGATAGATCGCCTGCAGATCAATTTTCTCGTATGGATAATACGCTTCTGCCTGTCCTTTTCCACGATAGGTAGGAGCAAATAAAATTACCTTTCGACTTTTTAACTGTGGGTATTGTAAATAAATTTCTTTTTTTGATTTATTTACTTTCTCTTTATTTAAATAGCCATCCAAGCGTGGTAAACCCACTGGAAGAAATCGATTTCTATCGAGACCAAACACTTCCTGATAGACAGGAATCAAGGCTTCTCCACCTACGACAACATAATCATATTTTCTATGACAGGATACCGTCGGATGCGGGGACCCCTCTCGTCCAAACCTAGCATATCCAACTGATTTAAATCCAACACCGGCATGCCATACCTGTGTCAATTTCGTTCGCTTATCTAAGTCAATAATACGAAAAATAGATGCATAATCATCTACAAAGACATAATCTTGTTTTGCTAATATAAATACTAATTTCATCCAACATAACAATGTTTTTATTTCGCTTTGTTGTAATGATTTAAAAAAATAGTAGCTTGTCTGATACGGTAACTTCCTATTCTTAATTCTTTGATCTAGAGCTTTTAAATTCCCGCTGATCGGCGTTCTTGTCTCGGACATAAATAGAATATGTTTTCCATCTTTTTTCGTAATCATAACTGCGAATTTATATAAAACTCTTAAAAAACTTTCTGCCCAATTGATAAAGAGCCTTTTGATTTTTCCTTTCATAGAACTTGCTTCCACAGATGCTTTTCGCTTTTCAGGTTTGCGATTTTTCTGCATATAAAATGTTCGAATCACGCAGTAAAGATTTTCATCTTTCTCACAATCCATTAAATCAATCTTTACTATATAAGCGTACGCATTTTTATAATATAGAAATACTTTATCTAAATTTTCACATTGATATGCCTGTTTCACCGTGATGGCAATCGGTCTAAGTCCCCGCTTTGTACACTGCATCACTTGCCAATTTCCCTCTGGCAACATTCTTCCACCAGGTATATTCGTTATATTCAATTTTATTTTTTTCTCAGTAACCGGAACATAAAATTTATCTTTTGTATCCAAATTGATAAAGCAAACCTTTTTCGCTTTATCTGAATCAAAGAATATTTCTAAATAGATTCTGTCCCACTTTATATTTGTAATCTTCATATATGGTGATTCCTTTATTTGATAAATTGATAAATAAAATCAACAATATCAGCCGTAGCATGATCCGTCATAGTAATATATTTCTCAATAAACTGCTTTAAATATTCATAATCGTATTCTCCTGACTCAATCGCTTTTGTAATCGTCTTTGCATTCCTAGAAATGACCCCCGGAAGTTCATTCATGTAGTCGATTGCCAATCCTCTATTTTTTTCATAAATATCCATATCAAAATTATAAAAATACAGAGGTTTTCCCAATACACCGGCCTCATAAATGATGCAGGAATAATCACTAATAATATAATCCGCAATAAACAGCATATCAAAAGTTGAAACATCTTTAATCTGTACAATTTTTTTTCCTAAATTAATCTTAGAAAGCGGATGAAGTTTTACAACAAAATGATACTTTTCATGATCAATGGCTGCATCTAAGCGTTTATATGCTTTCGCAAAACGCCTCTCATCTTTGCGAAAGGTAGGACAATATAATATAATTGGTTTTTCTTTTAATTCAGGGTATTTTTTGAATATCTTTTTGCAGACTTTTTGACGATACTGTTCACTCTTCAACAAGTCTAGACGTGGTAATGGCATAGTAAGTATTTTATTAATATCACAACGAAATCCATCTGCCAAATGTTGTTTATATGCTTCTGAACTGGCAAAAATATAGTCATAATTTTCATGCATTCTCATGGCATAAGCAATTTTACTACTGCTTCCCTCTCCAGTATCTAATGCTGTATATCCAAATTTTTTCATGGTTCCCATGGAATGCCACATCTGAATAATTTTAAGATTTTTCTTATGTTTCAGCATACTGATTACCATACAATAAGTATCTAAAACAACAACCTGCGATGTGGAAATATGATATAATTGGCTAAACATATGAAAACAATAACGAACTTTTTCAAATAGACTGGCTTTGATTCCACCATTTAAGGTATGACATAAAAGGATAACACGAACGTCAGGATCTCTTCTTTCAATCTCCGCTTTGATCATATAAAATTCATCTGATGGAATATCACTCTGTCTACTAATCATTGTAACTTTCTTTTTTGTTGGTAACAACTTTATAAAGAAATATATGATATTCAAAAATACGATTCCTGTTTTTATAATTAGTGTCATCTTTGTTTCCCTTATCTATTACTTTTTATACAAAATTACTTATTTATTTTATACGAAACTAATTTCTATTTCAAGATTTCAATCACAACAAAAAGACTACCGTATCAAGACAAGTGAGTCTCTTGGAATATCAATCTCATATTATTTTTTTCTTAAGGCAATAATTGTTTTAAAACGACTTAAATCTGCGGGAGTCGTAATCTTAAAATTTGTATCTTCCCCTGGAAACAGACCAATATCCATTCCGTAATAAAATCCAATTTCGCTTGATCCTCTAATCAACGCAAGCTTCTCCTTTGGCATATCACGATTTATTTCCAAATATCTTTTCAGATTATATCCCTCTGGATTCTGTCCCGCCCATAAAACTGAACGATCTAACAAATTATCAATTTTTTTACAATCATTGCTCTGATAAATCGTATCATTTACTGGAATTACTGGCATACATCCTTCGTGTTCATCTAACTGTTTTACACAATTTGAAATCAACTGACTTGACATAAGCGCTCTCACGCCGTCCATAATAATTACATTATCATCATCACTTTTTGAATAGGAAGCACATACTTCCAAACCATTTAGAATCGATTCCTGTCTGGTCTCACCCGGATTTGCTACATCTATAAATTTTGTAATATGATACTCGTCCATCCAAGAAATAACACGTTCTCTCCACTCCTCCGCAACTACTATAATAATTTTATCTATTTCCGGAGTGCATTGTGTCGTCTCTACCGTATATAATAAGATAGGTTTGTCATCCACTTCTAAATATTGTTTTGGAAAATCCTCTATATTCATCCGCGTTCCGATTCCGCCCGATAAAATAATTGCATAATTCATTCATGCTCCTTATACGATGGATCATCATGCCATCATATATTTTCCTTTCTTTTTTTCAAACGTCATTCAAAAATAATGAAGATAGCTATAAACAATCTTATCACATCCATAAAGAAACAACAATAGATTCAAAAATAATTAAGAATTTCATTCCCTACCATTTATCTCCATCATTATCAAACTCCGTATTCTGCTTTATTTTCTTTTTTTCACCATGTTCTCTCATTATAGACCAAATTATGCTCTTTATCATTATCAAAATTGATTATGTCATATAATTAATAAAAAGGATATTCATTTGTTAATTATATTCATTTTTTTGTAATATTTATACATCCAAAACAAAAGCGGACAAGTCCGCCTCGAACTCCCTATAATCCCTCAGTCCCTGAGGGACTTGCTCCGCTTTGTGCGCCAGATGCAGACTGCTGTAAGCAGGCATATTACCTTATGCATCTGGTCGCATCCTCGCAGAGTGTTTTTTATTTCATGGAAATTATAACGTAATTTCCTATGAAATAAGAAAAGGCAGAAACTTATTACAAAGTTTCTGCCTAACCAAAAATGTCTTTATCTTATAAATTTTCTTCTAACGTTTTACGTACAGCTTTGATAAATCCTTCACTGTTAACCGCATTTACATTTTCAAGACTTGTGATCAACGCTAAGTCTTTTGTCATTGTTCCATTTTCAATCGTATCAATCGTTGCTTTTTCTAATTTGTCTGCAAATATCACTAACTCATCAATTCCATCTAATTCACCACGTTTTCTCAATGCGCCTGTCCAAGCAAAGATGGTAGCTACTGAGTTTGTTGACGTTTCTTCTCCTGCTAAATGTTTATAATAATGTCTCTGTACCGTACCGTGTGCTGCTTCATATTCATAATATCCCTGTGGAGACACCAATACAGAAGTCATCATTGCCAAAGAACCACATGCAGATGAAATCATGTCACTCATAACATCACCATCATAGTTTTTGCATGCCCAAATAAATCCACCTTCGGCTCTCATAACACGTGCCACTGCATCGTCAATTAATGTATAGAAATATTCAATTCCTAATTCATCAAATTTTTCTTTATATTCATTATCAAATACTTCCTGGAAAATATCTTTAAATGTATGATCATATTTTTTGGAAATTGTATCTTTTGTTGCAAACCATAAATCCTGTTTTGTGTCAATTGCAAAGCTAAAGCAACTTCTAGCAAAACTTTCAATTGAGTCATTGATATTATGCATACCCTGAACGATTCCGGCACTTGTAAAGTTATGTACTAATTCTCTTGTTTCTGTTCCATCTTCTGCTGTATAAACTAATTCTACTTTACCAGCTCCAGGAATTTTTAATTCAGATCCTTTGTATACATCACCGTATGCATGTCTGGCAATCGTAATTGGCTTTTTCCAACAAGAAACTTTTGGTTCAATTCCCTTTACCTGAATTGGAGCACGGAACACTGTTCCATCTAAAATGGCACGAATGGTACCGTTTGGACTTTTCCACATTTCCTTTAAGTCATATTCTGTCATACGAGCCGCATTTGGAGTGATGGTTGCACATTTTACAGCAACCCCATATTTTTTCGTTGCTTCTGCAGAATCAACGGTTACCTGATCATCGGTTTCATTTCTATGCTCTAAGCCCAAATCATAATAATCTGTTTTTAAATCAATGAATGGCAATAATAAATCATCTTTGATCATCTTCCAAAGAATTCTGGTCATTTCATCTCCATCCATCTCAACTAATGGTGTTGTCATCTTAATTTTATTCATAATCATATTCTCCTTTATCACATTAAATATACTTCTAACACAAGATTTTCATTGTAGAAGCTCCGATTTACATCACTGCCATCTATTATACAATATGAAGTCTAATTTGTAAAATACTTCATATAAAAATCTATTGAAAAAGGAACCACCAAATTAAAGGTGATTCCTCTTATCATCCATATTTTAATTGCTATTATTCACCTAATTTTAATGCAACGAAACATCCAATGATAAATGCGATTGCACTTGTTATAACTGTCATAATTGTGACATTCGTTATATTAGCCATCATTAATATTGCAATCGGTGAACCAGTGATCAAACCTAGAATTGCACAATAGGCAATCGCCGGTGCATGATCAAAAACATATTCTACAAATTTCGCTATCGCAAAGATACCCAGTACCACTCCAATACCGAACGGAATTAAAATCCACATATAACTCATTACACCAGCTATATCTCCTGCTGCTAAAGATGAGATGAAACCGGTAATCGTGTTTAAAATTGGATTATAATATCCCATGATCATCAACATCATCGAACCACTGACTCCAGGAATCACCATAGTTGCTGATGCAATCACTCCAACTACAAAGAGTTTTATAAACATCAATATACTTGGCACTAGTTGCACTTCACTACCCTGACCATTTCCCAAAATTGGGAAAAATACAACAATCGCTAAAAAGATTACAAATGCAATTACTGCCCCTGCTGTAATTCTCTGTTCTTTTGTCTTACGCCATATGATTGGTAGTCCACCAATGATCAAACCAATGAACAAAAGATTGGTCTGTACCGGATAATTTGCAAACAGCCATTTAATTACAAATGCCAAAATACCGATTCCAAGTAATGCACCTATCGCAATTGGAAGTAAAATCCGCATACTTTTTTTGATGTCCTTAAAAATATGCGTGATCGCCGTAATTAGTTTGTCATAAATGCCCATCGATACGGCCATTGTTCCGCCGCTGACTCCCGGTATAATATTTGCTACGCCAACGAGTGATCCTTTTAAAATATCTTTTACAAATTCCATAAAAATCCCCTATGTTAGATGAGTAAACCTAAAATTTCATTACTTCTTGCAATGAAGTTTGTCATAGACTCTGCATCCAATGGTTTATTAGACAGTTCAGCCAAATCATAAAGATGTTTACAGATCATATCTGTATGTTCCCCTTCAGGCTGTTCCATCACATATTTTACAAGACGGTTATTGACATTTAATACTAAAGTCTCTCCACCTTCCATGCCAAACATTGCTGGATCCATTTCTCCACCCATGTTGTACATCTTCATCATTTCCTGCATACGTCTAGACTCTTCACTAAGGGTTATCATAGCAGAAACGTTTTCATTTTTCAATCTTTCTGCTTTTACTGTAAGATTTTCTTTCGAAAGTGCTTTCTTAAAGATTTCTCCTAGTTTCTCACCCATAGACTTCATTTCTTCTTCATCAGACTCTTCTGTTAAAGTCTCAGCAACATCCGCATCAATTCGTAAGAATTTCACATCCTGATTTGCCTGTTCCAAATGAGTGATGTACGCACTATCGATATTTTGTGTCAGATATACAGCATCCATCTCCTGTTCTTTGAACATGTTAATATACTGAGACTGCACCACTTCATCTGTTACATAAAATACCTTATTTTCATTCTTATCCTTTGCAGCCTCTAAATATTCCGGTAAAGTTACATATTTCTTATCTAAATTTTTAAATAAGATATAGTCTTTCATTTTCTTATTGAATTTTTCATCTTTTAAGCAGCCAAATTTGATAAATGGACTGATGTCATCCCAATATTTTTCATAATTTTCTTTATCTGTCTTACACATACCTGAAAGCTTATCTGCTACTTTCTTAGTAATATAATCAGAAATTTTCTTTACAAATCCATCATTTTGTAATGCACTTCTAGATACATTTAATGGTAAATCAGGACAATCGATAACTCCTTTTAATAAAAGTAAAAACTCAGGAATTACTTCCTTGATATTATCCGCAATAAATACCTGATTGTTGTATAATTTAATGGTACCTTCGATGGATTCATACTCATAATTAATTTTAGGGAAATATAAAATTCCTTTTAAATTAAATGGATAATCCATATTCAGATGAATCCAGAATAAAGGTTCTTTATAATCCATAAATACTTTACGATAAAATTCTTTATAGTCTTCTTCGCTACATTCGTTTGGATGTTTTGCCCAGAGTGGAACCGTATCATTGATTGGTTTTGGTTCTTCTGGTTCTTTTGCTTCATTTTCTTCTGCATTTTCATCCGCAGGAGTACCATCTTCATTGACAATCTCTGGTTTTTCTTCTTCCGGTTTATTCTTTTCATCTTCATTTACAAAGTAAATTTCTTCTGGCATAAAAGAACAATATTTATTTAAAACTTCACGCACGCGAAATTCATTTGCAAACTCAACGCTATCCTCACCTAAGTATAAGGTGATTTCTGTACCACGTTCTGTACGCTCTCCATCTTCCATTGCAAATTCAGTACCGCCATCACATTCCCAGTGAACAGGTACAGCGTCTTCTTTATAAGAAAGAGTATCGATCGTAACTTTTTCTGCAACCATAAAGGCAGAATAGAAACCTAATCCAAAATGACCGATAATCTGATCTTCATTTGTCTTGTCTTTATATTTTGCAAGGAAATCTTCTGCTCCGGAAAATGCAATCTGGTTAATGTATTCTTCTACTTCATCTGATGTCATACCAAGTCCATTATCAATTACTTTGATTGTTTTGTGTTCTGGACTTACTTTGACTTCTACCTGATAATGATTGTCTTCTGGCTCTTCAAATTCTCCAATCATATCCAATTTTCTTAATTTTGTGATCGCATCACATGCATTCGAAACCAATTCTCTCAAAAAGATGTCATGGTCAGAATATAACCATTTCTTAATAATTGGAAAAATATTTTCACTATTAATTGATAAACTTCCTTTTTTGTTACTCATAACAAATGCATCTCCTTTTTCATCTTACTTATCATAATTTATTATTTTCTGCTTGATAATACATACCTTATTTTGTAACACACAATTACAAAAAATAAAGCCTGGTATGTTCGGATGAATATATATTAATACTGCCAATTAAGAATGTCAAGAAAAAATTAGCACTCATTTAAAGTGAGTGCTAATAAATATAGGTTTTGTTGAAAAAAACAGAAGCTGTGTTATTCCACAACAGCTTCTATTCCTTTTTGCTTTAAGTATTTTTGAACCATGTCTTCCCAAAGATAGTCCAATCCTTTTTCCAATGTAAAAGTCTTTAGAGATACTCCTGTCGTACAACTTAGTTTTCCTTGTTTAAAATAAATATTGAAAAACAGTCCTCTGACATCCGATGGGTTAATCGGCAAATTATTCTGCAAAATCATCTTCTCTGTATTGGAAGGAGAAAGCATAAATACAAGCTGCATTGTCTCTGGCGTTTTATGCCCACGAATCATTGAAAATACAATCTGCTTCTGCTCTTTCCAAAGTGCATACGTTCGTCCTTCTAAAATCTCTTTTTCATCCTGATCAAAGAACTCCATATTGAGCTTCCCATCTATCACATAAGCCGTAGCCATTTTTACTTTTACTTCATATAACCAAAAAGCATCAAAAGTCGCTTTTGAAAACAAATGTAGCATAAATTGTTTCACATCTTCGATTTGTAATGCAACCATATCCATTCTCCATTCTTCTAAATATCGATATCATTATAGCATGTTTCATCGAAGAATTGTATCTTTTAGTTACTTGGTGCGTCTGATTTACTTCCAAGAGTGACATTCACAGTCACATCTTTATAATCGCCCATCTGTCCCTGGCGTTTTACTTTTACAGTCGCTTTTGTTCCTGACGACTTTTTCGATAATTTATTTTGAAGGCTATCCATGGTGCTGACAGCACTTCCATCAAATTCTACAATTACATCGCCTGCTTGAATTCCGGCTTTTTGCGCAGGAGAATTTTTTGCGACTTCACTTACATAAATACCATTTGGCATACCATAAGCATCTGCCATATCATCCGAGATATCACCACCGGTAATACCCAAATATGCTTGTTTTGATTCTGGAATTGTAGTCTCATTGATCAGACTATCAATGATTGGTTTTGCTGTATTAATCGGAATTGCATAACCCATACCTTCTACTTCTTCTGAAGAAAATTTAACAGTATTGATTCCAACTAATTCCCCTTTGCTATTCAATAAAGCTCCGCCACTGTTACCAGGGTTGATCGCTGCATCTGTCTGAATCAGAGTCATTGTTTTATCTGTAAGCTGCACTTCTCGATTTAATGCACTGATATAACCTCCAGTTACAGATTGTCCATACCCTAATGCATTACCAATGGCAACTGCCTGCTCACCAACGACCAGATTTTCCGAATCTCCCATGGTAATGATCTTAATGGCATTTAATGTTGAAGATTTGATTTTTGATAGCTTAACAGTAACTACAGCGATATCAGCATCTGAATCTGTACCTTTGACCTCTGCTTCAACGGTTGTATCATCGCAAAAACCAACTGCCAGAGAAAGCGCGTCTTCAACAACATGATTATTGGTTGCTATATAAAGATTATTTTTATCTTTTCCAACAATGATACCCGAACCGCTTCCTTCTGCTTCCTGTGTAGATTCTCCAAAAAATCCACGACTTCTACTTTGGAAAGTACCGTTAATCGAAACAATCGATGGAAGCACATTTTTGGAAACTGTTGATAAATCTGCCTGAGCACCTGCAGACGATTTTGTGGATACGGTCTGCGTTGTCGCTAGCTGTTTTGTATCATTTGATGTAATACCAGCCTTTTGTAGTCCATAGTTCACACCTTGAAAGGCAACACCTGCAACCAAGCCAAATACAAGGCCATAAGCTGCCACTTTTGCAAATTTTTTGATCACTTTACTGCTATTTCCTTTACTTTTCTTTCTTTCTTTTTTTGGAGGTTTATCATCAATGATTTCCTCCACTACTTCTTCTACATATTCAATCTCGGGTTCATCTTTACGAAAACTATAATGATACGTAGAATCTGTCTCTTCTGTTGGTTCTTTTATCATTTCCTCCGGTGTTTCTTCCATATTATGAACGGATGGATCATCCGGATTCATGATATCTTTATCAAAATAATCCTTCATGGTAATTTCCCCTTTCTGTTTTATCAATCATTATATGATATTTCTTTTGTTTCTACTATCATAACAGCCAAATGTGTAAAAATTATGTTTTTCGCAAAACTTTTTTAAGAAAAATAACATTGTTTCTATTATAGTATTGTTGTAGAATAAAATCAGAAAATAAGAAATGAGGAAGAATATATGAAAAAACAATCCAGAAAAAAACGCAAACGACGTCATTCTCTATTATATAAGTTTATTTTTCTGATAGAGATTATTATTATCTTAGCGTTTATTATTTTTGGTATCTTATTAAAATCGATCAGCAGTGTAAACACGACTCCTCTAGAAAAGGAAAAATTGGTTACTGTTCATGAAGATACCAATATGGACGATTATACAAATATTGCATTGTTCGGAGTTGATACTAGATCAGAAGATTTGAGCAGTGAAAAAAGCCGTTCGGATGCGATCATTGTTGCCAGTATTAATAACCAGTCAAAAGAAGTAAAACTAATTTCTCTGTACCGTGATACATACTGCAGCGTCAATGGAACTTATACAAAACTAACCCACGCCTATGCTTATGGTGGACCAGAGCTTGCAATCAGCACGATCAACCGAAACTTAGATTTAAACATTGAGCAATATGCAACTGTAAATTTCAAAATTATGGTCGATATTGTAAATGCAATTGGCGGTGTTGAATTAGAAGTGGAATCTGATTTTATCGATGATCTAAATACTTACATCAGAGAAATGAATCGACAGAATGGTGGTAATTCTCCAGAATTTACCTCCGCCGGACCTTACACCTTTGATGGCAATCAGGCGGTGGCATACGCTCGAATTCGACATAATCAAAATGGAGATTTTAGTCGTGCCAGCCGTCAAAGAATTTTATTACAGGCAATCGCAAAACAAGCACAACATCATCCACTTTCCTTTTTAAAGGCAGTTAATAAGGTGTTACCACAAGTACAGACAAACATGACGACAAGTGATATTACAAAAATGCTCTTAAGTGCTTCCAGTTATAACATTGTCGAAAATGATGGTTTCCCATACGACCATACAGAGGCACGTTTATCTGATGGACTATATTATGATATACCTAGAACCTTAAAGACAAATGTTATTAAACTTCATGAAAATTTATTTGGAACTGAAAATTATCAGGTAAGTGATGAACTAAACAAAATCAATGATAAGATTTGCTTACAAACTGGATTCTATTAAAGTAAAAAACAGGACATTTCAAAATTGAAATGCCCTGTTTTTCATTGTTGTTTTATTCGTCTTCCTCAGTTTCTGTATCGGACGTCGTGGTATCATTTTTATCGATAATCGTAATACCAATCTTTTGACTTCCAGATATCTCTACATTTTTAATATCCGCAAAATGAATGGTCACATTATGATTTCCAAGTTTTAAATCCTTGAGATCAATTTGCGGTCTTAGATTCTCAATCGTTGCCTTTTTTAATGAATCTTTTAATCCCATCAAATGAATTTTCTTATTGGTCTCTTCAAATTCTACATCATAGTGATTTTCATTATTCAAAATCTGAATATCATCTGCTTTTATTGTCAAATCTTTTTCTGTAGTTTGATCGATATTAACCTTTACCATAATCGCATTTTCTTCCTGTGCCAAAGAAATTCCATCTGGCAGTGCTACGTCATTTAAATCGATCGTTTTCTCAACAGTCGACTTCTTACCAGTAATATCAATCGATGGAAGTTCTAATTTTGATACTTTTTCCAAGTCTTTCGTTTCACCAGTGACAGTGACATATTTCGGTTCATAATCGATTGTTCCAAGTACGTAGCCATTAGCTGGCTTCCCGATTGTCTTTAATGTCAATGGAAGTTTTTTCGTTTTCCAAATCTCTACTTTTACTTTAATTTTATCAACATCAAGTTTGATACGTTTTGTATCTACAATATTTCCGTCCGAATCATAACATACTGGTTCTACGTTTGTTACAATATCGCTACTTACATCATCCACATTGACTGCCACTCGTACTTGTTTGATATTTTTCACAATACTTACCGGACCTTTGACACTGATCAAATTTGGATTTGTAACCTTCTTGCCAATAGAATATCCATCTGCAGGTTTTCCATTTGTCTCAGCAACAACTGGTACTTGCACTTGTTGCAAATCTTCAACTTCCAACGTCATCGTCTTATCATTTCCAAGAATAATTTCGATATCATCCGCATACTTTTTGGCCGTCACTTTAATTGGAACTGCATTCACGCTTGATAATTCAGATAAATCTGCTGTCACCACAAAATCCGTACGTTTTAATTTATCAACAATTGTTTTTTTCCCTTTAATGGAAAATGTAATTTTCTCTCCACTGGCAATTTGATAGGTCTGATTCAGATTATTCAATACATCCGAATTTGTAATCGTAACTTCCATGCCAGAAAAGGTTCGTGTTGTAATCGGATCTTCTGTATTAATCACAAGTATCCACAGACAAATCGCTAATAATAGAGAAAGGATACGCAAGGATAAATTTCCGGATAAATATTTGTCAATCTTTTCTTTCATGTTTATCCCTTCCTTTCCAGAATTTTAATTTCTTAACTTTTTTAACTTCTGAGTCATCCGTCTTCAGAACCTGAAGATAACGTTTTAGGGAGTCAGCATTCAAATCACGATATAATCTACCTCGTTCTGCTATCGAAATACTACCTGTTTCTTCTGATACGGCAATGGAAATACTATCTGAAACTTCACTCATTCCAATAGCCGCACGATGTCTGGTTCCCAGTTCTTTTCCAATTTCTAAACTATCTGATAGTGGAAGATAACAAGTTGCTGATACAATACGGCTACCCCGAATCAGAACTGCACCATCGTGGAGAGGTGTATTATGCTCAAAAATATTAATTAATAATTGACTGGTAATCTTTGCATCAACAGGTATCCCTGTACGCTCAATCTCACTCAGTCCTACCTCTCGTTCAAATACAATTAACGCTCCTGTTTTCACTTTTCCCATTTCTACACAGGCTCTGGCAATTGCCTGAATACATTTATCATCAAATTCTTCTTTTTCTTTTGAATCATCCAATGAAAAAATATTCGTAATGACATTTCTCCTGCCCAGAGACTCCAGAGCATGTCTAAGTTCTGGCTGGAAAATGATGATTGCAGCCGTAATACCAATACTAAAAAATCTTTCTAAAATCCACATAATGGTATGTAATTGCAAAACAGTCGCCACAATCGTAAAACCGACTAACACCATCAGCCCTTTAAACAGCATCCAGGCTCTCGTATTTCGAATCCAGCGGATTACTTCATAAATAATCACACTGACAATCAAAATATCGACGATATCATTCACCCCGGCATGCGGTGGAGAAATCAAGTTTATATATTCTTGTATATTCGCTAAAATGTTATGCACAAATATCCCTCTATTCTTTTTTATCTCGATGACGAATCAAACTTTTTCGTCGGACATTAATCTGCTTAACGTTAATATCTTCTTCCTGCATCTTAATCTTTGGTACCGCTTTTACATAATAGTAGTAGTCATCGTCTTCAAATTGCAAATTCTCTACACGTGTATAATCAACAAGTCCTCTAAAAAATTGTATTATTTCTAAAATAACAACAGAAACCAAAAATGAAAAGATCGTATCACTGATGGAACTCTCAATTTCCAATAAAAAACATCCATATAAGTATAAAATTGCATGTATAACCCCTGCAATCGGTATCGAAAGGATCCAAGCATAATTTACGCGCATGCGATAAATCTGACTTGCGATCAATAACGTAATAATAAAACAGAATATACATAAGTATAGTTCTTTATTTGTAATCATAGAATCCAAAACCATCTGATATAACGGTTTTGTATCCACACTCTTCGTAATCTCTAACAGCGCATCATCCAAGGTGACTGCATAGTAATAAACAAAAATACCAATTAACATCGGCGGTATTCCCAAAGCCCCCGCATAAATCCCAGCAAAAATCGGAACCAAGAGCGATAATTTGGTTGCTAATAACACAAATGTCATAATTGCAAGATATCCATACTGCATAAAACTGCGATTATAAATAAAATAAAATAATAGCATAACCACAAAAAACAGCAAAAACACATCGGTTGATACATTAATCAATTGCACGCATTCCATTACAATAAAAATTACAAAACTATAAGATAATGGAATGAGAGCACAAACAACAGATAAAAATATATCAAAAGAGGGTTGCGTTAATATCTTTGTATGTCCAAACATCTGATTTATGACAGAAAACATAATCATTGCACCAATAAATTTTCCAATAAAATAGAAAATACGACTATGCTTATCCAGTGATGATTTTATTTTTTCTCTAAAACTCAATAGTCTCTGCATCCAGTTCCTCCTCAAGTTTTTGTTCTAATTTTTCCGGTTTCATGGTTTCGGTTTCTTCCTTTAATTCATTCATATAATACAATCTTGTTAAATTCTTCTTGTATTTCCATACTCTTGGTACTGCTTCTTCATATCTACGCTTAGCCCGAATACGCGTATACACCACTTCAACCGTGATAAATACTAAATATACCAAGATCAACAATATTGTTAACTTGATATATCCGTGATGACGAATCAAATCCATAATCTTATCCAAAAAAAGTAACACACCAAGACCTACAACAATACAATATGCAATTGTATTTAAAATGAATGTTTGCACTGTCTCGATATGGATATATTGTCGTATATGAAAATGGCTAATTTCCAGATCTCTTTTTCCCTCTTTCGATTCATAAATTGCCATTTTGGTCATTAATTTAATTTTTTCTTCATTAACCATATGATCATTCCTCTACAAAACCATATTTACAAAGGTATCAATAACCGGTTATATTATAACATCAATGGAATTCTATTTCAAACAAGAGTTTATCTATCTGATTGAATCAATTGTCGAATGGTCTCTATCGCAGTATGAATAGCACTTTCTGTATCATGTACAACCGGATTCGAAAGTCCTTCTTTTTCTCGTTCCTGATTTGCCATACATAATAATACTGTTCCGCAACGAACTTTGCGATAATTGGCAACCGTAAAAAGAGCCGCAGATTCCATTTCAGAAGCCAAACATCCCATCTGAATCCACGCATTCCATTTATATTCAAGTTCTGGACCTACTGGTTTTGTCTTTGGACTATGCTGGCCGTAAAAAGAATCTTTACATTGTACCACCCCGGTATGATAGGAATAACCTAATCTTTTCGCTACGGACACCAATTCTTTCGTAATCTCAAAATCTGCAACTGCCGGGTACTCAATCGGAGCATATTCACGGCTTGTCCCTTCATTACGCACTGCTGCTGTTGCAATGACTAAATCTCCACCCATGATTTTTGTCTGCATCGCACCGCAAGTTCCCACACGAACAAAGGTATCCGCTCCCACATTTACTAATTCTTCCATCGCAATCGCAGCACTCGGTCCACCGATTCCGGTTGAAGTTACACTAACTTTTTCCCCTTCTAGATAGCCTGTATAAGTAACAAATTCTCGACTATCTGCCACTAATTTTGCATCATCAAAATAAGAAGCAATTTTCTGACATCGTTTTGGATCTCCTGGTAAAATGACATATCTCCCAACATCACCTTTTTTTAGCTGAATATGATATTCATAACCTTCTTTCGCATACTTCATCACAATACCCCCTTATCACACAATCACTTTTTTTGCTCATCGTAGTCATCAAGGAAATTATAATTCATCCCATCTTTATGATAACCAATAACGGTTTTCAAATTAATATTATGGATACTTCTAAAAATATTCATCTCAATCTCATCATTGATCTGACGGAATTGAGCGATCAACTGCTTCATTTCATCTCTTTTTGAGCCACGTCCACCACCACAACTCGTGCAGTTTTCTGTAAAACGACAAGCACACTGTATAAAATGTAATCCATTATAATCTCTCCATGCCTTGATATCTGCTTCTTTGATCATATACATTGGACGAATCAATTCCATTCCCTCAAAATTCTGACTATGTAACTTTGGCATCATCGTCTCAATTTTTGCTCCATACAACATTCCCATTAAGATAGTCTCAATCACATCATCAAAATGATGACCCAAAGCAATTTTATTGCATCCAAGTTTTTTCGCATGAGAATATAAATATCCTCTGCGCATTCTCGCACATAAATAACAAGGATTCTTGTCGATTGTCGCAACTGTATCAAAAATCTCACTTTCAAATACCGTAAGCGGAATCCCCAAAACTTTAGCATTATCAAGGATAATCTGCCAATTATCCGCATTATATCCCGGATTCATAACCAAAAAGACCAATTCAAAATGAAATTTACCATGTCGCTGTAATTCTTGGAGCAATTTTGCCATCAACATAGAATCCTTTCCACCGGATATGCAGACTGCAATCTTATCACCTTCCTGGATGAGATTATATTCATTGATTCCTTTTGTAAATTTTCTCCAGATTGGCTTGCGGAATTTCTTAATAATACTACGTTCAATATCCTTGGTTTTCTGCTGTAATGCATCTTCTTCCTTTAAATAATGATCAAGTTGCACTCGCAGATAAGATCTCCATCCTCCTTCTATATTGAAAGCATCAAATCCTTTTTCTTCGAGCTTATCTACAATTGGTCTACTCTGGTCTCCCGTATAACAAAGCACATAAATTGGTTTATCGTGATCTAATTCTTTGACTCTATATTCAAAATCAACAATAGGTATATTGATTGCATCTTCTATTGTTTTCCGCCCAAAATCCTCTTTTGAACGAACATCTAAAATCGTAATTTCTTCCTTATTTAATTGTTCTAATTGTTCAACTGTAATTGTTCTCATTTTGCCTCCCAGAATAAAGATTTATCTATTTATTATATATCGTAACGAATAAAAATACAATTTCTGTTCTGTATTTTAGATTGCAAATGTGATATGATGGAAAAGATTATTGTAAATTTACATTGATAAGGAGGAATCTATTTTGAAAAACCTATTTGAAAAATGGAACAGTATAAGTTTAATCATTCGTATCCTGATCGGTACTGCTATCGGTGCGGTCTTAGCACTTGTTATTCCACAGGCAACTGGAATCGCAATTCTTGGTGATTTATTTGTTGGTGCTTTAAAGGCAATTGCTCCAGTTTTAGTATGTGTATTAGTCATGAGCTCTCTTGCCCAGACAAAAGAAGGACATAACGGCAATATGACGACTGTTATTTTTCTTTATATGTTAAGTACCATTATCGGAGCTATTGTTGCCGTTGTCGCAAGCTTTTTGTTCCCTATTACAATCACTTTAACCGATGCAGCAGCAGGCTCCTCACCAACTAGCGTTGTTGAAGTTTTAAAGAATTTATTATTAAATTTAGTATCAAACCCAATTGCTTCTCTCTCTGAAGCAAATTATCTTGGTGTATTAACTTGGTCAGCTATCATCGGTGTTGCCTTAAAAAAATCAACACCTGCGACGAAACAAGTTTTAAACGATCTTGCCGAAGGTGTCTCTACCGTTGTACGCTGGATCATCAGTTTTGCACCAATTGGTATTATGGGACTTGTATTTAATTCCGTATCTACAAGTGGTATCAAAATCTTTACCCAGTATGGTAAATTAATTCTCCTCTTAGTTGGATGTATGTTATTCCAGGAATTTATTACCAATGGTCTCATTGTAGGTATTTGCCTACGAAAGAATCCATATCCGTTGATTTCAAGATGCGCAAGAGAAAGTGGTTTAACTGCCTTCTTTACAAGAAGTTCAGCTGCTAACATTCCAGTCAATATGGAACTTTGTGAAAAACTTGGATTAGATAAAAATAATTATTCTGTATCCATCCCTCTTGGATCTACAATCAATATGGATGGGGCTGCAATCACGATCACTGTTATGACATTAGCTGCTGTACATACATTAGGAATTAATGTCAACATTCCAACTGCGATTGTTTTAAGTATTTTGTCTGCCATTTCTGCATGTGGTGCATCTGGTATTGCCGGGGGCTCCCTTTTATTGATTCCTGTGGCATGTTCTTTATTTGGAATTTCTAATGACATTGCAATGCAGGTAGTCGGTGTTGGATTCATCATCAGTGTTATCCAAGATTCCTGTGAAACTGCATTAAACTCTTCTTCCGATGCATTGTTAACTGCAACTGCTGAATTTATGCAGTGGAGAAAAGAAGGACGAGAACTTCCATTTTAAATAAACTATAGAAAGGTATCTTGTGTAAAAATGTACAAGATACCTTTTATTTTTATTTACACGAAGGCACAAAGATAGCAGAAATGAAAAAGGAAGGTCTTTATTATGCAACCTTCCATTTCATTTCTACCATACGATGGTATCAATCATATCCTAAATATACTCAACCCTCGCTTTTAAGTATACAATAATCTTATATCTTTTCTTTCCATTGTCAAAACTGGTCTAATTTTTGTTAAAATTATCTCCTATCTTAGCCAATAACTCATCAATCATTTGCTTAGCATGATTGGAATCCATATCCTCTTCCATTAAAAATTGTATCGTCTGAAGATAATTTCTCATATCATGGCGCATATCACGCAACTGCTCACTTTGCTGATAAGCGGATAAATAGTATTCATATTGGTAATTTCTTTCTTGTTTCATCTGCTCAATTTCTGCATCTCTTTTATTCTTCAACATAACATGATGAAAAATATCCATACTGACAAAATATTGCAACATGATACTGGCGGAGCAAATAACTGTTAAAATAATAAAATTAGCTCTTAAGCCTTCCTGATTTGATAAACAGACACTTCGAAGAATAATCAATTCAGCAAAACCAAATATAAAGAATAACACACTGATCAATTGAAACAGGAAACTCTTTTCTCTATTAAAAATCATTTCCAGCACAATCATAAAAATATACATCAGTATACTAAAAATGGTTCTTGCTAATATCAAATTAGAAGACATACCTAAATCAAAATTAACTTTCAGATGGAAGATCGGTAAAATTAAATAAGAACATATCAAATCTAATAGGATAAAAATAGAAAAGCCAAAAAATGCTTTTATGAATTTTAACCAGAACCTTTCACTCGAAAGAACCAGAAGAATGACAATAATCCCTGATGTTGACAAAATTATTTTATATATAGTGATTGGTACATAATTCATAAAAGCGGCAAGAATATAAACACTCACACAACATAATAACAAACTCTTGTATTTTGAATATCTTAATTTAAATATTTTACAAAAAAATTCTGATAATAAAAAGGAATGAACAATCCCAATCATCGAATTTGCAATATATAATCCCACACTATACTCCTATTCTGACTTCACAGGTAAAAAAACGACTACCGAAACGGTATCATCCACCTTCTCAATTTTAAAATAACCATTGTTTTTTTCAACAATTGATTGCACAATAGAGAGACCTCGTCCATGTTTTTTCGATGAAACGTGTCTTTTTGATGTCATATACTTTCCATTTGCATTCTTTTTGAGATCATTAACCGTTGGATTTTCTATTTTAACCACTAAATATCCTGCCCGTTTTCCAATCCGTACTAAAATATTGGGATGACCCAAGACTTTTTTTGCGGACTCGATTGCATTATCTAATAGATTTGTCAAAATACAGCATTTATCAATGTCATCTACATTCAATTCCATCATAGAGTGAATCCGAATATCCATTGATATTCCATGTTTTTGTGCCTCTTCCTGTTTTAATATTAATACAGTGTTAAAAACAGGGTCAGCACAATATTGTATTTTTCCAATGTCCTCAATCTGATTCTCTAATTTTTCAAATATTTCTTTCGCCTGTTTTTTCTTGTTTTCTGAATGATCATGAAATATTTTCTGCATTTCTAACAATTGCTCTAAAATATCATTTTGGTTTTTATGTATCTCTCTTTTTTGTTCCTGAATCAATAAGGAATACTGATATTCATATTTTTGTTCTAATAACTTTAATTCTTCTTTTTCTTGTCTGTGCTCATTTTCAATAATATATGTCATTAATCTAATAATGACAATATATATCACAATGACCAACAAACTACAAATAATTGCCTCTATTAAAATCTTCTTTTTTACATTCATCAAATTAGAAATGATCAAATAGGCGTAAAAACAAATTTGTCCAAGTACAAATAAAAAAGAAATTGATGTTAACACTTTTCCATACTCTTTTTGAATCATAAGGTTCCTCCTAAATATTGAAAAACCATTTCCTTTGTCTCTGCTCTTCGATTTCGACTAATCGGAATCTTCTGACCATTTAATAATATAATATTATTTCCATCTACAAATCTAATATATTGCATATTCACAATAAAACTCTTATGGCAACGAATAAAATGGTCTTCTTTTAGCTTTTCTTCCAAATCATTCATTTTCATATAGAATTCCAACGTACTGTGATTACAATATAATTTTACTTTCCTGACAATACTTTCTGCGTAATAAATTTCATCTAAAAATATACGATACATCTCTTTGCCCTGAGAAATGCAAATCGATTTCTTATGAAAATGGGTCATTTTATTTACCGCTTTCTCGATTGCTTTAATGAAAACATCCCGTTTTAATGGTTTCACCAAAAAATATATCGGATCAACCTCAAAAGAATCTTCAATAAACTCTGTATAACCAGAAATAAATATCACAGCAATATTATGTTTGTATTGATGTAATTCTCGAATAATATCAATTCCATTATCATTTTTTAGTTGGATATCCATTAATATAATCAATGATTCTGACACTGACGTGTCTTTAATCAAGGATAACAATTCAATTCCATTATCATAAGAAATAAATGGAACGGATTCATCATTAAAATATTCTTTTGACCATTTTTCCATGATAGCAAGCGTATTCTGATCATCGTCACATGCGATTATTTTCATAAATTTTCTCCCCAAATTATTTTTATTTTCTAACCATAATGTGGTTATTTTATATCCCCAATGACAAAATATTGTATTTGCCTTTTAATACTTCCAATAAATCTGTATTAACCCTTCATCTTCATTATCCGTGTGATAGCAGGTAATCGAACCTTTATTGTACAGTTTTTGAATCAATCTCATTCCATCTCTCGTATAATCATTTAAAATCTGGTCACATGCCTGAGCATAAGTTTCTCGATCTGAAAATTTAAATACAGATGTTTCCCTTTTATTTGTAATATCATCTTTGATGACCGACCATATTTTTTGGCTGTCATACTCTGTATAATACTGATGATTCACAACATAGTAATTCCAATCCATCTTTGTACATTCTGGAATTTCAAATTCAGAATCCACCTCCAGGGAATGAGTTGCAAATAACTGTTCATCATTACAACATAAATAATTATAATTGATTTTTGCAGATTCTGGAATATTATCTGGAATATCCTCGGAAAATACAGGATCTCCCCATGTGGTATCAACATGATAATAATCACCTTCACACATAACTAGATTCCAGGTATGGGCATCTGCACTTTTATCCACAGTTCCTTCTACATAAGTACAAAATACCCCCAGTTTATTTAATAAATACTGAGTTGCACGTGCATAACCGGCACAAACCGATTGCTTTTTAAGAAAAACACTATCAATATTCTGATCTTCGCCAATTTTATTTTCTCTTATGGCAACTTCATCATATTCTGTCTGATGAATCAAATATTTATAGACATATAAAATCTTATGATAATCAGTATCCTGTTTTGAAATTCCTGATAAACAGATATTAGCTGCTGTTTCAATCTGCTCTTGTTTCGTCTTTATTTCCTCTTCTGTAAAAAGATATTGCGGTATCAATGCATAACGTGTAAATAATACTTTCTGTTCACTATATTTGTAGCTGTTGTCACACCAGAAAATATCTGGATGGTCATTTAATACTGCCTTATAAAGTTTTTGAAGAGTATCTTTATCCGATATTTTTAATTTAATTTCCTCTTCATGGTTTATCAGCCCCTTATAAATAGCGTCATATTCTTCCTGTTCAGCCGAAGAAAGCTGAGCATAATAAAATTTTGTACCATCCTGGTTTTTATGCACATTTTCATTCGATTCTTTTTCCGTATCTTTTTGCTCTGTAGTTCCATTTTCTTCCGTATTCGTCTCTTCATTTGAAAATATCTTATCACTGACTGTATGAAAATCACAGCCAGAAATATTTACAGTTGCAACTATAACAAAAAGTATTAAAATAAATTTATGATAAATATTTTTCATATTCATTTCTCCATATTACAAGAAGATGCGTCCTATTCTTGCCGTGGCATGTATCATCAACTTAACATCTCATTTATACGTTTCAAAGAAATTATAACACATTTTTTGTGATTGCAATGCGATAAAAAATACAATATTGACTCATAACAGAATAAGAGGGCTTATAGCGACCGTTAGCCGATATAAACCCTCTTGTTTACTATTCTAGTATATTAATAATTTTTTGTGCTCTTTGTGTTTCTTCCTCCGTCGGTGTTCTTACACCTTCTAATGGATAAGAAATCCCAAGATTTTCCCATTTAAAAAGACCCAAAGTGTGATACGGCAATGTTTCCACCAATTTTACATTTGACAGAGTTTTTAAAAATTCTCGTATTTCAATAAGACCACTTTCTTTATCAGTAAGTCCGGGTACTAACACATGACGCACCCACATATCAACTCCAAGATCAGAAAGTTCTCTTGCCATCTCGAGGATATTATCATTGCCATAGCCTGTCAGCTTTTTATGCTTCGCGGTATCCATTTCTTTTAAATCCAGCATGACTAAATCCGTATATTGCATCAATTCCTTCCATTGACTATAAAAAGGTTCTTCTTTTGTAAACGGATTTCCCGAAGTATCCAGTGTCGTATGAATTCCTTTTTGTTTTGCCAAACGAAAGAATTCTGTGACAAATTCAATCTGCAACAAAGGTTCTCCACCGCTAACTGTAATACCGCCATTCTTTTTCCAGTAATTATGATAACGATATGCACGGTCAAGCAATCGCTTAGGTGTCCATGTCTCGCCATCTCCCATATTCCATGTTTCTGGATTATGGCAATATTGACAGCGCATCTTACACCCCTGGAGGAATACAACAAATCGTACTCCCGGACCGTCAACTAGTCCAAATGTTTCTAAAGAATGTATTTTCCCTGTGATCATAGTCCATATTATAAGGATGCATGGCAAGTTCTTGAAATAACATCTAACTGCTGTTCTCTTGTCAGATCAATAAACTTAACTGCATAACCCGATACACGAATTGTAAAGTTTGCGTATTCTTCTTTTTCTGGATGTTCCATAGCATCAATCAGTTTTTCTGTACCAAATACATTGACATTCAAATGATGTGCACCCTGATCAAAGTAACCATCCATAACTTGCACTAAGTTATGAACGCGTTCTTCTTCTGTATGACCTAACGCATCTGGATTAATCGTCTGTGTATTAGAAATTCCGTCTAATGCCCATTCATATGGAAGTTTTGCTACAGAGTTTAAAGAAGCAAGCAGACCACTTTTTTCTGCACCATAAGCTGGATTTGCACCTGGAGATAATGGTTCTCCTGCTTTTCTTCCATCCGGCATCGTTCCGGTAGCTTTACCATATACAACGTTTGATGTAATCGTTAAAATCGATGTTGTTGGTTCAGAATTACGATAAGTGTGATGTTTTTCAATCTTATCCATAAATGTACGAAGCAGCCATACACCGATTTCGTCTGCACGATCATCATCATTACCATAACGAGGGAAATCACCTTCGATTTCATAATCAGTTGCAATTCCAGTTTCATCACGGATTACTTTTACTTTTGCATATTTAATTGCACTTAAAGAATCAATTACATGAGAAAATCCTGCAATACCAGTTGCAAATGTTCTTCTTACATCCGTATCGATCAGTGCCATTTCTGCTGCTTCGTAATAATATTTATCATGCATATACTGAATTAAATTCAAGGTATTGACATATAAATCAACTAACCAGTCCATCATAACATCGTATTTTGCCATCACTTCATCATAATCTAAATATTCAGAAGTAATAGGCTGATAAGCTGGGCCTACCTGCTGTCTTGTCTTTTCATCTACACCACCGTTGATTGCATATAACAGACATTTTGCAAGATTTGCTCTGGCACCAAAGAACTGCATTTCTTTACCTGTCTGAGTAGCAGATACGCAACAGCAAACTGCATAGTCATCGCCCCACTCTGGTTTCATGGCATCATCATTCTCATACTGTACAGAACTGGTCTCAATCGAAATATAAGAAGCATATTTCTTGAAATTTTCTGGCAGTGCAGAAGAATAAAGTACTGTAATATTGGGTTCTGGAGATGGTCCCATGTTTTCTAATGTATGCAAGAAACGATAGTCTGTCTTCGTTACCATAGAACGACCATCCATACCGATACCAGCTAAATCCAAAGTAGCCCAAACCGGGTCACCTGAGAATAATTCATTATAAGATGGAATACGCGCAAATTTAACCATACGGAATTTCATTGTCATGTGATCGACTAATTCCTGTGCTTCTGTCTCGGTTAAAATACCGGCTTTCATATCTCTCTCAATATAAATATCGAGAAATGTCGTAACACGACCAATACTCATGGCTGCACCATTTTGTGTTTTAATGGCTGCAAGATATCCAAAATAAGTCCACTGAAATGCTTCTTTTGCATTTTTAGCTGGAGCAGAAATATCATACCCATAAATTTCTGCCATTTTCTTCATATCAATCAATGCACGTTTTTGTAGAGCTAATTCTTCTCTCTGACGAACAATATCTTCTGTCATTTTGCCACAACCACAGTTGTCAAAATCTTTTTGTTTTTCTTCTAATAAAACATCAATCCCGTATAGGGCAACTCGACGGTAATCACCAACGATACGACCACGACCATAGGTATCTGGCAGTCCGGTAATAATTTTATTATGACGAGCCTTTTTCATTTCCGGTGTATAAACATCAAATACAGCTGTGTTATGTGTTCTTGCATAGTCAGTAAAAATTCTGTGCAATTCCGTACTTGGTTCATATCCATAGGTTGTACAAGATTGTTCTGCCATCTTAATTCCGCCATATGGCATGAAAGCACGTTTCAATGGCTTGTCTGTTTGCAAACCAACTACTTTTTCTAAATCTTTGGTTTCTTCGCTGATATATCCCGGTCCATGTGATGTCAGACTTGATACAATATCGGTATCCATATCTAAGACACCACCTTTAGCACGTTCTTCTTTTTGTAATTTTTGGAGAATACTCCATAACTTGTCAGTTGCTTCAGTCGGTCCAGCTAAGAAACTTTCGTCTCCCTCATAAGGTTCATAGTTCTTCTGAATAAAATCTCTGACATTGATCTCTTCTTTCCAGATACGACCTTCAAAACCTTCCCATTGTTCAAAATTTCTCATCTTGTCTTCCTCCGTTGACTTGAAAAGTTAATAAAATATCATAACATTTTTTAATATTTAGAACTCCCACTATGTAAATCTTATCTCTTTTCCTAACAACAAAGTTAGTTAGCAACAACTAACTCTTTGACAATTATAACATAGATCTTGATCAAAACGATCAGTCTAGATGACAAAGTTTCCCAACAAACGCTTATTAAATTTTTTTCTCAACATCCACCTATGATTTTGTGTATCGGCTTATATGAAATATTCAATCGTATCATCCGCTGTGATAACGGTTTTCTCATTAAATAATAATACTGCTTCTCGTCCTTCATAAGGTCCAAGTGCATATAACATAAGCTCTTGACTATTAAAACGTTCCTCTGGAACAATGCAATTATAGGCTTCCGGATGCTCCAATGTCCAAACGATATCCTGATCTTCATAAGATTCTTCATGAAAATATGGATCAAAAACATAAATATTTTCGTCTTTTGCACCAGTAAAAAGTACATAGTGCCATTCATCCAAAAAGAGACGGATTACAACTGCCCCGCCTCTTCGCAATGTATCATTAATATAACTTTCACCACCTAGGTATACACTTTTACCTGATATGTAACGACTGGAAATCGGTAATTGCTTTGTATGTCCAAATCCGTTTAACCAGTTTGATAAAAACATCATTGCTACACGGGAAGTTCCGCTTTTTCCGGCAATTCCTTCTATGTTGTAACAGTCAAGACAATAAATCATAATGTTACGGATAATTTCCGGTGGTATTTCCTCCCTTTGAAATAAAAAGCTAATTGCATTTAACATTGATGTTGGCCCGCAATCATAATCGGATATTTGATAGTGAAGTGGATTTTTCATAAGTACATTCCTTTTTATAATTTCCCATATGCAAGAATCATATCTTCCAGACTTTCTCCTTGCTCCAAAAGTTCCAACAATTGTTTACCCGGATTGGTCCTATTTTCCAGTCGTTCATAAAGCGGCATCAAAAATGATTCTTCCCCGTACCCCCGTTTTACAAGACCTCTCCATGATAGGTCAAGAACCTTTCCTGCAAAATGATATAAGGCATCCTGGTCGATAAAAGAAGGAATTTCTCGCTTTACGAACATTTTACGCAACTCAGTTGCTGTGTATCCCAAATGATAGATAGAATAATCCTTTTTTAAAATATCATTTAACTCATCCAGCTGATCTTTTAGTCCCAGATGAAACGCTGCTACTGTCATACAATCTTTGATCGGCTGACAGCAGACACTACGAAATTCAATTGTCCCACGAAACGTCAAATCTTCAAATTTAAATGTTCGTAGGTAATTAATATCATCAATATCCGGATATACTTTTATTTCTTTATAGATCTCAGATTCTTTATCATAATATTCCCCAAGCACACTCTCCTGTTTAAAATATTCTGTGATACGAATCGGTTCAAAATTAATATATTTATCACCACGCTCCACACAGTAGATACTTGTCGACTCAATATAGGCAAGCAAATCATCCATTGTCTCTAATTGACATTCCATCATACCAATGTTATGTGGATTGATGCCATGTGTGCTATTTTCCCAAAACATATCCCGACAACAAAGTAAATCCTCCTGTTCCCCAAGCAAAATAGAATTTGAAAACAATAAAGCTTTGATCGGTTCAATTTTTGAAAATACATCCAAAGTCAGCATTAAATCCTCATAATCAATATCCAACTGTACCTGAGAAGCACTGGAAAATAAACCATAATCTGGATATTTATGAAAATATATTGGTAAATGTTCATATTTTTTATAGGATTCCAAATGGTGGAACAACATGCGATAACGTCCATTGGGAATAGGAATCCGATGATTGTAACTACGATATGGATTCACACCCATACCAGTTAACGTATAATGATATTTCTCAAATTCCTTTTTTATATAAGTATAATACCCGGAAAAACGATTATATAATGAAAATAGTTCTGCCCCTTTTCCCAGAGAAAATTCCAAATTATTGTAAGAACAGTCGTAGGATAAGATGTCACCATTTTCTTTATTTTGAGCAGAATGAATATTACCTTCATCATCAATTCCTACTGGTATAAAACCAAATCGATGCAAAAAACAGTCTGTTACTTGATGCACAATCTCATAATCAACTGCCTCTTTTTGTAAATTTACAATTGGAATCTCAATTTCAATGCCAATATAATCTTTGCGTTTGCGTTTTGTCGGCTCAATATATTTCTGATATAACCGCTCTCTGATTCGTTGCTGATCCATACTCATACTCCCATCTTTCTCTTTCCTATCATAACGTTATAGGCTATAAATTTGAGAAAATCTGATATAAAAACTTCATATTTTCTTCACTGTCTATATATTCATTCCCATGATTTGTCCCTTTAAACACACGTTTACCATCTTTATATGCAAATAATGTATTCATTGGCAACGGCTCCCATTCCTCTTTCGTCAATGGAGTCGTTGAAAATATGATTGAATTATCCTTAAAAAGATAATGCAATGACTGTTTATAATTAGTATGAACATACATCATTTCTCCATCATAAAATATGATGTTTAATTTATTTCCTTTTGACATCTTGATAAAAATAGAATCAAACAGATCAAAGCGTTCTTTCGCACTTAATTTCCGTTCTTCTAATCGTTCTCTTCGATCAACTTGATCAACAAGATGCAGCAAAATTCTTTCACTGTCCGTACTTCCTGACTGAATATTTAAATATTTATTCAGAGGTGAATAATCAAAAATCGTACCATTGTGTACCTGCGTCCATCGTCTTCCATTTTGATCCTTTTTTGTGTACGGATGGCAATTTGTATACTCTACATTTCCAATCGTGGCATACCGAATATGTGCCATAAGATTTTTTATCTTAATCGGATTTGTCAATCTTTCCTTTAAATAATGGCTTTTTGTCGCCTGAATCGGTTCTTTTTCGATAAAAGCTTCATCGCCCTCCAGACATGCAAGACCCCAGCCATGTGGATGTTGGCTACTATGTTCATAAAAAGCTTTCAGATATTCATTTACTTGTATGCGTTCTTTTGAACTAACTCCAAAAATTTCACACATATGATATTCCTCCTAGCTGCCCTCGGCATAGTTTTTAATAAGCTCCAGTCCTTTCTCTACATATTGCTCTCCAAATTGTTTTTTAATTTGAACAACATACCGTTTCTCTGTATGAATGACTTTCTGTAATTGATAGCGGATACATTCTATCGCATCTTCTAATCCAAGTTTACAGAAAAATAGTTCCATATCAAATAAAATGTCAAATGCAATATCCCGAATCGGTATCGACTGATTCCAACCAACCTCGATCCACATACCCCGACTCTCATATTTTGCTGCATTTTTTTCATTGCGAATTGCCATTAACTGTTCATAATATTCAAAATTACTGTCTTTGAGTGAAAGTAAGTATACAATAAACAAATGCAAAAAATATAAATCTTCTTTTTTGATTCCAACTGGAGATAAAGGATTCAAATCAATCATACGAAGTTCAATATGATTGACGCCTTTCTCTTTTAAGGCTTCCAGCGAATTGGCTCCTTTGGGTTTTAATCGAACTGGATAATATAACTCTGATATTTCTTTTAAAGAGCCTTCTTCAATATACTTTTCTATGCTACTAATATAGGTATCTAAATTTGTATAATCCAACAATGGTACAAATTCATTCCAATATCCAATCTCACTACAACGTGCAGAACCATAGTCACGTGCTACGCTTCGTCCTATATCATCATCTTGAAAAAAAGAACCATCCATAAGTGGACTTGCGGCTGTCAAATAAACAATCAACCAGGTATAGCTTGTTACTTTCTTTGCTAAATCAAGATATATATAATTTTTATATTCCTTTAGTGTCTCAAACTCACTATTTTTCCATCCTTCTTCTAAAATCACATCCGGAAAAGAAAAATTAAAATGAATACCAGAAAATAACATTTTCTTTTTTCCGTATTTACTGGCAAGATACTCTCGATAAATTTCTTTTTGTTTTAATTCCCCACTATATTTTGCAATCGGAATATCATTTTCCCCTTTTACATAAGGTGGATTGGAAAATGGCCATAGATATTCTTTTCCAGTATCTAATTTTAATAACTGATCCACCGCATCATAATGTAATTTTGCAATTTCGTCCCATACCGCATCAACGCTGTGAAAAACATCCGTAATTAATTCTGTCTGATTCTCACAAAAATCCCGTTCCATATTGGGATTGCCCGTAAATGGATGTTTTGTGTGTGATAGATTACCTTCTGGAGTAATTCTAAGACTTTCCTTTTCCAGCCCAAAATTACCTTCCATTATATGTTTTTTTATAATTGTATTTTTGAAATCTATACTCATTTCTCGCCTTCTCTTTCCTATAAACCCTATCTACTTAATGGGTATTATAGTATATATTTACATGAATGTCAATTATTTTGCACAAATGTCCAAACGTAGTTTCCTATGAAATAAAAAAGAGGTTGTGGATATGATCCAAAACCTCTTTTTCCCTTATGATAAATATAAAAATACGTATTCTGATTAAATATAATACATCCCCTGATCATAACTTTGATAGTCTGTATAGCTTCTCTCGAGATCAGCTAATGTCAAATTTTCTAAGACCTGATCCAATTTATCATTTACCTCATCAACAACTAACTTTTGAATGGTAATTGAAATTCCTCGATAACTGCTATCTTCTGAGGCTGTCTCCTCCTCAATGTGATAATCGCCCTCCAGTGCGTATATAATATCGGCTACTGTAATTTCTTTTGAGTCATGATTCAATAAATATCCGCCCTGAGGCCCTTTGATACTTCGAACGATACCTGCTCTTCTAAGACTTGCAAAAACCTGTTCTAGATATTGCGGCGAAATATCATTACGCTCTGCAATACTGTATAATGACACGTGCGCAGTCTTTGAATTTACAGCTAAATCCACCAAAGCGCGAAGACCATATCTGCTTTTCTTTGAAAATTTCATCATTACCTCCGTATATAATGCAGTATCAGAAATCAATTCTGATACTGCTTATTTTATAAATGTGTCTCAAACATTCTCTTTTTATTCAGCTAATGCTTTAAAAGCTTCATCTAAATCCTGAATAATATCATCAATATTTTCTGTACCAATGGACAGACGAATCGTATTTGGTTTGATGCCCTGATCTAATAATTCTTCTTCTGTACACTGGCTATGAGTCGTTGTAGCTGGATGGATAACCAAAGATTTTACATCTGCTACATTTGCTAACAGTGAGAAAATTTCTAAGTTGTCAATAAATTTATGCGCTTCTTCCTGACCACCTTTGATTTCAAATGTGAAAATACTTGCCCCACCATTTGGGAAATATTTTTCATATAATGCGTGATCTGGATGATCTGGTAAAGAAGGATGATTTACGTTTTCTACTAATGGATGATTTACCAAATATTCTACAACTTTCTTTGTATTTTCATTATGACGTTCAATACGAAGAGAAAGTGTTTCTGTTCCCTGTAAAAGAATGAACGCATTAAATGGAGAAAGTGTTGCACCTGTATCACGAAGTAAGATTGCACGAATATAAGTAACAAATGCGGCTGCTCCGGCTGCTTCTGTAAATTTAACGCCATGATAACTTGGATTTGCTTCAGAAATCCATGGGTATCTTCCACTTGCTGCCCAGTCAAATGTACCGCCGTCAACAATGACACCGCCAAGAGAAGTTCCGTGTCCACCAATAAATTTTGTTGCAGAATGAACAACAATATCTGCACCATGTTCGATTGGACGAATCAAATATGGTGTACCAAATGTGTTATCAACTACCACTGGAAGACCATGTTTGTGAGCGATTTCCGCAATCGCATCGAGATCAGGAATATCACTGTTTGGATTTCCAAGTGTTTCTAAATAAATTGCTTTTGTATTATCCTGAATCGCACCTTCTACTTCTTCTAAATTATGAGCATCAACAAATGTTGCGCTGATTCCATAAAGTGGAAGTGTATGAGCAAGAAGATTTGATGTTCCTCCATAAATTGTTTTCTGAGCTACGATATGCTCACCCTGTCCAGCTAATGCCTGAAGTGTATATGTGATAGCTGCCGCACCAGAAGCAACTGCAAGACCTGCCACACCGCCTTCTAATGCTGCAATTCTGTCTTCAAACACACCCTGTGTAGAGTTTGTCAGTCTTCCATAAATGTTTCCGGCATCTGCCAAACCAAAACGATCTGCCGCATGTTTCGAATTGCGGAACACATAAGATGTTGTCTGATAAATTGGAACCGCTCTCGCATCACTTGCTGGATCTGGATTTTCCTGTCCTACATGTAACTGTAATGTTTCAAATTTTAATTTTCTATCTTCTCTTGCGATTTTCGCCATTGTGATTACCTCTCTTCTATTTTAAATTTAAATTCTCTAATATCAGTATTTCTTCATTTAATCCTGGAAAAGTGGAGTAGAGTAGTATCTGTCTCCATTATCAGGAAGTAATGCTACAATTGTTTTTCCTTTGTTTTCTGGCCGTTTTGCCAACTGGATTGCTGCATATAAAGCTGCTCCAGAAGAAATTCCTACTAAAAATCCTTCTTTCTTTGCTAATAATTTTGATGTTTCGAAAGAATCATCATTTTCAATTGGAAGAATTTCATCATAAACTTTTGTATTTAATACATCTGGTACAAATCCTGCTCCAATCCCTTGAATCTTATGTGGACCACCTTTTCCTGTAGAAAGAACTGGAGATCCTGCTGGTTCTACTGCCACAACCTTCACATCTGGATTTTGTTCTTTTAAGTACTCACCAACACCAGTTAAAGTTCCACCAGTACCTACACCAGCTACAAAAATGTCGATGTTTCCGTCTGTATCTTTCCAAATTTCAGGACCTGTTGTTGCCTTATGAATTGCTGGGTTTGCTGGGTTTACAAACTGTCCTGGAATAAAACTATCTTCAATTTCTGCTGCTAATTCATCTGCTTTGGCAATTGCACCTTTCATACCTTTGGCACCTTCTGTTAAAACGATTTCAGCACCATAAGCTTTTAAGATGTTTCTTCTTTCTACACTCATCGTTTCTGGCATCGTTAAAATGATGCGATAACCTTTCGCTGCTGCGATAGCTGCTAAACCAATACCGGTATTACCAGAAGTAGGTTCAATGATTGTAGAACCTTCCTTTAATAATCCTTTTTCTTCTGCATCATCGATCATTGCTTTTGCAATTCTATCTTTTACACTTCCGGCTGGATTGAAATATTCTAATTTAGCTAAAATAGTTGCTTCTAATCCTAATTCCTTTTCTAAATTTCCTATTTCAACCAATGGTGTGTTACCAATCAACTCAAGTGTACCTTTATAAATATTTGCCATTTCTATATCCTCCTATTAACCCTATCAATTTACTATGCTTTTCGTTTTGTTAGTGTTAGTATATAACTACTTTTCCTACTTGTCAAGTATGTTTTTTATTTTTTTATAAAACAAAGCAAAAATTTGTTTGTGTGAGTAGACCACGTCGATTCGGGAAATCTATGGCGGCAGAAATGCTTGCTGCATATTATCAAAGAGGATGCAACTCCAGCGAATTATTTAAAAACCTAAAAATCGAAAAAAATTATCTTTTTGAAAAACATTTAAATCAATATAATGTAATTTTCCTTAATATGCAAGATTTTTTAAGCCGAACAAATAACATAGAAAAAATGAAGTTACTTTTGGAAAAAAGTATCTTGAGAGATATATTAAGAGCCTACCCAAATATAGATTATCTTGACAAAACAGATTTAATTGGTGTTTTACTTGATGTCTATGAGGAAGAAAAAATTCCATTTATATTTATTATTGATGAATGGGATTGCATCTTTCGAGAAAATAAAAATGATACAAAATTTCAAAAACTATACCTAGATTTTTTAAGAAATTTATTAAAAGATAAAAAATATGTAGCTTTGGCTTATATGACCGGAATCCTTCCAGTTAAGAAATATGGTACTCACTCAGCTTTAAATATGTTTGATGAATTTTCTATGACAAATCCAAAACAATTGTCCGAATTTGTAGGATTTACGGAACCTGAAGTAAAAGAACTGTGCAAAAAATATAATATGGATTTTGAGGAAACAAAACGTTGGTATGATGGTTATCACTTTGAAAATCTAAAACACATATACAGTCCTAGATCCGTGGTAAGTGCTATGCTCAGTAAAAGTTTTGATAGTTATTGGAATCAAACAGAGACTTTTGAAGCTCTTCGCGATTATATCATTTTAAATTATAACGGTCTAAAAGATATAGTAATTGAATTATTGTCAGGTAGCCACAAAAAAATCAATGTTAGTAAATTTACAAACGATATGACTACATTTGATACAGCCGATGATGTTTTAACATTGTTGATTCATCTGGGATACTTAGGATATGATTATACTACTCAGGAAGTATTTATTCCAAACCATGAAATAGCTTCCGAATTCTATAATGCCATCGAAAGCGCTGGATGGAAAAATGTAGTAAAAGCGATAAAACAATCGGATGGATTGCTAAAAGCAACATGGAACCAGGATGCCCATGCAGTCGCAAATGGAATTGAAGAAGTCCATTTTGAAACATCAATATTGAAATATAATGATGAGAATTCTCTCACTTGTGTCATATCACTCGCATATTATAGTGCTAAAGCATACTATACAGAAATCAGAGAATTACCAACGGGAAAAGGATATGCAGATATTGTGTACATTCCTCTCAAAAATCACCAAGAGAAACCTGCTATGATAGTAGAATTAAAATGGGATAAATCTGCCAAAGGAGCTATTTCCCAAATCAAAGATAAACTATATATACAAGCACTAGAAGAATATAAAGATAATCTTTTGTTGGTTGGAATTAATTATGATCCGAAAAGTAAAATACATCAATGTATCATAGAAAAATTTCTCTAACTACAGATTATAATTGATGCCATTTTACCTAGTCAAATATACAAATTTAAAAGGGATGTTACAGAAACAAATTTATTATATATCATTTCTGTAACATCCCTCTTGATATTTAATAAACATTATGTTCCGAAGCAATTACAAAATCATCTTAACGTTTCATCTTTCTATGTATACTCTCCAAACGATTTAATGCCTCATAAAGAGTTTCATCTTGCTTTGCAAAATGGAATCGAATCAAATGATTCACATTCTCTCGGAAAAAACTGGATCCGGGTACCGCACCAACTCCCACTTTTTTCGCCAAATCTATACAAAACTGCTCATCATCCTGATATGCAAATTCAGAAATATCGACTAATACATAGTAGGCACCTTGTGGTTCTGTAAAAGTAAGACCAATATCTCTTAATCCATGTATAAATAAATTCTTCATATGTGTATAATGAGCCTGCAATTCTTTATAATAGGAATCTTTCAATTCTAATCCAACGACAGCAGCCTCCATAAGTGGAGCTGCTGCTCCAACCGTCAAAAAATCATGGACTTTTTTCACCCGTTCTATTATTTCCGGTGAAGCAATCACATATCCCAAACGCCATCCCGTAATCGAATAAGTCTTTGATAAAGAATTACATGTAATCGTCCTCTCTCTCATACCTGGAAGCGATGCCATATACACATGTTGATATGGCTCATATATGATATGCTCATAAACTTCATCTGTAATCACATAGAGGTCATATTTCTTAGCCAAATCCGCAATCAACAGCATCTCATCCCGTGTGAAAACTTTTCCACATGGATTGGAAGGATTACACAAAATCAAAGCCTTCACTCCATCCTGACTCATCGCGGCTTCTAATACATCAACATCAAATGTAAAATCTGGCGGGTTTAATGGCACATAAATCGGCTGAGCCCCACTTAAAATGGCATCTGCACCATAATTTTCATAAAATGGTGAAAATATCACAACTTTATCTCCTGGATTGCAAACAGACATCATCGATGCCATCATAGCCTCGGTACTTCCACATGTAATTACGATTTCCTTTTCTGGATCTATGCTCATACCAGAAAAATGTTCCTGTTTTTTTGCCAATGCATCTCGAAAATTTTTTGCACCCCATGTAATTGCATACTGATGTGGTCCTGTCGGTGCAATCTCTGCCAAACGATTCATAATCTCCTTTGGAGGATCAAAATCAGGAAATCCCTGTGATAAATTGATTGCTCCATATAAGTCAGAAATTCTTGTCATTCGCCGAATCACAGAATCGGTAAAAGTATCGGTTCTCTTACTTAATTCTTTCATAATTTTATCCCTACCTTTTATCATTCTTCTTCATCAATTGCATCTCGTAATTGATTCAAAGCTTGTGTCAATGTCTTTCTCGTGCAAGCAACATTTATTCTCTGAAATCCTGTCCCATTATCGCCAAACATCGTTCCACTATCCAGCCAAAGACCTGCCTTATGAATCATTAGATGATCCAATTCCTGTTGTGTAAGTCCCAATTTCCTACAATTTAACCACACTAGATAAGTCCCTTCCGGTTCAATCATTTCAATCTGTGGTAAATATTTTACCAAATATTCTCTTGTAAAATCAATATTTCCCTTAATATAAGCACGTACACCGTCCAACCACTCATCCCCATAACGATATGCCGCTTCACAGCCAACCAACCCAACCGCATTTAATTGATTATAACCAGCCGCATTAATATGAGCACGATACTTACGACGAAGTTTTGTATTAGGAATAAAAATATTGGCAATTTGCAATCCAGCAATGTTAAATGTCTTACTCGGAGAAGTACAGGTAATACTAATTTCTTTATATTCTTCTTTCAAACTAGCAAATGGAGAATGGGTATGTCTATCCCAGACAAAATCTTCATGAATCTCATCGCTAACCACAATCACATGATGACGATAACAAATATCCCCCATTGTAATTAATTCTTCTTTTGTAAAAACACGGCCAGTTGGATTTTGCGGATTACACAAAAGAAATAATTTAATCCGATTCTGAATGATTTTTTTCTCAAAATCTTCGAAATTAATCCGATAAGTATTATCTTCTTCGTCAAAGATAAGTGGATTATCTACAACAATTCGGTCATTCTTTTCTATGACTTCCTGAAACGGATAATAGACAGGTTTTTGAATGAGAACTTTGTCGCCTTTTTCTGTAAATGTCTGCACTGCCATTGCTAACGCAAACACAACGCTTGGGGTCTTAATCAACCAATGCCTTTTCACATCCCAATTATGGTGTCGCTTCATATAGCCACTTAACGCTTCATAATATTCCTCTTGTACCTCACTATAACCATAAATTCCATGATCTACCTGTTTGTGCAACGCATCTTGAATATAGGAAGAAATCCGAAAATCCATATCTGCCACCCACAACGGTAATACCTTTTCGGGCATTCCTTTCCTATTTGTAAAATCATATTTCAAACAATTTGTATGTCTGCGATCAATTTCCTTATCAAAATTAAGATTTCTTTCTCCCATTTTCTTTCTCACTCGCTTTCTATTCATTGATTCATCCAAGTGCTTTATCTTTGAACTTGGCAATTTCTTCCAAATATTTTTGTCCCAACGAACTAACCGTAACACCTTTTCGTACCAAATATCCAATCGTCATTTTTTCATCCGACTTTAACTTAACGGCACAATACTCAGACCCATTTAACTCCTCACAGATAATTCCCGAGCAAAGTGTATAGCCATTTAATCCAATCATCAAGTTGAGAAAGGTGGCACGATCATTCGCTTTGATCAAACGTTTATATTCATAAGTACTTAATACCTCTTCAGCAAAATAAAAGGAATTATTATCTCCCTGGTCAAAAGCCAGACACGGGTATTCCGCTAATTCCTCCAACTCAATCTCTTCCTTCCATGCAAGCGGATGTGATTTTGCCATATACACATAAATGCTACATTCCAAAATTTCATGAAATTCAAGGGAATTGTCTCGAAATAATTTGGTCAAAACCTTTCTGTTAAAATCATTCAAATATAAAATCCCAATTTCACTCTTAAATCGTTCTACGTCTTCAATTACTTCATGCGTTTTTGTCTCATAAATCGCAAATTCATATTCGTCCATGCCAAACTGCTTGACTAACTCGACAAACGCCTGTACTGCAAATGTGTAATGCTGCATGGATACACTAAATTTCTTTTTTACTTTTTCTTTTGCAATGTATCTGGATTCAACCAAACGGTACTGATCTACTACCTGCCTTGCATAACCAATAAATTCTTCTCCATCTGGAGTTAAAGAAACACCTCTGTTTGACCGCCGAAATATCTCAATTCCCAATTCTTCTTCTAAACTTTTTATCGATGCCGACAAACTTGGCTGTGAAATATACAATTTTCTGGCTACCTTATTCATTGATTTTACATCGGCAATCGTAATTGCATATTTTAGCTGCGCTAATGTCATCACTCACCACCACTCTCTAAAGTAAACTTGTTTTTTCCAGAGCCTGCTTTAAATCACCGATAATATCTTCTACATCCTCAATTCCAACAGAAAATCGGAAAAATCCATTTGAAAATTCATCAGGATAAAGATATTGTCTTTCGTCATTCTCCCCCAAAAATACGATCAAACTCTCATCATGTCCAAGAGAAACCGCAGATGTAATCACATTTAAATGACTCACAAACTGATTATGCGTATCATGATCTGCTTTTAATCCAAATGACAAAACTCCGCCGTATCCAGGCGACATTTGCTTTTTCGCCACTTCGTGCCCTTGATTACTTTCTAATCCCGGATAAGCAACAAAGCTGACACAATCAAGTTTCTCTAACCATTTCGCTACTTTTAAAGCATTTTCATTATGCTGTTTCATACGAAGCGGTAATGTTACTGAACCACGCATGATCAACCATGCATTAAATGGACTAATGGTCCCGCCTAGATTGACTTGTGACTGAGCACGAATCTGGTCTAAATATTTTTTCTTTCCAGTAATCGAACCACCCATCGCATCTCCATGTCCATTGATATATTTCGTCAGACTTTCAATGGAAAAATCAGCTCCAAGATCCAGCGGTCTCTGATTGTATGGAGATGCAAAAGTATTGTCCACCGATAATAATGCACCATTTTCATGTGCAACCTGTGCGATTGCCTGAATATCAGAAATAGATAACGTTGGATTTCCCGGTGTCTCAATATGAATCAATTTTGTATTCGGACGTATCGCTTTCTTTACATTTTCTACATTAGAAGTATCGACAATCGTCGTTTCAATACCAAATTTATGATTAAAAAGTTCATTCAACAATCGATAAACGGCGATATAAGTGACACTGGAAAAAATCACATGGTCACCTTGTTCCAATAACGCAAAAAACAGCCCCGATAACGCGGCAACCCCAGAAGCTAAGATTACACAGTCTTCACCATTTTCAAGACTGGCAATTCGTTCCTGCAAATATTTTTGATTGGAACCCCCATTTCTCGTATATATATTTCCTTCCGCACTGCTCCAATTCAAATCCGTTGGATCGTATGGAAGTTCGTAACTATTTGCCATTGTAAGCGGCCGTTTGATTGCTCCGGTCTCACCATCAATATCATTCCCGGTATGTACCGCTCTAGTCGCAAATCCATATTCACTTCCAAAAGTATGTTTACTCATGATATATTCACCCTCTCTTATATGCATATTTATCCACTATTTAACCTATCTAAATAATAGGAATTATAGCATTAAGTGATATAGATGTCAATGAAAAATCTCTACATCAAAAAAGCCGGTTTAAGCCGGCTTTTTCTACTTGTATGAGTATTTATCTTTCTATTTTACTTTCAATTCAATATCTCCATCTGAAGTTGTAGCTTCTAACGTATATTTATTTTTTGATATTTCTCTGACAAATGTTATCTCTTCCTCATCTTCATTTTGAGTCATCGTCCCTTTTACATGCTCTGCCTCAATGTCTCCATATTTTGAATATAAATCTAAATTCATGGTCTCCAACTGCTTTTGATCTATCTTGAATGTCAGATCACCATATGGACTCTTGACTTTTGCCTGTTTGATTTTCGTGTCATCCATCAAAATATCACCATAATGAGATTGAACTTCCGCCTTTGATGCTAATACTTTTTGTATGATGACATCTCCATATTTTAGATTCAGATTCATGCTTTTTAAATTGGAATTTTGTGGAATATACAAATATATAGTGTTTTCTTCTTCCTCCACATCATCATAATGTGCATGATCCAAAATCTCATCTATGAGATCGCCAATTCCTATATAAACAATTCTTCTCGCTGTTTCTCTGCCTTCTTCTTTTATATATAATGTCTGATCATCCTCCATTGTTTTTGTTATCACATCTTTTTTACCATGATAAGAATATGAAAAATAAAAGTGTTGATCCTCGGATGGTAAAATTTTTAAATCAAACTCTTTTGCATCCACTTTAATATTTTTCACGTGATCAATTTTCTCATTTTTCGCCTGCACCTTATTCGTCTGATCTTCATAAACAATTCCATCCGCTGTCTGTTTTTTCGTCAGATTTTTATCACTGGTAAGATAATCTAAATCAGCCACTTTTACATAGCTATCTCCACCGAAAAAATATCCTGCTAGAGCCATAATACATCCAAATAGAATCATGGATACTGCCATGATCATGATTGCTTTTGCCAAATTCTTCATTATTCATTTCCCCCTTTTCGATGTATTGCCGTTCGCACGAAATGAAAAATTCCGATACCAATCCATTTACATAAATAATAGCTAAGAAAAAGCACCAATATTCCTGCACCAACGGCTGCAATTCCTATCCCCGTTACAATTGCTCCCCCGGCAGCAGATGTTGCAAAGGCGATGATTCCTCGAATAAATGCTTTTATTCCCAGCGCCATAAAGCCAACACCAAAGAGTGCTGCACTAAATAACAGTAAAAATAAAACAATCAGCAAAACAAATAATAATACCACAAATACCAAAGCCATTGGTATTCCGATCGGTGCAGCAAAAATTGCTAAAATTACAATTAAAATAATCGTTTTGATCGATGTTTTTCTTTTATCTGTTTTTAAAGATTCTGTTTTTTCATCTAATAATTGATTCAACAGTTCATTCGCTGCCTCTTTTGGCGTACCAAGTTCTTCTATTATGGCATCTTCTCCTTCCGGTCCAGCCTCAGCAAAATACTCCGTAAAATATTCCATTGCATTTTCGTAATCCTCTTGTGGCAAACGCTTCAAATATTTTCGAAGCTCATTTAAATATTCCTCTCTTTTCATTGATTGATCCTCCCTTCAATAATATCGTCCAATGTATCCCGATATTCTTTCCACTCTTTTTTTAAATACAAAAGCTGTTCTCTTCCAGAATCTGTAATCGAATAATATTTTCGATTTCTACCATTAAACTGCTGATTATACGTTGTCAGATATCCACTCTGCTCGAGTCTTCGAAGGATTGGATACAAGGTGGATTCTTTGATTTTCGCCACTAACTTCACAGACTGACTAATCTCATAGCCATAGGAGTCTTGCAAATTGACGACAGATAATATCAAACACTCGATCAATGCAGAGGAAACCGGATAATAATACATAACTCTCCCTCCTTTTAATATTTTATTTATATAAAATATTTATATATATTATATTTTTATATTTTGATAAAAAACACCAGTTTTCAAGACTTTTACGTTTGCTATATATTTTTATGT
>JAUNIX010000033.1 GCA_030523275.1 Lachnospiraceae bacterium
CTAACAAAACAGGAGAAAAAGATGAAAGCAGATTTACACACACATTCCAATTTATCAGATGGATTTTTATCAATTAAAGATTTAATTGATTATGGAAAAAAAATCGGTCTGGATTATATGGCGATTACAGATCATGACACAGTCGCTGGATTAATTACCGCCATGAGTTACGCCAAACATGTTGATATGAATGTGATTCCGGGTGTTGAGTTTTCCACAAGAGACTATGAAACAGGACGAGCTGTCCACGTATTATGCTATTATCCTGGGGATTTATTCGCTTTTCAAGAATTTTTGGATTACACATTAGAAACACGTTATAAAATAAAATACGAAATGTTAAAATCTCTATCCAAAGATTTCAATATTGATATGTCAGAATTCGAAAATGCTTATCGTAACAGTGAATCCATCTATAATCCTCATATGATGATGCCGTTATGGCAAAAAGGTTATACGAAAGATTTGATTGGGGATTTCTTTAAACAAGAAGCAGGAAGCAAAAGTTCCCGTTACATTAAGATTTCTTATCCAAATGTCTATGATGCTTTAGATTTAATCGACCAATATGGGGGTATTCCAGTCATTGCCCATCCTGGCGAATATGACTCTTTAGAAATTACGGAAACACTCGCCAAAGCAGGACGTATCAAAGGAATCGAATACAACCATCCACGTAATACAGAGGCAGATAAAAAAGAAATCCTTCGCATTGCAAGAGAAAACAATCTATTCCTTACTGGGGGCACTGACTTTCATGGACCTAGTACTTCTACCGTAAACCCACTTGGAAGTTATCTTTGCCCTGAAGAAGGATTAGACGCACTTTTACATGAAAAACATAAAAAATAAATACTCCGTTCGGCAATAAAATTTCGGACTTTAAGAAATACTAACTATTTCTAAAAACTCCTCCAATATTGCCGAACTGGAATATTAATTTTACTCTGATTGTGGCAAATTAACGAATTTATTTCTTATTTTTTGCACAAAATATCTCTCAATCCGTTTACATTTTCCACAATTTGATCCGCACCAGCACATTCTAGTTCTTTATAATCACCGTATCCATATAAGACACCAATGCTATCCAGTCCTATTTCTTTCGCACCGATAATATCGTGTTCCCGATCACCAATCATAACTACCTGAGATTTATCTTTTATTTGGCATTTTTGTAAAGCATATGAAATTACTTCTGATTTTTTTGAACGGCTTTCATCCATATTAGAACCAGCTATATAGAAAAAGTATTTAGCTAAATCAAAATGTTCCAAAATTATTTTTGCATATTCTTCTGGCTTTGATGTCGCAAGAATAATTTTCTTTCCATCTGCTTGTAACAATTTCAATAATCCTGGTATTCCGTCATATACGTAATTTTCAAAAATACCTTTCACTGCATAATATTCTCGATAAACCTCAACTGCCTGTACTGCCTTTTCTTTACTAAAATTATAAAAATCCATATAGGAATCAATCAATGGTGGTCCAATAAATTTATATAATTCCGATCGATCATCAACGGATATACCATATTTTTCAAGTGAATATGCTACTGAATTTGTAATGCCAAGACCTGGATCTGTCAATGTACCATCCAGATCAAAGAAAATATATTTATAATCTTTCATAATTGTTTTCAACCTTCCCATTTATTTTACATATTATAGCACAAAGCAAAAAGCTGTGTACTACAAAGTACACAGCTTCTTGTACTGACATAAATGCAAGGAGAATATTTTATGCCAGTTCTTTGTAATTGGCTTCAATCTGAGCGAGTAAAGTCTCATCTTTGATTCCAGAGACTTCGGTTAAGAAACCTTTAACACCAAGTTCTTCCACTTTCTGCTGTAATTCAACACTCTGTGGATCCTGGTCATTTTTATAATGAAGTGCGGCTGCAATTCCAACTAACAAATGGTCTACTGGCAGGCCAAAGCCAGCAGCTGTTAAAGTAGGATTTGACAGACGATCTGTAGGACTTAATTTACGTAACGGTTCTCTTCCTACACGCACAACATCATCTTTTAAGTATGGATTTTTAAAGCGGTTGATAATTTTATCAATATATTTTAAGTGTGCTTCTTTATCTAAGCCATGTTTTTTAACAAGACCCATACCGCTTTCTGTCATAGCACTCTTAACAATTTTGAAAATTTCTTCGTCTGCAATACTTTCGTCAATTGTACCATGTCCTTTTAAGAATCCTAAATAAGCAGTAATACAATGACCTGTATTTAATGTAAATAATTTTCTTTCAATATATGCCATTAAGTTTCCAGCAAGGTTCATACCATCAATCTTAGGAATTTCACCTTTGAATGCAGCTTCTTCTACGTTCCATTCATAATATGCTTCTACAACTACATCAATCGGATTTTCACATCTTACTGGAGGCACGATTCTATCTACAGAACAATCTGGGAATCCAACATATTTGTCAGCGTATGCTTTTCCTTCATCAGAAAGATTTCCGTAAACTGCTTCTTTTAACTGAGAACTAGCTTTGATTGCGTTTTCACAGGCAATAATATTTAAGTATGCATCTACACCTTCTGCCATTCTCTTTTCAATACCAGAAGCGATTGCAGGAGCTACTCTTGGAAGAACAACAAGTCCTACAGCAGTTGTAATAATTTCTGCATCTACGATTTCATCAATCATTGCATCAGTTGTAGAGTTTACACCACTAATATCTGTAATAACCTGTTCACTACTCTCAACATCCATTACATGAATTGTATATTTACCATCTTCGTTGATTTTGTCGATAACTGCCTGATTAACGTCTGCAAATACTACATGATAACCAGCATTTGATAATAATCCGCCAATGAAACCGCGGCCAATGTTTCCGGCTCCAATCTGAATTGCCTTTTTCATAACTAATTACTCCTTCTTAATGTACTTATGTATAAATTCAAAACGAAATGAATTTATGAGGTTATAAGCCACAACTCGAAAATGTATAACATTTTCGAGTCTGACTCTAAATAAAATCTACTTGAAAATCTTCATGATGTCATCAACATTATTTGTTGTCTTCATCATTTCTAACTGATCAGGATCATCAAGACATTCTGTAATCTTACCTAAGATTGCTAAATGTTCATCACCTACACCAGCAATACCAATAACTAACTGAGCTTTTTCGCCTCCGAAATCAACACCTTCTGGGTACTGAAGAATAACGATACCACTCTTCTTAACTCTGTTTTTCGCATCTGCTGTACCATGAGGAATTGCAATACCCATTCCCATGTAAATAGAAGCTTCTTCATTACGTTTGATCATTGCTGGGATATATTCTTCATCTACATATCCTAATTCATTTAATAATTTACCAGCTGCTGTGATTGCATCGTTCATAGGAACTGGTTTTAATCCTGTTTTGATACCTTCTTCAACTAAGATCTTGCTGCTTGCTGCTGGAGCTTCTTCTACTGCTGGAGCTGCTTCCTGTGCTGCTGGAGCTGGAGCTGCTGCGCCAACTGATGTTACCTGTTTGTATAATTCATCTAATTTAGGGTCAGCAAGGAAGTTTCCGATTGTAACCATCTGAGCCTGTGGAGCAGCTTTCACTGCACGATCTACTAAGATTTCCTGTACAACTGCGATATCACAATCTGCAGGAATATTGTCTACTGATGTATTTGTAACTGTAATGTCTGGACGTTCATTCTTAATACGGTTACGGAATTTTGTAGCACCCATTGCAGATGATCCCATACCAGCATCACATGCAAAGATAATCTTCTTAACTTCGTCAGCTTTTTTAGGTTCACCATTTGCTGCTGGAACTGCTACGCCCTTAGATTCAGCTTTTGCTGCAGCCATATCATTTTGTGCTTCTTCTAAACTTTTACCATTAGACATCTTAATAATTGGTGAAGCAACTAAGAAAGATACACCTGTTGCAATTAATATACCGATAATTGTAAATACAATCTGACTCTTTGGTGACATTGATAAGTAAGTGATAACAGAACCTGGAGAAGCAGGACCTACAAGACCACAACCTGTTAATGTGAACCATGTGATTGCACAAATGTTACCAGCGATAGGAGCAACGATTACAAGTGGATTCATTAATACATATGGGAAGTAGATTTCATGAATACCACCGAAGAAATGGATAATGATTGCACCTGGTGCGGAATCTTTTGTTGTTTTGTCACTGCAGAATAACCAGTAAGCAATTAATACACCAAGACCAGGACCTGGGTTAGGCTCTAACATGTACATGATAGATTTACCAGCAGTAGCTGCCTGTTCGATTGCAATTGGTGTAAAGATACCATGGTTGATTGCATTGTTTAAGAATAATACTTTTGCAGGTTCGATAAAGATTGCTGCTAATGGAAGCATCTTTGCTTTAATCAATACGTTAACACCTGCTGTTAAGATTGCTAAGATTGCACTCATGAATGGTCCGATGATATAGTAACCAATAATTGCTACTACCATACCAAGGATACCAACTGAGAAGTTGTTGATCAACATTTCAAATCCGGCTGGCATACGAGTTTCCATAAATTTATCAAATTTCTTGATAACCCATCCAGCGAAAGGTCCCATAACCATAGCACCCATTAACATTGGCTGTCCGTCTAAACCGCCAACACCAGCGATACAACCCATAACAGCGATTGCACCCATAACACCGCCACGGTCTCCGCCAACCATCTTACCACCTGTATAAGCAATTAAAGTTGGTAATAAGAAATACAGCATATAAGGTTGAATTGATGCAAGTTTTTCATTTGGAAGCCATCCATCTGCAATAAACAAAGCAGTGATGAGTCCCCATGCGATAAATGCACCGATGTTAGGCATAACCATCGCACTTAAAAATTTACCAAATTTTTGAACTTTGTTTTTCATGTTTTATTCTCCATATTCTTTCATAACTCGTTGACAATAATTTCCTAAGCATTTTTCTAATTCAAAGGAAACTGCATTTCGTTTCTTCTGAATCAGATTCGCTATTATCTGCTCATCCTCTGCAAGAGAACCACTTGCTTCGCTCATAACCTCCTTGTAGATATCCTGTTGCTGATCCACATTGACTTCTGGCACCAACATAACGATTGCTCCAAGAATGGTTCCCTCTTCTGAATCAATTGGCTCTTTCAGTGATATATATCCAAAGCGACAATGCTCGACCCCTTTTGTCTTACAGTGCAGGAACAACATTTGAAAAGTCGAAATATAGGTTCCCGCTGCTTTTTCCCTCTTTAATATATCCTGTTCGATCATTTTTGCATAATGATCATTTCTTGCATACAGATTCCCTGCAGCTTTGATTAGTTCTGTCTTATTATCCACATCATCCACAGTCGAAATCTTAACATTGTCGATTACTTGCAACATCTCACTTGCAAGAGTAACAAAATATTCCATTTCTTGTCTGCGAACACGACGTTTGTGAAGTGCTTTCTTCTTTGGCTCTTCTACTTTTTTGATATCTTTGATTGCATTTCGAACAATAATACGATCATTCTCAAGCAACACCGGATTCACACCAACATTCGGATAATCAATGTCTAACTGAACCGTCGATACTACAAGGGCAATTCCCTCGTCAACCAAGAATTGCATATCAATGTCCGATGCAGAAATTACTTTGCGTACCATTATCTCTGGAAACGCTTTCTGCAGATGTACCGCCAACATATGTGACGTTCCCACTCCATTCGGACAAGCCACAAGAACAGATACCCTACTTTTTTTGGAACTATTTTTTTCTGCGGCTGCACAAAAATGCAGGGCAATAAATCCTAGTTCCTCATCAGAAATCGTATCTAGTCCGACTTCTTTCTCAAGAATTTCAAAAGCCGTTTTAATCGCTTCAAAAATCTCTTGATACTTTTGTTTCAACATCTCCACGCTGGGATTCTCAATATGTACATGCATTTTGATCCGACTTAATGCCGGTCCCATGTGGTTGCATAATCCATCAATCAGCATTCTGTCATCCAGAAAATCCATATCCAACAGCTCTTCGACTTTTAAAATCAAGTGGATCACTAACTGTCTGGTTTTGATATTTTCTGTCTCATATTTATTCATCATCTGTGGCTGCCACACTTTCGCACTCAAGAGCTGCATCGTAATCGTTGCAATTTCTGCTTGAGTAATCGAAATATCAAGTTTTGCTTCGATGACACTTCCAATCCATGTTGCTCCCTGATATTCTGGATATCGCATCAAAGTTTCAATATCTGCTACGGAATCCTGAATATCAAACCCGCCTTTAATTCTCTGAATAGTTATCATAAGAAAGATTGCCATACGGCGGAATGCATTGTCCGTGTACCGAATCTGTAAACTTTGCTCCACAGATTTGATAATATCCTCTGTCGATGACATCAATTCCTCTGAATAGAAGGAAAACAGGGGTAGTCTGCCTCGTCTTACTTCTCTCTCCCCAGAGACATCTGCATCTTCGTGGGAAAGTTCTGCAAGTAACAACGCAACGACAGCCTGACGATAATCCTGCTCACTTCCATTCCAATAAACACCAAGCCCTTTTCTTCGAATTAAAGATAAGCCATAGTTTTCCAGCCATTTCTCAATTTCGTCCAAATCGCTGGAAAGCGTTCCTTCGGAAATTCCAAACTTCGATGTAAAATAGTAATACTTTAATGGTTCATAACTGGCGAGTATCTCATGTTCAATATGAAAGATTCTCTCGTCCTTATCCATATGAGTACCTTTGGTATGATCCGCCTCAACTAATTGTAATAGCAAGGCACGACTCTCGGCATCTTCCTCAAGATAAATACCAACTCTCGGCTTTCTCACCATATGGAAGTCATTCTCCAGCATCCACTGTTCAATCTTCGGAAGTTCACGTAAAATTGTCCTGGAGCTTAATCTTAATTTCTCTGATATGGCCTGTACAGTTACTGGATTGCTGAATGTGAACTGTGCAAGCATCTGAATGATTGTTTTCTGTCTTTTTGTTAATCCGGATTTCTTTGACATCATAATCATTTTCCCCTTTGTCTATATTATAGTTTGTCACTATTGAAAATACAACGAAATGCAATGTCACTTTTGTCACTTTTATTTAAAGACAAAGTCACTTTTGTCACTTTTATTTTACAATATACAAAATATTCTTGTCTATAAAAACTTTTTTTAGACATAATGACAAACAAAACGCAGAATGCAACGCAAGACAACTGTTATTTTCACAATTATTTTGTTAAAAAAATGGACAATACAATCATTGTGGCTCCCGCTTGATAGGCTTTTTTATTTCATTGAAAGTTCATCGCAATTTCCTATGAAATAAAAAAAGAACACTTATATCTATTTTGCATATAAACATAAGCGTTCCTTGTCATTTATCAAATCAGCCCGACAGGCCGTATGATAACAAAAAATTGATATTTTTAATTAGCAGTTACTTTTTTTATTGCAGTTGCAATTGCCCATTTCTTTGGCTTGTGAATCAAAAGCCGGATTAAAGGCATAGAAATTTCTTGAATCTAAATGATCCTGTACAATGCGAAGAGATTCGCCAAACCGCTGGAAATGCACCAATTCTCTTTGACGTAAAAACTTAATCGGTTCTTTGACATCCGGATCATCAATCAAACGAAGCAGATTGTCGTACGTCGTACGTGCTTTTTGTTCTGCTGCCATATCTTCTGTAAGATCCGTAATCGGATCTCCAACAGATTGGAAAAACTTGGCTGTAAATGCCTCACTACCTGCAGATTGTGGCCAAATGCCCAGTGTATGATCCACATAATACTTATCAAATCCAGATTCTTTGATTTCTTCCATTGATAAATCACGGGTCAATTGATGAACAATCGCAGATACAATTTCCATATGAGCCAATTCTTCTGTTCCAATATCTGTCAAAACGCCACAAACATTGTTATATGGCATTGCATATCGCTGTGACAAATATCGCATGGAAGCTCCCAATTCTCCATCTGGTCCTCCGAGCTGAGTAATGATCGTCTGAGCCAATTTTGCATCAGGCTTTTTAATTTTTACTGGATACTCCAGTCTCTTTTCATAATACCACATACGTTATCCCTCCAATTGCCATGGCCAGTTATCTGTAGCCCAATCAAATTCTCTTCTCACGTCAGCGGTATCCAGATTTAAAGGACCAAATGCTGCCGAATACTCTCTGACAGCCTGGTTTCTGGCTTTCTGGTAATTATTGAAATACTCTATTGCCGCTTCATCCTTTGGATGAGTGTCCAGATAAAGATTTGCGTCGATTGCAGCAAAACTTACGACATTAATATAATTTAATAACTCTTGTTGATTATATCTCATCTTCGACAACCTCTCTTTCCACGAAATGGGAAGTCTAGTTCTTCAAAAATAGTTCCCTGTTGAAATCCTTTTTCCGGACTATATAAATTTCCCCAACGCTGCCATGGCACATATGCCATTGCAAGAGGCAAACCATCAAGAGGAACTGGTCGTCGTCCAGAATATCTTTGATTTGTTTCCAATTGCTTCTCTCCTTTTTCTTTCTAATTATAGTGTATGTCTACAAAAATAGAATGTGCGAAATCAGCAATCCTATAACAGGAAACAGGAGGAAACATTTTCTCGTTTCCTCCTGTTTTTTAAAGTTTTATATTTTTTAATGCATCTGCAAATCCGGTATTTAAAGGTTCTTTTGCTTCTTTCGCCTGTTTTTTCATATAACGCGCAACATCTTTTTTCGAAACACCAGCACCTTCCCGCTCTCTACGCTCTTTAAATTTTGACATCTTTTCTTTATGTCCACAGCTACAGATAAAAGAGGCATCATCACCTTTTCCCCAAAGTTCCATTTTCTTATGACAATTTGGACATCGAGCATTTGATAAAACACATAATGTTTCTCGATATCCACATTCTCTATCCTGACATACGAGCATTCGGCTTTTTTTACCATTGACCTTTAATAATCGTTTCCCACAATTTGGACATTTTTTGTTTGTCAGATTATCATGATGAAATTTACCTTCTGAACCTTTAATCTCATCTACTATCTCAATCGTATAACCTCGAATCTCAGACATAAATTTTTGTCTGTTCAGCTTTCCATCTGAAATCGCTGTCAGTTTTTTCTCCCAATCGGCTGTTAATTCCGGCTGTTTCAACTCTTCCGGCACTAGTTTTAATAACTGTTTTGCCTTTGAAGTGGTATGAATGCCCTCATCTTTCTTTTCTAAAAGAAATGTACGGAATAATTTATCAATAATATCTGCCCGCGTCGCCACAGTACCTAGCCCCTTTTTCTCCATGGCAGTAAGCAGTGTTGCTTCCGTATAATATGCGGGCGGCTTTGTCTGACCCTCATTTCTTTTTAGTACCACAGATATTTTTTGTCCCTTTTTCACTTCCGGTATTTGACTTTGCCGTTCTTCTTCCTCTTCATAAGCGTCTTTCCATCCAGCTTTGATCGTTCGAACCGCTTTGCTAGAGAAATGCTCACCACAAATACTCGCTTCTAACACCATTTCCTCATATTCATATGGCGGCATCAGTACTGCAAAAAATCTACGAACAACCAAATCATAGATTTTTCGTTCTTCCGATGATAAATCAGTCAAATTTACAAATTGTTCTGTCGGAATGATTGCATGATGATCACTCACTTTTTGATTGTTGACAAAATGACCGCTAGCCTTGATATTTCCTCTCAAAATTCCAGCAGCAATTTTACGATACGGACCAATGCCACATGACTTTAATCGCTCTGGAATCGTTGGTACAATATCATCTGTCAAATATCTTGAATCTGTTCTTGGGTATGTCAAGATTTTATGATGTTCATAAAGTCTCTGCATAATGTTTAATGTCTCTTTCGGCGAAAAATGATAGCGTTTATTTGCATCTCTTTGCAATTCATTTAAATCATATAACGCTGGCGCATATGTTTTTTTCTGTTTGACTTTCATATGATCAAACTGCAACATTTCACCCGAAAGTTTCTTTTCTAGCTGACTAATCCTATCTTTGGAAAAACTGCGCGTATTGTTTTTGATATCTTTCCAGATAAATGTAATGCCAGCACCTTTTGCCTCAAGTCCATAATATGTTTGTGGACGAAAATGACGAATTTCTTCTTCGCGCTGTGCGATCATTGCAAGCGTAGGTGTCTGCACACGTCCACAGGATAATTGTGCATTGTGTTTACAAGTAAGGGCTCTGGTCGCATTGATACCAACAAGCCAGTCTGCCTCCGCTCTAGACATTGCCGCCTCATATAAATGCTGATATTCTCTTCCATCCTTTAAATGATCAAAACCTTGTCTAATTGCTTTATCCGTAACCGATGAAATCCAAAGCCTCTTGATTGGTTTTTTATTATGATTTTTCAGTAAAATATATCTGGCTACCAATTCACCTTCTCGTCCGGCATCCGTCGCAATGATGATCGTATTAACATCTTTACGGTTCATCAGTGCCGTCACTGCCTTGTACTGTTTGGCAGTCTTTCGAATAACTTGAACCTGCATTTTTTTCGGCATCATTGGTAAATCTTCCATTTTCCAAGATTGATATTTTTTATCATATCCTTCCGGATCTTTTAATTCCACCAAATGTCCCAATGCCCAGGTTACGATATATTTATCTCCTTCCAAACCTCCATTAACCGGTTTCTTGCAATGTAATACACGGGCAATGTCTCTGCCGACCGAAGGCTTTTCTGCTAATACTAATTGTTTCATGTTTCTTTTCCTTCTTTTTCAAAATGTTGATAGTCCTGATGTGTATGCCAGTTCCCGCCCCAGAAAAATCCATGTTTTGTAAATACTTTATATGCCAGATCATGTTTATCAATCATAAAATTTGCATACTCTCCTTTACATGTTTTTTCGTCACGATCACGATAAGCTGTTGCATTCGCCGGCAATGTCTCATTTGGATATACATCCGGATTAATTTTGGGATTTAAGTCAATCGCACGACCTAGTGCGTGGTTGGATAACGTTCCTCTTTTTGTCACACGATAATTGAAGCAAGAAGTATTATTGGCACGCATTGATGTTTCATCATCCCCATCATAATCATCGATCAATGTCATCTTCTCAATCGGATATTGATTTTGATATAACTCATAAAATATCTCAACCACATCTTGTGCAATCGCTTTGTTTACCACTAGCTCACCACTTCGTACCTTTCCCTTCATATCATAATGTTTTACATGAACATAAGCCAACTGCTTTAATGTAATGTCCGAATTCTCCTGATAGGATTTCCCCATCATTCTTTTCTTAAGCTGGGAAGTGATACCATGATAATAAAAATCTTTTTGATAAGTCACAGTATCTTTTGTTGTCTCCCTCTTTCTCTCAGTTGTTGTTTTCTCTACTTTGGGTTTTTTCTTCTGATACTCAAATTTTGTTTTTTTGATCAATAAAGCTTCCACCTTTGATAAACGTTCTGCATAAGAAGATTCTCTAATGCGCTCCTGATCAGCAATCGCCTCCGCTATCATACGCTTCTTCACATTCTGCTCACAAGTTTCTTTCTTTAGAACTTTATATTCCTCTAACGTATAATTACAATATTCCGTTATAAACTGTTCCACATCAATATTTAATGATTTCGCATGCCTTTCATAGCTTTGGTCAAATTTCTTATCTTCTTCTTTTAAGTATGTCTTATCATATTTTTTTATTTTTGTCTTTTGAAAAAGTACAGACCATATCTGCTCTAATCTGTTTTTTTCAAATTCTTTCTCTGCTTTTTTCTCTAAATCCCTTTTTACATCATCATACAAAGCTTCTACACTTTCATATGATGTACTATTTTTTACTACACCATCTGTCAATGTATCCTTCGTATATAATTCTTTGATCGAATGTATTTCTACAATAAATTTAACCTGATGTCCGGCATAATTTTCATTTGTATATGAAAATGGAAATTTCAGGTTTAATGTGACTTTATCCCCAGGTTTCTTCCCAATTAGACCACTTTCAAAACCATCAATGAAGGTATTTGAACCAATTTCTAGATCATAATCTGACTGCTTTAAATCCATATTCTTATGTTCTCCATCAAGATACCCCTGAAATGTAATATTTACCACATCACCTTTTTTGATCTTAGCATTTTTGACAATCTTATAAACACTTTCAGCTGCCAATTTATCTTCCACAGCCTCTTCTAGTTGTTTATCTGTAATCTTAGCCTGCTCTGGAACTTTCACAGAAAGTTTTCGATATCCAGATAAAGTTAAGGATTCATTATCAATATCACCAGGTCTCGATAAATAAAATGCTGCTGCACCTGCGATAGCCGCTACGACAAGAAGCAAAATAAAAGCAATCACATATTTCTTCTTTTTCATGTTCAAAGCCTCCTATTACTGTGTTTTCATGGAAGTACTTTCTATATCATTTTTCACTTCTTTTGCCTTTTTCGTATCCTTTTTTGATAATGGCATTAAAAAATCACAGTTACCGCTTACTTTCCAAAAAGATATTCCTGTTATGTCAGAACTCGTATGATCCAATAATTCTGTAAGAGCATATTGCTTTTCATTTTGAAACTGCTGATCCGTGACAGTCGCCACCTGATTCTTATCAATGACAGTGATATATACAAACTCATCCTTCTCAATTGCCTTTTGATCTGTCATCATCATCACAGGAGTTCCAGATTGTACTATTTTCTTAATTGAATCCATATCTGTGTCACTTAAGACTTCATATTCCAGTTTTACCTTTTCGCGTTCAGGCACAAATACTGTTTCTCCATTTTCTCCATTTCCTTTACCACCTTTAGAAATAACCCAAAACGGTCCACCAGCCGATGCTGATTTCGATTCTGCTATAATATCCTTTAGATTATATTGATAACGACTTCTCTTTCGGCTTCCCACATCCGCTACGGTCACATGATCTTGATCATCAATTCCAACAAGAACCATAAAATGACCACCTTTTGTAAAATACCCAGGTCCCATTAAACATACAACCGGATTACCATCTTTTAAAGCTTCTCGAATCTTATCTTTATCTCGTCCGACTCCTTCGCATTTCAAATTATATTCTTTTGCCAACGCCGGAATCAGTGAATGTGCAGAACCGGCACCAGAATAATAACCATGTTTATAAGCCCAAACAGTTGTATCTATCGGTGTTACCCATTTTCCAGTCAAAGAAGTAATGACCACCGCCATACTTGTTGGTCCGCAACCAGAACGTTTAATCTGATATCCATTGTCATTCCAAGCTGCATCTGCCTGATTAAAATAGGTAAAACCATTAATGATTTCCTTTTTCCCTTTCATCTCCAAACTGTGATCATGATAAATCTTTGGAATAACCTTCACAGATGACGTTTCTTCTTTTTCCTGTGCTTTTTTCTTATCTTTTTCTTTATCCAGCGCAACCACTGTTTTCTGAGTAATTTCTGTAATTTCTTTTACTTCTTTTTTTATCTCATTCTGCGTTTTCACCTCAGAACTTTTTGTTTGTACAGTAGTCGTGGCTGTTGTCTTTTTGGTTTCTGCCTTCTTTGTTTCTGTCTTTTTCTTCTTTTTCGCAGTTGATGCCGACGCTGTGCTAGGAGATGTAACCTCTGTTTTTTTCTCTTCGGTCTTTTTCTCCGTTGTGTCTGATTCTTTTTGTATCGTCTTCTCGACATTAAACAAACTATCTTCATTTCCCTCGTTCGCATATACACCTACAGACCCCAATGCTATCGTGAGCGAAAGGCTAACCGCCATAATCTTGATTGACCCGTAAAAATTCATTTAAATATTCCCCTTTAATTATGTCATTTCTATAGTTTGTGTCATTCTAGCATTATAATAATAGACCTCTTATCTGTGTTTGTCAAAAGGAATACTTCTATTTTTTATATAAATGTTAAATTTTTACTTTTCATTTTGTAATTATAGACAAATCTCCCTCTCTGTATTACAAAATTTGATAATGGCTTAATGCATTCCAAACTCCGTCTTTCTCGACATCATCCGTGATATAATCGGCTTGTTGTTTCACTTCTTCCTCTGCATTTCCCATCGCAACACCAATCTTTGCAAACGCAAGCATTTCTTTATCATTGTCACCATCGCCAAATGCCATGATCTCATCTTGTGAAATTCCATAGTGCTGCAAAAGATGCGAAATTCCATTTGTTTTTCCACTTTCTTTTGAAATCATATCGATACCAAATGCATTCCATCGCGTAAATTTACAATGTGGCATCTGCTCTAACAATTGATTCGCCTGTTTTTCATCAGCATAAACAATAAATTGATATACCTTCTCTCCCTGATAAACACCAATCTGACTTTCTGGAGCATGAACCTCTTCTTTTACACGTCTCACAAAATCATCCACATAATTTATGTACATGCAATCTTTTTCCACAATGATGACTGGCATTTCCTTCTTTTCAAAAACTGATGTCATATAAGCCAAATCTTCTGTGTGAATTGGAGATTCATATAAGACACGCCCTTTCTCATCCAGACAAATCTGCCCATTTAAGGTCACATAACCATCAAATGGAATCCCTTCCATCGGAAGACTCTCAATCTGCAACATATTTCTTCCAGTTGCAATAAAGGTTCGTATCCCTTTTTCCCTCAACATTATAATCGCCTTTTTCGCACTTTCTGGAACTTGTCCTGTTTTTATCGAAAGTAATGTGCCGTCAATATCAAAAAAAATTGCTTTTATCATAAAATAAGTCCCTCTTTTCCCATCTGGTCATTTATGTGAATTTGCTTCTATTCTTATCATACCATAGTCCATTTAGGATTGCTCACTAATTATTTCCACAACCGACATTTCACGAATTCGTTTTGAAGGTCCCCACATAGCCAGAATCAATGAAACTATCATAATCAACACAATCACTCCGATTTCTTGGAATGGCACTTGCCATACATCGCCCCATCGACTCGTTACCAGCAATTGAAATAAAATTCGATTGATTGGCATACCGATGAGACAACCCAAAATCATACCACAAGCCGTGTATACAATTCCTTCTACTGATACCATTTTTATCAGTTGTTTTTCAGACATTCCTACCGCCCGCATAACACCGTACTCTTTCATTCTCGCAGAAACACTCATGCCAATGCTATTTATAATATTAAAAATAGAAATAAAACCGATAATCACTAAAAATCCATACAAAAATAACGAAAAAGAATAATAAGCGCCTTTGGTATCTTGGTTACTGATTCGTTTATCAGAAACCGTTACACTTTCATCAACCATCAACCGAATTTTTTCTATATCAGTATCCGTCACCGAAGAATCCACCTGCACATCAATAACTGCATAACCTGTTTCTCCGGTTAGCTCATGGAAAAGTTCTTCTGAACAGATCAAGGTCGTTCCTTTTACACCTTTCATATAAGGGCAATCGGATACTTCACCTGATATATACAACTCTTTTGTTTTTTTCTTTCCTTTTAAAAGAATCTGGTTACCAACTGCTTGCTTCTCCTGCTTTGTGCGTACTGCCAACAGGGCTTTTCCTTTTATCACATCATCTAAACTTCCATTCACCATACTCTCTTTTGCCCATCCAAACTGATACTTCTCGTAGGAAAATAAATTCACCGTTACATCTTTTCCATCTATGACTGCGGAAACTTGTGGTGCAAACTGACGGCCAAATACCTTCTTGACCGATGATAGTTCTTGTAGCTCATCTTTTAATTGTATTGGCAAGGAGCAATCCAATTTCTTACTTGCCAAATAGATATCTGGAGCATAAGGCTTTAACGGAACGATCGCATGATGCATAAAATCAATTGCTGTACTGAATGATAAAAAGAGAATAATACTAAAAGCGAAGGAACCCGTCATCAAAACAAAATTCTTCTTATTTCCAAATGCATGATGAATACCAAGTGCGGTTTCCAATTTCCGTCGTTTTGTATCTGCCGATTTTCTTACCATCTGAATCGTTCCGGCATTGCCGGAAACAGCCATAACCGGAGATACTTTCGAGGCCTTTTTTGCTGGTGCTCTAGCTGCAAGCAACACGGTCAAAATTCCAATCACCACACCGAAAAAAACACCCGGTAAACTGATACCCAACACAGGCATTTGTGAAAACAGACTCGGACTTAACATGCGAAGCATCGCACAGACGCCCCAGACAACGATCATTGCCAAACCCACACCAAGCAGTATGGCTGTTTTACACCAGCTTAATGCCTCCTTGCGAACAAATTTTACCACCTGCTTTCTTGTAGCCCCGAGACATCTCATCATTCCAAAAAATTCTGTCCGCTGGGAAATATTGCTGTTTAAACTGGCTGTAATCATCAAAATACCGGCAATGACAACTAATAATGCCAAAACACCCGCTGTCATGTAAAGCTTCATCATATAGGAATCCCTACTCTGAAATAGAAGTGCCAAATATTTTGTATTTTGCACAATCTGTTGTTTTTTCAGCCCAAACTGTGCACAAATTTCTTTTAAGCTTTTTTGAATGTTTGTATATTCATAAAATTGAACATAAAAACTGGTATCTTTTTCATTGCCCGAACTAAGTTTTGCAAGTTTTTCATAACCATCCATATTAAGAAACATTCCAAAGGCATCTTTGTCTGTTAACATGGAGGTATCCCCAATAAAACCACTGATGTAATAACTATATTGTTCTCCATCCGGAGCTTTTAGCATAATCTGATCTCCCACATGAATTCCCAGATGTTTTTTTGCACTCTGGGTCAATACAGCTGAACTGGCATTTTCCGGATATTGTCCTTCCACAATTTCCTGACCGGGAAACATTTTTAAAAAGGTATCATCAAATCCACAAACAGCCGTTTCCACTCCTCGAATCTGATAGCCTAAATCCAGCCGATAATTCAAAACTCCATACCAAGAAGAACATTTTATTTCTGGTCGTTTGGCAATCAAAGTCGCCTGTTTTTTCTCAATCTGTCGAAAATTTGCATGCCAAATACCATCCGTCTGCATTGCCTGCATTTTTTGTGCGCGAATCTCCATATCTGCCATGCTAAAAATAACTGTCACCAGAAAAACAGCTAAAATAATACATATTTTGGTCATTCTATTTTGCTTTCGATGTATTTTTGCGGAAATCGGAATCAGATCAAGATAACTTTTCATAATCTCATCCCTCCTAAATCACTTAACACACCATCTTCGACGCGCAAAACACGCTCTGCCTGAGATGTTAAATTCATATTATGGGTAATCATAAGAACCGTTTGCTGATAATGTTTTGATGCTGTGCAAAGTAGTTCCATCACATCCTGACTACTTTTCGAATCTAAATTTCCTGTCGGTTCATCGGCAAGAACAAGAATTGGTCGTGTGATCAGTGCCCGTCCGATTGCCACTCGTTGCTGCTGTCCCCCTGATAGCTGTCCCGGTAAATGCTTCCTTCGATCCGCAAGCCCTAATATTTCTAACATTTCATCGACTTTATCTTGTTGTGGCTTTTTATAGTCCAACAAAAGTGGAAAAATAATATTTTGTTCCACATTCAGTTCTGGTATTAAATGAAAGGACTGAAATACAAAACCAATATTTTGTCGTCGAAAAATTGTCCGCTGATCATCATTCATTGCAAATAAATCTTCCCTATTTAAATATATTTTTCCGGAAGTCGGTTCATCCAGCCCGCCGATACAGTGAAGAAGTGTGCTTTTTCCAGAACCAGAAGTCCCCACAACTGTGGCAAATTCTCCTCTTTCAATTGAAAAAGAAACATCCCGCAGTGCATGTACTTCTGTCTCTTTTGTACCATATACTTTGTTCAAATGTTCCACTCTTAATATTTCCAAAATAATCATCCTTTCCCTGTTATAATATTTCATAGAAGTTGCAGTGCAATTTCTTATGAAAAAACTATAACAATTTCATCTTACAATCAGATGAATTTCATCTTACGATTTTGTAAGCTTAATCAGAAATAACAACTGGAAAAGAAAGGGTAAAGGTGGTTCCTTCAACATGACTCTTCACAGAAATAATACCGCCTTGTCCCTCCACAATTGCTTTTGCAAGTGGCAAGCCAAGACCAATTCCTTGCCGATCACTTGAATTCTTGCTTCGATAAAATTTCTTAAAAATATGATGAATATCTTCTTCCTTGATTCCACATCCATTATCCCGAATACGAATCCGTAACATTGCCGGAGTTTGATACCAGTCAATCCAAATGCAACCCCCATTTTCTGTATGATCAATAGCATTTTTAATCACATTTCCGATTGCTTCTCTTGTCCATGAGAGGTCACAATCAATCATTTCTTTTGTCGATTCAGCAATCCATATTTTTTTCTGTTCTTTCTTCGCCCGTTCCATCAGTTCTCTGGATGCGTCCTCCACCAATCCCAAAACAAAAGCTTTTTCTTTTTCAAACTGAATATTTCCTGTATCTAATCTCGTCATTTTTAATAAAGATTGGATGAGCTGTTCCATTCTCTCAATAGACTGCATTGATTTATATGAAAATTTATTTACTGTTTGCGGATGATCAGGCTCTTCCATAAGTATTTCCGTATACATTTGCAATGCTGCCAAAGGTGTTTTTAACTGATGAGAAATATTAGAAATCATATTCTCTAAAAATACTTTTGCTTTATACTCCAATTCGCTTTTTGCCTGTAAACTTAATGCCAGTTGCTCAATTGCATCAAACAACTGATAAATCGTCCCTTCTTGTTTGCCTGGCAAATGATGATCAAATTGTCCCTGTGCATACTGCATGATCACAAGACTCGCATCCTGATAAAATTGTTCCCGTTTTCTTAAAAATAAAATTGTTCCCACAAGCATGACTCCTGAAAACAAAATACCAACACCAACCAGTATCATCCAGACCGAGCATATTTCTTTTTTTACGACTGGAAACAGTACTGTCACGGTATCATTCGAATGTCCCATTTTCATTAAAAGTTCTGTTCCTGCTTTTGTCGTTGATTCATTTTTTAATGCCTCTGCAAGCTGTTTTTCGGAAACTCCCTGATCTAAGAGACAAGAAATCATTGTGTTTTCCCGCTTAATAGTAACTTGTTTTAATTTCTGCGTCTGTAATGCACTCACTCCAAGCAGGCTAATCAATAATAATAGACAACAATTTGTCAAAAATATCATATAGTATTTTGTCTGTTTTTCACGAAGAAATGACATTGTCTTCACTCCTTCCACTGATAACCAAATCCACGAACGGTCAAAAGATGTTCTGGATGCGATGGATATTTCTCTATTTTTTCTCGTAATCGACGCACATAAACCGACAACGTATTATCATCCACATAATGTCCATTTCCATCCCACAACCAATCCAATAACTGGGATCTTGTCAAAGTCTGACCACGATTTTCCACTAATATACGGAGTAAATGATATTCTGCTCCTGTCAAATCCAATGTCCGGCCATTTAGCGATACTTTGCTCTGTAAGAGATTCATTTCCAAAGCGCCAGAAACCAAATACCCATTTCCTTCATTCCTCCGCATGCCACTTCTACGTAATAATGCCCGTATTCTGGAACACAATTCTCCTAATTTAAATGGTTTTGTGATATAGTCATCCGCACCGCCATCTAACCCACGAATAATGTTTGGCTCTTCATCAGAAGCAGTTAAAAATATAATTGGAATCTGATTTCCGGTTTGACGTAGCCCTTCACATATTTCAAATCCACTTCCATCTGGGAGTGTCACATCAAGCAATAAAAGATCATATTTTTTACCAGAACCTAATGTCTCCCTTGCCTCTTTCACCGTTCTTGTCACTTCTATCTCAAAGCCATTTCTGCGTAAAGAATATTCCAAGCCATCCACTAAACTGATGTCATCCTCTAGCAATAACAATTTCTGCATATCATCGTCTCCCTTAATTCGTCTATAGCATTTTCTAATATTATAACATTTCCTGGTCAAAGAAGTGATTAGCTTACAAAAGTGTAAGCTAATGATGAACAGGTCCATATTGCCAATGAGAAAAATGGAGTTATGAAGATGGAATCAAAAAAGGTGTGAAAATAGAACGAGATTCGAGAGTCCAACTCTTCATTGAAGACAGTCTCGAAGAAGGCATTGAAGAAGAAATAATAATACAAAAATTGGAAAAAATATTTCTTGTAGATCAAAAACAAGCCAAAGAATATATCGATAGCATAAAAATAAGAGATAGTTGCAAAATCCACACAACTATCTCTCATTATCTGTGTTTTATAATATTTCATATTGTTACTTTTATCCCAAAATCACTGTAATGATTTTCCTAACTCATATGCTTCTAATAAAGCATCATTTCCTTCCATATCTCCTATTTCTTTTACTTCTCTTACCAGAACACTTCCAATATCATCTAAGTGAAAGAAATCAAGTATTAACTGATACTGAACTTTAATCGCATCAAAAACAGCTGGTAATGGTGAAGCTGCCACCAAAAGTAATCCCAATTTACGAACTTTAAAATGATTTCTCATAGGGGTATGTAAACGATCGATAAGTGCCTTTAATTGTGCACTAATACCATAAAAATAGACTGGTGAGGCCGCTACAATCATATCCGCATTCGCGAGCACTTCATATATCTTTTGCATATCATCTTGCTGGCAACACTCGAAATTTTCCCTTTGAAAACATGAATTACAGCCTATACATGGATGAATCTTATAATCAGCAACCGATACAATCTCCACATCATTACGTAATCTTGCTCCGTCAGCAAAAGCCTCTGCCAAGCGTTGCGTATTTCCTTTTTTTCTTACGCTTCCAATTAATATAACAATCTTACTCATATAACTATCCTCTTACAAATTTTCGACGATATTCTGCATTAAGTTCTGTAATTTCTTTCTCCCCATCAATATATGGCTGATAAAAGTTATCCACAATACCGCCACCTAAATTGTCGCAACCGTTGCAAAATTCACATTCTGTACCACATACATTTAATGATTGCTGAACAATTCGAATTCTTTCTTCTCTTGTTGTATCTTTAATCAAAATTGATTTCATAAAATCCCTCCTCTATCTATATCTTTTGGATATATCCAAATATGTTTCTTTTCCTTCTATATAATCTGCAAAAACTACCAATGGATCTTTCCCTCCAAAAACCTGACAAATGCCACAGTTATCACAGTCACTTCGGCACCAATAGGTCTTTTTAATATATTCTCTTCTTTGTTCTACTGTTGAATTTTCAATTTCAGGTGCCATCTATCTGCTTCCTTTCTCTAAAAATATTTTACTTATATTATACCACTAATCTCTTCGAAAATCGTTCTTAATATTTTTTATTATGGAGATATCTGCTATTATAAAAACTTTTAGAACGGTTTCAAAAAATTTTTCATGGAAATGGGATATGTTAAATGATATAATTTACCAGTACTTAAAATGACTAATGAAGAACTTTTATAAATAAAAGAAGAGGAAAGAGAATACTATGAGTAAATACAAGTTAATTGCGTTTGATATGGATGGCACCCTGTTAAATTCTGAAAAGAAAATTTCTGAGAATACCCTGCAGGCAATCCAAAAAGCAATCCAGACGGGAAAAGAAGTAATTTTAGCCACTGGAAGAGGTTTATCTGAATTATCTGATTATTTAGATCAACTTCCGGGTGTTCGCTATCTAAATGGCATCAGTGGTGCATTTTTATATGATTTAAAAGAACAGAAACCGATTTCTAACACTATGATTTCTGAAGAAACAGTGTTAAAACTCATACAGATTACTAAAAGAAACGATGTCATGTTCCACCTGTTAACGCAAGAGTCCTATGTACAAACAAATCATTGCAATGATATGGCACGTTACCATATGGGTATTTATCAAGATATGTTCGATCGAATTGCCATTAAGCATGATGATCTGGAAAATTTTTATCAAAATCATCCATTTCCGGTTGCGAAATTTAATATGTACCATCGCTCACCTCAAGACCGAGAAAATACCAAAACTGCCTTAAGAAAATCAAATTTACCTGTTATATGGGTGGAAGCTGAAACGACATCATTGGAAGTATCGGCATACGGAGTCAATAAAGGAACAGGTTTGCTAAAATTGTGCTCGCATCTAAATATCAAACCGGAAGAAGTGATTGCCGTCGGTGACTCAGATAACGATTTGGATATTTTAAAAGTAGCCGGATTAGCAGTTGCTATGGGTAATTCAAAACAAGTCGTCAAAGACATAGCTGATGTTATAGTCGCAGATTGTGATCATGATGGATGTGCAGAAGCAATAGAACATTATTTGCTATAATCTGAATCGACATCTTAATAAATTGAATCTCGAAAGGATACGATAAAATAATGGATTTTATATTTGTTGGAATTGGTGGTGCTCTGGGATCTATGCTTCGTTATGCTATCAGCTTAATTCCTTATAAACAAACATTTCCTCTATTAACACTTATAACGAATATTTGTGGTGCAATCCTCATTGGATATATCACTGGCGTTGCCACCAAACGCAATCTCCCACAACATACAATCTTAAGTTTAAAAACAGGGTTGTGCGGCGGATTTACAACCTTTTCTACTTTCTCATTGGAAGCATATAATCTTATACAGAATGGAAACTACGGATACGCATGTCTGTATATCCTCTTTAGTCTAGGTGGATGTCTAATCGGTGTTTGGGGTGGTATGCTACTTGCATAACACCCTATTTTTTATGATAGGAAAAAGTTTTCACTTTCCTATTACTATTTTCAGACGATGACTCATTTAAATAAGTCCACATTGCGATGTAAACTACGCAAGAAAAAGAGACAGATCATAATCGAAATCAAGGAAGCAGCCGGTGCTGCAAGCCCCATAACATAAAGAGAATTCGTCGCATATTTACTTAAAAAATAGGTTGCAGGAATTCTTACACCAAACGTAGCAATCATACTATGGACAAAAGAAATTATCGATTTCCCATGTCCACTAAAATATGAATTTGTACAAAATACAAAACTTACTAAAATACAGTCAATGGTATAGGAACGCATATATTGTCCAGCGGCCACAATAACAGCCTTATCTTTCGAGAAGATTCCTGGCAGTATCTCTGGAAAAAATTGGACAAAAACACATACAAAAATACCAAAAATTAACGCATACAAAACCCCATAATGATAGGAACTACGTGCTCGCTTTAAATTACCAGCACCAATATTCTGTGCTGACATCGTGGCAACAGCAGAAGCAAACGCTCCGGCAGGTAAAAATGCAAATCCCATTACCTTTTCTACAATACCCACAGCCGCAGAGGCAATCAGTCCAAGCGTATTGACAATTGCTGTAATCGTCAAAAATGAAATATTGACTAATGCATCCTGTAAAGCCAGCGGAAATCCAACTTTTAAAATAAAGATTGCATCTTCCCGATTAAGTCTAAGATTCTTATGACCAAAAGCAAATGGCAATCCCTTCGTTCTCATATAGATCAAAAAGGAAAGAAAACTGACCATCTGTGCGCCGACTGTCGCAATCGCAGCTCCTGCTGCTCCCATTTTTAGCCAACCCGCTAACAAAAAATCTCCGATTATATTTACCACACAAGCTATCACAATAAAATAGACAGGTGTTTTTGAATCTCCGATACCTCGAAAAATACCACTGACCGCATTATATCCAACAATAAACGGAATACCGCACGAACAAATAAAAAGATACGTTCTCGCATAGGAAATCGCCTCCACAGGTGTCTCCATCAAAGCAACTGCCTGATGATGAAACAAAAGCATGACTGGAACCAATATGCATGCAAGCAGCCCAAACAATATAGCTAAAGTACCAACTGCTCTGGCAGCATGCTCCGGTCTGTTTTCACCAATTCTTCGTGCAATCAAAACGGTTCCACCAGTGGAGATTCCCAAAATAATACCTGTAATCGTCTGCATAACCTGACTGCCAATTGCCACCGCAGACACCGCAGCAGATCCAGCATATTGTCCGACTACAAATAAATCCACTGCACCATAAAGTGCCTGTAAAAAACTTGCTAATAAAAATGGTGCCGCAAATTTTAACAGAGCACTTCCAATTTTCCCCTCTAACAATTCATTTCTTTGTTCTATCTCTTTTCCAAATTTTTCTCCCTCATGCTTTCGTATTTTATCGTTATATTTCTCGGATTTATATTATAGCTCAATTTTCATGATTAGAAAACTCTTTTAGCAAAGTCCGCAAAATCATAATGTGATACTCTTCATCCTGAATAATTCTGATCAATACTGCATTCACATCATGATCCTTGATCATTTTTATATGCATCTTATATTGACGAATTGCCGCCTTTTCAGCCTCTATATCTGCTACTAACATTCTCCTGATATTTCCCGAAATACTCAAAAACTCTGGTGTCCACATCTTTTGTCTGCCATTTTGCGATTTTGCAGTAAAATCAATCGTACCGCCAAGTAAAAAAATCAATTCACCCAACTTTTGTAAATGAATCATTTCCGCCATTGCAATTCCCAAAATTGTTTTTGCTAACGAACATTTCTCTGCGGATAGTCGATTTTCATTGTTGATGTACTGTGTGATCGCCGACATCTCCGATGTAGCGCCACAATAATCATGACTCAATAAATTCGCATAAACCTGATTTGGTTCTCTCACCTGTATCGAAGGATATGGCAAATCTACCATAATTGGTTTTACAGCAGCAAAATTACAATCATTCGTCATAGGCTTTCTCGTTTCCCCCATAGAATCAATCTCCTGATATTATTTTATAAAATAATATATTTGACTTTTATAAAAAATGTGCAACTAACATATTTTTCTTTATAAACCATCTTTTTTACAGCACAAAAAAAGCCCCAAGACCTTGATTTTTCAAAGCCTAGGGACCTTGCCTGCGGATAACAGGAATCGAACCTGCACGTCAAAGACACTAGATCCTAAGTCTAGCGCGTCTGCCAGTTCCGCCATATCCGCATAATGAGCGTGCGGGGGTTCGAACCCCGGACAACTTGATTAAAAGTCAAGTGCTCTACCAACTGAGCTACACACCCATAATATGAAATTTTGATGAAAGGGTGGGTAATGGGACTCGAACCCACGGCCTCAAGAGCCACAATCTTGCGCGCTAGCCAACTGCGCCATACCCACCATAGAAAAAAGCGGGTGATGGGAATCGAACCCACGTATCTAGCTTGGAAGGCTAGTGTTCTACCATTGAACTACACCCGCGAAGGTATCGGGGTGACAGGATTCGAACCTGCGGCCTCTTGATCCCAAATCAAGCGCTCTAGCCAAGCTGAGCCACACCCCGATATTAAAATTTGCTTTTGCATTTCCTCAACGCAAGAAATATATTATCACAGCTTTCTCTTTATGTCAACAAAAAATTTAAATTTTTTTGTTGAATTTGTAATTATTCAAAGCCAAGCAAATTTTCATAACATAAGTGACGAATGTTTCCATTCATAAACTTATTTTTGAAAATAATGTATTATCTCTCAAAATCATTTAATATGTTACATTCTCAGCAATATCTGCTAATGGTTCGACATCTTCTTTTTCACGCTTTGCCAAAAATTCTTTTAATTCTTGAGCTGGCATATCCAGACCCGTATAAAGTTTAAAAGCACCAGCTCCCTGCCATAATAACATACCTTTACCACCGATAACATTTTCTGCTTTACAACCATTTTCTAATGCATCTTTCATTAGCTTCGTTACCAGTGGATTATAAATGACATCATATACCACTAAATTTTCATGGAAAACACTCGTGTCATTGATCAATGATTTTTCGGTCTGCGCTGGAGCCATTCCAACCGATGTCGCATTGATCAAAATATCTGCTGAACAAATTTTATCATGCATGATATCCTGTTCTGCTAATAAATAACATTCCATATTACACGCAATTCCATCTTCTTTAATCTTTTCGTTAATGTGCTTTACTTTTTTTACCCCTTCTTCACCACGATTAAATACGGTGACAGATTTTGCCCCATCTAACGCGCATTGTACCATAATCGCAGTTGCAGCGCCTCCTGCTCCTAATAACACAATATCCTTATCCACAATCGATACGCCATGATCTTTTAAATCTAACACCACACCCATGCCATCCGTGATGTGTCCTGTCAGGACGCCATTATCATTGACGATCGTATTGACTGCGCCAATGATTTTTGCTGCTGGTGAAAGTTTGTCCATATTACGTGCTACTTCCTGTTTGCAAGGCATCGTGACATTTGCCCCACGCATATTTAAACGCTTCATAGCATCCAGAGTTGATTTTACTTGAGATTCATCGGTATCAAAAGCTAAATAGACACAATCAATCCCATAATAATCAAAACAAAAATTATACATAATTGGGGAGCCCGAATGTTTTATTGGCGTTCCTAATACGCCCAATAATCTTGTTTTTCCTGAAATTCTTGTGTCCATAATCTCTTCCTCCAAAATTAAATTAACTAATGACTGTTTTGTTTTCATTTACTAATTTTCATGTTTCACTCTATGGTTCGTACTTTATCACGCTAAAGTGCGAATGTCAACACTTTTTTTCCAGTTTTATAAACGATGTATCTATTTACATAAATCTTTGAACTTTCCATAAATTTAGGAGCGTGTATTCGCTCAAACATGAGTTTCTCTACACGCTCCTAAACAGATACTATGTATCACAAAAATCTTATTTTTCCTGATAGTTTTTATATGCTTCAAATTCGTCATAAATTGACTGTTCTGGTTCTTTTGTTACCAAGCTGACAATTACGATACATGCTAAGCTGATCACAAATCCTACAACTAAAGAATACAGACCAGTTGCTGCATAAATTGTCTGTCCACCAATCAGAGGCAGATAATCCCATACGATAACAGTTGCTGCACCTGATACCAAACCTGCAACCGCACCTGGTAAGTTTGTTCTCTTCCAGAATAAACTCATAACCACAAGTGGTCCAAAAGCTGCACCAAGACCTGCCCAAGCATCCGACACTAAAGCCATAACAGAGCTGTCTGGATTCCATGCAATGAAGATTGCAAGTACGGCAATTACAACAGTAGTAATACGTCCAATAGTTAATACTTTCTTATCAGAAGCATCTGGATTAATAATATCTTTATAAATATCTGCAGATACAGCAGACGAACATACTAATAACTGAGAATCGGCTGTTGACATGATGGCCGCCAAAATTCCGCAAAGGAAAACACCACCAATAAATGCCAATGGGAGCATATCCAAAAATACCTTTTTAATCATTTCGATGAAAACAGATTCTGCAGATGCAGCACCTGCTGTTTCCCCTAAAATGGTTGGCAATAAGAATGCACGTCCAACCAAACCAATAAATACTGCTAAACTTAAAGAAATAACAACCCATACGATAGCAATTACAGATGATTTCTTCAATTCTTTTTCATTTTTGATAGCCATAAAACGTACCAGAATATGTGGCATACCACAATATCCGAGTCCCCAGCCAATGTTGGAAATCACTTCAATCGCCGTAATCTGATGATCACCATTGTGTGTCAGACTAAGGAATGAAGATGGCTCAACACCACTGCTTGTCAATAGACTACCAAATTCGCCGCTGACATATCCCCAGGCAACGATTGGAACCACCAATAAAGCAATCAACATCATTGTACCTTGGATAAAATCTGTTGTACACACTGCTAAGAATCCACCTAAAAAAGTATAAGCCAAAATAACGAAAGCTCCGATCAACAGTGCAAGATGATAGTCAAGCCCAAATACACTGTTAAATAATTTTCCACCGGATGCCAGCGCAGACGCTGTGTATACAAGGAAGAAAATTACAATAATAACAGAAGAAGTACCTAAAAGAACTTTCTTCTTATCATGATAACGATTGCCAAAGAATTCAGGTAAGGTCATTGAATTATTTGCTACAATCGTGTAAGAACGAAGCGGTTTCGCAATGATCAACCAGTTGGCAATTGTTCCCAAACCAAGTCCAATCGCAATCCAAGCCTGTCCGGTTCCTAAAGCATAAACAGAACCAGGAAGTCCCATCAAGAGCCATCCACTCATATCCGATGCCTGAGCCGATAATGCTGCTACCGGACCGGAAAGTCCACGTCCTCCTAAGAAATAATCATCCGCACCTGTTGTTTTCTTGGATGACCAAACACCTACGCCGATCATCATAATCAGATATGCGGCAAATGCAATCAATATTGAAATAGTTGTTGTTGTCATATATTTCATCCTCCTCTAATCTTTATTCATATATGCAAAAACTGTTTTCTATTATACCGAAAATTTTATCTTGCAAAAAGCGACAATCCTTCATAAAGATGTTATAATATATGACAAGTTGTCATATTATTTGTCATAATTATGAAAGGAATCGTATATGGAACACAATAAATATACCGTTTTTTTAGAGGTTGCAAAACAACAAAATATATCACGGGCTGCAGAAAATCTTGGTTATACACAATCTGGCATCAGTCACACAATCAAAAGACTAGAAACTGAGATGGATCTGACATTATTTGAACGAAGTCGCAATGGTGCATTTCTAACCAGCGCTGGCAAGGAAATCTTCCCTTATATCTCTCAATTGGTGCAATGTCAGGAAAATCTTGACCAAACAATCCAGTCATTGCATAATCTGCATCAAGGAACCTTAAATATTGGTACTTACTCTAGTATTTCCAGAAAATGGCTGCCTCATATTATCAGACAATTTAAGCAAGACTATCCCTCAGTCAAAATTCATTTTAAAGAGGGCGGAAACGAAGACATTATGCGATGGGTAAAAAATCGAGAAGTAGATCTTGGATTTTTAAGTGCTGGCTCTCACGAAGATATGGAATGGATTCCATTAGCAGATGACCCTTTATTGGCAGTTTTGCCACCAGATTATAAGAGTAAGGAACATGAATTTGCATTAGAAAATTTTAATCATCAAACATTTATTATTTCGGCACTGGGAACAGACATTGATATTCATAATACACTTGAAAAATATTCGATACAACCAGATATACAGTATACTTCCAAAGATGACTATACAATCATTGCGATGGTAGCATGTCATCTTGGCATCAGCATCCTGCCAAAGCTGGTTTTAAGTTCTTATGACGATTCTGTTATCACCATGCCATTAAAACCTTATGCCAAACGAGAATTAGGCATTGCTATCTTATCAAGCGATACGGCTTCTCCTTCCGCATTAGAATTTATTGAATATACGAAACAATTTGTTCAAAAAACAGGGTATCAACTACAATAGTTGATACCCTGTTTAAAAATCTAATTACGCTTTATTTTGCCCAACCATAAGAACATTTTACTGCTTTGCTCCATCCGGCAAGCTTTTCTTCACGTTCTTCTGGTGTTGCCTTATCTGTAAATACACGATCAATTTCCCAGTTAGCGATTACATCTTCTTTATTTTCCCAATATCCAACAGCCAAACCTGCGAGATAAGCAGCTCCCATAGCGGTTGTCTCTACACATTTTGGACGCATAACGTCTGCACCAAGCATATCAGACTGGAACTGCATTAAGAAGTTATTTGCACTTGCACCACCGTCTACCTTCAAAGCAGACAATTCAATTCCGGCATCAGCTTCCATCGCTTTTAATACATCACTTACCTGATAAGCCAGTGATTCCAAAGTAGCTCGGATAATATGATATTTGTTGACACCACGTGTAATACCTACGATCGTTCCACGAGCATATTGATCCCAGTGAGGAGCACCAAGACCTGTAAATGCAGGTACTAAATAGCATCCATTTGTATCCGGTACTTTTGTTGCCATATATTCAGAATCTGGCGATGAATCTATCAATCTCATTTCATCACGCAGCCATTGAATTGCCGCACCTGCTACAAAAATAGAACCTTCTAATGCATAAATAACTTCTCCGTCAAGTCCCCATGCAATCGTTGTTAACAGACCATTTTTAGAATCTACTGGCATCTTTCCTGTATTCATTAATAAGAAAGCACCTGTACCGTATGTACATTTTGCTTCACCCGGCTTAAAGCATGTCTGTCCAAATAAAGCAGATTGCTGATCACCCGCTGCACCGGCAATCGGAATTTTTGCACCAAACAAACTTGCATCTGCATAACCATAAATGCAACTTGATGGTTTTGCTTCTGGCAACATAGAGGCAGGAATATCTAATTCATCTAAAATTTCCTGATCCCATTTTAATTCTTTAATATTAAATAACATTGTTCTGGAAGCATTTGTATAATCCGTAACATGAACTTTACCCTTTGTTAATTTCCAGATCAACCATGTTTCTACCGTTCCAAAAACTAAATCCCCAGCTTCTGCACGTTCTCTTGCACCCTCTACATTATCTAAAATCCATTTTACTTTTGTTGCACTAAAATATGCATCAATCAACAAACCTGTTTTATCTCGAAAACTATCTGCTAACCCTTTTTCTTTTAAAGAATCTGCATATTCTGAAGTTCTACGACATTGCCATACAATTGCATTATAAACAGGCTCTCCAGTATGTCTGTCCCAAACAATGGTCGTCTCTCTCTGATTTGTGATACCAATTGCCGCAATTTGATCAGCAGTCACATTTAATTTTGACATTGCTTCCCTTGCAACCTCATACTGTGTTGACCAAATTTCTTCCGCATCATGTTCTACCCAACCTGGTTGTGGGAAAATCTGTGTAAATTCCTTTTGCGCCACACTGCAGATTTCACCTTTTTCATTAAATAGAATACATCTATTACTTGTTGTACCTGCATCTAATGCCATTACATATTTTGCCATAATACATTCTCCTTTCGCAAAGCTATACCTTTTGTATCACTTCATACCCTCATATGTTCGTAATTTTATATTGTTTTACTTTTACCAAGGAATTGCAACAAATAAAAATGCTGCTATTAATCCACCAATAATCGGTCCAATAATTGGAACAAGGGCATAACTCCAATCTGAGTCGCCTTTTCCTTCAATTGGTAGTACCGCGTGTGCAAGGCGTGGACCGAGATCACGAGCAGGATTAATTGCATATCCTGTTAATCCGCCCAAAGACATACCAACCGATACAATCAATAAGAAAACAAACAAGTTAGCAACACCTGATTCAGCCGCACCCGCTACGTTTCCGAATCCTAAAATCGCAAATACGAGAACAAAAGTTCCAATGATTTCACTTAAAACATTCAAAGGAATGTTGCGAACAGACGGTCCTGTACAAAATACCCCCTTCAATGTGTCTGGATCATCTTTTGTTGCTTTAAATTGTTCATGGAACAAAACAAAAAGCAATACTGCTCCACAAAAAGCTCCTGCAATCTGTGCAACAATATATCCTGGTACCATGGACCAAGAAAAACGTCCAATTGCCGCCATAGCAATTGTTAATGCAGGATTAAAACTAGCCCCTGATGCCTCACCAAAAATACATGCAGGAATTAATACTGCAAGTCCCCAGGCAATCGTAATCTGTACTGGTCCCGCGCCACTCATTCCAGATTTTTTAAGATTCACATTGCAACATACACCGTCTCCTAATAAGATCAATATCATTGTTCCTAAAAATTCAGCTATGTAAGGTAACATCGTCCTACCCCTTTCTACATTGTATTTTTTTAGCTGTCAAGTAACATCAATCCATTATCGTACGTACCATTTATTGGATTTTTAATGTAAAAATATAATAACATTGTTCGACACTTTTTTCTATAATACCTTATGTTGTATCTATAATTTCATCGTTTTAAATAATCTTTATATATAATATTTGTGCAATTTGCACATTTTTTCCTTTGATTTTCAAACTTTTTTATTAACTATTTAACACATTAAAGTTTTATCATACAAATAGATTATAAAAGAACAAAGGCGGACAAGTCCGCCTCGAACTCCCTAAATCCCTCAGTCCCTGAGGGACTTGCTTCGCTTTGTGCGCCAGATGCAGACTGCTGTAAGCAGTCACATTACCTTATGCATCTGGTCGCATCCTCGCGGAGCGTTTTTTGTTTCATGGAAATTATAACGTAATTTCCTATGAAACAAAAAAAGCATTTTACAAATGTAAAATGCTTTTTAATGAGCGTGCGGGGGTTCGAACCCCGGACAACTTGATTAAAAGTCAAGTGCTCTACCAACTGAGCTACACACCCATATGAAATTAAAAACTCCTATTAAAGGAAACTGGGCTAGCTGGATTCGAACCAGCGAATGCAGGAGTCAAAGTCCTGTGCCTTACCGCTTGGCGATAGCCCATCAAAACTCTTACAAAAGTGATAAGAGGGTGGGTAATGGGACTCGAACCCACGGCCTCAAGAGCCACAATCTTGCGCGCTAGCCAACTGCGCCATACCCACCATAGAACGTGCCCACAGGGATTCGAACCCCGGACACATGGCTTAGAAGGCCATTGCTCT
>JAUNIX010000034.1 GCA_030523275.1 Lachnospiraceae bacterium
GGGGCGGACGCTTCACAAAAGAAACCGATCAATTAGTATATAATTTTAATGCTTCCATTTCCTTCGATCAGAAATTTTATCGTCAGGATATCAAAGGAAGTATGGCACATGTCACAATGCTTGCTGACACTGGCATTTTAACACAGGAAGAAAAAGAAACTATCTTAAAAGGATTACAATCAATTTTAGATGATGTAGAATCCGGTAAATTAGAGATCACCAGTGAATATGAAGATATCCATAGTTTTGTTGAAGCTGTTTTGACCGATCGCGTTGGTGATGCTGGTAAAAAACTTCACACTGGACGCAGCCGTAACGATCAAGTTGCATTAGATATGAAGCTCTATGTCAGAGACGAAATCGAAGAGATTCAGGATTTAACGATTACTTTACTGAAAGCACTTCATAAAATTATGAAAGAAAACATTGAGACTTATATGCCTGGATTTACGCATTTACAAAAAGCACAGCCAGTAACTGTGGCACATCATGTTGGTGCTTATATGGAAATGTTCAAACGTGATTATGATCGTCTCTGCGATATCTATGATCGTATGAATTATTGTCCATTAGGAGCAGGCGCACTAGCTGGAACCACATATCCATTAGATCGTAATCAAACTGCTGAATTACTCGGTTTTTATGGTCCAACTTTAAACAGTATGGACTCTGTATCCGATCGCGATTATGTAATTGAATTTTTATCCGCATTATCAACGATCATGATGCATTTAAGTCGTTTTTCGGAAGAAATCATTATTTGGAATTCAAATGAATATCAGTTTGTTGAAATTGATGATGCATATAGCACCGGAAGCAGTATTATGCCACAAAAGAAAAATCCAGATATTGCAGAACTTGTGCGTGGTAAAACATCTCGTGTCTATGCAGCTCTCACGAATATTTTAGTTGCTATGAAAGGTATCCCTCTTGCCTATAATAAAGATATGCAGGAAGATAAAGAACTAACTTTTGATGCTATCGATACCGTCAAGGGATGTCTGGCACTATTTACTGGTATGGTTTCCACTATGACCTTCAAAAAAGACCGTATGGAAGCAAGCGCCAAAGGTGGCTTTACCAATGCGACGGATGCCGCTGATTATCTTGTAAATCATGGGGTTCCATTCCGCGATGCACACGGTATTGTCGGACAACTTGTACTGTACTGCATTGAAAAAAATATCGCTCTTGATGATATGTCTTTAGAAGAATTTAAAGCTATCAGTCCGGTTTTTGAAGAAGATATTTACGAAGCGATTAGCTTAAAAACCTGTGTAAGTAAACGAAATACAATTGGTGCTCCTGGTATGGAAGCCATGAAGCAGGTCATTGAAATCAACGAAAACTTTTTAAATGAAATTGAGCAGTAACCAGAGGTTTTTAAATGAAAAAGAAACTATTGCTCTGTATGTCAGCGGCACTTCTTGTGCTGCTGACTGCATGTGGTATCGAATTAAATACAAATCTATCTATGGATCACGATTTTCAGGGATCACGCATCATCGATTGTACAATTAACAAAAATGATCTTACAAATATAAATAAGGATTTCGATTTTCTTGATGAAACGATCAAAGATAACTGTCCTGATGCCATGTCCTATAAAAATTTATCAGAAGGAAATCAAATTCATTACCAATTTACGATATCATTTTCATCTTATAAAGATTACAAAAACAAAATTACAAAATGTCTCAACTTTGCACCAAAAATTAATTATTACTACGGCAACTCCCCATTTGCAAATGGTCTATTATACAATGAAAATTTTACGAGTGGGGATTTAATGGCATGGTTTTCGGAAAGTCTCGTAAAAGATGGTCTTATTTCAGATTCCGAAGTAGAAAATATCTGGTCCATCAAAGATACCCGCTTTTATTTTGATGGAAAAGAACAGTCAGTCAATGATCAAATCGATATCGATACCCTTTCTTATTTACCACTCGATGGAATCCAGATCTATACGGAAGAGCTAGATTCTGGTAAATATAGACAAACGGTCGTATTTCAAATTCCAGAAGAAACATTGAATCGTAATAGTAAAGATATTCAAAAATATCTAAATGAACATTTAGATGCCAATTCTTATCACTGTGAATGGAATCCAGTCGACAACGGAAAAGAATATCTTATTACCTTTGATACAAATACAATGGAACAACTAAATCAGATGTCAAAAAAGGTTTTAAAAGATGATTCGTCAATCCATATTTCATCTTATGTAAAAGACTCAAAACCATTTCAAATGGAAAAACAATATACACAAAAAATCTCATTATCTGCCTTTCGTTCTTCTGCAGACAGTAAGGTTAATTATCAGGTTTATTTCAAACCTGCAAAAAACACCAGCCTTTCCAATCGTTCCAATGTTGACAAAAATGGATTTTATCAAATATCCAAAGGAAATAGTTCTTCTATTTCTGTTTATTACAATACGAGTAAACAACTTACTTTTGAGTCTTATAAAATCACTACCATTTATCATAGTGATAAAGAATTTCAGCGAGAACTATGTCTAAATTATAAAGATTCTCTTTCTGAAGAAGAACAAAATCTATTACAAAAGTATTTACAAAAATGTGGTTTCCAAATCGTTTCTTTTCAAAAAAAGAATCGACTATTGCTTGTTTTAAGTGGAAGTCCATCAAAAATTTCTTCTGTTTATCAACAAGTATTTGATGGTAAAAATACTTTAACCTCAAAAATAAAAAAACATAATTTTAATAAATCTCAAAAATCTCAAATTTCTGATGTAATTGATTTATCGAATCTTTCATTTGAAACGAATGCTACTGGAACTTATTATTTTATTTCAAACAGTCAGGAATCTGCAAAAGAGGCTTCTATTTTCATCGATGAAAAAGAACAAAAATTACAAAAACTAAACGCTCTAGAAAAAGGCTCAGTGTCTGATTCTTCAAACTTATCAAACTTTAAACGTGAATATAAGTCTAAAATAGATAACGGAACAGAAATTGAATTTCAGTATCAAGGTGGAATCACGGATGTCTATGGATCAGCGGCAACGAGTATTGCTATTGGCGTCATTTTGATCGCAGTTTTCATTTTGTTTTTCTATCGATATCGAAAAACAATACAAAATATCTTTAAAAAATAATATTCAAAAAATAAAAATGATCTTTGTCTATAGACAAGGATCATTTTTATCAAAAAATTTTTATTCTGATATCAGATGTACATCCATCTGATTAAATGGAATATGAATTCCCTGAGCATCAAACTCCAATTTAATTTTTTCTAACATACTCCAACGCGCAGGGGCATATTGGTCTGTTGGTACAAAAACACGAATGCCTAACATGACACAACTATCTGCTAACTCATCCACAAAAACGACAATCTCATCTTTGCGAACAGAAAATTCACTTTCCAGAGCAATATTCAGCATAATCTGCTTTGCTTTTCTAATATCATCTTGATATCCAATACCAACCCGCAAATCTAATCTTCTTTCATCCTGTCTTGTTATATTGGTAAGACTGGCATTGGTAATCACACCATTTGGAACCACCACAATCTTATTATCGACAGTTTGAATTCTTGTATAAAATAAATCAATGGCTACAACTGTTCCTTCATTTCCATGAGAATCTTCTTTGATCATATCTCCGACTTGAAATGGCTTTAATAGTAAAATCAAACATCCCCCAGCAATATTTGACAAACTTCCCTGCAATGCTAAACCTACCGCCACACCGATCGATGCTACGATGGCGCTAAATGATGTTCCAATCACTCCTAGACGGTTTGCCGCCATAAAAATCACTAAGATTTTTAAACCGATTCTGACAGTTGATATTAAAAAACTAGCTACACTCTCTTCTATTGATGATCGATCAATAATTTTCTTTGTAATTTTGGTAAGATAATCGGCCAATTTTAGACCAATCACTAAAATAATGATGGACCAAATGAGATCAATTCCAAATGCAGTTAAATGATCAATCGCTTGCTCTATCACTTTATCACTTATTTTAACATGTAAATCTACCTTATCCGTCATAAAACTCCTTAATTACTACGCAATTTGTTAATGAATGAAAGAAAAGCTATGAGAAAACATCCCCATAGCTTTCTTGATTACAATACTGTATTTCTTATTTAGCCTGAATATATCCTTTTGCTGTTAATAATTCTGCACAAAGAACAGCTCCACCGGCTGCACCACGTACTGTGTTATGTGCAAGTCCAATAAATTTATAATCATATACGGTATCTTCGCGTAATCTTCCGACAGATACACCCATGCCATTTTCATAATCAACATCAGCTTTTACCTGTGGACGATCATCTTCTTCTAAATACTGAATGAACTGCTTTGGTGCACTTGGAAGATTTAATTCCTGAGGTTCTCCACTAAAGTTTACTAAACGATCGATCAATTCTTCTTTGGATGGCTTTTTATTAAATTTCACAAATACAGCTGCAGTATGTCCGTTTAACACTGGCACACGAACACACTGTGTTGTGATAACTGGAAGTGAAGCTTTTTCAATTTTTCCATCTACAACTTTACCCCACAATCTCAATGGTTCCTGTTCAGATTTTTCTTCTTCACCACCGATATATGGAATAATATTTTCGATCATTTCAGGCCAATCTTTGAACGTTTTACCTGCTCCGGAAATTGCCTGATATGTTGTCGCAATTACTTCAACTGGTTCAAATTCTTTCCAAGCTGTTAATGCTGGTGCATATGCCTGAATCGAACAATTTGGTTTTACAGCCACAAAACCACGTTTTGTACCAAGACGTTTTTTCTGTGCTTCAATCACTTCTACATGCTCTGGATTGATTTCAGGAACCATCATCGGAACATCCGGTGTCCATCTATGCGCACTGTTGTTGGATACAACTGGAGTTTCTGTCTTTGCATAAGCATCTTCAATCTCTCTGATTGCTTCTTTCGACATATCAACAGCACTAAATACAAAATCAACTTCTGATGCTACTTTCTCAACTTCGTTTACATTCATGACAACCATAGATTTTACTGCTTCTGGCATCGGAGTATCCATTTTCCAGCGACCACCTACAGCTTCTTCATATGTTTTTCCAGCAGATCTTGGACTTGCTGCTACTGCAACAACTTCATACCATGGATGATTTTCTAATAAAGAGATGAATCTCTGTCCAACCATTCCGGTTGCTCCAAGAATTCCAACTTTTAATTTTTGATCCATTTCTATTTTCCTCCTAAAACTCAGTAAATTTTAAATATTAAAGTACTCTTACTTTTAATACATCACGTACATTTCGAAGCACTTCTACCACTTCTTCTGATGGAGCTGGAGTGGTATCTAAAATCGTATAAGCATATTCTCCTCTGGATTTATTGGTCATGTTTTCAATATTCATGCCACCTGCACCTACTAAAGTTGTAAAATGACTTAAGATATTGGCTCTATTCTTATGGCAAATTGTGAGTCTTCCACCTGACTGACATTCACCCATATCACAATCTGGATAGTTTACAGAATTTGTAATATTACCGTTTTTTAAATAATCAACAATCTGTTCTACTGCCATAACTGCGCAGTTATCTTCAGATTCTGCTGTTGATGCACCTAAATGAGGAATCGCAATTGTGTTTGGTGCTTGTGCGATAACTGGATCTGGGAAATCTGTAACATATTTTGCAACTTTTCCACTTTCCAGTGCTTCGATCATAGACGCATCATCTACGAGTCCACCACGTGCAAAGTTCATGATACGAACGCCGTCTTTCATCAAAGCGATGCTGTCTTTGTTTACCATACCTTTTGTACTGTCGATCAATGGTAAATGTAGGGTAATATAATCACATACCTGATAAACTTCTTCTGGACTTTGTAATCTCTTTACATGTGGAGATAACTGCCATGCAGATTTTACAGATAAATAAGGATCATATCCATAAACTTTCATACCAAGATTTAATCCCATATTGGCAACCAAAACACCAATCGCACCAAGACCAACAACACCAAGTGTTTTGCCTTTTAACTCGTTACCTGCATACTGCTTCTTTTGTTTTTCCACCGTCTTTGCAAGATTTTCATCATCTGTATTTTCTTTTACCCAGCTGATACCGCCAATGATATCACGGGAAGCTAATAATAATCCTGTTACTACTAATTCTTTTACACCGTTTGCATTTGCACCAGGTGTATTAAATACAACGACACCTTCTTTTGCATAATCGTCTAAAGGAATATTATTAACACCTGCACCTGCTCTTGCTACAGCAAGAAGATTTTCCGGTGCTTTTATTTCATGCATAGAGGCACTTCTTACCAATACAGCCTCTGCATCATTTATATCTTCTGTCAATTGAAACTCATCCGTAAAATTATCAAGCCCAACTTCAGCAATTGGATTTAAGCATTTCACATTATACATTGAATTATTGTCCTCCGTTATACTATTTTGTATTCGCTTTTTCAAATTCTTTCATAAATGCCACTAATTTTTCAACACCTTCAATTGGCATTGCATTGTAAATACTAGCACGCATACCACCGACTGTTCTATGACCTTTTAAGTTTTCAAAACCAGCGGATTTTGATTCTTTGATGAATTTTGCATCTAATTCTTCGTCACCTGTTACAAATGGCACGTTCATTAAAGAACGAGAACCTTTTTCTACTGTTCCATGGAACATCTTGCTGCTATCTAAGTAATCATAAAGAATTGCTGCTTTCTTTTCATTATGAGCTTTCATTGCTTCTAATCCACCAAGATTTTTGATCCATTTGAATACTTTTCCACAGATATAAATACCATAACATGGTGGTGTATTGTATAAAGAATCTGCATCTGCCTGTGTTTTCCATTTCAACATTGTTGGTGTGCATTCCATAACATCATCACGGATTAAATCTTCACGAATGATACAAACCACTACCCCCGCTGGTCCTACATTCTTTTGAACACCAAAATAGATCACACCAAAATCTTCAACATTGACTGGTTCAGACAAGATACAAGAGGACATATCTGCTACTAAAATCTTGCCTTTTGTGTTTGGAACTTCTGGATATTTTGTTCCATAAATTGTGTTGTTATAACATACATATACATAGTCTGCATCTTCAGATACATTTAAGTCAGAACAATCTGGAATATAAGAAAATGTCTTATCTTCAGAAGAAGCAATTGCATTTGCTTTACCATATTTTTTTGCTTCCTGATAAGCCTTCTTTGCCCATTGTCCTGTAATAATATAATCGGCAACTCCATTTTTCATTAAATTCATAGGAACTGCTGAAAATTGTTGGGAAGCTCCACCTTGTAAAAATAATACCTTATAGTTGTCAGGAATGTTCATCAAGTCACGAAGATCTTGTTCTGCTTCATCAATAATGTCCTGGAACATTTTTGAACGATGACTCATTTCCATAACGGACATACCGTAACCTTTGTAATCCAACATCTCTGCTGCTGCTTCTTTTAGCACTTCCTCTGGTAAAACCGCAGGACCTGCTGAAAAATTATAGATTCTTCCCATTTTTAATGCCTCCACATCTTTTCTCTTATAAATTATTTATTTGCTAAGTCTTCTTCTGTAAATGCTTCTGAAATCGCATCTCCAGGAGAAACCATAGGCCATACCTTTTCGTCGCTGTCAATGTGACAATCAATCACAAACGGTTTTTTTGATGCAACTGCTTCATCAAAAGCAGCCTCAAATTCTTCAATCGTAGAAACATGTCTTCCCTCTACGCCAAATCCCGCAGCGACTTTTACAAAATCGACACCATCTCTTAATGTTGTATAAGAATAGCGTTCTTCATAGAATAGGTTCTGCCACTGACGAACCATTCCGAGTACCTGATTATTGATGATTACTTCAATAACCGGAATCTGATATCTTGCCGCTGTAGCAAGCTCATTCAGATTCATACGGAAACAGCCATCTCCGGCAATATTAATAACCATTTTATCCTTCTGTCCCATCTTTGCACCTAATGCTGCTCCGAGACCATATCCCATCGTACCTAAACCACCGGATGTCAGAAAACGTCTTGGTTCACGATAAGAATAAAATTGCGCTGCCCACATTTGATGTTGTCCGACTTCGGTAACGATAATTGCATCCCCATTTGTCTTTTCATAAATTTTTTCTACCACCTGAGGGCCAGCTAATACATCTTTTTTATATGTTAAAGGATATTTTTCCTTTAATTCCTCAATATGTGCGATCCATTCATCATGATTTTGTGTATCCAAACGGCGATTTAACATTGTAAGTACCGCTTTGATATCACCGATCACACAGGCATCCACTAATATATTTTTATTAATTTCTGCAGGATCAATATCAATCTGCAAAATCTTTGCCTTTGATGCAAAACGATTTGGATTACCTAATACACGGTCACTGAATCGAGAACCAACTGTAATCAAGAGGTCACAATCTGTCACTCCCAAATTAGAAGCTTTTGTTCCATGCATCCCGATCATACCCGAATATAATTCATCTGTTCCATTAAATGCACCTTTTCCCATCAATGTATCGCAGACAGGTGCATGCACTTTATGGACAAATTCTTTTAATTCTTCACTTGCATTGGATAAGGTAGCTCCACCTCCAACCATAATAAATGGTCGTTTGGATGCTTTGATCATTTCAATCGCATGATAAATATCCTTTTCCTGAATACGAACTGTCTCACGTTTTACATCTAAAACCGGCATTGGTTTATATCCTGTCACTGCAGCTGTAACATCTTTTGGAATGTCAACAAGCACAGGACCTGGTCTTCCAGACTTCGCAATCTTAAATGCTCTTCGAATTGTATCTGCCAAATCTTTGACATCTTTTACGATAAAATTATATTTTGTAATTGGCATCGTAATGCCTGTAATATCAATTTCCTGAAAACTATCTTTTCCGAGCAAGCTGACACCAACGTTACAGCTGATTGCAACAATTGGAATGGAATCCATATAGGCTGTTGCAATTCCTGTGACAATATTAGTTGCCCCAGGACCTGAGGTACACATACAGACACCAACTTTACCTGTTGCACGAGCATATCCATCTGCTGCATGAGAAGCTCCCTGTTCATGAGAAGTCAGTATATGGGTAATACTATCTTTTTGTCTATATAACTCATCATAAATATTTAAAATTGCCCCGCCAGGATAACCAAATACAGTATCTACACCCTGCTCTTTTAAGCACTCAATTACAATTTGAGAACCATTTAACTGCTTCATATTTTATCCCTTCTCTCAATTATTCTTTTACGCTAAGTACCGCACCTTTACAACTATCTGTAACCAGTGATGCATAACGTGCAAGATAACCTGTTTTAACATTTGGTTCTTTTGGCTGCCATTTTGCTTTTCTTGCAGCTAACTCTTCATCTGATAATTTCACATTTAAAGTATTTGCGTCGATATCGATCTGGATAATATCTCCTTCTTCGACCAATGCAATCGGTCCTCCAACGGCTGCCTCAGGACAAACATGTCCGATGGATGCGCCTCGGCTGGCTCCACTGAAACGTCCGTCTGTGATCAGAGCCACAGAAGATCCCAATCCCATACCTGCAATTGCAGAAGTTGGATTTAACATTTCTCTCATACCCGGGCCACCTTTTGGTCCTTCATAACGAATAACTACCACATCACCGGCAACGATCTTGCCACCTTTAATTGCAGCGATTGCATCTTCTTCACAATCAAATACGCGTGCCGGTCCTTCATGCTGTAACATCTCCGGAACAACAGCAGAACGTTTTACAACACAGGAATCTGGTGCTAAATTACCTTTTAATACTGCAATACCACCAACTTCACTATATGGATTTTCAACCGGACGAATAACCTCTGGATTTCTATTTACACAATTTGCAATATTTTCACCAACTGTTTTTCCAGTACATGTCATACAATCTAAGTTTAACAAGTCTTTTTTGGTTAATTCATTCATAACCGCATAGACTCCACCAGCTTCATTTAACTCGTCCATATAAGTATGTCCGGCTGGTGCTAAATGACAAAGGTTTGGTGTCTTTGCACTGATTGCATTCGCGATTTCTACATTTAATTCTACTCCTGCTTCATGAGCAATTGCTGGTAAATGAAGCATACTGTTTGTAGAACATCCAAGTGCCATATCTACCGTTAATGCATTACGGAATGCTTTTTCTGTCATAATATCACGAGGTCTGATATCCTTACGCAATAATTCCATAACCTGCATACCAGCTCGTTTTGCTAATTTGATTCTTTCTGAATATACAGCTGGGATCGTACCATTACCACTTAATCCCATACCAAGAACTTCTGTTAAACAGTTCATAGAGTTTGCTGTGTACATACCAGAACAAGAACCACAAGTAGGGCATGCTTTATGTTCAAATTCCAATACATCTTCTTTTGTCATCGTACCAGCAGAATAAGAACCAACTGCTTCAAACATGGAAGATAAACTGGTTCGTTTGCCTTTTACATGACCTGGAAGCATTGGACCACCACTGACAAAGATTGTTGGTACATTCACTCTTGCTGCCGCCATTAATAATCCCGGTACGTTTTTATCACAGTTTGGAATCATAACCAAAGCATCAAACTGATGTGCAACTGCCATTGCTTCTGTAGAATCAGCAATCAAATCTCTAGTTACCAACGAATATTTCATACCAATGTGTCCCATGGCAATACCATCACAAACTGCGATTGCCGGAAATACAACTGGTGTACCACCAGCCATAGCCACACCTAATTTTACTGCTTCTGTAATCTTGTCAAGATTCATATGACCCGGTACGATTTCATTATATGAATTTACGATACCAACTAAAGGTCGTTTCATTTCTTCTTCTGTATGACCCAGTGCATTAAATAATGATCGAGCTGGAGAAGCCTGCATACCAGCTCTTGCTGCATCACTCTTCATTTTCAATTTCCTCCTTCAATATTTCTATATATTTTATTTCAATTAATGTATGTAGTAAATTAATTTTAATAAGTGAAAAGAACTTTTTTATTTCCCTGAAATTACAATGCAATTTCAGGGAAATAAAATAAATTATCGCTTTTATAATCTTTCGGCAATCAGATCACCCATCTGTGTTGTTCCGACTTGTTTACAGCCGTCTGCCATAATATCAACGGTACGATAACCGTCTGCCAATACTCCTTTTACTGCCTCTTCAATTGCATCTGCTTCTTCATCTAGATCAAAAGAGTAACGAAGCATCATTGCGGCAGATAAAATCGTAGCAATCGGATTTGCAATATTCTGACCCGCGATATCTGGCGCAGAGCCGTGACTTGGCTCATATAAACCAAATTTGCCTTCTGCCATACTTGCAGAAGAAAGCATTCCAATTGAACCTGTTACCATACTCGCTTCATCGGATAAAATATCTCCAAACATATTTTCTGTTAAGATCACATCAAATTGACGAGGATCATTAACTAACTGCATTGCACAGTTATCCACTAACATATGTTCTAAAGTAACTTCCGGATAATCTTTGGCAACATCTTCAACTACTTTTCTCCATAATCTGGATGAATCTAATACGTTCGCCTTATCGACACTGATTACTTTTTTATTTCGTTTCATTGCAATATCAAAAGCTTTGATCGCGATTCTGCGAATTTCATTTTCATCATAAGTCAGAGAATCATATGCTTTTAACACACCATTTTCTTCTACTGTCTTACGCTCACCGAAATATAGACCACCAGTTAACTCTCGCATAATGACCATATCAAAGCCATCTTTAATAATGCTTTCTTTTAAAGGACACGCATCCTTTAATTCCTCGTATAAATATGCAGGGCGCATATTAGCAAATAAATTTAACCCTTTTCTTAAAGCAAGCAAACCGGCTTCCGGTCTTAAATTTGCTGGTAGCTGATACCAAGGTGAGGTTGTCGTATTTCCTCCAATAGAACCCATCAATACAGCATCGCTATTCTTACAAATCTCTAACGTTTCGTCTGTTAATGGTTTTCCATATTCATCTATGGATGCTCCACCCATCAGAACCTGTGTGTAATGAAACGAAATTCCTTTCTTTTCTACGGCTTTATCAATGACCTTCATTGCTTCTGTCACGATTTCAGGTCCAATTCCATCACCTTTAATGACCGCTACATTATAGCTCATATACAAACATTCCTTTCCTATCATAATTACCACAGAGTATAATTTATCTATGATAAAAAATATTCTGGTATCTAGGATAGCATATTTTTTTCAAAAAAGCCAATCCTTTTCATGATAAATTGTGTTTTTATTCAATTTTTCCACAAATAAATCGTTGTTACGCCAATTTTTGCAATATTCTTTTTCTATTCCATCACCAAGAACGCATTTTTTTTACGAAAATCTCCGCCTTTAATGGTTATTTTAGTGATAACTGTCCTTATCTCTGAAGCAGAATACTGCTTAAAAGGGGGTTCATTTCATTGAAATTGCAACGTAATTTCCTTTGAAAGTCGCATCCTCGCTGAGCGTTTTTTATTTCTTCATAGAAATTATAACGTAATTTCCTTTGAAATAAAAAACAAAGCACCAAAAAAATTATCTGGTGCTCTGCTCTGATATAGTGATAAAAAATAATATGAGGGCTATTAAAAATCATTTGTATAAACCGGAATACATAAATAATATCCTTCTGTAATCTCATCTGACTTTAAATTATTACATTTACGTATCTGATCAACATAATCACGAATGTCTCCACAAGGTTCTTTATAATGTTCTTTGGCAATGCTCCACAGACTATCTCCTGATTTGATTTCCACCTGCTCATACTGAATCACAGATTCATTATTGGCACTGACATCTGAACGGAAGAATACAGTCATGCCAGTCACCAGAACTATTGCCAATACACTAATCATACAAATTGTAACGAATCTTTTTTTCATAATATATATCCTCCTAATGTAAAATCTGTTCTATTCGAACATTTGTTTTCTTTATGTTTGTATTATACCGAACAGTTGTTCTTTTGTCAACATAAAATCGAAAATTTGTTCGGAACAGGTATTCGAAAACAGTTGTCTTGTTTTTTTTAATATGATATACTAAATACATAATAAAAACGGGAGGCATACTTTATGTCATATGGAAAAATTACAAATAAACAATCAGAAATTTTAGAATACATTAAAAGTCAAATATTAGAAAAGGGGTATCCACCTGCAGTTCGTGAAATATGTAAAGCTGTTAATTTAAAATCTACCTCTTCTGTTCATTCTCATCTAGAAACATTAGAGAAGAATGGATATATCAGACGTGACCCAACCAAACCACGTGCAATCGAGATTATCGACGACACTTTTAATCTGACAAGAAGAGAAGTCTCCAACATTCCAATTGTTGGACGTGTTGCTGCTGGACAACCGCTTTTGGCTCAGGAATATATTGAAGATTATTTCACAGTTCCAACCTCCTTTTTACCGAACAAAGAAAGTTTTATGTTGACGGTACATGGCGATAGCATGGTAAATGTTGGTATTTTTAATGGCGATTATGTATTGGTCGAAACTTGCAGTACTGCTTCCAATGGAGAAATCGTTGTCGCTCTTGTAGAAGATGAGGCAACCGTTAAAACATTTTATAAAGAAGACGGTTATTATCGCTTACAACCGGAAAATGATTATATGGAACCGATCATTGTCAGTGATGTTTCTATTTTAGGAAAAGTCATAGGTGTATTCCGCTTTATGAATCGTTAAAAAATTCCTTATGAAAACAAAAAAGGCTGATTTCGTCATTTTTCAACGAAATCAGCCTTTTATAAATATTCTATTCTTCTATCACTTTTGAAAAATCAATTTCTTTTCCATCTTTCCAAATTCGTTCCAAATCATAAAACAAACGATGTTCTTTATCAAAGACATGTACAATAATATCGTTAAAGTCAAGCAAGACCCACGCTCCCTGTCGGTATCCTTCTATCTGTTTCATTTCATAACCAGCTTTCAATAATTTTTCTTGTACATTATCTACCAGAGCTCTTACTTGATTTTCACTATTACCATTAGCAATAATAAAATAATCTGCCATCACAGTGATTCCACCGATATCAATCACTCGGATATCTTCTGCCTTCTTTTCATCTAATGCTTCAAAAGCGATTTTTGCCATCTTTTTTGATTGATCCATTCCGTCACCTCTTTTTTGCAACAATCCAATTTTTGCAATCAAATCGTTACTTTTTCGTATAATATTGATAAGTTTCGTAAGTCATCGGATCCATTTGGGCACCTTTTTCCTCCAGATATTCTAATGTCTGCTTCAAAATCATAACCAGACATTCATCCAGACCCATGAAAGCTAATCTGCGAATTTCATCTAGTCTCGGTGCCTGATTTCTATTTGGCTCAATATAATCTGCCACAAAAATAATTTTTTCTAATAAGGTCATATCTGGCTTACCTGTTGTATGCCAGGTAATCGCAGATAGAATTTCTGGATCTTTGATCTTATATTTTTCTTTTGCCAATACAGCCCCCAATTTTGCATGAAGGAGCCCTGGATTTTTCTTTTCTGCAGATGATATTTTTAACTTTTTACGTTTACACATCGAAAGTTTCTTTTTATCTGATAAATACTTTGCACAATCATGCAATAGTCCTGCCATTTCTGCTTTCTCAATATCATAACCATATCGCATTGCCAGGCAGGCAGCCGTATATTCCACACCAAGAGTGTGTTCATATCTGCTCGGTTTTAGTACAGATTGTAACCGCTTTTTTATTATTTTTTTATCCATATAATCGATTCTCCTTAATATATGCCAATACAGAATCTGGGACTAAATATCGACAACTCTTTCCAGTTGATAACTCTTTTCTCAAATAACTAGATGATATTTCCAGATTCGGGCTATATAAACGAAAGATTTCCGCATGATATTTTCGATTTAAATAAGCAATTTTTTCATCAATTTTACCATCCAGATCATCACGGGACGCTGCTATAATTTTACATAATTCGAAAATACGCGTAACATCCTTCCAACTTTCCAAATAATCAAGCGAATCCTTACCAAGAATAAAATAGTAATCGTTTTCCGGAAATTTTTGATGAAGTTCTTCTAGCGTATCGACCGTATAAGTTGTTCCCTCACGGTTTAATTCCAAAGCGGAAAATTCAAAATGAGGATTATCATTTACTGCTAACTGCACCATCGCCACGCGGTCTTTTTCCATAATATTTCCTGAAATATCCTTATAATAAGGATGCTTTGTCGGCATGATCAATACTTTATCCAGTCCAAACTGCTCATATGCCATCTCACCCAATAATAAATGTCCATTGTGAATCGGATTAAAGGTTCCACCCATAATCCCAATTTTCATTCTTTGCATACCAAATTACTCCTATTTTTTTGGTTGCTTTTGTCCAGGAAGATAAATCCTTTTGTTATCCTTTGACTCTTTATATAAAACAATTTTTCTTCCGATTACCTGTACAACCTCCGAACGAGTTCGCTCTGCAAGCACTTGGGCAATATCTTTCGGATCATTTAAGCAATTCTTCAAAACATGAATCTTGATTAATTCTCTCGCATCCACTGCTTCGCGAATTGCTTCAATATTTTCTGGCGTTACAGATGATTTTCCAATCTGAATTACCGCATCCATCGTCATCGCCAGACTTTTTAAATAGGCTCTTTGCTTACTTGTCATTCTTTCCTCCATATATTTTTACTCTATTTTGTATCTTCAGCATTATTTATAATAATCAAATTCTAACTCATACAGGCGTACCGTATCGCCTTCCTGGATTCCAAGACGCTCTAGCTCGTCCAATATGCCATTTTCTTTTAGAAACTTCTGGAAGAAATTAAATCCTTTTTCTGACTCCATGTTTGTATATCCAAGCATTCTCTGAACACGTGGACCTTCTACATCAAATAACTGATCTTTTTCATTATAATATACCAAAATTGGTTCTTCTATTTCTTCCTGCTGATCTATAAAATATTCCTGTTCAAATTCTGTTGTTTCCTGTGGAAGTTCTTTTAACTGCTGATTTACATACCAGAGTAATTCTTTCACTCCCTCACCAGTAACAGCCGAAATCGGAAATACTTTCATTCCTTCTGTCTCAAACTCATCTCGTAATAGTTCAATTGCAATCTCGCGCTCTTCTTCTGTCAACACATCAATCTTATTAGCCGCGATCACATGTGGACGCTTCGCAATTTCGGGATTGTAAGCATTTAATTCCCGCATAATTGCATGAATATCCGCAATCGGATCACGTCCTTCTACTGAGGCAGCATCTACAATATGAATATTTACTTTTGTACGCTCGATGTGCCGTAAGAATTCATATCCAAGACCAACTCCTTCTGATGCCCCTTCAATAATACCCGGAATATCTGCAATTACAAATCCATTTCCTTCCGCAAGATCCACAACTCCCAGATTTGGATTTAATGTTGTAAAATGATAATTTGCAATTTTCGGTTTTGCATTTGTTACACGTGATAAAAACGTGGATTTCCCAACATTTGGAAATCCAACCAATCCAACATCAGCAATCACTTTTAATTCCAGAGAAACATATAATTCTTTTGCCCGCTGTCCAGGCTGTGCGTATTTCGGTGCCTGCATCGTGGATGTCGCATAATGCTGATTTCCTTTGCCTCCACGTCCACCTTCTAATAAAACAACTGGCTCTGTCTTGTTAGACATGTCCAATATGACTTTTCCACTTTCTGTATCTTTAATAATTGTTCCTGGTGGAACCTTGATGACCATATCAGCACCATTTGCTCCATGACATCTTCTTTTTCGACCCGGCTCACCATTACCAGCGCAATATTTTCTTTTATGGCGAAAATCGGACAGGGTGTTGATGCCCTGATCAACTACAAAAATTAAATCTCCGCCTTTGCCTCCATCACCACCGTCTGGTCCGCCATTGGGTACATATAGTTCACGACGAAAGCTTGCGCATCCATCACCACCGCGTCCGGAACGAATATAAATATCAGCTCTATCTGCAAATTTCATCTTTTCACCTCTTTCGCACGACATAAGATATTTCAAAAAATTTACTATATCATGAAAAAGCGGCTCCAAAATACATTGAAGCCGCCAACTTTGTTTCAATTATGCTACTGGATGTACAGAACACTGTTTTTTGTCTCTGCCTTTTCTTTCAAAACGTACTACGCCATCTACTAATGCAAATAATGTATCGTCTTTTCCACGTCCAACGTTTAATCCTGGATGGATTTTTGTTCCGCGCTGTCTATAAAGAATGTTTCCAGCTTTAACAAATTGTCCGTCAGCTCTTTTCGCACCTAATCTCTTAGATTCAGAATCTCTACCGTTCTTTGTAGAACCCATTCCTTTTTTATGAGCGAAAAATTGAAGGTTCATTTTCATCATAGTCGTTACACCTCCTTAAATGATACTTCGATATATCGATCATGCTCTTCCTTTATACTTTGCAATCCCAGTAATAATGACTGCAATAATAATTGAGCTTCTTTACTTCTTTTCCCAGTCAGTTTCATGCGAACGATTCCTTTTTCTTCATCACACTCAACAATCTGTTTATCTTTGGTAAAGGTCTCAATGGAATTTATCGTATTTAATACTAATACAGAAATCCCTGCACATACAATGTCTTCACCAGCCTGTGCATAGCCAGCATGACCTATAGTCTGAAAACCAAGAATCTCTCCCTGATTATTCTTATAGAATCGAACTTTTGTCATCTTTCGATCCTCTTAATTATGCATTAATTTTTTCAATTTTAACTTTGGTATATGCTTGTCTATGACCATTTTTCTTATGGTAGCCTGTTTTTCTCTTATATTTGTAAACGATTACTTTTTTTGCTTTTCCATCGCCTACAACACTAGCTTCAACAGTTGCTCCTGCTACAGTAGGATTTCCTACTTTCACATCATCACCACCAACGAATAAAACCTGGTCAAACGTAAAAGTACTTCCAGCTTCTGCACCAAGTTTTTCAACTTTGATCACATCGCCTTCGCTTACTTTATACTGTTTACCACCTGTTGCGATAATAGCGTACATCATGGCACCTCCTAATAATAATCTCGCCAGCTTCGGTGCTGCTTCACAGACTTTTACCTCACTGTGCGGCATACCTCGTAATAATAGCATTGTTTTCCTGTTTTGTCAACGAATTTTTTAAAAACTGAGTCTATAATTTCCATTTTCTTCAATAAAAATACCAGTTTGATAAAAAGTTTCCATAAATTTCATCAGATAATACGTATCTTTCACGCCTCCTGTCTCATAGGGAGAATGCATTGCCAGTTGAGCAACACCAATATCAGCAGTATTTAATGCCACCTGCATATTAGAAAGGTTTCCAAGTGTCGAACCCCCTGGAATATCTGAGTGATTACAATAATCCTGATATGGAACGTTTGCCCTCTCACATATCATTCGAACGATAGCCGCAGAAACGGCATCTGTCGTATATTTCTGATTCGCGCTATGTTTGATTAAAACACCGCCATTCATACGTGGCCGATTTGATGGATCAGCTTTTTCCGGATGATTGGGATGGACCGCATGACCATTGTCCGCAGAAATCATAAAGGAAGCAGCTAATGCCTGTGAATATTCTTCCTGACTGCGTCCAAGAGACTGATTTAAACGTTTTAAAACATCTTTTAAAAAAGTAGATGCTGCTCCTTGTTTCGTACCACTTCCTACTTCTTCATTATCAAATACACAGCAAACCGTCACGTTTTTCGGATGATTGCAATGTAATAATGCTCTGAGCGAAGAATACGCGCACTGCAGATCATCTAATTTCGTACTGGAAACAAACTCACGATTAGCACCCCAGATCGTGCCCTTCATCCTATTATACAAAGACAATTCATGTCCGATAATGTCCCCGGGCGAAACATGAATTTCATCTGCAATCAAACGGAAAAGATTTCCTTTTGCATTTCCTTCACCAAACAATGGTAACATATCAACCTGAGGATGATATTGATATCCTGTGTTTACTTCCTGATTCATATGTATTGCCACATTCGGAATCACAACCAGGTCACGGTCAATACAAATTAATTTTGTTTCTAGTTGATCCTCATTTCGAACGATCACACGACCGGCAATCGATAATGGACGATCAAACCATGGTGCCAGTAACATCCCACCATACTTTTCGACATTTAATTTTGTATATAATGTTTCAACTGTCATTTCACCATTTTCTTTGATGCGAAACGTTGGTGAATCACTATGACTGGCAATAATCTGGAATCCTGAAAAATGATTTTTCGGTATCCGAAATGCGATGATCGAAGAATCATTTCTGGTCACAAAATATTTTTTTCCGTATTCCAAATTCCATGATTTTCTCTCTTTTAGCTCTGTAAATCCTGCTTTTAATAATGTTTCTTTCATATTAGAAACGACATGAAAAGGACTAGGGCTTTGTTCTATAAAAGAAAACAATTCTTTTGTTGCTGTTTGATACATATTATGACTCCCTCCACTGCTCATATAATGGCTTACGGACTTTCTTTCTCGTAATTTCAACCAAATGTAGCTTCGTCATATCTACGAGCATAGTTTTAATACGATCTTGGTTAAGAATTTTTTGCATCTCCTGCATAAGTTTCTTTTCCGATTCTTCTTTTTTCATATCGATGAAATCGACAACAATGATACCGGAAAGATTCCGTAATCGTAATTGACGCCCAATTTCTTTTGCCGCTTCCAGATTTATCTTCAGAAAATGTTCTTCCACTCTTTTTCCTTTTATTGCTTTTCCGGTATTGACATCAATCACGACCATAGCTTCTGTTGGCTGGATAACTAGATATCCTCCTGATCTTAACCATACTTTTTCCTGTAATGCCTGTTCAAGTTCATGAGAAATACGATAAATTTGATCCAGACGAACCTCATCTTTCTCAAATAGCTGCAAGACTTTCTGCTCTTCCTCCGACTCTTGCAGATAATCAGAAATCACCCCATAAATATCTTTTTGATCTGTCAAAATTTCGATCAGACAAGTCTGTTTCTGATCCCGTATCAAAGATAAATAACCTCTTGGAGCTTCATAAATAAGTTGACAGCAATTTCGATATTTTGCTTTCCGACAAACAACATCGTACCGTTTGATCAACACTTTTGCCTCACGTAAAATTTCCTGATCCGTTGCTGTCATTGCGTTCGTGCGAAAAATAATGCCAAAATCTTGGCGCATAAACTGCCTTGCAAGTATTTTTAGTTCTTCGGCTCTCTCATCATCTTTAATCTTATTTGAGATGCCAATTCCATATTTTTTTGAAGTCAGCACCAAATATTTCCCAGTAAAATTTAGATTACCAGTTACCGTCGGCTGTTTTGTTTTCATATTTTCTCGGCTGACCTGAACAAGAATTTCATCACCCTGCACTAATTTTTTACGATTGGTTTCATTTAAAAAATGGTGATTTTTATTTTCATCCAAAGAATAATAGCATGTTAATCCATCTGCCACTTCGACAAATGCGGCATTGATATTTTTTACAATATTTTTTACCTTTGCAGTATAAATATTCCCAAGGATACTAGTATTTTCTGAATTTTCAACATTTAATTCAACCACTTTCCCCTGTTCGATCATTGCTGTTACAATTTTATCTTCCATCCTCGTTATGATAATTTTATCACTCATCGAAAGACTCCTTCGCTTACTAACATATTATTTTATATCTTTTCCGACACTTCCAAGTGGTAAGAGCTGACCATCCTGTTCCAAATAAGTTTCTAAGCGATGCACCTGAAAAGCAAACTTCTCATATTCTACACCCAAATAGCGGCAAAAAGCTTCCATAACAAGATTCGGTTTTAAGTTATTGACGCTTCCCGTAGCCAGTTTCATAAAAATATGTCCGTCTGTGACGTTCATTTCATAGATCATAGGACGAATATCTACTTCTTTTTCACTCTTTTTTGTCTTTTTTACAATTAAAATACTTTCCTGACTGATAAATTCCTGTAATTTATCCAAAAATATTACTTCCTCATAATAACCATCCCGTAATGTGATGCGATAATCAGCACCTGCGACTGAAGACATTGCATTTTTACACTTATCAGGAAGCTGCCTAAACTCTAATAATTCAATCCCTTCATTCATCTGTTCATTGATGATTGCCAGCATTTCCTCAGATGTTTTTACAGAGTTGAATTCCGCATCCAAATATTCACCGTCACTCGTAACACCAAGACCTAATGGCGCAGCAAAAGAAATGATCTGATGAGGACTATACCCTTTCGAATAAGCAATATCCACACCGGCACGACGAAATACTTTTTGAAAATATCTCATAATATCCAAATGCCCCACAAACCTCAATGGACCATTTTTCGAAAATTTCATTCTAATTTTCATAGCAGATTCCTCCTTTATATTTTGCCGCCCCACAGCCAGAACACTGCATCTTGCAATTAGGAGTGACTTTTTCTTCCATTGCGTTGATCCACTCACGTTTCATAAAATCTTTTGTCACACCAATATCGATAAAATCCCATGGGAAGACTTCGTCGAGTTCACGAGGTCTTGTCGTATAAAAATCAATATCAATTCCTGTCTTTGCAAATGCATCTAACCATTTGTCATAATCAAAATATTCTGTCCAGGAATCAAACATGCATCCATTTTTATATGCCTCATAAATGGATTTGGCAATTTTTCGATCACCGCGGGCCAAAATTCCCTCTAAGATCGTTGTTTTCGCATCATGCCATTTAAAACTCAAACACTTTCGATTCACCTGTTGGCGGAATGTATCATTTACCAAATGTGCACTCTCTATATACTCCTCGGGTTGTTTCATTGTTGCCCATTGGAATGGCGTAAATGGTTTTGGTACAAAAAAGGAAGCACTGGCAGTAATCTGAACACGCCCATTTCTTTCATGCTTTGGAATCGAAAAATATTCTTCGGCAATTCTCTGTGCAAGATAAGCAATGCCTTTTTGATCTTCTTCGGTTTCCCCAGGCAGTCCAAGCATAAAATATAATTTTACTTTATTCCATCCACCTTTAAACGCCTCTAAAGCCCCACTTAAAATAACTTCTTCTGTCAGTCCTTTATTAATGACATTCCGCATACGCTGGCTACCCGCCTCGGGAGCAAATGTCAAACTGCTTTTCTTTATATCTTGTACTTTGCTCATAACATCCAGAGAAAATGCATCAATTCTCAGTGATGGAAGAGAAATATTAACACCTTGTTTGCCAAACTCTTCAATTAAAAAATACGTCAGTTCTTTTAATTGTGGATAATCACTGGAACTTAAAGAACTAAGCGAGATTTCTCCATGCCCGGTATTTTTTAACATCTTATATGCATATTCTTTTAATTTTTCAAGGTCGCGATACCGATTCGGACGATAGATCATCCCCGCCTGACAAAAACGACAGCCACGGATACATCCACGCTGGATTTCTAGTACCACACGGTCTTGTGTCACTTTAATATATGGAACAACCGGCTTTTCTGGATAAGTTGCTTCCGACATATTACTGACAACTTGTTTTTTTATTTTGGCTGGCACATCTTCAGCAATCGGTGTGATTGCCTTAATCGTTCCATCTTCTTTATATGTCACCTCATAAAGAGAAGGCACATAGAGTCCCTCAATATGTGATGCCTTTCGCAAGAAAGTGTCTCTATCATAACCGTTTTTCTTCTCTTCTTTATACAGATCAATCAGATCATCATATACAGTTTCTCCCTCGCCAATATAAAATATATCAAAAAATTCGGCAATCGGTTCTGGATTGTAGGTACAAGGTCCACCACCGATGACAATCGGATCTTCATCTGTTCTTTCTTTCGCCCAAATTGGAATCTGAGAGAGGTCTAAAATCTGCAATATATTGGTATAACACATTTCATACTGAATCGTAATTCCTAGGAAATCAAAGTCTTTGATCGGATCCTGTGACTCTAATGCAAAAAGCGGAATCTTCTTTTCCCGCATGATGGCATCTAAATCTGTCCATGGTGAATAGACACGTTCACAATAGACATCTTCACGACGATTAAACATATCATATAAAATCTGAATCCCCAGATGGGACATTCCAATTTCATAGACATCCGGAAAACACATTGCAAAACGGACGTCTACCTTTGACGGATCTTTGCGTACACTATTTACTTCATTTCCAATATATCTTGCCGGTTTATCAACCGTTAATAAAATTTCATCGCTCAATGCTAATTTCGACATTTATTTTCCTCCAATTCCATTCTGAGCACAAATATCACAAATGACACAACGCTCACAATGTGGTTTTGTTCTTGCAGTACAGATTGCTCGTCCATGATGAACTAAACGATGACAAAAGTCACTTCCTTCTTCTGGTGGAATAATCTCCCATAGTGCCATTTCTACTTTTTTTGGATCTTTGATTCCATCAACCAGCCCCATTCGATTGACAAGTCGAATACAATGGGTATCTGTTACAATTGCCGGTTCACCAAACACATCTCCCATGATTAAATTTGCGCTTTTTCTGCCGACCCCAGGGAGCTTTAATAAAGACTTAAAATCCGTCGGAATCTTTCCATCATATTCATCTCTCAAGATTCTCATACAGGCACTAATATCTCTCGCTTTACTTTTACCAAGACCACATGGTCTTACAATTTCTTCGATTTCTTCCGGTTCGGCTGCTGCTAAAGCATTGACATCCGGATATTTTTTATACAATTCTTTGACAACAACATTGACTCTTGCATCGGTACACTGTGCTGCCAATCGCACACTGACCAGAAGTTTCCAAGCCTCATCATATTCTAAAGAGCAGTCTGCCAATGGATATTCTTCTTTTAAACGTTCAATAATTTCTAATGCTAATTCTTTTTTTGTCATCTTGATACTCCTTTCATCTTCTGTATCATGGAATAACTATATCATTATTGGTCAGAATCCACAGATGCATAAAGTGGATTCGCTTTCCTTGTCATCCCTTGATATACCTTTTTTAAATCCAAATATGCAGACCATACCATATCAGGTATATCCACATGTGCAATAAACCCTTTTCCTTTAGGACCATAACCGTGTTCATCATCCAAAAGACGAGGAATTTCGCCCATCAATAATGACAAATAACGATCCATTTCCCACATTCCATTTATTTCTCTGTCATATAACAATTTACCCTGGTCATAAATTACCTTTACCTGATAAGCTGCATAGTTGATAATACAGACTTCCTTGGAGACATAATTACGGAGTGTCGCCTCCATTCGGTACTGCATACAAGCATCCTGAACAAGAATCATACTTTGATAAAAAATCTTTTTTTCGTCCAGCAAAGCAAGCAAATACGTAATATTATTCCCGCAATTCGTTGATTTATACTCTAAATAATCTGCCGTTACATCATATTTCCATTTTATATAATTCTGAAATAATTCTGCCTCTGTCATATCCTCGACTGCCATATGGGGGAATACTTCCTTCATTTTATAACGTAATGTCTGAGTTGTATGTCCGGCACCTCCAACAATCACATAGGTTTTGGCAACATGCTGGCTAATCGCTTTTGCCAAAACATCGCCTCCACTCAAAATACTTCCTCCAAACAAAACCATGACATCAACCTGTTGGATTCCATATGTTTCTTTCAAAATCTGAGGTTCTAACGATAAAACATCACGTTTGCCACAAAAATGTCCCAAGATATTTATATCATCTGCTATTTGCTGATTCATAACTTCTCCTTTTTTTGCCACATTACATACACAATAATACAAATAATCGAGGAAAGCAAAGACCCAAGTGGTGCTGCCAAGCCCATTGGATAAAGTGTGTCTGGAAACAAAGCAGTTGCCAAACAAACTCCTGGAATTCTCACGAATAAAATTGAAGCAAGATTATGTGCAAACGATACGAGTGATTTCTGATATGCACAAAAATAACCACTAAAACAAAAATGTACCCCGGCAAATACACAATCAAATACATATGATTTCAAATACTGTGCACCCATGGAAATAACAATCGGTTCCTCTTTTGCAAATAAACGGAGGACATCTTCTGCACAAAATTGACAAATGACCGCAAAAATAAATCCGGCCGATACTGCGATCAGCGTGCCATATTTCAGAGCTTTCTTTCCCTGCTCATGCAAACCTGCACCTGCATTTTGTGCAGCAATCGCAGATACCGTCGAAAGCATAGCAGATGGAACCAAAAATAAGAATGATATTACCTTTTCCACAATTCCAACCGCTGCTGCAACGTCAACACCTCGTCGATTGGCAATCACGGTAATAACAAGAAAAGAAATCTGAATAAATCCATCCTGAACCGCGACTGGTACACCCACTTTTAAAATTTTTTGTGTCATCTGTTTAGAAAAACGAAAATCTGTTTTTTTGATTGAAATGCCCATTTTCATTTTTCGAAATGCAAGCAAAGCAATGCACACACTAAAAGCTTGTGCGATCACAGTTGCTAAAGCTGCCCCGGCTGCACCCATACCGAAACTGCCAATCAATATATAATCAAGAATCACATTCGCAATTCCAGCCACTGCGACAAAAAACATTGGACTCTTAGAATCCCCTAACCCTCGAAATATACTACTGATTACATTATAAGCAGTGATAAATGGCACTCCAATAAAACAAATTAATAGATAACTCTTTGCCTGTACCAATGATTCTTTTGGAACAGATAAAATCTGTAAAATTCCATTTGTTGACACCAATAAAACAGCAGTCAAAATAACAGAAAAAATGATAAATAGCGACACAGTATTGCCAATTCCTTTTTCGATTGCTTTCTGATTTTTTGCTCCGGCTGCGTGGCTAATCGTAACCGTCGCCCCCATTGCCAGTCCAACAATGATCACAGTTAACATATGGGTTACCTGACTGCCAACCGATACCGCTGTAATCGCTGCTGCTCCATTGTATTGTCCTGTAATAAAAAGATCTGCCAAACCATAAAAAGTCTGCAAAAAACAAGAGAGCAAATACGGCAGTGAAAACCGAACCAGGTTTTTCAAAACGCTCCCTTTGGTCAAGTCATAATTCATATTTCTCATCCTCATCATCTTATGTATTGATAAACTAGTTAAAATTGTAACATAAAGAGGAAAAGAAAAAAAGGGAGGATTTCTCCTCCGCTCTCAAAACATTTTATTGCTTTTTCGTCTTTGATCAAAATTCTTCCATCCATGCATCTTTTAACATACAATGCCCCAATGTAGTTAAATGTACACCATCGGGTGTTAGTTCATCAAACGAGTATCTTATACTTGCTTTTGCAAACAAACCATCAAGACAGACCAAACCAGTTTTATATTTCCTGGCCAAATATCTGACAACCTGAATTTCCTCATCCAGCTGTTTTCTCCACAAAAGACGCTCCGCCGGATAGGGGAATACAAAAGGTTCCATCAAAATCACTCTTGCTTTTGTCTTCTCTATCGTTTCTTTTACAAGAAATTCCAAGTTTTCACAAAATTGCTCTGGACTTGTTTTCTCACCGCCATCCATGCCAGTCCATATCTCATTCACACCAATTAAAATCGTAACAACGTCTGGATGCAAACGAATACAATCACGATCCCAACGACGGATCAATTCTTGCGTCCGATGCCCATTACAACCTTTGTTTGTCACTTGATACCCTTGTGGCACTAATTCTTTTGCAATCATGCCTACATATCCATAGCCATATCCATGGTATTCCGGATAAAACAAACGATCCGCATCGGTAATACTGTCACCCTGAAATAATAAATGCATTTTCTCACTCCATTTCCATTTGCTTTGTTCCTTCACATAAATAAAATCCTACATCGAACAATGCAAAATTGCAATATCCATGCAGGATTTTCGTTTTTTATTGAATTTTAATCATTTGAAAAGCAATCGTATTTTCATAGACCAATGGTTCATCGTGGTGGAAAAAAACGGTTCCATCACACGGAGCTAATACCCTAGAAACGATGTAACCTTCGTACGGATCAACTATTTCTGCCAAAACATCTCCTTTTCTAACACTTGTATCAATATCCACAAGACATCGAAACAGACCCGCTTTTTCTGTTTTGACAATTTCTATCATATTTTCAGTGACCTTTCTGGAAATAAATCCTCCATAGGAAGAATAATTGATACAGCCAATCTCATTTAAAAATCGAAGTACAGCTGCGACTGCCATTTTCGCAGAGGCAAGATCAATTTTATTTGTATCTTTTGTATAAATCGAAAAAGCTTTTGTCTCCCAAATCTGCCAGTTATAATTTAAAGTCGTTGTGTCAAATGGTGTTGTATCACGTAACATAACATATGGAAGCCCAAATTTATAGGCATCCTCTACATCTTCAAATCCTGTTGCCATCATTCGAACATGTGGTGCAAAATTGCCCGGAATATAAAAACTTGTAAAATGAATTCCATATTCATAATCTTTCACTTCCTGAAAAATTCCATCGGCAATCCTTTGGGTTGTCTCTCCCAGATTATATCCTGGGAACATACGATTAATATCAGTATTATCAACCGCCCAAAAACGTTTGCCCGTATTCATTCCATAGTGGTTTGCAGAGGGAATGATCAAAATCCCTTTTTTTCGAGAAATTTTTCCTTCTGCCTCTAATCTCTTTAATGTCTCGATAATCTGTGAGCAAATGTATAATTGTTGGATCTCATTCCCTCGAAATGCCCCGGCAATCGCAATCGTCTGCTGCTTGCCACCAAAATGATAGCCAGTAATTCGAAGATTATCTCTATATAAAGATTCTAATTCATAAATAATTTCTTTCTTCATCTTATTTCTTTCCTTTACTGTTTATCCATACTTAATACACGTCCTAACAAAGAACCCTCATACACAACTGGATATTCTCGAAGAGTAAATAAGAGTCCTGTGTCTGGAGATACAACTTCTTCTAATAATTCTCCCGTCAATGGATTCACAATCTCACCAATTTTTTGCCCAGCCTTTACATCAATCCAATGTTCTACATATGGTATAAAAATTCCCGAATGAGCTGCATTCATATAGGAGACACTTCCATCTGTAGAGATAATTGCCTTTTGGGGTTCTTCTACCGGACCATCCCAGATGCCAAGTTCTTTCATCAAATTAAAAATCCCATCCGTTAATTGATCACCGTATTTGCGTGTAATTCTCATTCCGACTCCCATTTCCACAACCAGACATGGTGTATCATTCATATTCAAAGAATGTGCAAGCGTTGATTCCAACACAGTAGCAGCACTATGGACCCATACATAATCAATATTTAATTTTTTCGCATACGGTACCAAAGTATCTTGACACATTTCATTGATTCGAACCTGTGGGATTTCCTGCAGAAAAATATTACTTGCATGAATATCAATTGCCATATCTGCTCCGCTGATATCTTCAATAATTTTTGCTGATGCATATTCTACCAGCGCCCCACTTTCATTTCCCGGGAACACACGATTCATATCAAGGTCAAATTTCGGAACTCCCCGTGTGATCGTATCCACCCCTAACGGATTTAAAGCCGGATAAACATCAACGGTACCTTTTAAATATTTCATATTTTCTTTGATTCTTCTCTGAACTTCATAACACACATACTGCCCTTCCAATTCATCGCCATGTGTTCCTGTAATAATACAAATTCTTTTTCCATTACTGATTCCTGATTCTGGTAAAATTCTGTTTTTTTGAATGTGAAATTCTTCATCTACTGGTAAGGCGGCAGATGCAATCTTAACTACCATTTATAATTCCTCCACTTTCACATATATTTTCTGTTTTTGTTCCCCTGCTCCATAAAAATATCCTTTATTTAGAATACAATCATCATAGTCTCTTCCCACAGCAAAAATAATATAATTACTATCAATCAATAAATAATTGGTCGGATCAAAGCCATACCACCTTCCATTAGAATAAATTTCTACCCAAGCATGACTATATCCTTCCCCTATCATCATCCCAGCTACATAACGTGCGGGAATCCCATAATAGCGGCAAAATGCAATCATAATATGGGCATAATCCTGACAGACCCCTTTTCGTTGTGCAAAACTTTGCGCTGCTGTCGTTGAAATTTCCGTAGAACCACTTTCATACTGCATCTCCTGATACAAAGTATCCATGATCGCATGTGCCTGATTCAATTTACTCATATGGAAAAACTTTAAATTGCCCCATTTTTCATTTGCAAATAAAATCATTTCTCTTGACATTTTTGTCAGTCTTGTTGGTGTTCGTAATATATAATTATGGGTATCACATTTATCATAGTTGGCCCAATTTACTTTAGTCTGTCCGGTAACATGGACTTCAAATTTTGTATGTGGTTTTTCATAATATCCATACAATACCAAATTCCCAAAACCGTCCTCCGACAGTTGATAATAATCATTCGGCAAAATACAAATATCACGCTTTAAAATCTTCTGTCTGGATAACGTCTGTGGAATACACTTTAATGTGAAATAATGCTCAGTAATCGGCTGTTCAAATAAAATTTGTAACTGATAGTCAAATCTGAGTGTCTTCATCGTTTATACCTCAAATAAATGTTCCACTAATGCGATTGCTTCCGGATAACAAATCACATCTTCACACATCAAAACAGCCAGATCATCATATGCCCTGCGATTAACCGGAAGATCAGCACGCAGCACTCTTGCAGTCAGCATATGAAACGCCTTTGATACCTGTGTTTTATCTTTTCGAAGTCGCAAAAGTAAATCCATACGTTCTTGTCGTTTTCCAGTTTTAAAGATACCACGAACTTTGCGTTCTTCTACATTTTCATCGAAACAGGCAATAAATGCGAGCAAATAATCAATCACTTTTTGCAAATTAAGTAAAAAACTTGTTTTTAATTTTGCTTTTTCCATTTCAGAGAGTGCAAGTTCCACATAAGAAATAGATTCGCTCCCTAATGCGTCTCGCATCATAATCGCATTATCATACACACCATTTAATGTGGAAATAATAGAATCAATGTTGCCCGTATCAAATAAATATCGCTCAACAAAGTCTTCTGCGGAAGAATACACATTTGGAATATCCAAATACTGACAATATGTAACATAATAGTCTGGTTCTTCGATCATAACATCAAAACCATCAAAAAATTCTTTTATTGTTGTATAAGTTCTCTCTGTATAGCGCCCAAGCCAGTACAGACGATCCATTTTTTCTACTGAGATAGCACCCATGTGTCTTTAAATCCTCCTCCCTGTGATGAATTAACGATAAAGGAATCCGCAACGGTGGAATACCGTGTCAGACCACTCTTCCATACTTTTGTCTCTTTTCCCGACAAAACAAAAACCCTCAAATCTGCTTTTCGTTCTACAATTTCATCACCCTGCATAATTTCAAGATCTTTAAAATCTATCACTTCCTGTGCAATAAATCGTCTTGGTTCCGTTTGAATCATTTCTATAAATTCTGCTCTCTTTTCCGGACTTAACTCTTTCCCAAAAACAACACCATATCCTCCGGCTTCAGCAACGTCCTTAATAACTAATTCATCAAAATGTTCCAAAACATAGTTTTGATCTTCTTCATAATAAGGTAGATATGTCGGTGCATTTTTTAAGATTGCGTTTTCATGTAAATAGTACTCTATCATCTTCGGGACAAAATAATAAATTCCTTTGTCATCTGCTGCTCCATTTCCTGGTGCATTCATCAAAGCCACATTCCCTTTTCGATATACTTCCATGATATGAGGCACTCCGATGACAGACTCTTCACAAAAGGTCATCGGGTCCATATATTCATCAGAAATCCTACGATAAACAGTTCCAACCTTTTCTAAACCACCGGAAAAACTTTTATAATATAAATAATCATCTTTTACAATTAGATCATTCGGTTTTACGAGTAATACTTCTGCCTGCTCTGCCAAATAAGAATGTTCAAAAAATGCAGAGTTATAACGTCCAGGGGTCAAAATAACATTTAAACCACCTGTGTTAACATAATCCATCACTTCTCTTAATAATTTTGCATAATTACGATTATCTTCAATATGTGAATTACGAAATGTATCCGCAGCGGCTCTTCGACAAAGTTTTCTTGCAATCATTGGAAAAGAAGCTCCAGAAGGCACACGCAAGTTATCTTCTAAAACATACCAGGTACCATCCTTTGCCTGAACCAGATCAATTCCTGAAATGTGACTATAAATCCCCTTCGAAGGTGTAATCCCCTCACATGCTGGCAAATAGCCCGTTGAAATAAAAGCAAATTCTTCTGGAATAACACCATCTTTTATAATTTTCTTCTCTCCATAAATATCATTTAAAAACGCATTCAACGCATCTACCCTTTGAATCAATCCTTTTTCAAGATAATCAAATTCTTCTTTGGGAATCACTCTGGGAATTGCATCAAATGGAAAAAGCTGTTCTTTATACGTATTATTCTTATAAATCCCAAACTTTACACCATACCTTGCTAATAGGCTGTTAATATCCTTCGTATGAGGAACCAATCTGTACATATATTTTTCTCCTTCCCTATGCATCTGGTCACATCCTTGCGGAGCGTATTTGTTACATAGAAAAATTGAAAAATTTTCTATGTAACAAAAAAGACGCCCTGAATTTTCAGGACGCCTTCGTCATTTATGTGAATAATTATAGTTTCATTCCTTCATTTTGTCAATCTTTTCTACAAATTGTATTATATTTTATACAGTTAATTCCTATTTTACTACTTTTTTATATTTATAACGCATCTTTACATGCAAGAAATATGTCAAAAAAATTCATATAGGGTGGCAAATGACGCCGATATTCTTCCCGCACTTTCCATGCAGATTGATAAACAATCTTTTCCTCCTCTTCACTAAGTTCATGATTACTATACCTTGCTTTTTCAATCATCAACTCTATGATCTCTTTCTCCTCGTCTTGCGGATATTGATCGTTATATCTCTCCCAGACACGTCCATACCACTGAATCCGTTCATTCCGCGTCATCTGCTGCTTGCGGTAATGAACCAGGCGGTGAAAAATAAATACACGGAGCAAGCAAAGTAAACATAGTCCCAAAAACAATCTGACTACGACCAAAAATAATTCGGTTGGTGACATCGTAATACGCGGTAAACTTGGGAGATTAATTTCTCTGGCATCACTCGCTGCCACTAGTGATTCTCGTGGAATCGAATCAAATGGCATCCATCCGATTCCTTTTATATATACCTCAGCCCACGCATAAGCATGCTCTGGAGTCACACGAAGCACCATCCAGCCATTGGTCATCGTCGCTTCTTTGA
>JAUNIX010000035.1 GCA_030523275.1 Lachnospiraceae bacterium
AATGTACTAATAATGTACTAATAACCTACTTTTTACTAACTTCTACCAATTTTAACCAAGTCTAAAAACCTGATAAAATCGCGGTTTCTTAGAATTTACCAGCGTCTGCTGCTTCCTGGATAGATACAGCAACAGCAACAGTCATACCAACCATTGGGTTGTTACCTGCGCCGATTAATCCCATCATTTCTACGTGAGCAGGTACAGAAGAAGAACCAGCAAACTGAGCATCTGAATGCATACGTCCCATTGTATCTGTCATACCATAAGAAGCAGGACCTGCAGCCATGTTATCTGGATGTAATGTACGTCCTGTACCACCACCAGAAGCTACAGAGAAGTATTTCTTGCCCTGTTCGATACATTCTTTTTTGTATGTACCAGCTACTGGATGCTGGAATCTTGTTGGGTTCGTAGAGTTACCTGTGATAGATACGTCTACTTTTTCTTTGTGCATGATAGCTACACCTTCGCGAACATCGTTAGCACCGTAGCAGTTAACTTTTGCTCTTAATCCATCAGAGTAAGCTTTACGGAATACTTCTTTTACTTCGCCTGTGTAGTAATCCATTTCTGTTTCTACATATGTAAATCCGTTAATTCTGGAAATGATCTGAGCAGCATCTTTTCCTAAACCGTTTAAGATAACTCTTAATGGTTTTTTACGTACTTTGTTTGCTTTTTCAGCAATACCGATAGCACCTTCTGCAGCTGCGAAAGATTCGTGACCAGCTAAGAATGCGAAACAATCTGTTTCTTCTTCTAATAACATCTTACCTAAGTTACCATGTCCTAAACCAACTTTACGCTGATCTGCTACGGAACCTGGAATACAGAAAGACTGAAGACCTTCACCGATTGCAGCAGCAGCATCTGCAGCTCTTCTGCAGTCTTTTTTGATTGCAATTGCAGCACCTACTGTATAAGCCCATTTTGCATTTTCAAAACAGATTGGCTGAATGCCTTCGATCTGATGATATACATCTAATCCAGCGTCTTTTGTGATCTTTTCAGCTTCTTCGATAGATGCAATGCCATATTTTTCAAGAGTAGCATTGATCTGTTTAATTCTTCTTTCATATGATTCAAATAAAGCCATTATCGCTACCTCCTAATTCTTTCTTGGGTCGATGATCTTAACTGCATCGTCAACTCTACCATACTGACCTTTAGCTTTGTCCATAGCTGTCTGAGCATCGTCACCAGCTTTGATGAAGTCCATCATTCTACCAAAGTTAATGAACTGGTATCCAATGATTTCATTATCTTCATTTAAAGCGATTCCTGTAACGTATCCTTCAGCCATTTCAAGGTAACGAGGACCTTTTTTCAATGTTCCGTACATTGTACCAACCTGAGATCTTAAGCCTTTTCCTAAGTCTTCAAGTCCAGCACCAATTGCTAATCCATCTTCAGAGAAAGCACTCTGAGTTCTACCATAAACGATCTGTAAGAAGATTTCTCTCATAGCTGTGTTGATAGCATCACAAACTAAGTCTGTATTTAAAGCTTCTAAGATAGTTCTTCCTGGTAAGATTTCAGATGCCATAGCTGCGGAGTGTGTCATACCTGAACATCCAATTGTTTCAACTAATGCTTCCTGGATGATACCTTTTTTAACGTTCAATGTTAATTTACAACCACCCTGCTGTGGTGCACACCAGCCGATACCATGGGATAAACCAGAGATATCAGATACATCTTTTGCTTTTACCCATAATGCTTCTTCTGGGATTGGAGCAGCACCGTGATTAACGCCAAGTGCTACTGGACACATTTCTTCTACTTCATGTGAATAAATCATGTTGAGACTCCTTTCGGTTAAAAAATATTACTTGTAAGCCTCGTGCCTACTTTGGTACTATTTTATCATATATTGTAATTTTCTTCTATACTTTTTTTCTATTTTTGTGAAATTTCTATCATTCTTTGCTTATTCTTTTGTAACAATTTCACCTTGTTTTTTGTAAATCGACTCTTTTTCTATATATCCACGTGTCATGGACAGTGGGTAGATATTCGTGTGATGCCCCACAATGGAACCAGGATTTAAAACGGTGCCACATCCTACTTCGACATAATCACCGAGGATTGCTCCGATTTTTCGCATACCTGTTTTAATCTTCTGATCACCAACTCGAATTTCAATATCTTTGCGATCTGCTTTAATATTTGAAGTAATAGAACCAGCACCCATGTGTGCCTTATGTCCAAGAATGGAATCGCCTACATAATTATAATGAGGAACTTCAACATTGTTAAATAAGATCACATTTTTTAATTCCGTTGAATTCCCAACAACACATCCATCTCCAACAAGGGCATTTCCTCTGATAAATGCACACTGGCGTACTTCTGTATCCTTGCCAATGATCGCTGGTCCATGAATATAGGCAGTTTCAAAAACTGTTGCAGATTTTGCAATCCAAACATCTTCCTGTGGATGATCGTATTCCTCTGCTGGTAATGTTTTTCCAATTTTTAAGATTATGTCTCCAATATGAGGTAACACTTCCCATGGATATTCATAGATCTCAAAAAGTTCCTTTGCTAAAGTTAAATTAAAATCTTGAAATAATTCTTTATTTTTTAGCTGTTGCACGTTTTTTACTTCCTTTCTTCATGCCTGTTTTGACACTATTCTTTTTATAATACTGCGCCACATAATCAAATGTTTGCTGCAGATTTGTTTGATTATTTAAATAACGGACGCCATTCGTCCTGTCGGTTACAAATTTTTCTAATTTCATCATATATTCTTCTTCTGTAACCGTTCCCTCTGCGACATAAGTCAGTCCTTTTTCCCAGCTCGCAGTTAGTTCCGGATTTAATAGAGAACGAATCGAAGCATTGACGACATCGTAAATCATTTCACCCACTTGCGTCGGCGTCAAAATCTGTGTCTTCTTATTTAATGCTATGTATTTGTTATTGACGAGCTTTTTGATAATCTCTGCTCGTGTCGCACTTGTGCCGATACCACTCCCTTTGATCTGCGCTCGTAATTCTTCATCCTCAATCAATTGTCCGGCATTTTCCATCGCAAGTACCATTGATCCGGAATTATAACGTTTTGGTGGCGAGGTCGTACCTTCCTTTATATGGAACTCACGCACAGGTAATTTCTTTCCCTTGCGGATTTTAGCAAGCAATTGAGCAAGCGCCTGATTTCCTTCTTCTTTTTTTGGGAGACCAGCATTAGCAACTTTTAAATAGCCTTCTTCAAGCAATACTTTTGTCGAAGTGAAAAAATGTTCCGTCAAAACCGCTGCTTCCATGTTTATTTTCTGATAAATCGCTGGTGGATAGAAAATGCTTAAAAATCTTCGCACGATTACCATATAAACACTAGCACTCAATTGACTTAGAGAACGCAAAGCGCCAAGTCCCTGCCCTGTCGGAATGATTGCATAGTGATCAGTAATCTGTTTGTCATTAACATATCTGGTTCTTGCAAGTCCCTGATATTGCTTTTGTTCAAGAATTTCCGTCGCAAACACAGAAAATGGTTCATATCCTGCAAGACCACGAATATTTTTATATATTTCTTTAGCAACCGCCGTCGATAATACTCTGGCATCGGTACGCGGGTAAGTCACAAGTTTTTTCTCATATAATTCCTGTACCACTTTTAATGTCTGATCAGGACTAATTTTAAACATTTTTGAACAAGTATTTTGCAGTTCTGCTAGATTAAACAAAAGTGGGGCATATTTCTTTTCTTTCTTACGAGAAATCGACACTACCTCACCGACAACCGGAGGTTCTTTTACCATATAATCAATCAATTGTTTGGCATATTTTTCTTCTTTTAGCCCATTTTCTTTGTAGAGATACGGTGAACCATAGTACTGTGAATCTGCAGTCACTTTCCATTCCATCTCCACTTTTTCATCTTCGAGAATAAAATCTCCTAAAATACGATAAAATGGTGTCGGCACAAAGGCACGAATCTCTCGTTCTCTGCGCACGATCATGCCAAGCACGCAAGTCATCACACGCCCAACGGCAATGACAGTATTGCGATTTTGCTTCATATAATTCGAAATCGTCCAGCCATATTTTAATGTCAACGCTCTGGAAAAATTAATGCCCATCAAATAATCTTCTTTGGCACGCAAATAAGCAGAAGCCGCCAGATTATCATATTCTGACAAATCTTTTGCCTCTTTGATTCCGCGACGCACTTCTTCTTCTGTCTGTGAATCAATCCAGACACGACGACGATTTTTTCCGGTCACATGTGCCATCTGTTCCACCAGACGATAGATATATTCTCCCTCACGCCCAGAGTCTGTGCATACGTAAATGGTATCCACATCTTCACGATTTAATAATCCACTGACAATTGTATACTGCTTTTTTACTGCCGGAATCACTTCATATTTATATTCCTTTGGCAAAAAAGGTAAGGTTTTCATATCCCATTTTTTTAATGCCGGATCATAAGCTTCCGGATAACTCATTGAGATCAAATGCCCGACGCACCATGTGATGATCGTATTTTGCGATTCCATATAGCCATCATGATTTGAAGTATTTAATTTTAATGCTTTGGCAAACTCTCTTGCCACACTTGGTTTTTCAGTAATAAATAATGATTTCATAGTTTTCTCATTATAGCATATTTCTTTATTTAATGATACAATATTTAAAATTGATGTAAAAACCATAAGTGTAAAATGTTTGAATGGAGGTCACAAATTATATGACAAGTTATAAAATGACAGCGAGAAAAAATCTTGCAGATCAAGTGATGAAAAATTTAAAGAAACGTAATATGGAAAGTTATTACTGTGAAACAAAAGAAGAGGCTCTAAAACAGGCAATTGCACTCTTACCAGAAGGAAGCAGTGTCAGTTGGGGTGGTTCTACTTCTTTAGAAGAAATTGGATTCATGGATTATATTGAAGAAAATAGTGAACATTATACGGTCAATAATCGTTTTGCCGGACAAACAAATGAAGAAAAACGGGAGTTATATGCAAAAGGAGCTTTATCTGATGTTTATTTTATGAGTTCCAACGCAATCACGAAAGATGGTATTTTAGTCAATATGGACGGTACTGGTAATCGTGTAGCTTCTCTTTGTCACGGACCAAATAAAGTTGTCCTAGTGATAGGTATGAACAAAGTCTCTGCTAATATTGAAGAAGCCATTGATCGTATTCATATGGTCGCAGGACCTACAAACGTGATTCGACAAAAAGTGGATACCCCATGTAAAACGACCGGAAGCTGTGCCAACTGTCTGAGTAAAGAATGTATTTGTTGTCAATTAGTTATCACTCGTTTTAACCGTACAGATGGACGTATCCATGTCATTTTAGTGGGAGAAGATTTAGGATTTTAGAAAAAAGGATGAAGTTGTGATAAATCGTCATAACTCCATCCTTTTCTCATATTTAACTATATAAATCTTTTGAATAGCAATTCAATACTTTTTTTGCCACTTTAATATCAAGAATCATAGAATTGATCAGTTTCGTTTTAGCTGCTATGTATAAGTTTTCTGCCTTATCTACTTCTTCTGCCACACAAACGACATTCGGTATTTTTCGTAACTGATCTAAAGATAATCCGATTAATTGCTTATTCCATCGACAATCAACGACATTACCGTCTTTGTCAAAATAATTATAACAAAAATCGCCGACAATCGTCTCCTCATGTTCAAAATAATCCTCTGATCTGCCACTAGGATACAGTGGCAACATGGCTTCTTTTTGAAATCCTTTTCCAATACCAACCACTGCCATATCTGCATTTGCCGAAGACTCTAAGACTTCTTTGATAAAAGTTTGTTCTAATAAGATTTCTTTTGCTTCAATAGAATCAACTATAATTGGTGCATGAATCTGTCGGTATTTTCCTCCGCATTGCTGTGCAATGCGTCCACATATCATATTCGAATCAATATCCCAGCGGATTTCTCCGATTCCACCAGATGCCGGCAAAAATGTAACATTGGGAAAACTGGTAGCTGACACCAGATAATTTGCAATTTCTCTTGTTGTGCGTCCAGCTGAAATAACAACATTCTTACAGGATGGTAATCTGGAAACAAGATATAGTCCTGCTTCTACTGATACTTTATTCGGCTGTGTTCCGTCTCCATTATCGACAACTCGCACATATTTTAATTGCAAACCCTGCTTCAATTTATCCTCAATTTCGCGAAAAGGATGAATCGGATTGGGATTAATCTTAATCTCTACAATTCCATTGTTTTTTGCTTTGATCAACAGTTTGGAAACCAATGATCGACTCATATTTAACTTCCGTGCAATTTGCTGCTGATTTAAATTCTCTTCATAGTACATTCGTGCAACCTGAACTAACAATTCTGTACCTGATAGTTGGTTCATTTGTTAACCCTCCATGCTTTTTACCTCTTATACCTTCCCTTATAATTTTATATTTTATAACATTTTTTTCAACCCAAATGTATAATTGGAACATTTGACACACTTTTCAAAATAGGGGTTTTCGATAAATATAGATAATGTTCCACTTACATTAAAAGGGTTGCACAATATCCTTTAGTAATTTATTGTAATGTTATAAAAATTATTTCAATTTTTTTGTTACATTTTAACAGCGTTTTTTTCTAATCAAATTTTTCATTTTTTTAGGAGGTGTCACAAATGCTAAGGCAAGCACTGATTATCATTTTCTTAATTTATGTTTTGCAAAGTACACTCGCTTGGTTACAGATCAAACGTGCCTACAAAATTATCAACGATGTAAGGGCCCAACATAGTGGTGAAAATTGTAGGATGGTCACTGGCACTGGCAGAACCAAATTCTTTCTCATCCAAAAAGGATATTATCTCATTCTGGTCGTTAATGAAGAAGATGAGATTCTAGATTATTATAGTATGGAAGGATTTACCGTATTTGCAACTCCAACAAAAAAAGAACAGTATATTGGTATGACCTTAGATGAAGTCGAAGCTACCTTTAAAAAGAAAAATGCGAAGAGAGCGATTGCTGACGCCAAGGAACAGCTTTCGATTCTTAGAGAAAACGCACTGCAACCTGACGAACTATAAAAGTCAGACCACTTTTGTTTTATTTTATATGAAGGAGGATTTATATGAATGTATTAGTTTTTTTGGCTAATGGTTTAACTGGAATCGTTTCTGCCGGTGGGGAAAATCTTGTTGGTTTGATCACAGGTGTTTTGCCTAACGTATTGATTTTATTAACAATGATCAATGCAATTGTTGCACTCATCGGTGAAGAAAAAGTTAATGAAGCAGCGAAAAAGTTGACTCGTTTCCGCATACTTCGTTATACCGTTATTCCTGTTGTAGCCCTTTTCTTCTTTACAAACCCTATGTGTTACACAATGGGACGTTTTGTAGAAGAAGATTTAAAAGTTCCAACAATTGATGCTATCTTTACAATGGCACATCCAATCACAGGTTTGTTCCCTCATGGTAACCCTGGTGAATTATTCGTATGGATGGGTATTGCAACTGGTGTAGAACAATTAGGTATTTCTACTACACCTTTGGCTATTCGTTACTTGATTGTAGGTATCATTTGCTGCTTAATTCGTGGTTGTGTAACTGAAGTAATTAATAACATTATGATAGGTAAAAAAACAGCAAAAGCTAAGTAAGGAGGAGTAAAATATGAAACCAGTTGTAAAAGTTGTTCATGGTCCTAATGGTTGGGGCGGTCCGTTCACTCTTTGCGAAACAGAAACTCAGACAGTCGTTGCATCTATCACAGGTGGCGGTATTCATCCAATTGCAGCTCGTATTGCTGAATTACTTGGTGTTCCTGCTGTTGATGGATTCAAAAACAAAGTAGAACCAGAAAACATGATCGTAGCAGTTGTAGACTGCGGCGGTACTGCTCGTTGTGGTGTTTATCCAAAATATGGTGTTAAGACGATTGATGTTATTCCAATTGGTCCTTCCGGTCCATTGGCAAAATTCATCAAAGAAGACAATTTCTGTTCCGGTGTTGTTGTAGAAGAAATTCAGTTAGTTGAAGGAAGTGAAGCTGTAGCAGCAAGTGTAGAAGCGAATGTAGAATCTGCTGTTTTAGCATCTGAACCATCTGCATCCGGAAATATGGTTGACAGTGCAAAAGCTACAAAAGAAGCCAATACACCTGTTGAAGAAGAAAAACAGGGTGGAATTATGGGTGCCATCGCCGGTATGGGTAAAGCGATCGGTGGTGTCGTAAATACATTCTATCAAGCTGCCAGAGATACACTTGATATTATTTTAAAGAATATCATCCCATTTATGATGTTCATCAGTGTTATCGTAGGTATTATCAACTATACTGGTATTGGTAATATCTTAGCGAATGTTATCAAACCATTAGCTGGTAGTTTGCCAGGATTGTTAGCACTTTCTATTTTCTGTTCATTACCATTCTTATCTCCGGTACTTGGGCCAGGTGCTGTTATCGCACAGATCATCGGAGTATTACTTGGTAACGAAATCGGAAAAGGTACCATTCCTGTTCAATATTCATTACCTGCTTTATTTGCTATCAACGCACAGGTTGGTTGTGACTTCCTTCCTGTAGCATTAACACTTGCAGAAGCAGAAGATGAAACAATCAGTACTGGTGTTCCTGCAATCTTATTCTCTCGTCTGATTACAGGACCAATCACTGTTATTGTAGCTTACTTATTCAGTTTCGGTTTATAAAATTAATACTAAATGATAAACTATAATTAACAAGAACTAAATTAACTTTCAAAAATAAATTAAATTGCCAACTCTAAAGAAAAGGCTGTCGCACTTGCGGCGGCTTCTTCTTTTTGTATGAAAATTAACAGTATTTTATTTTGTATATAATAAAAAAATCAAGCGGACGAGTCCGCTTGATTTAACTTAAATGTATTTCATCCAATTTTAGTTTTCGTATAATGGATATTTATCTGTCAGTCCTTTTACTAATGCAGCCGCTTTGTCTGTATCTTTCTCAATAACTGCCGCTTTCATTGCATCAGCGATAACTTTCATATCATCTTCTTTTAATCCTCTTGTTGTAACAGCCGGTGTTCCAAGACGGATACCAGAAGTTACGAATGGGGATTTTGGATCATTTGGTACTGTATTTTTATTACATGTAATATGAACGGAATCCAATAATTTTTCTACTTCTTTTCCAGTCAGATCAAGATTTTGTAAATCCACTAACATTAAATGGTTATCCGTACCACCAGATACAATATTAAATCCATTTTCCTGTAATGCTTTAGAAAGAGCATTTGCATTTTTCACAACCTGTGTCTGATAAGCCTTGAATTCATCGCTTAATGCTTCTTTGAAGCAAACAGCTTTACCAGCGATTACATGCATCAATGGACCGCCCTGAATTCCAGGGAAAATAGCCTTATTAAAGTTATATTTTTTATTTACCTCTTCGCTGCACATAATCATACCACCACGAGGTCCACGAAGTGTTTTGTGCGTTGTAGTTGTAACAACATGTGCATATGGAATTGGGCTTTCATGAAGTCCAGCTGCTACCAGACCAGCGATATGAGCCATATCCACCATTAATACCGCACCAACTTTATCTGCAATTTCACGGAAACGTTTAAAATCAATGGCTCTTGCATAAGCACTTGCGCCAGCAACGATTAATTTCGGTTTACATTCTAAAGCGATACGCTCTACTTCATCATAGTCAATAAATCCTTCGTCATTGACACCATATGGCACAACATTGTAGTTCACACCAGACATATTGACAGGACTTCCATGTGTCAAATGTCCGCCATGATCAAGATTCATACCCATGAAAGTATCCCCAACATTCATAACGGCAAAGAATACAGCCATATTTGCCTGTGCACCTGAGTGAGGCTGTACATTGACATATTCGCAGCCAAATAACTCTTTTGCTCTCTCTCTTGCTAAATCTTCCACTACATCGACATGTTCACATCCACCATAATAACGTTTACCTGGATATCCCTCTGCATATTTATTTGTCAAATGGCTTCCCATTGCTTGCATAACAGCCTCTGAAACAAGGTTTTCAGAAGCAATCAGCTCTAAATTGTTACGTTGTCTTCCTAATTCTGCATCCATAGCAGCCATCACTTCTGGATCTGCTGCTGCAACTTTGTCAAATTTTAACATGACATCCTCCTTATTGTACTTCTTGATAATATGTTCTACCCATATTACCTATGATTATTCTATATCTGCAAATTTATTTTTTAATGCCTCTACGGCACGATCTACTTTATTTCTACGGATAGAAACTGCGATTTTAATTTCCGATGTATAAATCATTTCAATGTTGATACCACAACCATATAATGCTTCAAACATCATAGATGCTGCACCTGGGTTTGACATCATACCAGCACCTCTAATCGATACAATACCTACTTCTTTATCAACCGAAATGCTAGCATAATCTGATTCATCAAACGTTTTTTTCAACACCTCAACTACCTGATCAGCAACGTCCTCGAGAACAACAAATGACATATCTTTTGTCTTATCACGACCGATTGACTGTAAAATCAGTTCTACATTTAAATTATTTTCTGCCAATGCACCAAATAATTTCGCTGCAACACCTGGTTCATCCTTTAATGACATTACACTGATCTGTGCAGTATTCGCATTAGATTGTACGCCATTTACTAACATTCTTTCCATAATCTTATCCTCCGACTCTTTTATTTATCTTCTAAATCTAACTGAATCTGTAATTCGTTTAGCTGTATATCATCAACTGGTGCTGGTGCTTCTGTCATCAGACAGGAAGCATCCTTTACTTTCGGAAATGCGATAACATCACGAATACTGTCTTCGCCTGTCATCCACATAATCAGTCGATCCAAACCATACGCAAGTCCTGCGTGAGGTGGCACACCATATTTAAATGCTTCTAATAAGAAGCCGAAACGTTCATGAGCCTCTTCTTTTGTAAATCCAAGACATTCAAACATTTTTTCCTGAATATCATTCTGGAAAATACGAACAGAACCACCACCTAATTCAGTACCATTTAAAACAATGTCATAGGCTTTTGCACGCACTCTGCCCGGATCAGAATCAATATACTGTAAATCTTCTTCCATTGGCATCGTAAACGGATGATGCATCGCTGTATAACGATTTTCATCTTCATTCCACTCTAATAATGGGAATTCTGTTACCCATAAGAACTTGAACTCTCCTTCTGGAATCATATCGTATTTCTTCGCAATTTCCAGACGAAGGTTACCCAGTACGTCATAAACAACTGCATTTTTATCTGCTGCAAATAACAGTAAATCTCCCGGTTTACCTCCCATGGCATCAATCAATGCAGTCATCTCTTCTTCCTTCATAAATTTTGCAAAAGAGGATTTCACACTGCCATCTGATTTTAACTGGATATAAGCGAGTCCTTTTGCACCAAAATCTTTAGCAAATTTTACGAGCACATCGATTTTCTTTCTTCCCAGATTACCTTGTCCAGTTGCATTGATACCACGAACTGTTCCACCAGCTTCAATTGCACCTTTAAATACAACAAAATCACAATCTTTTACAACCTCTGTAACATCGGTCAATTCCATGCCAAAACGCATATCTGGTTTATCAGAGCCAAATCGATCCATAGCTTCCTGCCAAGTCATACGTGGAATTGGCAATGCAACATCAACATCTAAAATTTCTTTAAAAATCTTAGCCAATAGTCTTTCATTTACATCAATGACATCATCCACATCAACAAAAGATAATTCCATATCGATCTGTGTAAATTCAGGCTGTCTGTCTGCACGTAAATCCTCGTCTCTAAAGCATTTTACAATCTGGAAGTAACGATCATATCCAGAACACATCAAAAGCTGTTTAAAGAGCTGTGGAGACTGTGGTAACGCATAAAAAGAACCTGGATGTACACGACTTGGTACCAAATAATCTCTTGCACCCTCTGGTGTTGATTTTGTTAACATTGGCGTTTCAATCTCTAAAAAGCCTTCTTCCGCTAAGAAATTTCGTACCAACATCGCAACTTTGCTTCTGATGATCAAATTTCTTTGGATATTTGGTCTTCTAAGATCCAGATAACGATATTTTAAACGAACTTCATCTTTTACTTTTAAATTTGCATCAATTGGAATTGGTGGTGTTTCTGATTCTGATAAAATACGCAGTTCTTCTGCTTTGATTTCAATATCACCTGTTTTTAAGTTTTGATTCACAGCACCACTTCTTTGTTCTACGGTACCAACAACTGCAATTACATATTCATTTCTTAACTTTTCTGCTTTTTCAAATCCTTCTGTTCCAATTGTCTCTTCATCGAAAATAATCTGAAGGAGTCCAGAACGATCACGTAAATCCACAAAAATCAGACTACCAAGATTACGTCTTTTCTGTACCCAGCCCATAACGGTTACTTTTTCGCCGATCAGTTGATTCGAAACCTCCGTACATCGATGAGAACGTTTCAGACCAGTCATAGATTCTGCCATAGTTTTATCCTCCTGCTCTATGATAAGAAACCTATATAGGTATCTCATTTTATAATTTTATCTCTATCATTATAAACAAAAGAATCGAAAATGTATAGTGTCAATTCTGTACATTTTTCATTTTTTATACTATAATATAAAGTAATTTTTCATAATGGAGGTAAGATATGGCAAATTATAAAGAAATAAAACCAGAAGAATTAAAAAATAATCCATTTCAATTAATTGGAAAAGACTGGATGCTTGTAACTGCCAAAAATGGTGACGATATTAATACAATGACTGCTTCCTGGGGTGGTATGGGTGTTATGTGGAATAAAAACGTAGCTGTTACTGTATTACGCCCACAGCGCTGTACAAAGAAATTTGTAGATGCCACAGATCGTTTCAGCCTGACATTTTACGATGAAAGCTATCGTGCAGATATGACATATGTAGGTAGACATTCCGGCAACGATGATCCTGATAAAATTGATAAGACAAACTTAACACCTGCTGAAATTGATGATGTTCCATATTTTGAAGGTGCTAAGATGATTCTTGTCTGCAAAAAATTATACGTGCAGGAAATGAATCCAGAAGGATTTATTGAAAAAAATCTCGATGCAGCAAATTATCCAGACAAAGATTATCATTTTATGTATGTAGCTGAGATTGAAAAAATGTATATGGCTGAATAAATTTCACAACAGGACGAAGATTTTTAAGTTTCAAAATTCTTTGCATAAAACACAAAAAAGGTGATACTTCAAAAATAAACTTTGGGGTATCACCTTTTTATGTATGGTATTCGTGGCAGACTTGTCCGCTTTGTTCTGTTTTATGAAAAGTCTATCACTTCTCGCCAGAGATAATTGCCTCTCCTTCTAATTCAAATAAGGAAGCAATCATCGTTTCAACGGCATCATCTAATGAAACAGTCACCTGCTCACCAGAATACATATTTTTCACGGTTACTTTGTCTTCTTTGATTTCATCTTCTCCTAAGAACATTGCATATGGAATTGATAATTTATTTGCATAAGAAATTTTTGCTTTAAATTTCTTCTTTTCCATATAAATTTGTGTGCGAAGACCTTCATCGCGAAGTCTTGCTGAAATGCTGACAGCCGTTGACATATCATCCGTCATAGGAATAATCAAGACATCTGCAGGAGCATTTAATTTTGTATTTAAATATTTATATTCATTCAATACATAGAAAAATCTCGTCAAGCCGATTGACATACCAACACCTGGAAGACTTTTCTTTGTATAATATTCTGCAAGATTATCATATCTTCCACCGCTACATACACTACCGATTTCCGGATGATCGTTGACAAATGTTTCATAGACAGTTCCTGTATAATAATCAAGTCCACGTGCGATTGACAAATCGATACGATAATTCTTTTCTGGAACACCAAATTTACCGATATAATAAATGACATCTTTTAATTCCTGATAACCAAGGTCAAATGTCTCACTCTTTCCCGTATAAGTTTCTAATTTCGCAAGAACATTTTCATTGGTATCTTTGTATGTCATTAATTCAATGAGCATCGCAGCTGTTTCTATTTCAACACCAAGTCCTATCAATTCTTCTTTAGTTGCCTCAACACCAATCTTATCAATCTTATCAATCGTACGCATGATGTCGGTTGCGTTCTCATCCAAACCATTCATTTCAAATAAACCATTTAAAATCTTACGGTTATTGATACGAATCGTAAAATCAGAAAGCCCTAGATCCGTAAAAATCGTATAAATAATGCTTGGAATTTCAGCATCATTTACAATACTAAGCGAACCATCGCCAATAATATCAATATCTGCCTGATAAAACTCTCTAAAACGTCCTTTTTGTGCACGCTCTCCACGGTATACTTTCCCAATTGCATAACGTTTAAATGGGAATGTAATCGCTGAATAATTCTTTGCTACGTATTTTGCCAAAGGAACCGTCAGATCAAACCGCATCGCAATGTCTTTGTCCCCTTTGTTAAAACGATACACCTGTTTTTCTGTTTCGCCAGCTGATTTTGCGAGCAAAATCTCACTATATTCTAATACCGGGGTATCAATTGGAAAAAAACCATACATCTGATAGGTATCCTCTAATGTACGTTTGATCCTCTCAAATAAAACTTGTTCCTGAGGAGGTAATTCCATAAACCCAGACAGCGTTCTAGGTGTAATTATATTTCTCTTGCTCATAAAAAATCTCTCTTTCTATTGTTTATTCAACCCCAAACTCTTCCAAAATTTGTTTAAACTCTCTCGAATAAACCATATTTTGAAGTGTCAGGTATACTTTCATATCAAAATTTTTCACATCATTAATCATCATATCGAGTGCTGCATCGAGATCAAAAGCCTCTCCACAACTACAATTTGAAATCAATGCACCAAAACAATCACATACATGTAAAATTCTTCCTTCTAATGGAATCGAGTCCCCTTTTATATTATTGGGATATCCAGAACCATCAAAATTTTCATGGTGCGTCAATACAGCAGATAAAATTCTATCATGAAATCCTTTTTCTTTCAAGATAGCATATCCAGTTGAAGGATGCATTCGTATATAACGTGCCTCATCAATTGCCATAATATTATCATATTTTTGAAGTAGATAAGAATAAATTTTAATTTTGCCAATATCATGTACCATGCCGGCCATCGCCATATCATAACAAAAATCGGGATCCATTTTCATCTCTTTGGAGACCATAAATGCCAAATTACTCACAAGCATGCTATGTTCTATAATCGATTCAAAGCTACTCCCGATTGGAGTTTCCATATCATATTTGTTATAAGATAACATTTTTGTATTTATCCTCCATCATTGCACTTTTTCGGTTAATCATTTCCTCTATCCGTTCAATATAATGATCTACATTTTTTACATTTTCGGAACGTTGAATCTTAGGTGTTCGGTCTTCAAATACATATTTTGATGATGCACCAGCTCCTAACGCGATAATATCCTGCTTTTCTTCCATGATTAAAATATTATACAGACACTCTAATCCCGGCTTTGCATACCCAATATTCTCCAGATTTCCTGGAATATTTTTTTGGCGATACAAATAATACGGTGATAGTCCCAAACGACCGGCATAATCATCTACTAATTCCAGCATTTCATTTGTAGCTCCTTTGATCAACGAACGATACCGCTCCATCTGGATATTTAAGTTTGCTGCTCTTTTGACTGCAAGTGAATGAACCGTCAGACTATCTGGTTTCAATCCATAAATCTGCTGCAACGTTTTTTCTACGTGTCGAATGTCTTCCCCTGGAAGGCCAACGATCATATCCATATTAATATTCTTATGCCCTACTTTTCTCGCCATCCAAAAAGCATCTATCGTCTGTTCAACTGTGTGCGCGCGACCAATCAGATTTAAAGTTTCTTGATTCATCGTCTGTGGATTAATGCTGATTCTTGTCACACCACATGCAAGCATAACCTCTAATTTTTCCTTTGTAATACTATCCGGGCGTCCTGCCTCAACAGTAAACTCTCTTACATGAGTAAAATCAAAACTCTGCTTAACCTTTACAAGTAGCCTTCTTAATTGATCTGCGTTTATGGAAGTTGGAGTCCCGCCACCAAAATAAACAGAAATCAGCTTTTTATTCTGGCACATCCTGCTGACATAATCAATCTCTTTGAAAAGAGCTTCCAAATAAGCATCTACTTTATCTTTGTAACGAGCAATTGGATAAGACGTAAAAGAGCAATAAAGGCATGTCGATGGGCAAAACGGAATCCCTATATATAGACTGTACTGTTCTTCGTAATCAATCTTTTGTAAAATTTCATGCTCATATTCTGCAACTTTCGTACAAATTTCTGCTTTTTGTACAGTGCAGTGATAAGTCTCTAAAAAACCATTGATAATGTCATCATGGGATTTTCCATGTTCAATCCCATCCAATGCAATTTTTGTTGGTCTCACCCCTGTTAAAGTTCCCCAGGGCAGTTCTTTCTTCGTCACATCACTTAACATATCATACAATGCCGTTTTAACAGGATCACGTGATATCCCCTGGCACTGAGTGACTGCAATCACCTGTTCCTCTTTTATTAAGCAAAAGGCTACCTGATTATAGGTAACCTCTGCTTTCATATACAACTCATATTGATCCGATGTATCCGTGACTTTTTTTATTTTCTCACCAAAGAAAAAAGCATACAACATATCACGTACATCTGATTCGATTCTATTATCGTTTAGTATTAATCCAATCATAATTATTTACAGGTGCACAAACATATTCTGCACCTTTTCATCTCCTACTGTTGTACTTGGTCCATGCCCTGGAAATACCGTTGTCCAATCTGGCAGAGTATATATTTTTTCACGAATCGACTGATTTAGTTCTTGGAAACTTCCTGTTGGAAAATCAGTTCTGCCAATGCTTCCCTGAAAAAGCGTATCACCGGCAATCAGCCAAAATTTATCTTCGATATAATAGCACATTCCACCAGATGTATGACCAGGTGTATGCAGACATTTGATCTTTGTATTACAGACATCTACAATATCGCCATCTTTTAAATAATGGTTTGGCATAAAAGAAAATGTCTGTCCAACCATCGAACAAAGATTGTAGTTAGCATTTTCGAATATTTCTTTTTCCGCAATGTTGGCATAAATGGGCAAATCTTTTCCTTCTCTTTCGAGCAAGGCATCGACAGCCAAAATATGATCAAAATGTCCATGTGTCAGAAAAATCCCTGATAACTTTAATCCTTCTTTTGCAAGCATACGATATATTGAATCCGGCTCTGCACCTGGATCAAAAACATATGCCTCCTTTGTTTTTGTATCACCTAATACATAGCCGTTGGTCTGCATTTCACCTAACGGCATTGTTAATATCACTAAATTTGTATTCATAATCTAACCTGCTGTTCTTTCTATATCAATAACTCCCTCAATCCCACGGAGCCTAGCAATAATTTTATTTAACTGGGCAACGCCATGAATATCAAATGAAATGCTAATCGTAGCTTTGCCATTTTTTGAAGTTTTGACATTTACCGACGACATATCGATATTCATTTCCAAAAATATCTTAGAAACATCGACAAAAATACCTGTACGGTTAAATGCATAAATCTTAATTTCTGTAGTATAAAGTTGTCCTTTGTTTTCTTCTTCCGGAACTTCCCATTCCGCATCGATCAAACGCACACGATCTGCTTCTGGCATCGACATCATGTTTATACAGTCTGTACGGTGGATAGAAACACCTCGTCCACGTGTGACAAAACCAACGATCTCATCTCCTGGAACCGGATTACAACACTTGGAGAAACGAACTGCCACATCATGTATTCCTTTTACAACAATGCCACCCTTTGATTTTGAAGACCTGCGGACAGGTGCATTTTCTACATTCTTAATTGCCTCTGCATCCGTCAAAATCTTTGGATGATCTTTATCATATTCTTCTACTAATTTATTGACAACTTGTCCTTCTTTTAAACCCCCATGTCCAATCGCAGCACAGACAGAATCCCAATCACGGAAACCATATTTTAGCATTACTTTTTTCTGATAAGACGGTTTGATATAATCTGCCAAAAAGATATTTTTCTCCTTCGCATACTGTCTTAACAACTCTTTGCCACGAATGATATTTTCTTCTTTAAACTGGCGCTTAAACCACTGATTAATTTTGCTCTTTGCCTGTGAACTTTTGATAATCTTAAGCCAATCACGACTAGGTCCTTTGGAATTTTGAGAAGTAATAACTTCTACACGATCCCCATTTTGCAATTTATAATCAAATGGTACATGTTTGCCATTGACACGTGCGCCTACCATCGTATTGCCAATCGCAGAATGGATACTATAAGCAAAATCGATTGGCGTTGAGCCATTTGGTAAGTTCTTGACATCGCCATTTGGTGTAAAACAATATACGTTTTCTGCGAATAAATCTAAATTTGTTTTTAACAGACTTAGAAATTCTTTGTTATCCTCCATGTCTCGCTGCCATTCCAGGATTTCACGCAGCCAACTTAACTTCTCTTCTTCACGATTGATTCCTGTACTGTTGCCATTTTCTTTATACTTCCAGTGGGCAGCAATACCATATTCTGCGATACGATGCATCTCATATGTACGAATCTGTATTTCAAATGGCTGTCCATTTGGACCAATCAAAGTGGTATGAAGGGATTGATACATATTTGGTTTTGGCATCGCAATATAGTCTTTAAAACGCCCTGGAATCGGTTTATACATTTCATGGATAATACCTAATGCTGCATAGCAGTCTTTGACTGTATCCACTTTAATACGAACAGCAAACAAGTCATAAATCTGGTCGATCGTTTTATTCTGATTGACCATCTTTTTATAAATGCTAAAATAATGTTTTACACGTCCATCTACCTCAGCATTTTGAATCACACCATCAATACTCGCCTTTACTTCCTGAACAATACGCTTGATAAATGATTCACGCTCATCTTTTTGAATGGTAATCTGATTCTCCAACTGCTGATATACTTCTGGTTTTAAATAGCGTAAAGACAAATCATCTAACTCCACCTTGATCTTGGAAATACCAAGACGATGTGCAATTGGTGCATAAATATCCATCGTCTCTCTAGATTTTTCTTTCTGTTTTTCTGGACGCATATACTGCAATGTACGCATATTATGCAAACGGTCAGCTAATTTGATCAAGATAACACGAATATCTTTTGCCATCGCCAGAAACATTTTTCGTAAATTTTCTGCCTGTATCTCAAGTTTATCGGCAGAATAGCTTAATTGTCCCAGTTTTGTAACTCCATCTACAAGCAGAGAAATCTCAGCATTAAATTCTTCAGTAATTTCTTCTGAGGTCATGACAGTATCTTCGACGACATCATGAAGTAACCCGGCAACAATCGTTTCTTTATCAAGTTCTAATTCGGCTAATATGATTGCAACACAAATTGGATGAATAATGTATGGCTCCCCAGACTTACGCTTTTGATCTTTATGAGCGTCATAAGCAATCTTATATGCTTTCTTAATCATAGAAACATCTTCAGATGGATGATATGTATAAATTGTTTTTAAAAGTTGATCAAACAAAACTTGAGGTTCTGTAAAATCAGCCGGTTTACTGATTTCTCTTTTCATAGGCGTTACTACTGTATTCATTTCTCTCATACCCTTATCACATCTCTTTCTTAAACGCTTATTATCATTATAAAGAATGATATCGAAAAATGCAATACAAGCAAAAACAGAAAATGCATCCCCTAGTACATTTCTTTGCATATTTCCAATATAAACACTCTTGATATACGGAAAAACCGCAGATTGCTCTGCGGTATAAAATCCTATTTCTTTAATTTTGATTCACAATATTTGCAACGGTATACACGTTTTTCTTTATCCGTCAACACAAAAACCTGATCCAATTCTTGTTCTTCGGACGTAATACAACGTGGATTTTTACATTTTGCAATATTTACCAACTTTTCAGGCAATTCAGCCTTATATTTTCTCACCATATGACCATCTTCAATAATGCAGATTGTAACATCTGGATCTACATAACCAATTGCATCAAGATTAATTTCAAACTGGTCATCAATTTTGATAATGTCCTTTTTGCCCATTTTTGAGCTTTTTGCGTTCTTAATAATTGCTACAGAACAGTCTAGACGATCCAAACCAAGATTCTGATAAATTTTCATACTCTTGCCAGCCGTAATATGATCTAAAACAATTCCATTTTTAATACTATCAATGTTCATCTACACTCACTCCTAACATCGTCATAATTAATGCCATACGAATAAATTTACCATATCGTGCCTGTTTAAAATAACATGCTCTTGGATCGTCATCAACTTTTACTGAAATTTCATTTACTCTTGGAAGTGGATGAAGAATGGCTAAATCTTCTTTCGCATTTTTTAGTTTATCTGGATCCAAAATATAACTGTCCTTCAGTCGAATATAATCAGCTTCATTAAAGAAACGTTCTTTTTGTACACGTGTCATATAAATAATGTCAAGTTCCGGCATAACTTCTTCCATATGCTCTACCTGACGGTAAGAAATATTTTTCTTTTCAAATACTTCTTTCTTTAAATATTCCGGAATCTGCAATTCATATGGAGAGATCAACACATAATTGATTCCTTCATAGCGAGATAACGCTTTGATCAAAGAATGTACCGTACGTCCAAACTTCAAATCACCACAAAAACCAATCGTCATATTATTAAGACGACCCTTTTCCTGCTTGATCGTCAATAAATCAGTTAAGGTCTGCGTTGGGTGGTTATGTCCACCATCGCCAGCATTAATAACAGGTATGTCTACATACTGGGAAGCTACAAGTGGGGCACCTTCTTTTGGATGACGCATTGCGATAATATCTGCATAACCGGCAACAACACGTGCGGTATCCGCAACACTTTCCCCTTTTGATGCGGATGAAGAATCTGCAGATGAAAATCCAAGAACATTTCCTCCCAAATCAAGCATGGCAGCTTCAAAACTCAGACGCGTTCGTGTACTTGGTTCAAAGAATAAGGTCGCTAATTTTTTATATCGACATACATCCCGATATTTTTTAGGATTTTCAATAATATTACCTGCAAGATCGATTAATTGATCTATTTCTTCTACACTTAAATCCATTGGATCAATCAAATGTTTCATTATATCTTCCTCCTAGATGTTTGTAGCACAGAAATCCACACTGCAGACTCCTTTTTTACTCTTGTACTCCATTATAAACTGTTTGTATTGTATATGTCTATTCTTTTTCTTTAAATTTCAAAATTGCTTTTTCTATCATCATTTCTGGTCTATAAGAAAGCTTTGCCTGGCGAAGCCCATCTTCTCCGCAATCCTCTTCACGATTGATATATTTATAATCTTTTGCTACATGTAAGACAAATTGCTGGTTAATGATTGGATAAGCTCCCTGAATGTGCGAAAATGCTTTTTCGAAATGAACAACATAAGTATCTTCATTTAACGGTTCACCAAGAGAAAATGCAATAATCTCACCCTCACATCGAATCAGACCACCCTGAAATCCTAATTCTTTGTGGTACATAATCGCATTTTTTGCAGCACATACTTCATTTCTCATGTCTTGGTCATTGGATTCACAATTATCGGTTTTCCATTGCATGAGCATCGTCAGACATTCCAAGGCATTCTCGTCCGTGATTGGCTCATAGCTCCATGTGTGGTTAGCATTAAAACGATTAATATGATTTCGTTTTCCATGTAATTTTTTACCGCTTAATGAAATTAGTTTCTCAGACAAGTATACATAATCCGCCTCATCTCTATCATAAACAACATCAAAGACATCCCCATACATCTGGATCATCTTTTGTTCTATATCTTTGGTAACACCATGCATAACAAACGGTATTCCCTGTTCTTCACAATAGGCAAGAGTCTGATCAATAACTGGTTTCGGATCGCCCTTCCCAATCGGGAATGAAAAACTAAATCCTTCATTATAATCTTTGCAAATCATCATGTCATTAATAATTGCGTATTCTGAATCATAAAATGCGGACCATAAATAAAAAGATCCTAATGTATACGCACTATTTGTAAAATACTGATCTTCAAAATATCCTTTTAGAGCTGGTAAATCTTCCAACTCCGGTTTCTTAAATAACATATTTTATCTCCTTTTCGTCTTAAACATTATAGAAGACACAGCTTCAATTGTAAAGTTAAAGATAAGAAAACTTTTCCTTTCTTTTATTATTTTGCTTGCAATCTTAAAAAATTCAGTATATACTTAAATCACACAAAGGAGTGTTTACCATTTGGGTAAACTCTCCTTTTTTTCGTAATACAGAGATTTTTCAATAGGAGCGAATGATACATGGTAAACAAAATCAAAATAGATAAAATTGATCAAAAAATATTAGCATTATTACAAACCAATGCACGTACCCCTTTAAAACACCTGGCATCAAAAGTTTTTTTATCTTCTCCAGCAGTATCCAGCAGGATCGAACGATTAGAAAAAAGAGGGGTCATTAGTGGTTATCACGCCGCAATTAACTCTTCTGCTTTGGACTATCATATTAAAGCTTTTGTAAATTTAGCTTTAAACCCGAAAGAAAAAGAAGCCTTTTTTGCATATATAGAAGATTGTCCTAATGTCACCGAATGTCATTGTATCACTGGTCATTGTTCTATGCTTATGAAAGTTCTATTTAAAACAACAGATGATTTAGATATTTTTGTAAATCATTTACAGAAATTTGGAGAGACAGAAACACAAATCATTTTTTCTACCCCTATCGAGCCTCGCGGTATATTATCTATGTATGCAGGCGTGGACGATGTCAAAAAAAGCGCAATATCCTAAATCAGATATTGCGCTTTTCTTAATCACAATGTACCATCCATATCATTAATAGTCACTAAATTCAATATCATACATACCATTTGCCTGCTTACCAATCTTGGATACTTTAATATAATAAGTACCCTTTTTCTTTGGTAATTTCACGAGCTTACCACTATAGCCCATAACTTTTGTCGTTTTAATCGGTTTTTTCTTTCCTTTTTGATATAAAGTAAATTTAAATCCATCCTTTACACTTCCACTCAAATAATACAAGGAACGCGATTTTTTTGATTTTACTTTTACCTTATACCATCTGTCTTTCTGTTCCCCAGTCGTATAAATATTTCTTTTTGATTTATTAAAACCAATTGTCTGAGCTTTCGATTTTTTATATGCTACATTTTTATTGAAATACACCAAATCAAAGTCGATTGCTGATATTTGTTCCTTGCCTGCCTTAAGCTTCAAACGATACTGACCAGCATCAAAGCCATATATAAAACTGTCTGCATCCTCATCTGCTGTTTGTTTGACTGTCACTGAAGAACCAACTTTACTCCATCGACCCTTATTATTTTTCTCAATTTCAGCATAGATACTTCCACCTTTTTGATTCAGAGGTAATATATCAAAAGTAACTTCTGCCCTCTTTTTTAAAGTAAATTCATGATATGTTGCAGTACCCTTTCCAATCTGCAGATAACTAGAATCTGATTTTAGCTTTGTAAAACTGTCTTTAAATACACAAGAAAAAAGAGTTGCTTCCGCCATGCCTGTTGGCATTTTTACATAAAAAATATCTCCATCTTTTACATGTATTGGATAAAAATAGTCTAACTCTTTCTCTTTTCTACTTGACTGAACAATTTTCTTTTTATCGGCATTATAAAGACTGACAGAGCCTTCTCCCACTAAATTACATACCAAATAAAATACACCATCACCAACAACGGTTATCTTAACCATACGATCTGGACTATCAAAATTCTTATTATAATATCGTAGCCCCCCTGTAAGCATGTATGTAGCAAGTTCTTTATTATCATCAAAGCTAAATTCATATGCCTTGATATCCTTTTTGTTCCATTCTTCTGGATCAGTCTTTCTTGCCGCTTTCAAAGAAGGTTGAACATGTTCAAAAGCCTGCACATCGTATGTCGGACAAATCATAGAAAATACGAAACATATCGCCAACAAAATACAACTTATTTTTTTACATTTTGCTATCATATAGCCACCTCACTTTCGTTATCTTATTATACGACGCATTGGTAGCCGACACAACAAAAATTAGCCGTATTTATAAATCTTAATAGTCTGTAAATACAATCGTAATAATAAATAAAAATTCACGTTAAATCATCTATATTAATATCTTCTTTCTGAAAGATTTCATCCAACACCCAGTGATTTTCAAAATAGATAAAACGCCAATATTCATAAAATGCTACTGGTTTTCGGTTGCCTTCCAAAAATTCACCCGTCGTTTTTTTGATTCGATAGTCCTGCATCTTTCCATGGATCAAATACCAAACTTCATCATGTTCAGTCCCCTCAGGATTAACGACCTTTACCGGTCTTGCACTTAATAACTGAACATGGTTTTGCACTTCCACTTCTTCGCGCATCTGCATCCATGCTAATTTCGCCTTCCATGATTTTTGCAACGATTCACTCAGATAATCCTTAGCATAATCTACATCCTGTCTTCTCCAACATTCCTGAATTTTAAAGTAGGCATCCTCTATATAAGTTTGCATCTCCTTATAATCCCAATTCATTTCTAGTTTTTCGTAAGACTTGATCAACTGTTTGCTCTTATAATGTGCCTTTTGGACTTTATAAAAGAAAATTAAACTGCCACCACCTATGATAAAAAGCGTTCCGATGTCCCAGATTATTGTTCGAATCGAGTTGCTTGTACTATTTCCGTCAGCGGTATTATACGAGTGATGTCCAGCTCCTCCTCCAGATGAGCCGCCACCGCCGCTTCCTCCGCCACCAGCTCTGGCAGAACAGACAACAGACATACAAAGGCAAAAACATACTGTTAAAAAAATTATGTTCATACTTTTTTTCATCATCTATCCCGCCTTTCTATATATAGAAGAATTATGCCCATCACCTATTTATGATAGGGTTGTCCTAGATTAATACGATAACCACGATAAATCTGTTCGCATAAAATTGCTGCTATCAGTCCAGGATCAATCGTAAAGGCAGAAATTGAAAATTGCTCTATATTATCTATTTCCGGTCTGCAATTGATATAAAAATTACAGTTCGATACTCCATGAAGTTCCATTTGTTTTATCATCCCAGCAAATTTTTCTGAAGAAACACTCTCCTGATCTTCCACGATCACAAAATGCTTTCCTGGTTTTAATTTTATCTTTGTAATCTCCTGCGGTTTTTTCAACTGAATCAACTGAATTTTGCAATACCGACTCAGTCTTTTCGTAAATTCTTTTATATTATCCATGAAAAATGATTCAATTTTCTTTTCCTGTATGTAAATTGTATAATTCAATGTGATTCCTCAAAATATTCCTTTAATTTATCGTTTTCTCCCAATGCTTGCTGATAAGCACGATTTGTCGTCTCAATCAATGTCTTGATCTCTGTAATACGTAAAGAAGCTTTCATAGCCTTTTGTGCCTTTAAACTTAGATGATCCGAATTATTGTAAATAAGCCATCCCGTTCCGTTCTTTTGAATATAGTATTGTGAAACCCCCGGAACTCCCGTATCAATATCATACAATTTTGTATAATATGAAACAAATACAATATAACTATCTGCTTGATCCGCTTTCTCTACATAAATTCGGATATTCTGATATGCCTCAATATAAGAGGTCATATGTTCTAATTCTCTAAAAGTATAAAAAGAATCTTTATCCTCTACCAGTTCTAATAATTTCTCACGGTTACCGGCCTGAAGATATCGATAATATTCCTGCATAAACTGTTTTGCCGATGCAATCTCCATATCGATTGCATCGGCAGTTGATCTAGTCGTTGAATCGCGTAATTGCATGGCTTCTACTGCCTCTGATGCCTGTGCCTCATATTGTGAAGATACGTTCAAATATGCTGCAGATACTGCACAACCAATCACAAAACATGTCCAGCTAATGAATAAAATCAAAAATGTATACCGGCTACTTTTCATGTTTGCTCCTCCTGATATTCTTATGAAAATTATAGCATACTTTCTTTCTAAAACAAAGTTTCAATCATGCAAAGTACTTTCTTTCAAAGAAAATGACGATCCAGTTTCCAATGAAATAAAAAAATGATTTGCATTCTTTTTCTTTTTGTATTAGAATATTCTCACATGCATCAGTAACTCAGTGGATAGAGTGCCAGCCTCCGAAGCTGTTGGTCGCGGGTTCAACTCCCGCCTGGTGCATTTTTTTGTGAGAAAATGCGTTTTATTTACGCGAAGGCACAAGGCAAGCGGGAATATTTGCATTTCCATTTGCCGCCGCACGCGAACCGCTGAAACTCGCAAAGCGTGTTTCATTCGGTTTTGTACATTCATAATAGTATATGCAGAATTTTTATATTTATAACAAAAAGGAGACAATCTCTTTTACGAAATGTCTCCTTTACAATCACATACTTTGATTCAATTGTTCTAATAAAATCATCCTCATCATCTGATGAGGAAATGTCATCGCGGAAAAACTAATCTTGGAATCCGCTTTTTTCAGAACCTCTGATGATAACCCCAAAGAACCACCAATAATAAATATGAGATTTTGACAATTTGCAGAAATCAACTGTAATTTACGACGAAATTTATTTGTCGAAAATTGCTTACCATCGATACAAAGTGCAAAAACATGTGATTCGGGTAAAATATGCTTTATAATTCTCTGACCTTCAATCTGTCGAATTTGCATTTCCTCTTTTGTACTTGCACGGTCTGGAGTTTTTTCATCATCCACTTCGATAATCTCAACATTCGCTTTTGTAAAAAGTTTTTTTTGGTAGTAGCCAATGCCTTTTCGAAGATACGGTTCCTTAATCTTACCTACACAAATAATACGAATATTAATCATTGTCTCGATTTCCAAATAAAATAATCAATCTTAACAATTGTAAGATTGCAGATGCCGCAGAAGCAACATATGTCAAAGCGGCTGCTGACAATACTTTTCTTGCTTGTCCTGTTTCATCATAACTTAAGAGATGATTTGTTTCTAAAATCTTTAATGCACGGCTGGAAGCATTGAATTCAACCGGTAAAGTGACAAGTTGGAATAATACAGATAAACCAAACAGTGCAATACCAAGCGTCAGTAATGGCTGAAAGTAGCCAAAAATCATACCGGCAATAATCATTGGCCAACAGATTTTCGCTCCAAAGTTTGCAGCCGGTACTAGTTTACCGCGAATGATCAATGGTGCATAATTTTTCTGATGCTGAACTGCATGACCACATTCATGAGCTGCCACTCCAATTGCGGCAACGGATGTAGAATTGTAAGTAGCATCCGATAATCGCAGTACTTTTGCTGATGGATCATAATGATCGGTTAGATTTCCGCTAATATGCTCAACACGAACATCGTAGATACCAGAAATTCTTAAAATCTGTTCCGCTGCTTCCCGTCCAGTCATACCGCTCATGCTGCGTATATGAGAGTAACGATTGAATGTACTGTTTACTTTTGCAGATGCAAGCAAACATAATACAACTCCGATAATTACTAAAATATAGGTTGGATCATAAAACATACCAAGTCCATAATACATAAAATCAACCTCTTTCCTATTCGTCTTCCTGTTCTTTCACAGGTTGTTTCGTTTCTTTCTTCTTTCGATGAGATGTTTTGCTCTCCGTCAAATACGTAGCACAATTATTCTCATCCAATTTATCAAGTGCCACATATTTCCGAGTTTCAATCGGTAAATTTTGTTTCTTTAATCCAGCTTCAATTAGTCGTTTGATCACATAATAAATCGTGCCAAATAAAGGAACACCGATGATCATCCCCACAACACCAAATAATTCTCCAAATATTAAAATAGAGAACAGTACCCAAAAGGAGGATAATCCTGTTGACTGCCCTAAAATACGTGGTCCAAGAATATTACCATCAAACTGCTGTAAAATCAAGATAAAAATAACAAATTCAACACATTTCATTGGATCTGTCAATAAAATCAAAAACGCACTTGGTATTGCCCCAATATACGGTCCAAAAAATGGTATGATATTCGTAATTCCAACAATCAGGCTGATCAAAGCAACATACGGAAACTTCATAATCGTCATACAGATAAAACACAATACTCCGATAATCAGAGAATCAATCAATTTACCAGTGATAAATCCGCCAAACATGCGGTCACATTGTCTCACTGTATCTAAAATAAAAGCATTTACTTTGCGGTCTTTTGATATCGAATACAAAATTTTCTTTGCCTGACCACGAAAATGATCCTTTTCAAATAATACATAGATCATAACAATAAATCCAATCACCACATTTAAAACAAATCCAAATGCATTTAATATTCCTGAAACGAGTGAAGTTAAAGTTTCATAAATTCCCGACTGCATCCACTGAGTAAACCATGTATTAAATCTTTTGATTGCCTCATCTACAAATTCTAGTATCTTACTATCACTATGTACCCATTCATTTAAATTATTGGTAAAAGAAGTTAACATTCCCGGCAATGTAACGGATAAATCTAAAACAGTTTTGATTACCTGCGGCAATAAAATCCAAATTAAAAGTATCAAAACGATTAAAATAAAGACTGTCGTCAAAAAAACCGCTATCATTTGTGCTGGTTTTCTTTTTAGTTTCTTTTTTAATAAAAATAGTTCTATTTTTGTTTCCAATGGAGCCACCAGATATCCCAAAACCAAGCCAATCAATATTGGTTGCAGAGCAGATATCATGATAGAAACATAATGATTAATAATCTTTAAATTTGATAAACCTAAATATACTAAAATTACAGCTGTCAAACTCAAAAAAAGCGTAAGACCTGATTTGACATACTTTTCATTTTGTATTCGATTTTTCATTTTTTCCTCCTGACAGTAATGACTAAAATATATTTTGAAACTATTTAATATGTAATTTTCCCCATTGTTTAAAAGTATATAATGATTATAGAAATTTTTCAATCGTCATCGCAACATTTTATAGATATTTTATATTCAACGAATATCTTTCTTAATAATATCACATAGAAAAAGACATTATGAAAATAACAATATCTATTTTCATAATGTCTTTCTTTCATTTTCTATAAATTTTAATAACCTATTTTACTTTTACGGTTACTTTCACACTCTTTTTGCCTGATTTCACAGTAATCTTCGCTGTACCTTTTTTCTTAGCTGTAATCACACCTTTGCTGCTTACTGTCGCAATTTTCTTATTGCTTGTCTTGTATGTCACTTTCTGTTTAGAAGTGATTGGTGTAACCGTTGTTTTTAATGTAAATTTCTTTCCTTTGTTTAGATTTATGGATTTACTATTAACTGCAACTTTCGTCGTAGCAACTGCCTTTTTCTGAACTTTCACGGTAATAACAGCGTCTTTACCGCTCTTTAATGTAACAGTGATTTTTGCCGTTCCCGCTTTTTTACCAGTAATCTTTCCCTTACTGTTTACTGTCGCAACTTTGGTGTTATTGCTCTTCCAAGATTTGATTCCATCACCTGTTTGATAGGTTACTTTAACACCACTTGTTGTCTGTTTCACTGCCAATGGAATCGTAGATACATTTACTTTAATTGTTGCTTTTAATTTATTAATTGTCTTTTTCTCTACATTTCCACATACAGTACATTTTCGTTGCTGTAAACCTGTTGCCAATACTGTTGCCTTTTTCGTCGTTGTCCATGCACCGTAGGAATGTTTGTTTGTTTTTGCAATTGATTCTTTTTTTGTCGTTCCACAAACTTTACATTTATATGTCTTTACTCCTGTTGTAACACAAGTTGCAGTTTTTGTTACGGTTCCATTATCCCAACTATGCTTTCCGGTTGCTGGAATAGTAGAACCTTTGGTAAGTAGTATTTTACAATCATTACAGTATTTATCTCCTGTATATCCAACTACTCCACACGTTGCAGACTTAGCGCCTTTGATACTTGTATTTTTATGTTCACATCCATTATTGACTGTAATCTTAAAAGTCGAATTTTTATTATCTTGTTCATAATCTTTTACAACCATATAATAGGTTTTACCGGCGGTCAAAGAACATTTTATATAAAAATAAGATTCAAAATCATAACCTTCTCTTCCTTTAACAACTAATCCATTCTCATCAAGTATAACAATGCCAGGATCAGCATCTTTATAATAATAGTCAGCTTCAAATTTATAATCACCATCAACGGAAGGAGTAAAAGTGTAAGCTTTTGGTTCCGGTCCCTTCACTGTTTTCGTTTCCCCAAATGCTATTAATCCGGCATCTTCATATATTTTGAGATAAAACGTTTTTGTATCAATCCAACTTTTATCTCCAACCGTTACCGTGGCATAACAACGAATTTTTGTTTCCTCAGCTACATTTGCTTGATAAATATAATCAGAACTATTGGCACCTGATATATCAACATATCTTTGCTTATTTCTATCATATTTCTTCCATTGATAGCTGACATTATTGTAATCAATTCCATCAGTTAATTGTACGGAAAGTTGTTTTTTTGCTCCCTTTCTTAAGTATGTAGTTGCATTACGATCATAATCAGAATCGTTCTCTACTAAAATATCTGGATAATTGATGTAATAATTTGCTGTGGCTTCATTGCCTTCGTCATCCCTAACGACACATCTATAATAGTGATCATTTAATTTCGGTGTATAAGATGGAGAATCTACAGTATCATCTACTTCTACATATTTTTTATTACTATATTCATCATCATAATCATTATCGATTATCATCCACGTATAATGCAAAGGTAAACCAAGCTCAGATGTTGCAGATACCTTTAAAGTCACTGGCTTACCTATGACAGACTGAACCGTATGTGCATATTCAAGGGAAATAACCTCTTTTTCATCACGTTCTACATAAAAAAGAGTAGACTTTGTATATTTTCCTGCTTGATCTGTTACAAGACAACGGTAAACATGCTGATGATATGCATATTTAGGACGGGAAATTTCGAGTGTATTTGTCGTATTGTCAAGATTTTCAAATTCTGTATACTTCTCCTCTGTGTCATCATCTTCATTAATACATTTTGATATTTGCCATTGATAAATAAAATTATCTTGATTATAAGATTCCTCTGTTTTAGAATCAACAATATCTATATTCAATAACCCTTTATTCCTTGCCATTTTTACTACATATTTGCCATCATCATACGTTCCACCATTACGTTTTATACTCCATGGTGCTTTAGGGGCACATAAATTGAAGTCAATACCACCTAGATACTTTCCTTTAGAATCCTCTATCTCACACTCATACTCATCGGCTAAATTTTCTGCTGTAACAGACTCAATCGTATAACTCGGTGTTTTAGTCTCTGATATATAATATCGAGACTCCTCATGTCCTTCTTTATACCATTTATATACTACATCTAAATCTTTTAATTCAAACTCTTTAAAGGCTCCTCCAGTATAAATTTTTATTTTACCATCAAAAGTTGAATCCTCCATTTTAAGAGTTACATCGTCTCCAATTAAAACATCTTTATATAAGCCATATCCCGAAATATAATCTTCAATATCTCCCTCTTCATAAACCTTATTGTCTTGATCATCATAATACCAGGCCAACACCGGAACATTCTCGACAGACAAACACATGGCAACTGTCAGCATCATTACTAACAGTTTCTTAAATGAATTTACATGTTTCTTAAAATCAAATTTCATCGCTTTCTCCTCCTTTTTTTTAATTATTTATACGACAAATATTTTTTTAATTATATCAAATCTCAGTAATATATTCAACTTATAAAATATGTTCATTTTTTTAAACGTATTCAATTTAGTAAATATTGCATATTCTATTTATATAAACACGCTATTAACAAAATCGAGGTATATAATGTGATAACTTACGAACCATTTTGGAAAACTTTAGAAAATTCAAAAGAGAGTTGGTATACCTTAACAAAGAAACATCATCTTTCGTCTGGTACACTCAGCAGAATAAAAAACGGTAAAGACATTTCTACGAAAACATTAAATGACCTTTGTAGAATACTCAATTGCAAAGTTGAAGATGTTTTGCAATATATACCATCAGAAAGTGATCAGAAATTATAAACGTGAGCTACACTCCTACATCTTTTCATGAAATTTAAAATATTCTCGTTTTTTTACATAAAAAATAGGCTTCGCCTATTCAACTCCCCTTCCCCTCAATCTTGAGGGGA
>JAUNIX010000010.1 GCA_030523275.1 Lachnospiraceae bacterium
TCGAAACAAAAGCCAGTCTTTGTCTTGGACTAAAAATGCCTCTAATTCTTGTTTTCTTGTTTTAAAGTACAATTTTTCTTCTAAATGAACAATCCGCTTTAAATCTTTTTTTGTATGAATCATATTTCTTCTCCCATGAAAGCATTTGTTAAAAAGCGAATCCCTTTTTTACGTTCTTTTCTGAGGATTTTCTCAGAATGTGAATAATCAATTTCCTGATCCAAATTCACCGATTGTGCAAACTTTCTCTGTTCCAACTCAAATAGTTGCAGAAACGTATCAATTCTGGACTGCATGATTTTTCCCTCAGACTTTCTTGATAATACCCAGAATGGCTTTTCAAACTGCAAAGAAAAACAACACGCATGAAACGAGTCTGTAAAAACCATAAACGCTTTGTAAATTAGGAAAACGAATTCTCTTGGATCTACTGCATAATAATCATTTTTTAATTGATTTAATTCAATTATTTCACATTCATGTTCACGCGCATATCTTGTGATTTGTTTCCTATTATCCGAAGATAATTCACCCAGAAAATAAGTAAGAACATATCGCTTTGGCACTTGCCAGTCAATATCATCAATCAGAGCCATCCAGTCATTAGCATCCAACATCAAAGTTGGATCTATTACTACTTCTGCTCTTTTTTTGCACAGTTCAAATACCATATCTGCAGCCGAGGTTTCTCTTACCGATATCGCCTGAAATTTAGAAAGTTGCGTTTTAAATAACCTATGATATTCAGGTGCTATTTCCTGTACACCAAAGCTGGCTGCATAGGATATTTTTTTACAGTCTGTTTTTACAAAATCCAATAAATACATCGGCGTAAAATCAAAAAAATATGAATTCCAGACCTGATCGCTCCCTACGGCAAAAAAATCATAATCCTGTTCATTTATATTGTGATATGTCATTGGTGTATAACAAGTTTTTGTCATTTTCAAATATTGACGATCAAATGCAGAAAATGAATCTTGCCGTCTTTTTTGTATACTAGAGAATTTATATGACAGATAATGACGTTTCAATTTTTTTAATAATAAACAGAACGTTTTTTTACTTTTTTCATTGACTTTTAAACCTTGTGGATAAAATCGAATGGTTTCTGCCTCATATCCCAGCTTTTCATAAATGACTTGTACCGCATAATTTTGAAGTTTATTTCCATAATTTATCCCATGATTTAATGTAACAATAGCTATTTTTTTCATTCTATTTCTCCTTGACAATTCATAGTGATAAATGGAAATGCTAACAAAAGAAACATTGTATATCCCATTGTTTCTAAGCGCATTGTTTGATTGTATACGAGTAATACCATACTTAGCAAAGCAATGATTGCTGTAAACTGCATTAAATCACTACTTTTCCTATGTAGAAACGCTTTCAAAAAAATCATCAAAAAGATACTAACATAAAGGGTCAAGCCAATGTATCCAGTTTCTACATACATAAACGCGTGTGAGAACCAATTATATTTGACACTGTCTCCATGTAACCGATAAAACCAGCTTGTCAAAAAAGAATACTGAGCGCTTTCACCATTTCCCATCCCTAATCCAAACCAAATTCTTTTGATATTTCCATTAAAAAATTTCTCGTGAATCATTTGAATCGCCGACAATCGATTAATATCTGTCGCCGATCCATAACTATTTGACATAGCATAGTACTGAATAAAATCCAAGCTTAAAAACCCAGCATTAGTCGGATATAAAATTGCATAAAAATGTAGCGAAACTGCCCCGGCTATGCATATCCCCAATACGAAACATAACATTTTTAAATTTCGGGTTACAAAAACAAGTACAAACAGGATGATGGCAATCATTTCAAAATAAAAAAATTTAAGTTCACCAACCGCTGACAAAAAAAGGCACATAACAATAATAGATAACACTTCTTTCATATTTTTCTTCTTATTCACATATTCAATGATTACATATGTGCTGACAATTATCATTAAAGCATTTAATGGTCCATTTCCGCCTGTCGTTCCATTTCCAAACAAACCACCCAAATAATCATATTTAATTCCTCTTACCATATATTCATAAAGACATACTACGACATTAACGATAAATATCTTTTCCAAAATATCTAATATCCGATAGTAATCTTCCATCACTAAAATTTGTGTACAACAATAGAAAAAAACAAAAAATCGATATATATTTCGAAACGACCACAGATATAGAAACGGAGAAGTAAAATCAAGAAGAAACGAAATTGTCGATACCAACAACAGACACACAACTAAAAACAGTGGTTCAACCACTTTTCCCTTAATAATACCTTGGTTTTTTCTAAGCACCAAATATAGCAAACACACATTTATGATGTCGGTAATATAGTTAATCATGGAAGGAAAATGAATATCTGTAATCAAAAACTTTGCTATACAATTATATATAATCTGTATGTAAATCAACTGTTTAGCTGAAATTTTAAGTACCATTATATTATCCTCATTTACTCTCTACTTTGCATTTTTTATCCGATTGTGAAACTGTTCCCAGGTATAATTGGTCAACTCATGATATGACATAGCTCCCAATTTTTCTCCTTCCTGCACACGTTTTTTATGTAATTCGTTAAAAGTTCCAATTTTTTTGGCAGGCACCCCTCCTACAATGGTTCCTGATGGTACATCATTTAAGACAAGACTTCCAGCAGCAATAATTGAATTTGCCCCGATATGTACATCTGGCATAATGATGCTGCCCAATCCGATAAATACATTATCTTCAATTTCTATACATCCCTGATGAGGTACATAGTTTCCTTTATCATAAAAATACAACACATGTCTAATTGCATCATGTGTACAAAAAGTCACTTTTGCACTTATCGTAACATTATCATGAAGTCTCACCAGTTGAGGATCCATTGGGAAATTTCTGCTTTGAAACATACAGTTGTTTCCTATATGATCTAAAAGATGATGCTTTCGCAAATATTCCGCTCTTTTACATCCATCAATAATGCTCGCAAAACGAACCTTATGATAAATAGATTTTATCCTATTCAGATCCATATATTTTATCCTCCATTACCCAAACTTCCTTCATACACTTTGTCATAGCAAGCTGCAAGTTTCTCATGCATCATTTGCATACTATACCCATGTCTGATTTTCTTTCTATTCGCTCGAGAAACTTGATTTATATAATCTATATCCAAACAGCAAGTTATCATAGCATCTGCAAGTGCATTCACATCACCCGCTTTTATAAGAATACCATTTTCTCTTTTTACTACTTCTGGTATCGCACCAACAATCGTGCTGATAATTGCTTTTCCACATGCCATTCCTTCCAAAACTGACATTGGAAGTCCTTCATTATATGATGGAAGAACAACCGTAGATACATTTCTAAGTAATTTCAGTTTTTGACTGAAATCAGCCCAACCGATAACCTCAATATTTTTTTCCAAATGTTTTTCCGATACCATTTTTTTTACTTGCTCAATTTCTCCATCACCAGCTAAATAACATTTTACATCTGGTATTGTTTTCCTAACTATTTCAATTGCAGAAATTAAATCATAGGTGCCTTTTCTTTTTCCAAGTCGACCCAGTGTCAAAAAACTTTTTCTATATTTATCAATCGGCTGAACAGCAGAAGACAATTTTTCCATGTTTATTCCATTTTCAATACTGATACAATTTTTCAAACCGAATGTATAGTCGAATTTTTGTTTCCAGTCATCTGATAGTGCTATAACTCGATCTGCACTTTTCAAAATGGAAACCACAGTCTTCTTTTTCTTATCATTAATTTGATTATAAAACACAAGAAACTGTGCTCCATGAATATGTATAATGACTTTCTTGCCCCATTTTTTTACCAATTTTACATAATAGCCTTTACGATATGTACTCCCCCATGAAGCCATGTGAATGTGATAAATATCATATCCGCGCTTCGTAAAATAAAACCGTATAAATGCAAAAAATGAATAGAACATCACTTTCATGCGAGAGCCGTCAACATAAGATGCATAACTATCAATATGATAGTTTTTACATAATTTATCATCTTCTTCTATCTCTTTGATAACGGTAGCCATACCGCCCTTTGATTTTGTCGAACTGGGTCCTACCACTAATACTTTCATAATTACACTTTTCCCTCTTTATCTATTCTGAAATATATTAATCTCTGAATCTACAATCATACCCATCTTAATAATTAGTGCATTATCTAACACTTCATCATGCTCTGCTCGGATAAATCGATCCAGATATGGATATATTAGTTTTGAATTGTTACATGTAAATGTTTTATAAAACAAAGACGGCGTATGATCTACCGCATAATGGAGAACATCATTCACAATGTAAACAGGATCTTGAATGGTGGTTGGAACACTTGTTTCCACCCCGCCATTTCGGTCACAACTAACATCAATAATCATCGAATTTTTTTTCATTCTCTTTAAATCACTTTTATATAGGATATGATCTCTTCTAGTTATATCCCAGAGAACACAATTGATAATAACATCATAAAAACCAATCTCTTGGCGAAATAATTTTTCTGTTTTACGATCATACTGCATCACATCTGCCCCAAGCATATTTAAAATTTTGATAGCACCTCGTGCCGTATTACCTCTGCCAATTACTGCCACTTTAGTCTCATATGGCATTTTGCCATAACATTGGAACGCATGCATCACTGCTGCCTCACCTGCTAATTCATTATTACGCCAAAACAAATGTCTTCCCATCTTATGCATTTTTTCCCATGCATACGCTGTTAGTTGATTCGAAATAATTTGATTTGTAATTTCTCTATTTTGTGTTGCATGGATCCAGCCAAAAATAATTTGTCCTGGATTTAATTTATTAAGATAGTCTGCATCCCCAATTTTAGGATCACAAATAATATCTTTACTTAATACTTCAATAGAAGAACAAATATGACATCCTTGAATCTCATATTCTTCATCTGCTATCCCAAGTACATTACCATATCCAGATTCAATATACAGACATTCCGGATGATCCATAAGTGCAATATGCTCTGGAACAATCGCTCTTCTAAACTCGTTTTCTTTATGACTTATCGGAAATCCAATTGTCTTTAACATTTATCTCTGTCCTCCCTCAGAAAATCTATTACTGGTAAACAAAGTTTCTTTCCAAACAACATATCTGTTTCAAGCGTTAAATTGGCATCAAATCCAGAATTCGGACAAAGCGTAATTTCACCAAAATAAATTTTTCCATTAATATTGTAAAGATCAATTCTTGCAAAATAATATGGTTTAGAAAGTATCTCAGCAATTTCTATCATTCTCTCAAAATTCTTGGGCTTTGGAAGCATAAAATTTTCTGGTGCGTTTTTTCCCCATTCATTATATCGTTTTAATTTCCATTCCATATCAAAGAAAAAGAACTTAGCATTTCCCGTCTCACGACCATAACAAACCATTACACTATCTGGTTTCCCATTAAAACACATAAACTTATAATCTACCGGAAGAGTCTTCCCATCGCCAATCAACTGTTCGCAAATGACTTTAGGTGTAATATTCTTATACTGCCATTCACGTCCAACATAATAAAATTTGCATTTGAGCGAATGTTCAATTTTCTTTCGTGCAGCGTCTCTATCTAATTTTTGCTTATCTGTACAAATTACTAAACCACCAGAATCATGGTTACACTTCAACACAAACTGATTTGGCAGACGACGAAAATCAATATCATCGAAACAATCCCATGCACCTAGTAATGGAATCAGATACTCTTCTCCAATTGTTCTTTTTATATAATCACGATTTGCCAATTTATCAACCACAATTGTATAAAAAGGATTACGATCATTAAATTTAAGCCAGTTTAGCTTTTCATTGAATGTTCTGGGATTTTTTAAATTCAATTTACGTTTTACACGGAAACGGTAATAGATTCTCACATATAATTCATCAGGAATAAACCGTAATGAATATTTCAATGTTTTCATGAATTCCACTTTTTTCATTTTTCCCCTTTCCTAATAAAACCATCAATACTTTGTAAATATTTCTGCGTATTTGAATGGTATACATCAAAATCATGTTCAAGCACATATAACAATGCATTTTCTAATTCATTACAATCATCTAATCCACAAATCAGATTTTGATCTTTAAATTGTGCGATCAATTGTAATTGGTGATTGTCCACATGTTCTCCATATTTTTTTAACCTCGGCACCGCAATTACTTTTTTACCCTTTTTTAAAGCTCCGATAATTGCACCTGTACCACCGTGAGAAATAATGATATCTGCTTTTTCTTCCATCGCCGCATACTCATCACGATCTAAAAATTTCTGAAACTGATAATGTATCGGCTCATAATCACTATAACCAGATTGTGCATATACCTGATCATCAATGACGCCTTTCTCAATCAGATCATCTACCATTTTCAATAATCGGTTAAATTGAAACTTTTGTGACCCTAAGGTTATAAAAATCATCTATACACCACCTTTTCTATGCACACTCAAGTATTAGGTGCATATACTGAAAAATAATTTTAATATATACCACCAAGATAAATTGCATTCGGATAAATTTTTAACATTTGTTTCCATTGTACATAAAACTGATCTGCAAATTTATAGAGCAATTTCCCTGTCTGTGTCGGGGAAGTCACTTTAGCAAATGATTCTATGTAGATTAACTTTTTACCAGCGAATTTTGATATTAAACAAATAGGAATCATTGCCAAAACACCAGTACAAATCACGACATCAGGCTTTTCTTTCGCATAAATTCGAATAGAACGAAAGACATTAATTAACATTCTTAAAATGAAAGTCATTTCTTTGCGATTAACCTGTTTCAAATAATACATTTTTTCATCAGTAATATTTACTTTATAAAATGTTTCTTCTGTGATTACAAAACTGTCATATTTTTCCATAAGGGGTTTTAGCATTAAAAGCTGTTCATAATGTCCGCCGGATGAAGCTGCAAAACAAATTTTTATTTCCCTTTCTTTCCCCATAATTACCTCTTTCACAACAATTTAATCTCTTAAAAAGATATCCCTTGTATATATCTTTTCTCTAACGTCATCTAAACAGCAATCATAGCGATTCGCTATAATGACATCTGACATTGTTTTAAATTTTTCCAAATTATTTATGACCACGGATCCAAAAAAGGTGCCTCCATCTTCTAACGATGGCTCATAAATGATCACCGTGACATTTTTGGTTTTGATACGTTTCATAACTCCCTGGATGGAACTTTGTCTAAAATTATCAGAATGACTTTTCATCGTCAGGCGATAAACACCTATCGTACAATTTTTTTCTTCATCACCCTGGTTATCATCATATCCAGCCATATTCAAAATACGTTCTGCAATAAAATCTTTTCTGGTTCGATTGCTTTCTACAATTGCTTTCATCAGTTTTTCTGGTACATCCTCATAATTAGCAAGAAGCTGTTTCGTATCTTTTGGCAGACAATATCCTCCATAGCCAAAACTGGGATTATTGTAATGAGAACCAATACGCGGATCAAGGCATACTCCATCAATAATTTGTTTTGTATTTAAACCCTTCATTTCCGCATACGTATCTAATTCATTAAAATAGGAAACACGCAGTGCCAAATAAGTATTCGCAAAAAGTTTCACTGCTTCGGCTTCTGTAAATCCCATAAACAACGTATCAATGTTTTCTTTCATGGCTCCTTCTTGTAATAATTCTGAAAATATTTGTGCTGCTTCTAATTGTTCTTCACTTTCCACATCAGTTCCAATAATAATACGGCTCGGATATAAATTGTCATAAAGTGCCTTAGACTCACGTAAAAATTCAGGATTAAACAAAATATTGTGACAATGATATTTTTTTCTTATAAATTCTGTGTATCCAACTGGAATCGTGGACTTTATAACAATAATTGCTGCCGGATTATATTCAATTGCCTGTTTGATGACTTCCTCAACTGCTGTGGTATCAAAATGTTGTGTGACAGAATCATAGTTCGTAGGTGTTGCAATAACAATAAAATCTGCATCACTGTATGCTTTTTGAGCATCAAGCATTGCTGTTAAATCTAGATCTTTTTCAGCAAAAAAATGTTCAATATAATCATCCTGAATTGGTGATTTTCGACAATTAATCATTTTTACTTTTTCTGGAAGCAAATCGACGGCCAAAACCTTGTGGTATTGAGAAAGTAGAGTTGCAATACTGAGTCCTACATATCCAGTACCGGCCACCGCAATCGTATACCTTTTTTTCATAATTTTTTCCTCTTCTTTTTAACGGATAAAATGAATTAATTCTGCCTAAGCATTTACTCAATTATCATTTCGAATGATTTCAATTAATACATCGCAAAATTCACCTACGGTATGTACATTAGAAATTTTAGATATCGGTATCTGAATACCTAATGCATCTTCTAAATCTGCTACTAAAACCATAACTTCCATAGATGAAAGTTCAAGATCTTCGATAATTCTCGTTTCTTCAGTAATCTTCTCTTCTGTTTCTGTTGAATCTATCATAATTTCGATAATCTTTTTTCTTACGCTTTTTTCTGTCATTTTTTTCCTCCCTTTTTCTCTATTGATAACGAACTATCTTTCCCATAGGCGTTTTTTCAAAAGCACACTCTCTAAATTTTATAATTTTCACTTGCTTGTAAGTCGGAACATTAGAATTATAATTTTCAACAAATGCAATGATTCTCTGACGAATTATTTCTATCTCCTCTTCAGTGGCATTCTCAGGATAATTAGGATAAAACTCTCCACAAATAAAATCATTTTCTTCTTTTATCAATACTTCCTTACTATCATTACAAATCTGCAATTTATTTTCGATTTCTTCTGGACTTACATTCTCACCATTTGATAGAATAATCAGATTCTTTTTTCGTCCGAGATAATAATAATAACCATCTTCATCTCTTCTGCATAAATCACCTGTATGATACCATCCATCTTTTATGACTTCTTCTGTTGCTTCTCGATTTTTATAATAGCCCATCATAATGCTGTCTCCACGTAAAACAAGCTCTCCATCTTGTATATCGGCTTCAATTTGAGCAGAGGGTTTTCCTAATGTATGCATCGTATTCAAAGTCATCTCACATGAAAGACCCAACCCTCCAGTTTCAGAAGCGGCATATGCCTGAATGATTTTAATATTTGATTTCAAAAATGTATTTAATACATCAGGTTGAAATTTTGCTCCTCCACAAGAAATTACTTTTACATCCCCAAGCGGTCTTTCCCCATCTTTTGCCTTTCGAAGTCTTTGCTCCGCAACACTCAATATTGCTGGAACAGCACTAAAATTCTCCACATGCATACAGCTTATATATTGAAAAATTCTCTTTATATCTTCACCAATACAAACACACCGTTTAAAACACATATTATTCATGGCACAGCTAAATCCTGCCAAATGATGAAACGGCAAAACAACCAGTGTTGATCTCACATTCTCTAATCCAGGATCATAGAAAAAAATCATTAACAAGGACTTATTAGACAGCATAACTGCCTTATTTTCTCCTGTCGTACCAGAAGTAAAAATAATGCATGCCAAATCATCTCTTTTACTATTGTTCGTAATCACAACTGGTTTCTTTTTCTTTTCTATCTCTAAAGAGATATTATTTGAATTATGGCTTATCTGCATGTGGATAGTAACTATGTCCAAACCCATAACAGCCTGTGTTGTTACTTTCTCTCTTTCTTCATCAAATATAATTGCTGATAAATCAGTGTAAACTGCCAGTTTATTAATTTCTTCTATTGAATAATCTTTATTAAACAAAACAACAACCGATCCTACATTCATCAAAGCACAATAACTAACAAACCAGTGATAACTGTTTTTTCCTATAATCCCAACATGCTTTCCTTGCAATCCCAATCTAATCAATGCCGATGAAGTTGCTTTGATATCCTCCCAGAAATCATCTTTATAAACTTCAACAACATCTTTTCCCTTCATATATTTTATAAGAACATCATTCTCAGGAATATTTTTTAATCGTTCAAACAACTCAAAACAGTTCTTAAACTCATATGCTTGCATCATATTTCCATCCTCCTTATTCTGGATCTAAAACGATTCTGTTTTTTCTACGTTTATATTTCATAATATAATATCTTACTTTTTTTACTAAAAAGAATATAATGAAGATTGCACAGCATCGACAAATAAAACATAGAATGCTACTCATCATGGGACTAAAATAGTATGACAATACCCACCATGGAAAAACTTGTGACTCATATGCATGAATACAAATAATCCAAAGAGAGTGAAAACCTATCATTTCAATCCAGCGGACAAAACATAGATTGCTATTTTCCAGTTTACGTTCTATCCAATAAAAAATTTTCATTAGAACAAGACCTACAGAAAAAACCCCACAAATATCCAGTATGCCTAATTTCCATATTCCCTGCATAATTTTCATATTCCCAAAAGCAAGTGAAATCATTGAAAAACACATGACTCCTGCCCACATTGTAATTGTCCACGATCTCTCCAATAATTTATTTTTTTGTATATACTCACCTGCTGCCAATCCACCTACAGCCAACAACATGGCATGGATACAGAACGGATAAATTTTAGAAAGGCAAGTCAGTAGCCATCCTAATATGACACACAAAAGAACTAAAATATTTCTTAATTTGCTATTCCTAATTTGTGAAATCTGATTATAAATAATCCATCCTCCAAATAGTGCCCAGATAAACCAGAAAATACCAATATCTGACACCATATGACCACGAATCACCTTTCCTCCCAATGCATTTAATCCGAATAAATAGGTAGGTAATAATACGTTTGGAAATGGTCGATGTCTTACGATCACATTTAGGCACTTACTAATTATGATTAATGCAAATACTATATAATACGGCACAAGAAATAATTTCACCTGGGTTCGCAAACATTTCTTAAATTTTCTTTTATAAAACGAAAATCCACTGATCATAAAAAACATAATCATGAACCCTTCCCCAATAACTGAAACTGCATTTTCAAATAAAGTATATCCATACTGATAATTTTGTGTAGCCATAAATGAACAAGAATGACCCATGATTACTAAAATCATTCCAACACCCCTAGCAAAACTGAAATTGCCTAAGCTTCTCGCTTTCACAGGTTGACTTTTCATACTATATAAACTCCTTTTACTTATACTGATATTTATCCATATAATATTTCCCATAATAAGGGTTCTTTTTTAACGATACTTTATTTAATATTGTTCCTAATATTTTTACATTAGTTTTTTCTAATTGCTTTTTTACTTTTTTAACATAATGCCGATTGACTTTCCCCTGTTCAATCACCAAAATCGCACCATCCACTTTAGGTGCAATGACTGCTGCATCAATCACTGAGCCAAGCGGTGGTGTATCAATTAAAACAACATTATATTTTTCCCGTAAACACGTTAACATTTTTTCAAAATAAATATTTTCTAATAATTCTGTCGGATTAGGAACATTAGGTCCCGCAAATATGACATCTAAATAATTAATATTTGTCTCATAAATAATTTCTTCCAGTTTTTTTTGTCCACTTAGATAATGAGATAATCCCAAAATCGACTTTCCACTTCTAGTATGTGCTCCCCATCGTCCAACTGCCATAGATCTTCGAATATCGCAGTCTATATACACCACTTTTTGATCAAATCCAGCAATCGATCTCGCTAAATTCATTGTCACTACACTTTTTCCTTCTTCAGGGGTTGTACTGGTTAATAAAATTGTTTTAATATCCACGCCACAAAACTGTAAATTCATCTTTAAAGCACGATATGCTTCCATTATTTCGTAATCCATTTTTTGCATATTATCAAAGATTACTTTCTCCATTTTATTTTTTTCTCCTCTTATTTTTTCGTTCTTTTAATTTTCTCATCGATTTGCTATCTGGAATCTCAGCCAAATTATTTAATCCTAAATAACGTTCAATTGTTTCAGCATCATCCAAAGTATTATTCATAAAATATGAAATGCTCACGAAGGTAATCATCAATAAAAAGCCAACGCAAAAACCAATACAGGTATTTCGAACAACCTGTGGTCCATCCGGCTTATCAGCAAGATTACCTTTTTCCAAAATATTAGGAGGATCCTGTTTCATTTTGCTAGAAATATAGTCAACAGAAATTTTTGCAAACTCATCCGCTATTTTTTTTGCCATCCTTGGATTTTTGTTTACAACTGTAATTTCGACAATCCTCGTATCTTCTTTATTTACAATTGTTAAATCTTTTTCCAAATCCTCATAATCCATATGCAAATCTAAGTTTTTGATTACTTGCTCAACAATTGATTTTCCTGTGATAACTTCCATATAATCCTGTGTCAAACTGGTTCCCAACTGAACATCTGTATAACCACTTGTGGAGTTGCCTTTTGGAAACACATACAATTTCGATGTCGATGAATACTGAGGGGATAACATAAATACATTGACTGCTGCTACTATTACTGCTATCAAAATAGAAAAAAACAATATTCTTTTCCATTGTTTTAAAATTGCAAAAAATAACTCCTTTAAATCAATTTCGATTGTATCTTCATATTGCGATTTCATTTTTTTCTCCTTATATATTGATTTTTCAAAAGTTGATTCGGATTTTCAACAAAAATCCGAATCATTTCTTCTGTTTGAAGTTTTGTCTGAATTTTTTTTATTGTAATTTGCATTTGTGGAGTTCTCCAATCTGGTCTGTGGCAATCTGTACCAATAAAATGAATATTTCCATGTTGTAATAATTGCAATAAACTATTTGATGTACGATGCCAAATAAAACTATTCGTATTTGCTTGCATTAAAACCCCTTGCCTGATTAACTCCGTAATCCTGTTTTTATTAGACATAAGACAGGTAAATCTTTCCATATGAGCTATAATTGGACGATATCCCGCCATTAATAATTCATTCAACGCTTTTCTCATTTTTTGATAAGAAATCTCGGTTTCAAATTCGATTAATACATAAGACGTTCCAGCCAAAGTTAGTGCCCTGCCTTTTTGCAATTCAAAAATAATACTGGTACTATAAAAAAGTTCATTTCCAAGATAGAGTTCCAGTGGATAATTTCTAATTTTTATTTCATATTTCAATTTTTGGTACTGTGTTTTAATCAAATCTGGATCTGTCTTACCGGCCAAGTAGTGGGGTGTCAAAAGAATTTTATTAATTCCTTCTTTCATTTCTAATTCAAGCATTTTTAAAGCATCTGTCATATTTTTTGCACCGTCATCTACACCAGGTAAAATATGACAGTGCATGTCCCACACTGGAAGATTCCATTTATCCATGCCACTTCTTTGTTTTATAAAAGCACCAGATAAAATATTTTTTTTCATATCAACTGCTTCCTTCCTGCCTTAATACAACTCCCACTGTTTTCAATATAATTTTAATATCCACTCCTAAATCCCATTCTTTTATATATTTTGTATCTAATTTCACTACTTCTTCAAAATTTGTAATATCACTTCTTCCACTGATTTGCCAAAGACCTGTGATACCTGGTTTAATTGCTAATCTAGCTCGATGACGAAGATCGTATTGTTCCCATTCATCTAACGTTGGCGGTCTAGTGCCAACCAGACTCATATCCCCTTTTAATACGTTCCAAAATTGTGGAAATTCATCAATGGACGTTTTTCTGATAAAATTTCCAATTCCTCGAATAATACGCGGGTCATTTTCCATTTTGAACATCATTCCATCGCTCATTTTATTTTCGTTCCTCAATTGCTGTTTTCGCTCCTCTGCATCCATATACATGGATCGAAATTTATACATTTTAAATTTTCTTCCATTTTTTCCAACTCGTATTTGAGTAAAGAAAATTGGACCAGGGGATTTTATATAAATAATTGGACCGACAATAAGCATTAAAATGATTGTTATCATCACACCAACTACACCGCCAATGATATCCAACATACGTTTTAAAAATAACTGACGACTTGTACTCATTTTCATACTACTAGACAACACAGTCCGTCCTTCAATTTTTTCAATCATCTGATTGGGTAATTCTGTGCTGATATTTGATAATTCTATATGAATCGTAATTCCCATGAGAGAACATTTTTCCAATATTTGTTTTGAAATTATATATTTTCTTGGTACACTAAACAAAATTTCGTCCACCCAGGAAGAACGTAAAAATTCAATGATATTTTCTTCCCCCATAATAAAAGGTATGTCTTGATATGATTTGATCTGAGTTTCCTGTTCATCTAAAATACCAATACCCATAACATGAAACTCACTATAAGGATTACCTCTAAAACTTTCTACAATATTGGCATAATCATTCTCTATAGTTACAATCATAATTGCTCTTTTTTCAAATGTAGAACCTTTATGACTTTTTAACCATATTTTTAGAGTTAATCTTCCTGTATATAGCAATAAAATAGAAATGACAGGATAATAAATCATAAATATCCTGGAATATTCACTAGAAGCTTTAATCATAAATAAATATACAATATTGCTTACAGAAATAAAGAACACATGCTGTATAACTGCTCTTAATTCCAGCCAGCAATCTCGTCTTAGGATTCCTCTATAACTTTCAAAGAAAAAACTGGCACAAATGCTAATTAAAATCAAAAAAATAGCTGCACTAAGATATACTGTCGTACTATACGGATTGTTCCATCCATTTCTTAACACGTATGCACAGATATAAGATATTTGCAACATTATGACATCGAGCAGGATAAAATCCCAATGCTTCAACCACCTACTGTTTGTCTTTCTATACATAATAACTGTCATCCCTTTTGTATCACTATCGATCAGCAAATAATTGCCTCTCCCTTTTCAATTATCTGATTATCGTTTTTATTTTTAAATAATGTATATATAAAACAAAATATGCACATAATAATTATGTGATATGTAAACAACTCGTGAAGTACAATACTTCAAATAATGAATTTTATATATAAATTACTCAAATTCGTCTAACATTATACAGCAATCTCTAAAATGTGTCAATGTTTTAGACAAATTTAGAGAGTAATTATATAAAAAATCAGTTTAATTAAGAATAATACCCATAATTAAGGGTCAAATTTGGGGTCATTATTCTATAAATAAAAATGAAAGGAATGTAAAGTATATGGCACGTAAGGGGGAAAACATTAGAAAAAGATCAGATGGGAGATGGGAAGCAAGGATTATTACAGGATATTCTGAAACAAGAAAAGCCATTTATAAATCCGTTTATGGGAAAACCTATACAGAGGTTCGAACAAAAAGAAATGTATTCATTCAAGAAAATATGATAAATGATACAAAACGGATTCGTACATCTCAGTCAGAATTTACATTTGGACAACTGATGGATCAGTGGTTATTTTCTATGAAAAATAAAGTCAAGGAATCAACTTATGCAAAATATAACCATTTAATAAAAGCACACATCCAGCCAGTACTTGGAGGATATCTTTTAAAAGAATTGGATAATCAGTGTTTGGATCAATTTATTGAGCAAAAATTGACAAATGGAAAATTAAATGGATCGGGAGGATTGTCTCCCAAAACGGTATCAGATTTACTGTCTTTGGTATCGCAGGTAATCCGTTTTGGCAACGAACGAGGCTATCCATGCGCTCAGAATCTTGTGATTCATTACCCAAAACAGATAAAACCGCAGATCAAAATATTATCAGATAAACAACAAAAAACATTAGAATCTTATCTTTTTGAACACAAAGATTCAATTTCAATGGGAATTATTTTGTCTCTTTATACAGGGTTGCGTATCGGCGAAGTTTGTGGTTTGAAATGGGGCGATTTTTGTCTAGATGAAAATCTTCTGTATGTTGAGAGAACCTTAATGAGAATTCAGAACACAGATTCAAATAGCAAGACAAAAACAAAAATTTTGATTGACAAACCAAAATCTGATTGTTCAATCCGCATTGTTCCAATTTCATCTTTTCTCATACCATATTTGCAGACATTGAAAAAAGGAAATTCCTGTTATTTTCTCACAGGGACTTGTAACTATATGGAACCTAGGATGTATTTTAAAAAATATAAGGTAATTATGGAAAACTGTGATTTGGGGGAGTTTAACTACCACGCTCTTCGTCATACGTTTGCAACAAGATGTGTGGAAAAGGGATTTGATATGAAATCGTTGAGTGAAATCCTTGGACATGCAGATGTCACTACGACTTTTCGTCGATATGTGCATCCATCCATCAATATGAAAAAGAAACAGATAGAATTATTGAAATGTAATAGTATTTAATTAGGGGTCATCTATAAGGGTATTATTTTTTCATTTGTCTAAATATCGGTTTTTTTCTATGCAAATGCATAGAGTATTGTACTTCAAGAATATAATCAATCGATAGCAAAAAATATATTTTATATAAAAAGGAGTCAACAAAAAAATTTTTATCTTTGTTGACTCCTTTTTACATAAAAAACTATTTCTATAAGCAATATTAATTTTAAAATTTTGAATCATATGTGATATTTACATTTTTAATATACAACTCCTCTGGCACCATATTTTTATAAATCTCTTTCAATTCCAAAAAACAAGTCTGTGAATCCATAGCTTCTTTGATCGGCAATTGCCATATTTGATAATGAACGTCAAATACACAACTATGTATTGATACTTTTTGAACCCCATTTCTCTCATAAAAGGCATCCCTTCGCTCGCGAATTTGTTTTTCCTTTTCATTTGAAGCATATGCGATGTCTTCTGTCTCGATTAAAATCCCTTTGATATCTGAAAGTTCATTTTTTAATGCTGCTAAAAAATCACCGCCAATGCCTTGACTGCGAAATTGCTTTAAAATTGCGAAATAATCTAGAAGCAACATAGTTCCATCCAAATACTTTGAACAGAATGCATAGCCTGCTAACGTTTTCCCTACCCCTTCCTGATCAAAAAAGAATCCATATGCCATATAGGTTTCCGTCTGGTACATTTTTTCAATATTTGACAAAGGTTTTACCTCATCCTGTGGAAAATCACAGACCAAATAGTTTCTATATATAAATGAGATTTCTTCATAATCTAATCTTTTTATTTTGTAATTCATAAATTTCCTCTTTTCATTTCCATTCTACGGTGAACAAACATATAAGCTTGCCCCAGCCACTTACATAAAAATAACCTCTGTCTTCCTGATCGTAATATGATCAAGCTAATGACAGAGGCTCTTTTTCCAAATCTTTTATAAATATCTCCAATCGATCCTAACGCTTAACGAGCTGGAATAATTTCCAACCAGTATCCATCTGGATCTTCAATAAAGTAAATGCCCATTTCTGGATTTTCAAAGCAGATACAACCCATTTCTTCATGCAATTTATGGGCTCCATCATAGTCCGAAGTCTTAAATGCCAAATGGAATTCTACTTCACCTAAATCATATGGCTGTGGATGTTCCTTAAGCCAGGTAAGTTCCAGTTCAAAATCTGTCTCCTCATTACCAACATAAACAATGATAAACGAACCATCGGCAGCCTCTTTCCGACTTTTTTCCTCCAGACCAAGTGCCTCTTTATAGAATTTTAAACTTTTGTCCAAATCTGCTACATTATAATTTTCATGAACCATTTTAAATTTCATAATGCAATCTTCCTTTCTCACTTATTATTTATTTTTCATATTACAAAATATCCATCAGAATTGTATTAGCTATGATTATAAACGCAATAATCCGACAGATTGTAATAATAGTACACAAAGTAAAATTGGTGCAATATATTTGATCATGATAACATACAAAGATTTTCTTTGGAATTTATATTTTCCCTGTGTTACTTCATCAATGATTACTTTTGGTTTGATGATCCATCCAATCAAAATACATTCAAATACTGCTACCAATGGCATTAAGCAGTTATTACTGATGTAATCCATAATATCTAAGATCTGTCCAACCGTACCATTTGGAAGTTTGAATTCGAAATAGAAGGCATTGTATCCTAAACAAACAATGATACCGGTAATTAAAGTATAAATGGTTACAATAATTGAACTTTTCTTTCTTGTATATCCAAATTTATCCATAATACTGGATACGATTGCTTCCATGACAGATACGGAAGAAGTCACAGCGGCAAATGATACAATCAAGAAGAATACCAGTCCAACCAAATTTCCGACACCTCCCATTGCCTCAAATACTTTTGGCAAGGAAACAAACATCAAACCAGGTCCAACAGACATTCCCTCTGCACCCATGAATGTATAAACAGCAGGAATAATCATTAAGCCGGCAAGTAATGCAACCATAGTGTCAAAAATTTCAATTTGATTGATCGAAGACATCAGATTCGTATCCCTTCTTGCATAAGAACCATAAGTTACCATAATACCCATTGCGACACTAATGGAAAAGAATAACTGGCCCATCGCATCCATAAGAACAATAAATAACTTTCGCAAAGTCATACCGGTAAAATTAGGAACGAGATATACTTTTAATCCCTGTAATCCAGTTCTAGTCACACCAGAAGCATCTGTATGATGCAAGGTCAATGCAAAAAATGAAATACCGATTACGAGTACTAATAAAATCGGCATCAGAATCTTGCTGAATTTTTCAATTCCTTTTTCAACACCACTAAATACAACAAATGCTGTTGCACCAAAATAGATCATCATCCAGAGCAATGGCTGCCATGTGCCAACAATATAATTGGTAAAAAATCCATCTTGGGCTGCCGCATGCCCACCACCAGTCACATAAATGGACAAATACTTAAATACCCAGCCACCAATGGAACAATAATATGGCAAAATAATTGTTGGAACTAAGCAGGCAAGAAGACCTATAAATCCCCAGCGGGAGTCTAATTGTTTATACGCAGTCAGAGGACTTTGTGCTGTCTTTCTTCCAATCGCAATTTCTGTCGTTAACAATGTAAAACCAAATGTTAAGGCCAACACCAGATAACAAAGGATAAACACACCTCCGCCACCTTTTGCCGCTAAATATGGAAATCTCCAGATATTTCCTAATCCAACTGCACTTCCAGCAGCAGCTAAAATGAAACCTAACTGCCCGGTAAAATTACTTCGTTCTTTTTTCGCTTTCATTTCCTTCTCTCCTATCAACTCATCTCATTTATCTTTCCTATTCTAACATAATTCAACCCAAAAATCAGTGTAATTTTAAGAAAAATATATAAATCATTTCCAGATATTTTATAAATTATACATAATTTCATGTTATAATTCTTTTTTAATAAGAAAAAAGAAAGAGGGAACATAATATGCGACAAAAATTTGCACAATTTATGCAGGGACGATATGGAGTAGATCAGCTAGCCAGCTTTTTAAATGTACTTTTGCTGATACTGATCATCGCTAATTTGTTTATTCGAAGCCGTATACTGGAATTCGCTGTTATTTTACTATTCATATTCTCATATGCACGTATTTTTTCCAGAAACCACAGTCGCTGCTATAAACAAAACCAATGGTTTTTAAATCAGACATCCGGTATCCGCCGAATCTTTGCCAAAGAGAAAGCTTACCAAAATATCCGTAAGGATTATCATATTTATACATGCAGCCAATGCAAACAAAAAATCAAAATCCCAAAAGGCAAAGGCAAAATTATTGTTACCTGTCCAAAATGTGGAAATGAATTTAAAAAAAGAAGCTAAGTAAGCCAACAAAAGCCTGCATTTATTATCATAATGAATGCAGGCTTCATAATATCATTATCTATGATTCTTCTTTGTCAAATATCACTTTACATTGGTGATTCGTAAGATATAATTTATCTCCTTTTTGCTCATAATCAAACTCAATATATCCATCTTTGTGTTGCCAATTTCCTGGCATTTCTTCCAAATCGTCGAGATTTACCTTCACTATCATACAATTTTCATCTAAATTTGTGATTTCTCCATGAAAACCAGGATTTCCGGCTCCATTATCATAGATAGAAAAATAATAATCTGATTCCTCTGGCAATTCATCCGAAATAAACAGATGCCAATAAGCTCCAACATAATCACCCTTTTCTACACTTCCGCCTTCTTCTGCCTGATAATCCCCCACCAAGCTCTTGAATATCTGTTGGTCAATCTGATTTTTCCCAGAATCATCTCGTCCTGCTATTTTCCCACACCCTACCATCGTTAATATACTGGTACATATAACTAGTATAAAAAGAACATATTTTTTCATCAAAACCTCCTTATTGTCAACACAAAACCTGAAATTATGCCTTATTATATCATACTTTTACTTCCAAAAGAAAAAGAGTTCCGTATCTGAAACTCTTTCTTCTTATTTATATATTATTTCATACCTTCTTTTAATTTTTCTTTATCTACCCATTTCTTTCGTTCCGTCAAACGGCCCATGATAAAAGCAATGATACCAACACCAATACCCGTCTGTACGCAGAAAAATAAACTTTCTACTTCTCCCGGTAGTTCTCCACCGATCAACGTTTCTAATACAGGCGTAAACCAAGGCTCATAAGCACCACCATTCATCGACGCAATCATCACGCTTCCAGCATCATCGGAACCGCCAAATGTAGCACCTTTTAATACAAACAATGGAACGATTGCAATGAAAAATACAAGTATCAACAAAATAATTGCCCATTTTTTTTTATTCTTCATCTTCTCTCGCCTCCTTATAAAAACCAATTTTAATAAGCTCTGGTTTTGCATAAGTATCCAATGCCATCATAATTAAGACAGTCAAAATCCCTTCGATGATTGCCAGTGGCAACTGTGTTGGTGCAAAAACACCAAGAAAACTTACAAACGCAACACCAATTCCTGCACTATGATAACTTAATGCAAGCTGGAAGCTGGTGACACAGTAAGTAAATAAATCTCCCATAGAGGCCGCCAAGAAAATGCTCATCCATTTATTGACCTTTATTTTCTGTAATAAATGATAAATCCCATAACTGAAAAATGGTCCTGCAATTGCCATCGAAAAAGCATTTGCACCGAGTGTGGTAACTCCACCATGTGCAAGCAAGATGGCCTGAAATATTAGTACGATAATCCCTAAAATGCTAACTGCTGTTGGTCCGAATAAGATTGCTCCTAATCCTGTTCCTGTCATATGAGAACAGCTTCCAGTAACAGATGGAATTTTTAGTGAAGAGATTACAAATACAAACGCACCCGCCATAGCAAGCAATGTAATGTTTCTACGATCCTCGTCTAATCTCTTTTTTATCGATGAAAATCCACACACAAGAAATGGGACACACACCACATCCCAGGCAATACAAAATTGTGCTGGTAAATAACCTTCCATAATATGCATTGCATTGACATTCGATGAAAACGCAAAAATCATTGTAAAACAAATCAAGACATTCATCCATTTCTTTTTGCTTTTTGGCATCTATTTGTCCTCCTTTTCAAATATCTATAATCTATATAATCCAATTTATGACTACTTTAATAAACTAGCTAACTCTTCTATATTTTTTGCATATATAATTCGCTCCGATTCTGCCAAACAATGATGTTCTCTCAGTAAATTTGTAATCTGCATAAAAATTGGCTGTTTTAGATTAGCACGTTTTAATAATACCTGATCTGAAAAAATCACATCCGGCACATCATCTGCAATTAAATGACCTTTCGAAAACACAAAAATTCGATCGGCAAACCGATATGCAAAATCGACATCATGGGTCGACAGGAGTACTGTCTTTCCCCTCTGCTGTAAACGGGAAAGCACACCTTCTAACATCTCTGCACTTGCAGGATCTAGATTAGCCGTTGGCTCATCAAAAATAATAATAGAAGGATTCATTGCTAAAATATCTGCAATGCTGACTCGTTTCTTTTCGCCACCACTTAAATAATGGGGTGGGCGATCGGCATATGATATTAAATCCATTTCTTCCATTGCCGTTTTAGTACATTTTTCAACTTCCTCTCTTGATAAACGCATATTCATCGGACCAAAAGCAATTTCTGCCTTTACAGTAGAGGCAATGATCTGATTATCTGCATCTTGAAAAACAATTCCCACTTCTTTATGTAAAGACTGTCTATTTTTCTTTGTAATCGGTGTTCCATTTAAAATGATTTCTCCATTTTTTGGAACTCGGACTCCGTTTAAATTTAGAAAAAAAGTGGATTTTCCAGCTCCATTTTCACCGAGCACTGCAATCCGTTCTCCTTTTCGAATGGATACATTCACATCGGTCAATGCCTTTTTTTCTCCATCATAAGAAAAATCTAAATGGCTGGTCTGTAAAATGACAGGATTCTCAAATATTGGACCATTATGTTTTCTTTTCTCCATAAATTTTTTCCTCCACACTTTTACCAGATATGGATAACTACCAAAATGATAACAATGCCAAAATACACAACTGCCCAAATAATTTGGTCCATAGTCAATGGCTTTTTTTCTTCCCAAAAGAAACCGTTTCCCTCGTAACCGCGTGCCTCCATTGCATCATAATAATGTTCTGCTTTTTTCATCGACATCAAAAATAGATTAGCAAGCTCGCTGCCAAATGTTCGCAATGAAGTTTTATAGTCAATATATCCTAGTCTGGAGCGTGCAGCATCTTTTTGCTTCTGATTGACCTCTGACAAAATAAAAATATAACGATATATCAAATGCATCAATTCTAAAATAATATCGGGAACATGGATACGTCGAAATGCAGAAAGAATCTCTCCGATTGGCGTTGATGATGATAACATATACAATGCACTGACAGCCCCAAGTGCTTTGATTCCCGTTTCTACTGCCAACATAAAATCTGCTTTGGTAATAAATAAGTTTGTTATGAAAAACGGCAGGCATACCATGCTATCAGGTTGGGGTTGACTGTCAAAATGAATCATAATGGCAAGTCCACTAAATACGATAAAAAACAGGGGGATCGTCATCAATCGTATATAGTCATGCACATGCATCCTGCCGATTTTCACCGTTAGAAATAACATAAAGAATAATGTAAATATCGAAACACTGATTAAATTACATATCACCACCAAGAGTACTGCACCAACGGCAAAGCCAACTTTGAAATAGGAATTCCATTCCCTAATGCCTGATATATAAGCATAATAATCCATCGATACATGATGGTGTCCCTGACTCATAAAAAAACCTCCATGCCACAAATTGGCATGGAGGTTACAATTACAAAAATTTCCTATGCACTAAAAAATAATACAATAACAGAGCACATGAAATCTGAATATTCCAGTGCCAACAAAACAAAAATTTTGTCTGTATCCACACAAACCAATGACTCGTGGTTGTATTCATCTTACAACTAAGGCAGGTCTCCTGGCTGAAAGATCATCGCAGACGGCAGTCTTCCCAAAACATCTGTTTCAGTGACATGCTTGCCCCTACTCCCTTATCACAGTGACGAGTTCGTACAGGAATCTCACCTGTTTCCCTTTTCATCAGAACCAAACATACGGGTATTTCAAAATACGGTATCGTTTCTTCTGGCACCTCAGAAGGATTTAATTTAGATAGTTTCTTTTTTATTATATCTATTTTTTTACAAATGTAAAGAAAAAATGACCATTTTCCCTTTTTATAACAAAATATTTATAACAGACACAAATAACACCGAAAAAAGGTTGACACCCTTTTTCGGTGTTATTGCATAAAATGTAAAAATGTGTTATCAAAGTATTCTCTCTGATTTAGGAAGGTTATCAAAATGTTTTATCAGTCAGCTTTCCCACTTGACTGATCATAACAGTGTTAATATCAAATGACTTTTTCTCATCCGATATAGATTCCAGTATAAAGACTGGAAAAATTTATAATAAATGAATCATTATAAGGTTGCCAGTTCTTTACCAGCTTCCAATAATTCCTCATTTACTTCATCATCTGGCTCACCTAATACAGTGATGCCTTCGCCACCAATTACAGTAGCACCTGCATTTTCGCAGCGTTCTACCCAATCATCCATCCATTCACAGTTGCCCCAGCCATAAGAGCCAAATAAGACAACCTTTTTGCCTTTTAACTGACCCTCTAAATCACACATAAATGGTTCCATTTCTCCTTCTTCTAACTGTTCAACTCCCATCGATGGACAACCTAATGCAAATGCTTTTTCTTCCGCTAGATCAGATGCAGCTACTGCATCAACTGATAAGACATCTGCTGTCTTTCCGGCAGCCTGAATTCCTTCTGCAATCTTGTCTGCCATCATCTGTGTATTTCCAGTTCCACTCCAATATACTACTTTAATATTGCTCATTGTTCTATCTCCTTTATTTTTTATTAAACCGCAATTTCATAAAATTTTTTTCCTTCCAAAATTTCATAAATTGCTGATTCTCTGGCTTCATCATAGCTTTGAAACATTTTCTGTGCTCTTTCTTTATCTGAATATACTTTCCAGTATCCGGTTAAAAGAAAATTCTGTCCGTGATTTTCAATAAATCCAACAACATCCTCGATCGGATATCCTAAAAATACACCGATTTCGTGTGGGAATTCTTTTCTCGTCCCATAAGCAGACTCAAATCTTACTTTCAGAAAGTCTAAAATCTGATTCAATACGAGTGTATCCTGAATAGCATCCAATCCCTGATAACCATATTCAAGCAAAAATTTCTTTGCCCGTTTTTCACTTAACAACTTCTTTAGTCCCCGTTCTCGATAAATCAGAAGGATCATCTTATCCCCACTTCGGTACATGGTCTTGCATTTCGCATTCATTCGATATAAGGTCATTCCCATCAATTTTGCATCCTCTGGTTTTAAAACTAATAGAGTAGAATCTTTGATTCCTTTTAAAAACGGAGCACAATGCAGTGCCATTGTCATATTGACATATGAAGTATTCGAAGTCGTTCGATAATAATTTCTTATCAATTCGATTGGCATATGATTTCCTTTCTTTCCTGATTTACAGACCGGCAACCGAGAACGTTGCCGGTCATCCCAACTTAAATGTTAGGAAAGGAGTTCTAATGATTTATAAAATGTTTCTGCTTCGATAAGTTTTTTCCCTTATCTGTGTTATAAGATAGCATAGACTAACTCTGATTTCAATAGTGATATTGATAATCATTTTCAATATTGCTATTATTGAGAAAAACAAATCAATATTATTGTAGTTATCTTTATTTTATCCCCAAAAACTGTTTGCTATACATAAAATACCCCATCCAATCTCATTATTGGGATAAGTCGCCGATACTGGAAGACTTTTTGCACCTCTGATAAGATAAGCTTTGATCTTTTCACCATATAAAAAACGATCATTTCCCTCAATGATGCCCCATTGCATTAAAAGTGCACAAGTTCCTGTCACAAATGGTACTGCCATTGAAGTTCCGCTCCTACTCGTATAACCACCGCCTGGTGACGCTGCCGTAATCTGAACTCCTGGTGCTGCTAATTCTGGTTTTTCCATACACCGATTATAATCCCCTCTCCCTGAAAATGATGCATATGTCAAACTGACAGCATCATAAGCACCAACGGAAATGACACTAGATGCCGAGGCCGGTATCGTAAGAGTCTGTTCTAAACTCGGCATCAGAAAACGTGTGCTACGATTATTATTTTCAGCAACCGGCAACCACATATGATAACTTCCATCTTTTAATCTTCCTGGAATAAAAAATACCGTCCATATACCACTCTCAATCTCAGTTCCACTCGTCGCAAACGCTAGAAATAATTCCTGTCTACGATTGTATGGCGTTGGCATGCCATAAAAAAAAGACAGATTGGTTTGTCCAAAATTCCTTTGTCCAAATCCAGTCTGTCCCTGCAAGTTTTGTTCAATGCCTGATGGTGAACGTATAATAATCTCCATCTCATCAAAGAACTCTTTCCATATCTGCAAATTTAAAAAAGTTTCATACGGTGCAACCGAAATCTCTACAATTTCTACATTGCCTGTCTGTAATTTACCTTGTCTATGCCTACTTGTATCTCCCTCATTTCCAGTACCTACACAAATAGCTGTCTGCCAAAGCGTTGCTGCGTCATTTAAATAGGTTTCCAGCAAACTATTGCCGAGATGATCTCCATAATTCGTTCCATAACTGATATTAATTGCAATCGGCTTTCTTTGTTCTTCTGCACTTCTGATCAAAAAATCAACCGCACGCATCAAATTTGTTGTCCTCGCAAGTTCTCCTTCCATGCCTCTACCAAGCTTCACAAACAAAATATCTGCTCCAGGGGCAACTCCCTGCTTTCCTGCTGCAATCGAAGCCACATGCGTCCCATGTCCAGATGGATCTGTAATCAATCGATTCCGATTATTGACTGACTCTTGGATTTCTTCTGCCGAATAGTAAACCCCTCCATAAAATCCCTGAGGGGGCATCCCATTCGTTGCTGTCTGGTCCCAGATACCGATCACAGCACTTTGTCCATTTTCACGGATGAAATCCGGATGCAACAGATCGATTCCAGAATCAACAATTCCAATTAATACTCCATTTCCTTTTTGTTTTAACTGACCACGTACAGACAATGGACACGAACTTTGTATTCCGCGGGTGACAGAAGGATACATATTTTTTGCTTTTTCTACATAAATGACTTCACTTTGATCTGCAAAAACATTGATTGCCGATTCTCGTAGTACAACAATCGCATATTGTCCAAATAGAGGCTCTGCACGACCACCATATTGGGCTGTTAAACGAATAAAATTTTCAGCATTTCCCGCATAACGAACAATCAATTCCCATGTTTTTTCGAGAGCATTATACCCTGCATTCAGTGCCGTATTTTCAATTCTTTGTGTTTCCGGAACGGATAATGCCAAATTTAACTGTTCTTCGAGCTTTTCATTTTCCATGAAATTTCCATCTCTATTTTTTCATATTGTATGCCTTATAAATGAAAAGTTTCTCCCTCTCTTGTAATTTTTTGAAACCGTTTATAATAATTTTGTCCCTTTTCGGAACAGAGATATTTATCACACCAATCATATTGTCCCCACATATGCATTGGGAATACGATTTTCGCCTTTGTATGCTCCATAAAATAATTCATTCCCCAATCATAAGCTTCTTCCTGTCTCGGATCTAACAGCATAAATGCGACATCCATTTTTTCATCCATTAATCTATCAATTTGACTCGTATATCCAATACGCATTGCCTCGTTGTCCGCATCTGGTTCTCCGATCCAGTGCCACCAATGTAAATCACCTGCATGATAAATATCATATCCTTCCACATGAACAAAATAGGCGCATCCCTCATCCGTAGATTTAAACGTATCAACCGCAAGTTCACCAATCTGATAGGATTGATTCCAGGTCACGACTTCATATGGCTTCTTTAACAGATTTTTGCGATATTTGCATACATCTTTTGAAATGATAAAAGTGATATCATCGTATTTTTCACGCAGTTGAAAAATCGAAGATTGAAAATGGTCCTCATGAAAATGGGATACAAATACATACCATTTCTTTCCCGGTACATCTGGAATCTCACCTTTATAATAATCGAATAACAATACACTCTGTTTTAACTCGATCAAAAATCCACTATGATCAATAAATGTAATTTTCATGATTTCCTCCTATGCCTGTTCTAAAATACGTTGCTGTACTTCCGGATCAAAGTTGCCACTTCGAAGCATTTCAATCTCATATTTATATGGCGGATATGATTTTTTCGTTCCTTCTCGTTTTACATATGGTGTCTCTAAAATTTTCGGAATTTCTATAAATTCAGGATGATGCACAATCTGATACAAAGCATCAAATCCAATCGTGCCAAATCCCAGATTTTCATGTCTGTCTTTGGAAGCTCCCAATGGATTTTTGCTGTCGTTAATGTGAAAAACAGCAATTTGATCTTTGCCAAGAATTCGGTCAAATTCATCGATAACCTGCTCAAACTGTTCTGCAACCAGATAGCCACTGTCATTTGTATGACAGGTGTCAAAACAAACTCGCAAATGTTCCGGGTATTTCACACCTTCATATATACGTGCCAACTGTTCAAAATTTCTGCCCAGTTCACTGCCCTTTCCAGCCATTGTTTCTAAAGCAATCTTTACTTTCATATCTTTTTGCATGACTTCATTAAGTCCTTCGATAATTCTCGCTATCCCAGTTTCTTCTCCAGCACCAACATGAGATCCCGGATGAAGTACCAGTGTATGAGATCCCATTGCCTCGGTGCGTTCCAATTCTATTTTTAGAAAATCAACTGCAATCTCAAATGTTTCTTTTTTGATTGTATTGGCAAGATTTATAATATAAGGAGCATGGACGACAAATTCTTCAATTCCATGTTCTTTCATATATTCCCATGCGTCTAGAATCCGTAATTCCTCCACAGGCTTTCTGCGGGTATTTTGCGGTGCACCCGTATATACCATAAAGGTATTCGCTCCATAAGATACTGCTTCCTTCGCAGAACCTAACATCATTTCTTTGCCTTTCATTCCTACATGTGATCCTATTTTTAACATCGTAATTTCCTACACTTTCTATTTCTTTCGGTTAACAAAGTGAAAACTTTTGTTCATTATATCACATCCATAACCTGAACCATAATATTTCTTCGACAAATTGACTCCTCGCGACATTGATTGTGGCAGATTTATCATATTTTACTATAGATTTTTCCGAAAATTAATTATACAATAAGGATAACTGTTAAAAAATAACTTTAAAAACGCCACATATTGACTTTAAACAGTTACAAATGTAGCTATCGTTATGTGTTTATCAGGAGGAATTTATGAAAACGCTGAATGAAATCATCGGTCAAGCAAAGCTGACAAAAGTAGGCAAAATTATAGCAGACTATGTTATGTCTCATACAACAGAGTCCTGTTTTATGACATCTACTGAGCTTGCTTCCACACTGGGGATTAGTGAGGCCTCCATTATTCGTTTCACCCGTGCAATCGGATTTAAAGGATATATGGATTTTCAGAAATATCTGCAAACATGCCACTTAGCAACTCTCACAAAGGTCTCTGGTCAAGTGACCGCCCCGTCAGAACGTTTTATGGAAGCAATCAAAGAGTATCCAGACAATTTACATTATGGAATTGAAGCTTTAAAAATAGCGGACGCAAGTCTTCGTAGTGTCTTTTCCATGAATGGGAATGAACTTTTTAACGAGGTAATCGAGCTGATATTACAGGCTGACAAAATATACATTGCATCTAGCCGTTCCAATGTTTGTCTTGGAAGCAGACTTTACTTTTTGTTAAAACAAGTTCTGCCAAATGTATACACAACTGGTTTAAACACCGGAACAGTCATCGATCATATGTGCGATATTACAGAAAGCGATTGTTTAATCTTATTTAGTTTCCCGCGCTATTCCGTTATCGATCGAAGCGCTTTACAAATGGCACATGATGTAAACGCAAAAATCATTCTCATTACAGATATAAACAGCGAACATCTGCCAACTTTTTCTGATCTCGCGGATAAAATATTGCGCGTTGATATTGACAGCAACTCGTACTTTGCTTCGCAAATTGGGGTAAATTTCTTAATCGAACTAATTGGGAATGGAGTCAGTCGTAAAATCGGTATCCCAGTTAAAGATCGCTTAAAACATGTAGAACATTATCTTTCTCAATTTGAATTAACATAAAAAACAAAAACGGACAAGACCGGCAAATTCATTGCCGGTCTTTTTGTATTTTATTTACTTTTTCTTCGCATCACGACTACAACAATGCCGATTACCAATAATACTACCGGAATTCCTATCACTGATACGAAAGATACCAACTGAATGGCTGATGTCGTATAGGTTGCTGTTTCATCGGATACTGATTTTGCTTTTATAGAGATTTTCTCCTCTTGTTGTGCTAATGCATTAACACAATTAGAAACAAAGTTTGAATTTGCACCTGACACAGACTGATCTACCTGATCCACCATCATACTTGGACAGGCAACAACAATGACTTTTCCATTATCATTATCATCAAGCACTTCTGCTGCAAGAGAAAATGGTCCATTAATATCGCCTTTTTCCTTCTCAACAGTCTTACTCTCCAAATTTGTTTTTGAATATGCCCCATCACTCGTAGATAATAAGGATATTGCATTGTCAGATAAAGTAAGTCCTTTGCTGACAGGAGTTAATACATAAGAAGAATTTTGCAGCAAACTATCTGTAACGGTTGTACTTTCAATCGTTGGCAATATATAAGTCGGATAATTTTGCATATACTTCGAACTATCAGTCTCTACGACAATTCCATCATTGATCTTAATTCCATAACCTGTTAGCAGACTCTCAAAATTCTTTAATTTACCAGCCTCTGTATTACATACATAAAATAATTTACCACCATTTTTTAAATATGTTTCAACTTTCTTTAAATCATCAGCTGATATGTCTTTTTTTGGCGCATATATAAATAAAATTTCGCAATCATCCGGAACTTTTTTTTCTGTTAAAAGATTTAATTCCTTAAATTCATAATTATCCGCTTCGATTGAACTTTGGAATGAAGCATCAAATTCTGGTTCACTCTGACCAGCCAACGTATAAATCTTCGGTGTTTTATCAGATATAACATAGTTAATCGCTGCTGTCAGAGATGGTTCTAAATTTATCGATGTTGTATAATTCCCACTGCTATCCATATCATAAGCAATAAAATCATCTGATGAAATATAACGGCCTTTTTCACCACTGACAACCAAAATGCCTCCTGCCTCGATTGATTCAGAAGATGACACATAGTCTTTTCCAAAGTTTGGATACAACTCTAAATCTCTGTATTTAATCGAAACATGTTTTGAATTCTTTTTATACTGTTGTGCAATTTGCAAATAGTTATCATCTACATTTTTCTTGCTATCAAGAAAATAGATGGTAATATCCTGTTTCAGATTTTTAACTATTTTTTTTGACTGACTTGAGATAGAAAAAATCTTATTGTCGGTGACATCATAACTCCAGTTTCCCTTTGAAACAAGTACATTCGCTAAAACTGCAATGATAATAATTAAAACAATTGAAGTTGCAGACAAGACACCCAGTGTTTTCTTTGTACGCACTCCTGCGACAGAGGCCTTTTTTTGTCTCTTTTCTGTCTGTTCTTTCTTTTTAAATTTATTTTTTAAATCCATTTTCTGCTCCTCCCTATTTCCATCTTCTATGTTCTAAGATCTGTGTTCCAACAAAAAGGGAAACTACAACAAAAGAACAATAATAAACTATGGAAGATGCATTTAACACTCCATTGACAAAGTTATTAAAACGATCCATCAAGGATAACCAGGAAATAATATTAGCAAGTCCATTATCATAAAGTTCCGGTTTTATGATAAATACTGCTACGATCGCAATGATCGGGATGATTCCGGCAATCGCTGTGATTCTGAAATCTTTTGTTTCTTCATAAAACATCCATGCTAATAACAGTGCCAATGCAATCAATAGAATCATAGTAAAAATACCACTAGATGGAAACATTTCTGTAATATAGGGCAACATGAACATAACCAAAAATAATGCAAAACTAAGCACGGCTGCAATCATTTGATGTTCTGTTGTACAAGAAATCAAAAGTCCGATTGCGATCAAACCAGCCCCCAGTAAAAATGTACCTAATAATCCAGTAAGTGTCATTAACCAGTTCACTTTACCAAACATACTTGTGAAAATTGGAAATAATCCTATGATCAGCAGTGAAATAGTAAATAATGTCAATGCCGCAAGATATTTACCAACAACAATTTCCCATGTACGAACCGGCGCAGTAAATAGTAATTGATCTGTCCGCTGTTTCTTTTCCTCCGATAATAGCCGCATTGTAAGGATTGGGATCGCGATCAAAAAGATAATCGTCACATTTCCAAGTACATAAGATGTAAAATTTGTCATTGCATTTAACACACAATAGTATACATAATAAATCGCAATTGCTACCGTAAAAAATGCCAAATATACATATCCGGTCATAGAGTGGAAATAGCCTTTAAGCTCTTTTAAATAAATTGCTTTCATCTTATTTCACCTCATTTCCTTTCTCAGTAAGCTGTAAGAAGACATCTTCCAATGATTTTGTTTCCTGTTCCATATTAAGCACCGGAATTTTCTTTTCTGCAAAATAGAAGAATAACTGATCTCTAACATCTTCCTTTTTATCTTCTAATTCTGCCTTGATCGTCCATTGTCCAGCCCCTGCTTCTGTTAATTGATAAGAGGCGAAATACGGACACTGCTCAGCTGCTGACTCGATCTCAGCCAGCTCTCCTTTCACTGTCAGATTTAATGCATCCTGATCACTAAACTGTTCCTCTAATTCTTCTGCCGTTCCACGTGCAATCACTTTGCCCTGATCAATAATAATCACACTGTCACACACTGCACTGATTTCAGATAAAATATGTGAACTGATAATAATGGTATGTGTCTTTGCAAGCTCTTTGATCAGATTTCTCATATTGATGATCTGCTTTGGATCTAAACCAACAGTTGGTTCATCCAAAATCAGTAATTTCGGATTACCAAGCAGTGCCTGCGCTAAACCGACACGCTGTTTATATCCTTTCGATAAAAACTTGATCAAACGGTTCTCATATTCTCCAAGTTCCGTCAGACGAATGACTTCTTCGACTTGAGTTTTTCGTTCTTTTCTTTTTACTTTTTTAAGCTGTGCCACAAAATTTAGATATTCTTTCACCTTCATATCTACATAAAGAGGTGGAATTTCCGGTAAATATCCAATTCTTTTTTTTGCCTCTATCGGCTCTGTCAAAATATCATGTCCATCAATTTTAACTTCACCACTTGTTGCAGAAATATATCCGGTCATAATATTCATCGTTGTGGATTTTCCTGCACCATTTGGGCCTAACAAACCCATAATTTCGCCTTCTGCCACTGTAAAATCAATGCCATGAAGTGCTGTTTTATTCCCATACTTTTTTACTAAGTTTGTAACTTGTATCATCAGCTAGCTCCCTTCTATATATAATAAGACTATCCTCTATTATAGATGAAAATTGCGAACACTTTGTGAACTTTTTTCATATTTTTTATGACACACAAAAAGATGCATCTTTTCATATCAAAAAATGCATCTTTTATGCTCAAATTCTATTTATTACAGACAGTTCCTTAAATACTGCTTCCGCAATGACTACAGAATTGACTGTCTTCCTCTACCATGGCTCCACAATTAGGACAAGGCTTTTTGCCTTTTAGTTGCTGAATTTCATCTTCTAAAGCTTTCATTGCCACTAATCTTGCCTCAACTTCATTAAAATCAACCAAATCTTCTTCCGCTGGAATATCCTTTGTCGCCTCATAGAAGCGTTTCCCAATTCTTGCATAACACTCTTCTAATTTCTGTTTCTCAGTGCGAAGTTGTGTCGTCTTTACAGTAAAATCCGCCACTTCTTTTGCTTTGTCGGCCGCCTGTTTCCCAACTGACGTCAAATTTTTCTGTAAACTATCTAAAAATGCCATATAATTCACGTCCCTTCTTTGTTCCTTTTCCATAGAATTATTGTACCATATTTACAGAAATCGCTCAAATTATTTTGAATCAGTTGTTATCTCTATCGTATTTAAAATTTCCATTACCAGATCTTTGTGTTTCTGCCACCAGTCATCTTCACATTCTGTTGTTACAACATAATGCTCATATTCATCTTTAAAATGAATAAAATCCCAATAAGTATGACTATCATAGGTTCCCATCCAAGCTTTCATCCCATTATCAAATTTTATCTCTTTCTGGTCTAATTCAGTCCCACAAACAGCAAACATATCCCAATAAGATAGATTTATTTTTCCTTTCTTGTCATCCTTAGGCCAAAATTCAATGCCAAATGTCTTTTCTTTTTTATTATACTTTGCAATAGAATAGTTCCAATCTTTCGGCAGTTTTAGACTCAGGTCTCCCAACACACACTCATAATGAATCGTTTTCCAACCTTTTGTTTCGTCTAAATGATTTTTCGTTTTCTTTGCAGTCTGGAACCCACATCCAGCTAACTGTGTCATAAAAATGAAAAATATCATGACACTCCACATCTTTTTCTTCATTTTCTACCCTCCATTTTTCTCTACGTCATGATTATAATCGCCAATCGTATTACTGAAAGCCCTGACAAATCTCCTCAAATATCTCCGTTGGCACCTGAACACAAACATCAGAAAATCCTTCACACGCCACATAACCTCCATCTAACAAATGTAACACGACTTGTAATCCGTCCTTCTTTTGTATATATAAAATACCGATTTCTTTTGTATCATCAATATCATCTCTATATATAAAATCTGCTTCTTCCATCGCTTTAAAAAATGCGTCAATGGCTTTCTGATTCTTTAACTTTAATGTTCTTTGTTTTTTCTTATCATGATTCCAATCTTCGATTATCTGACCCCTGATTGCCTTATCATTTCCCCGTAAATGAAAACCATCTTCAAATAACTCTCTACCTTTTACAAATGAAATTCCATTGTTATGTACGAATATTTTTCGTTTCCCATCGATCTTTGCACATAAGATCAAGGATGGATCATAACCTTTTAAAGAATAAATTTCTCCATCTATGTTGCCAAGCAGATTTTCTTCTCCTGCTCCTTTTTCAATGCCCGATCCCGCTGCAATTTTCTTCGTTCTACCCAAACACTGGTCTAAGAGATTAGAAGAACATTGGTAACCGTCAAAGCCAATATAACTGTTTCCCTGATAAGAAAATATTGGCAATACATCTTCCTCACCACTTATCTGTGCATCAATATCCAATTCAGGGATAATAACCCCATCCTCTTGTGGCACACTTCCATCAGATACCGTTTTTTGTATCTGTTTCTCGTTTTGCATTTGGTATTCATAGAAAACTAACCCACCGATTATGATACAACAACAAGCGGCAAGTGTTCCTATGCGTAGCCATCGCTTGGTTTTCTTATTTCTTTTTCTGGTTTTATCAGTCTCTTCAATTAAATCATCATCCAGAAAACCAATTGCATCCATAAAATCCTCTGTTCTCATATGACATATCCCTCCTTTTGTAAAAAATCACGCATATCATTTCTGATTCGATATAGCATACTTTTCACTTTCGATTCACTCATGGCATAATTACGCGAAATTTCTCGAATCGAATCCATATAATAGTATCGACTGATAAATACATGTCTCATTTCTGATGGCAATGCACGAACATAGTAATTTAAGCTATCTACCAACTGTTGGAACTCTATTTCTTGTTCTGTTTCATTTCCACTCGACAAACAAGCTTCTAATTCTTCTAAAGCCACGGTATATTGGGAACCTTTTCTTTTTTGATTATGACTTTTTCGAAACAGATCAATCGCTTTATGTCTTACAATTTTGCCAAGGTAAGTAGATAACATTCGAGGTCTCGCTGTTGGCATCGAATACCATGCCTTTAGATACGTATCATTAACACATTCTTTGCAATCCTCCATATTGGCAAGAATATTGTAAGCAATTTTCATCAAATAATGATCATATTTCCTCGTTGTCTCTTTAATTGCCTGTTCATCACGTGCCCAATAAAGATCTACGATATCTTGATCTCTCATCTTGATTCATCCCTCCCTTAATTATATACACGTAAAAAAAATGATTTGGTTATCTTAATAGAACAAAAGCGGACTGTTATAAGCAGTCATATTACCTTATGCATCTGGTCGCATCCTCGCAGAACGTTTTTTGTTTCATAGAAATTACAACGTAATTTCCTATGAACTGAAAAAAGAGACGAAAAATTTCGCCTCTTTCTATCTCGCACTAATTAATAATCATGTCATTATAAAATTAAATTCCTAAAATCTTTTTCACTTCTGCAAGCATTTGATCTTTTTCACAAACAGTATCATGTAAAACTGGTGCAGTACGAATTTCTTCAATCGCATCAGGCACTGTTGTTTTAGAAATCTTGCTCAACTCGTCAACCAATTCAAAATCAGTCTTGCTGTCATATGCTGGATCGATTGCATTCATAACACTTCTTGTAAACTTAAATGGGCTTGCAGTAGAAGCGATAACCGTTGGTGTTTTATCACCAGTTTCTTTTACATAATTTTGATAACCGTTAGCAGCAACCGCAGTATGGGTATCCATCACATAGCCAGTTTCTTCATATAAGTTTTTGATTGCCTGAGCCGTTCCTTCTTCTGTTGTATATTCGCCAACAAAATCACTGAGATTTGCTTTCATCTCATCTGTAATCGTGTATTTTCCATCCGTTGCCAAAGCCTGCATTAACTCTGCACATTTCTCAGCACTGTCACCTGCAATCTTATGGATCAAACGTTCTAAGTTGCTGGAAATTAAAATATCCATAGATGGAGATGAAGTCAAAATAAATTCTCTGTTCTTGTCATATGTACCTGTTTGGAAGAAATCAAATAATACTTTGTTTTCATTAGAAGCACACACGAGAGTCTTGATTGGAAGACCCATCTGTTTTGCGTAGTATGCAGCTAAAATATTACCAAAGTTACCAGTTGGTACCACTACGTTCATTGGCTCCCCTTCTGCAATCACCTGATCGGATACTAATTTTGCATAAGAATATACATAATATACGATCTGTGGAACAAGACGTCCAATATTGATAGAGTTTGCGGATGAGAACTGATAGCCTGCTGCATCCATCTCTTTTGCTAATTCAGAATCAGAAAACATCTTTTTCACGCCTGTCTGCGCATCATCAAAGTTTCCTTTGATTCCGATTACATAAGTATTATCACCCTTTTGTGTTACCATCTGTTTTTCCTGAATTGGGCTGACACCATCTTTTGGATAGAAAACAATAATTTTTGTTCCTGGAACATTTGCAAAACCTGCTAATGCAGCTTTTCCAGTATCACCAGAGGTTGCAGTTAAAATAACGATTTCATTTTTAACGTTATTTTTCTTAGCAGCAGTTACTAATAAATATGGCAAAATTGAAAGTGCCATATCTTTAAATGCGATTGTAGAACCATGGAATAACTGAATATGATAAGCGTCTCCTGCTTTTACAATTGGCACAATTTCTTTTGTATCAAACTTATCATCGTATGCATGTTCAATACAATACTTTAATTCTTCTTCTGTGAAGTCTGTCAAAAACTGCTTCATAACTACATATGCAGTCTGCTGATAATTCATCTTTGTAAGTTCTTTTATACTAACATCAAGTTTTGGAATTTCTGTTGGCACAAATAATCCACTGTTGTTTGCCAATCCTTTTAAAATTGCCTGAGAAGCAGTCGCTGTTTCATGATCATTTCTTGTACTTCTATAAATCAAATCCATTTTTTCCATCCTTTTCTATATTTATATTTGATTGCTCATTTACAGATTAGTATAGCACAACCTCTTTTTTTCTGTCTATGCATTTTTCGCCAAATATTTGACATGATTTTTCTATATTTTCGGATTTCTTCGACAAATATCCTATATGACTGTCATGATTTCTTTTTCTCTGAATGGCGACCTGCCATATGTTTGATCTCACTATCTAAGAAACTGGCACGTTTAATCGCATCATTTCCATATTTATTGCGAATTGAATCAATGGCTTTATCCATATTTTCAAGTTTCTGCTTTTTCTGGTAATCAAATAACCCTAACTGATACGATTCTTCTGTAATATTAGTTGCTCTGACTCCAAACAATCTGATTGGTTCCCCTTTCCATACTTCATCTAATAATTCAACGGCCGCCTGATAAATATCATTTGTAATATCTGTGGCAGTCAGCAACGTTTTTTGATGAGAGTATTTGCGAAAGGTACTCGTCTTTAATTCAATACAGATGCACTCTGCTTTTACATGATCATAACGCAAACGCGCCGCCACATTTTCGGATAACGACAACAAAAACTTACATCCTTCTTCTCTATCTGTCACATCATGGGATGTTGTAGTGCTATTGCCATATCCTTTGTTTAATACCTGTTCTTCTTCTACGGGAGAATCATCCAGTCCATTTGCATAATTATGAATCAACTGTCCATGTTTGCTGCCCATATGATATTGCAACAGTTCTAAATCAAACTGAGCCAATTCACCGATTGTATGAATTCCCATTTTTTCTAACTTTTTATATGTAGAACGGCCGACAAAGAACAAGTTTTTTACAGGCAGAGGCCACATTTTTTGCTCGATTTCATGATAAAACAACGTATGGACTTTATCTGGTTTTTCGAAATCACTTGCCATTTTGGCTAACAATTTATTGGGTGCTACTCCGACATTGACTGTAAAACCAAGTTTATCTTTGATTTTATCTTTCAACTCATAGGCTGTCTCCACCGGTTCTCCAAACAAGCCGATTGTTTCCGTCATATCTAGAAAACATTCATCAACACTATATTTCTCAATCACCGGTGTATAAGTATCAAATTCTTTTCGCATCGCTTTTGAATATCGTTCATATAAATCATGATGAGGCGGACAGACAACTAACTGCGGACATTTGATCAATGCATCACGGATTGGTTCTGCTGTGTGAATTCCAAACTTCTTAGCAGGAATTGATTTCGCTAACACAATCCCATGTCGCGTCTTTTGATTTCCACCAACAATCGAAGGAATATCGCGCAAATCAACCGTATCCTGATGTGTTTTTAGACGCTCTACCGCCTCCCATGATAAATAAGCAGAATTTACATCTATGTGATAAATCAATCTATCTTGTCCCATAACATTCCTCCATGCTCTTACTATCATAAATCTGAAATTTTGGTTTCCATATCCTATTTTTTATGGCATAATCATTATATCAAATGGAAAGGAAAACGATAATATGATTGATTTCGAAAACAAAAAAATTTTTAAATTATCCCCCGCCAAAGACCGAGAAGTAAATAAACATATCACACCAATTATTGAACCAATTTTAGCAGATGGAGAAAAAATTATTCGTGTTTTTTCTTCAATCCGTGATTTCGTAGTCTTCACAGACAAACGTATTATTTCTGTCAACACACAAGGAATTACCGGTGCCAAAAAAGATTTTACTTCTATGCCTTACAGTCGAATTCAGGTATATTCGGTGGAAACAGCCGGAACGCTCGATATCGAATCCGAACTTCAGTTATACTTTAGCAGTATTGGCATGATTACATTTGAATTTAGCAGAGGCAGTGATATCCGTGAAATTGCGAGAATTATTTCTAATGCAGTGTTGTAAGATTACATTATGATAAAAAGCTTATATTTAAAAATGCAGCTACCCAATCAATTAGGTAACTGCATTTTTGTTCATTCGTTATCTTGAACTCATTGTATTTCTATTTATTTACATTTTTTATATTATATGTAATATAAATAATTTGATATAATTACAATTAAAATAATATATTTACCCTGACAGCTGGGAGGGCGTGCATATCATCCGTCTGAGTCTTGACAGGGGGATGATGCTTATGAGTACATATGAAGAATTCATGGTTATTCTAACAATTGCTCTTTTAATCGTTGCAATTTTAAATTTGAAAAATAAGTAAGCCGCCCTGTTTCTGGAAAAATAGGCGACTTACAATTCTAACTATTTTACCGGACGGATAGGTGTGCTCTATCTTCCGGCTGTCTTGTTAAATATATTATATTGTATATATTTAAAAACGTCAATTAAAAAATACAAAGATTTCTATGGCAGTATATGCCCAGCACTCAAGTATAACTCATACCATTCCTGTCTGGTCAATGCGATCTCGCTTCCACTGATAATCTCTTTCATTCGCTTTGTATTTGTCGTTCCGGCAATCATCTGAATACTTGCTGGATGACGTAAAATCCAAGCGGTTGCAATAGCTGTCGGTGTCACTTCATATTTCTTAGCAAATTCCTCCAGTTTTTGATTTAATTCAGGAAATTTCTCTTCATTACCAACAAATACACCTTCAAAAAAGCCATACTGAAATGGTGACCATGCCTGAATGGTCATATCATGTAACCGACAATAATCTAACACGCTGTCATCACGATCAAGCGCACCATCGGTCAACATGTTACATTCCATGCCACTGGCGATCATGTTGGAAAATGGTATACTAAGTTGCAACTGATTGACTAAAAGATCTTGTTTTACATATTTTTTCAACAATTCTACCTGCATTGGACGATGATTGGATACCCCAAAATATTTTACTTTTCCTGATTGTTCCAATTGGTCAAATGCCTCTGCGACTTCCTCTGGTTCTACCAACGCATCTGGACGATGAAGGACCAACACATCCAGATAATCTGTATCCAATCGTTTTAAAATTCCATCTACAGACTTTACAATATATTCTTTTGAAAAATCATACATCACTCCTGGTACGATTCCACATTTTGACTGCAAGATAACGTCCTCACGTTGAAATCCTGTTTGTTGAAACGCTTTCGCAAAAACAGTCTCACATTCACCACCGCCATAAATATCTGCATGATCAAAGAAATTTAAGCCATTTTCGATACAAGTACTGATATGAGATACCAGTTTTTCTGATTCCATATCATTGATTCTCATACATCCGACAGCAATTTTCGGTACAAATAAATCACTGGTTCCTAATCGTATTTTCTTCATTTTTGCCACCACCTGTTAAACTTATCCTTTTTTCACAAGACCTTACAAATCATACTTTCGTATGGTCTTAATATTATTTGTTTCTTATTATATATGATATCTTCATAATTTCCAAGTAACCGCTGACAGTTATTACCTACAATGGATGCGTCTATATTTGTCTCCCCGTCCCTCAGATGATTGATGACTATAATCGTTTCACCATCAAATTCACGCTTATATAGGAAAAGATCTTCGCGTTCATGAAAGAGAAAAGTGATGTTTCCTTCACTGATTGCACGCTCCTTTTTACGAATCTGAATGAGTTTTTTATAATAATTGAGAATAGAATCCGAATCAGAGTTCTCGGTTTTCACATTGATATACGTATAATTATCTGGAATGGAAATCCACGGTTTCGTATTTGAAAATCCCGCATAGGTTGTATCATCCCACTGCATCGGCGTTCTTCCATTGTCTCTCGAACGCTCCCCTAATATCTGCATCGCTTCGGCATCCGTTTTCCCATTTTTTCGCATGATCTCATAATAATTTAAGCTTTCCACATCACGATATTGCTCTAATCGCTGATAATAAGCATTGGTCATACCAAGTTCCTCTCCCTGATAAATATACGGTGTTCCACGAAGCATATGTGTACAAGTTGCTAACATCTTGGCAGATTCTTTCCAATACTTTTTATCATCACCAAAACGAGAAACTGCTCTTGGCTGATCGTGATTACACCAAAATGTTGCCTCCCAGCTGCCATTTTTCTGCAATTCCAATTGCCAGTCAGTAAAAAGAGTTTTTAATTGTCGATAATCCGGTTTTTGAATTTCCCATTTATTTCCATTCTTGTAATCTACTTTTAGATGATGGAAATGAAATACCATTGACAATTCTTTTTCATTTGGATTTGAATAGCGAATACAATTTTCCAGTGATGTCGATGACATCTCGCCAACTGTAACCATATCCTCAATCCCTGTGTCTGTAACCAACTCATGGAGATACTCATGAACATGTGGTCCATCTGTGTAATACCTTCTGCCATCTCCAATTTCATCATCCTCAAATACTTCTGGTTTTGAAATCAAATTTACAACATCAAACCGAAATCCTTTGACCCCCTTCTTTTTCCAAAAACGAATGACATTTTTTAATTCTTCTCGCACCTCTTTATTATCCCAGTTTAAATCTGCCTGAGTCTTGTCAAATAGATGCAAATACCATTTCCCCAGTTTTGGAACATACTCCCATGCACTGCCACCAAACTTTGATTGCCAGTTTGTCGGGGGCTGGTCTGGATTACCATCTTTAAAAAGATAGTAATCCATGTATTTTTGCTCCCCATTTAGTGCTCGTTGGAACCATTCGTGACTCGTTGAGGTATGATTAAATACCATATCAAACATCAACCCAATCCCACGTTTATCAGCCTCTTCAATCAGCAATTCTACCTCTGACATTGTGCCAAATACCGGATCAATGTCCTTATAATCAGCAATATCATAACCGTTATCATTTAGAGGAGAGACAAAAAATGGGGTCATCCATATGTAATCCACTCCCAAATCTTTTAAATAATCCAATCTCTGAATCGTTCCTTTGATGTCGCCAAATCCATCGCCATTCGAATCCTGAAAAGATTTTGTATAAATTTGATATATTACACTGTTCTTAAAATCGTTCAAATGCCATTCCTCCTAGTCAAAACTGATGATCTGTGTCTGTTTTTCCTTCGCCTTAATTCCTGTATTCATTTTGATATTTTTTGCATTTCCTTCTTCGGCAACAACTAAAACTGTCACATCACGGTATCCGGCCTGTTTAATCTTATCTCGGTCAAATTTGATTAATGGATCGCCAGCTTTTACATAATCGCCCAATTTTACGAAATATTCAAATCCATCTCCCTGCATGCTAACCGTATCTAAACCGACATGAATTAAAATCTGCATCCCATTTGCCAGTGACATTGCACATGCGTGTTTGGAATCCTCCATCAACGTTTCAATTTTTCCATTTGCCGGTGCATAAACGACATCACTTTCCGGTATGATTGCAAGTCCATCTCCCATGATTCCAGCAGAAAATACACCATCATTTACCTCTGACACTGGAATAACTTCTCCTGATAAAAATGCCTTTAATTCTGTTACCTCTTCATCCATCACTTCTGCGGTATTTTGTGTTGTTTCTAAAACCTCTATCTCATGATTTAACTTTTTCTTACCAACAATGACTGTCAATACAAATGGAATCACAATCGCTGGTACCATCGCAATGGCAAATGTCAAAATAGAATCTGTATTGATGGATAAGATTCCAGGAATTCCACCAACACCAATCGCATTGGCAACGGTTCCTGTAGATACACTGATGATGGCTGCACAGGCAGAACCGATCATTCCGCAAACAAATGGGAATGTATGTTTTAAATTGACACCAAAGATCGCCGGTTCTGTTACTCCAAGATAACAGGAAACACAGGCTGGAATATTGACTTCCTGAGCCTCAGCATCTTTTTTCTGTAAAAAAATCATTCCTAATACAGCGGAACCCTGAGCGATATTGGAAAGTGCGATCATCGGCCACAACATCGTTCCCTGATAGTCTGCGATCAACTGAAGATCGATGGCATTTGACATGTGATGAAGTCCGGTAATCACAAGTGGCGCATAGACAAAACCAAACACAGCTCCAAAAACAACTTTAAATGATCCTGTGATACCTGCATATACCACTTTTGAGATTGCAGAACCAATTTTCCATCCAATCGGTCCGACAATAAAATGTGCTGCGACAACCGCTAAGACTAAACTACAAAATGGTACAACAATCATAGAAACAACTTGCGGGGTTATCTTGCGGAAAAATCTTTCCAAATATACCAGTACAAACGCTGCCATAATTGCCGGTAATACCTGAGACTGATATCCGATCATATTGATGTGGAAATATCCAAAATTCCAATATGGGATATCAGCAGCAGCTGTAGAACCTACAGAATAAGCATTTAGAAGCTGTCCGGAAACTAAAGTTAAACCAAGGACAATTCCTAACATCTGTGTCGTTCCCATTTTTCTTGTCACTGACCAGCAAATTCCAACCGGAAGCATGTGGAAAATCGCTTCACCAATCAACCATAAAAAGCTGTCAATTCCCGCCCAAAATTGACTGATATCGCACAATGTCTTTGTTCCATTTTCGAAGAAATACATGCTGTCAATACAATTTCGAAAACCTAAGATCAAACCACCGGTAATAATCGCCGGAATCAGAGGGGCAAAAATCTCTGCCAACGCTGCAATGGCTCTTTGCAATGCATTTTGATTTTGCTTTGCTGCATTTTTGACTGCATCTTTTGAAACCCCTTCAATACCAGCGACTGCTGTAAAATCATTGTAAAAATCAGACACCGTATTTCCAATAATGACCTGGAATTGTCCGGCTTGTGTAAATGTTCCCTTTACAACTTTCATCTCCTCAATTTTTTCTACATCTGCTGCAGCCGGATCATTTAATACAAATCTCATTCTTGTCACGCAATGTGTCACTGCTGCAATATTTTGTTTGCCACCTACCAAATCAAGCAATTGTTCTGCTTCTTTTGCATACTTACCCATTCTTTTCCTCCATTTTCTTTCATTATCAATTCTTTCGCACCAAAAACTTGTTTAAACATGTTTTATGATTATGTTATATCACACTTGTTTAAACAAGTCAAGTATAAAAATACAAGTTTTTGTTTTTTGTTGATTTTTCAATGGTTATACACTATAATATACCACAGAAAACTTGTTTAAACATCAAATCATTTAGAAAGGAATCAAAACGATGCCGAAAAGCAAATACAGACAAATTTATCATGTTTTAAAACAAAGAATTGAGAATTTAGAATATAATTATAAAGATTTACTTCCGTCAGAACATACTTTAGTTCAGGAATTTGACTGTTCGAGAAATACCGTCCGCAGAGCGATTCAAGATTTATGTGCCGGTGGCTATGTACAATCCATTCACGGAAAAGGTGTCCGTGTCATCTATCAACCGGGACATCCTGCCCAATTCACCTTAAATGGAATTGAATCTTTTACCGAAGCCTCAAATCGAAACGGCATCCATTACACCACAAAGGTCATTTTATTTTCTGAGCTTTTTGTGAATGATGAAATTCATGCCAAAACAGGCATCGAAAAAGGAAAAGAAATCTACTATATCCAGCGAGTACGTCTTTTAGACAATGTGCCATTAATCATTGATCATAACTATTTTTTAAAGGATGTTGTAACTAGCCTTTCAAAAGAAATCGCAGAACAATCGATTTATCAATATTTAGAAGAGACCTTAAATATATCAATTGCGACAACCAAACGTGTGATTACTGTGGAACCAGTAAATGAAATTGATGAGAATAATCTAGAATTAAATGGCTGTAACTGTGTCGCTGTTGTCAGCAATTCTACGTATAATAACGATGGCATTATGTTTGAATATACACAATCCCGCCATAGTCCAAAACATTTTGAATTCCATGAAGTGGCTCAGAGGATATAATACTAATATTAGAATAAAATAGATAAGTCTGGAAAGAGCATTTGCTAACCGTTCACACGCAACTACAATTTCCTTCTCTTGCACAATAAAGACAGTTGGTCTGTCGTATTATTCATAGTAATTAGTAACATAATAAAACTGTGTCCTCTCTGACTTTATTGCGTGTTTTATTTTTGCAGACAGGACACACGATCCAATGATATACGTCTAAAACTCTATTCTCTTTGCACAATATCACGCAACCTGCTGTCCACGACAAATTTCTTTTTTCTCGGGTTGCCCTCCGCCCGATATATCATAAGATTTTTTAAATCAAATATAGAACTCCAGACCGTTTCAAAATCAGGTTCATCATATTGACACATAAACCCATAACTGCCTTTTAGAAGCTGTTCGGTCGCTTCAATCAGATTTCCTTTTATGTGAGTGCTGAAATTCTCCATAACAGTACAATACCGTTTTGCAGCATGGTAATCGTTCCCCTTAGCTGCATCGTGCAACTTCATTTCATCAGATATAAAGCTATTAACAGTACACACAATTTTACCGTTATCCATGCTTACGGCCTCACGGATGCTTTTTTCATAAGGCGTACATTCAACGACAATCATTTCTCCACTCTTATCTGCAATAAGGATGTTGCAGTTAGACGCTATCGGCAGTTTCATCAACAGAAACAGCGCATTTTCTGTGTTGTTTGCTTTTTCAAGCAGATATCTTACGATAAAGCATGAATTAAAACCTGCCTGTATATTTTCCAGATCAGTCATTACAAAAGTCATTGCAACTGCTAATCCATGCTCATTCACTCCCTCTTCTCCGTTAATGAAAGAGGAAGTCGTTATGTTAAATCTGTTTCCATTCGACGGGGAATAAATTTCGCTTTTACTCCCGTTTTTCAAATATGGCGGTAAATCATTATTTCTACCATAAATTATGCTGTTGTCCTTGAAATAAGCAAAAGCCGTACATCCTCTAATCTCTACAGGGATATTATTTCCCAAATTGTACATACAACAGCCCATACATAACATCCATGATGCAAAGGATAAATAATCGACACCGATTGTATCGCTAACACCTTTTATTTCTTCACATACTTCGGGAAAAAAATCTTTCAATATCTGTTCGCTTTTTCTTCCATGCTCAAGCTGAAAATTATCAAGATGTAGCGGGAATGTGATATTGCTTTTTTGAAAAATGTTTCCTCTCTTAACACCCATTTGATAATGGTCACCTTTCAACCTTAAATGATACATGTTACGTCCTCCTTATCCTTTTTTATAGCAATCCATACTTCGGAATGACCGTTTACTGGTTTTTCCTTGTAGATTGGATATACTTCTACATCTGCAAATCAAACGCTGCCTGTGTCATTCTTCTGCGTCGAATATATTCTGACAGTGAAATACCCACCACATAAGAGAAAATCCGTTGAAAATAAAAGTTTGAACAGCAGGCGATTTTCGCAGCTTCGTCATATGATATATTTCCGTCTAAATTATTTTCTATATAGTCTATGGCTGCGCTTAACTTTTTCAACCATTCCATTTATGTGCCTCCTTTCATATAAGCATACCTTTTCACTACTTATTTTTCCTCGCTTTTCATGCGCTCTTTTGTAAACTCATAAATAGTATAAATGAATAAAAATTTTGTTGCAAACTTTCTTTCTCTGTTTTGGCATTTTACAATTCTCACCATATTTAGAAAGAGAGAAACGGCATAGCCCGCAAGCTACGCCGTTTCCCGAAAATATTTCTATTTCTAATACTATCTTATGAGTGCCACCCTAATCGGGCCTTTTTGTTATAAAGACTTAAAAATGAATGAACTATTCAATTGCCCAATTCTGGCTTTCTGTCTGTAACTTCACCATACGGGCATAAATACCATTTTGCTGCATCAACGCATTTGGTGTACCCTCCTCGGCAACCGTACCATCTGCAAGCACGATTACCTTATCGGCACCTGCTACCGTGCGCATACGATGTGCAATGATCAAAACTGTTTTATCTTTAATCAATCTCGACAAAGCCGACTGGATTGCAGTCTCATTTTCCACATCAAGACTTGCCGTTGCTTCATCTAATAAAATAATCGGTGCATCTTTTAAGAACGCACGGGCAATCGAGATACGCTGACGCTCACCACCAGAAAGCTCACAGCCATTTTCCCCAATTCTGCTGTTCCACTTCTGTGGCAACTTCTCTGCAAATTCATCTACGTTCGCCATTTTTGCTGCTGCGATGACTTCTTCATCCGTGGCATCTTTTCGACCGATACGGATATTTTCCATAATGGTATTATCAAACAACGTCACATCCTGAAAAACAATCGAGTAAAGCGACATCAGAGTCTCGGGCTCGATCTTTGATATATCCATACCCCCAACGGTAATCTTTCCTTTGTTAATATCCCAAAAACGTGCGGCTAATCTAGAGACGGTTGTTTTGCCACCGCCAGATGGACCAACAAGAGCTGTCACTTCCCCCTGTTTTGCAGTAAAAGATACCTCTCTTAAAACTGTTTCACCAGTGTTATAGGCAAATCCGACGTTTTTAAATACAATATCACATCCCTGATTAGAAAGAGCCTTGCCGCCGGTCTGAATTGAATGGTCAAGAATCTCGTTCATACGTTCAATATTTGTATTTGTCGCAATAATGGCTGCTAAATCCTGAAGACTGGCTTCCAGTGGATCATATAACCGCGATACTACCAACAGAAACATAAAAAATGTGATAATGTCAAGTGTTCCTTGAACTAAAAGTACAGAACCGACTAACGCAACTGTAGCAATCCCCAATTTCAAGATCAAATCCGCAGAAACCACAAAGACAGCTGTGCCTAGTTCTGAGAAAATCGCTCGTTTCTCCACCGCACGTACCTTTTTATCAAGTCCGGCCAGATATTCCTGTTCTGCATTGTTAGATCTTAGATCATTCATGGCCTCCATACATTCCTGAACTCCGTCTTCATATGCAATCTTCGCACTCATGGATTTGCGGGAAAGTCCTTGCTGAACCTTAGCAGATAGTACAATGATTGCAAAGGAAATCGGCAATACCCAAAGGGCAGCCAATGCCATACGCCAATCAAAGAAAAATAATGAAATTGCAATCAACAAGGTAGAAATCACGGAACCGATCATCGGTGCCACATAATGAGACTGGCTGGTTTCCAATACTGTACAATCATTCATAATCGAAGACGTTAAGTCCGCCAAATCTTTTTTACCAAAAAAGGATAATGGTATTTTTCGCAACTGTTCTGCCAGATTTATCCGTCGCACACCTGTCTCTAAATAAGTAGCGAGATATGTTCCATTATATTGAAACCATGTCGTTACTAAAATCAACCCTGCACAAACGACACAACCAATCACATACATCGAAATCTTATTTGTACCAACCCCACCATTTAACAAATCATTTACCAGAGAATAGAGTAATCCGACTGGAAACATAAACGCAATATTTTGTAAGGCACAAAAAAGACTGCCTTTGATCGTATCAACTGCTCCTTTTCGTGAAAGAGCAAATCGTCTTTGAAGTTTTCTAATCATATCACTACACCTCCTTTGCAACTTTCCACTGCGTCGATCGCTGGTAATCTTTCCACATATTTGTAAATAAACCTTCTGCCTGGATGAGTTCCCTACAAGTTCCCTGTTCCACCAAATGTCCCTCTTTTAGGACATAAATGCGGTCTGCATTGATAACCGTGGACAATCGATGGGCAATCATGATGACTGTCCGACCCTTTGCAAGCTCTGTAAATGCCGCCTGTACTCTGCTTTCATTATCAGGATCCGCAAATGCAGTCGCCTCATCAAGAATAATAATCGGTGCATTTTTTAAAATGGCACGGGCAATGGCAATTCTCTGTTGCTCCCCACCAGAAAGATAGACGCCTTTTGTTCCAATCACAGTGTGAATGCCAGCTGGAAATTTCTCTATAATGTCCATACACTGTGCTGCGCTTAATGCCTGCATCACTTCCGCTTCTGTAGCATTTGGTTTTCCTAACCGCACATTATCAAGAATCGAAGCCTTAATCAGTTGGCTATTTTGAAAAACAAAAGAAACATGATCCATTAATTCTTCTTTCGAAAGATTCCTTACATCCACACCGCCAACTAGTACTTTCCCTTCCTGTGGATCAAAAAATCGTACTATTAGGCTTGCCAAAGTTGTTTTTCCGCCACCAGATGGCCCCACGAAAGCAACAGTCTCCCCTGTCTTAATTTTCAGAGAAAGATTTTCTAAAGCATTTTTGCTATCATCATAGCCAAAAGTAACATTTTCAAGTTCCACAGAAGCGTCTTTTGGATGTTTAAGATGCGCATCAGATGCCAATGGCGGCATATCCAAGACTACATCAATACGCTGCAATGCATCTGTCACGATCATTTCATTTTCACTCTGTCGCATTATCTTGCTTAATGTAAGAGAAATAACGGGTGTAATGATAATATAAAAGATCAGATTCAAAAGAAACTCATTTTCTACACCGTTTCTTGTAAAAAGTAATCCAGCAATAATTAAAAATACAAATACACTATTGATTGCAAGCGTATAAAACATCATCGGCGTTCGCAGTTCTTTTGTATATGCAATCGCCCATTTTTCATAAGCTTCAATGGTCTTTTTAAATCGCTTAAAAGAAAATACGGTCTGACCAAATGTTTTTACGACCGGAATGCCTCGTACATATTCGACAGCTTCTCCCGCCATATCTGCCAATGCATTCTGATATTCCGTAATTTTTTGTTGCATACTTTCGCCTGTCATCTTACTCATGATGACAAATCCCAATATAACAGGTACAAGACTGAGCATCCCTAACCGCCAGTCAAACACTAATAAAAGAATGAGTAATCCGGCGGTAGTCGCAAATGCCTTTGCTTTATCCGGCAATTGGTGGGCAAGATACGTTTCCGCCGAACCACTGGTCTCAGCAATAATTCGACGCAATTTACCACTGCCAAACTGTTCGATACTACCCAATGGAAGTGTTGCAATATGGTGGATTAGACGAATACGGATATTGGTCGCAATCCGAAATGCTGCCAAATGAGAACACATCAAGCCTCCTATATAAATCAGCATTGAGAGTACTGCAAATAATACTGCCATCCAACCATAATATGTAATCTGTTCTGCCTGCCCAAAATCAGGGGCTACTTCTAACACTTCTTCTAAAATTCTCCAAATGTACCAAAATGGTACGAGTGCTATCAATGCGCTACCTGCGGAAAGAACCCATGACAAATAGGTCAAAATTTTATGCTTTCCCGCATATGCAAGTAACCGCGATAAATTCGATTGTTTTTCCAAAAAAATCCCTCCTTATCATTTTTATAATTGATCATATTTTTTCAGTTAGTTAGAACTAACTCATAGTGAAAAATTATAGAGCATTACTGCCCCATAATTTTTGACCAGCCGGCACTATAAAAATCCCACATTTCTGCAAGATAATTTTCTGCCTTAGCCAGTGGCATTTCATGAATAATGAGTTCGAAATAAGCATTGAACATTCCGGTAATCAGAATATGCTCCAATTGAGGATCGATATAGGGCGATGGCCGTCCCAAGCTGGTTAAGACATCCTGAAAATCGTGCGTCCCTTTCACTTCGATCGTTACCATCTCATCTAACATTCCCGCAAATCTCGTACCATCCGCACGGCATAAAAGCAATTTAAAAGCGTCCAGATTATCATAAGCATACAATAACATATCATGCATGCACTGATAAGAAATTGTACTCATATTTTCTGGCTGTTGCTCTGGGGGCAGATTTGCAAATTTTCGCATGGCGTTTTTATATGCCCCCATAAAGGTTTCGTACTGCTCACCTACTAATGCTTCAAACAATTCCTCCTTACTGCCATAATAGCCGTAAAAAGCGCCCGTCGTCACACCGGCAGTCTTCACAATATTACGCAATGATGCCGTCTTAAAACCCTTTTCCATAAATTCGACTTTTGCCGCTTTGTGAATTCGTTTTAATGTAGTCTGTTCAATCTTACTCATACTCTCTCCTTATAACAGTGTTATATAGCACTGTTATATTTTATTCTTGATTTCACTTTTTGTCAATAGTTGAATTTCACTTTTTTACACGGCTTTATTTGATTTCCAATTTGGCATATCTTCTTTTTCCAACAAGCAGTACCAGTATTGTGATAATTGCACAACTTCCCAAGCACCAAAATTCATTACCGGCAAATGCAATTCTCCAGTCCGCTTCCATAAACCATGAGCCACATGTTCTCCACAAAGTAATCGGATTCATCAGTATTATGATCACATCCAGAAAATTTATGGCTTCAAAATACCATGCAAACACATACAGTCCCATATAGAATAGGGATTCAACTAAAAATGTAAAATAACTATTTTGTAACAATAGCTGTAAGGCAATCGTGATTCCGGCAATCAGCACAAGAAATCCTATTGATGTAAGGATATTGAGTATAAAATACTGAATTTCTGTTAGTTTCCAGAAAGTGATAAATGGATAAAAAAGAAGTCCTTGTTTCTCTGCCATAATCGAAGAAGCAATCGGTACCTTCCAAAGTCCTTGGAACGATATGTGGAGAAAAAAGTACAGATAGGTTCCCAGCATCAATAACCCACTATAGAAAAGACCAAACAAACATCCAATGAATGCTTTTTTCTTCATAGACTTTTTTCCAACTTTTGTTGCAATCACAATATCCCTTGTCTTGTGTATCCGTTCATAATCCATAAGCAACAGAACACATAGTACGACCAGAACTGCCATTTCTATTAATAAATTCTGCCCAATCTCACCATAAAGCGTACTGTGAAATTCATATATTAGCCCTGGATAAAATCCATAATTTCCTTCCCCGGATTGTTTCATCTCTTGCACACGTCCTTGAAGTTTTTTGTAATTTTGCTCAATATAATGTGCATAGGCTCCTGTCGGATGATAATTATATATCTTCTCTTTCTGCTTTAAAATCGACATCATATCCAATGAATCATAGAGAGAACTATATGTTTTTACATATTCTTTATATGATTGACCATAATCGCTTGCAGGATTTTCAACTTTGGGATGGTTTAGATCAACGCCATACATAAGGACCGCTTTATGCATGGATTTCACGGAATCTTTATTTTCCTGTACTCCCATCCCTGTACATTCTCGAATCTGTAACACATTTAGCACCAAAAAAGAAACCAATAAAAGCCAGATTACCGGACTTTTTATAACCTTTAAACATTCATACTTGTGTATTTTCATCGTATCACCTTGCCTATATCAAAATATCCTGTTTACGATCTCTTTTTAGGCGAATACACATTAAACCTATCATGAATATGATCCAAACTGCCATTACGATCAATTCCCATCCATTGATTCGTTCAATAATTCGAAAAAATTGATCAAATAAATCGTTTGCTCCAAAAGAAAGAACCACACAAACTGGAATCGAAGTAGCAATTCCGGCAATATAATTCACAGATATTCTGCCAACCCAATATGCGAGCGCAACACTTCCCAATGTAAATAGCAAAACAAGTAACATCAAAATTACCATATAAGTTCCAAAAGAAATATTCGGCCAATACATATTATTTACAAAATCCCATGCGGGACATATCCAAAAAACAGACAATCCTTTTTTTATGAAAAGAACCAAATAGATACACATCTGTATCATACCAATCAATCCACAAGTCAACAGGCTAGCAATTACTTGTTTTGTGAAAATTTTTCTCCCTGTTTTTGTGGTCGCATAAAGCGGTATCACATTCCTTAAGCGTTCTTTTATCTGATATGGCACAAGTAGTACGAAAAAGCAAATCAACAGCAGAATCGCAATCTTACACATATCTTGTTGCAAGATATAAAACATACCTTCTGGTAAAAAGGACATATAATCTTTTGTATAATTTTTACTCACTTTTTGTAAGAAATGCGTTCCAACTTCATCTTCTGGTTCATCAAGTCTGGAATATAGCTCTTCTTTTGCCTTTTCTTTTGGAACTCCAAAACTACTTCCTTTACACGCATTCATCAAATCAATTTCCTGCAGTTCAAATCCAAGTTTTTCCGACTGTTTATTTTCATAAGTCAGATAAGCAATCTCCTCCTCTAATACTTTTTCCCTTTTTGATTTTTCCTTATCAGACTTATCGAATAACGCTTCTTCCCTTTTTTTCATATCATCAAATGTCTTGATACCTTCTTTTGCTAACACTTCATCCTTAGCTATGATACGATTATATTCTTTTTTTAATTCCTGTTCTTTTCGATTTAAGACAGACCAGTCAGACAGAGAAAGTGTCGGTCCAATCTCTTTGACCAATTGTGCCGCAAACGGGATATCATATGGAGAATCTGTACACTGTCCTCCTGTCGGGTATACTGTAATCATCATAAACAGTTGATAGTATAAAACGGTAAATATGCACAATAAGATTAATATTCGAATATTTAATATTTTTTTACATTCATTTTTAATAATTTCCATCTTCTACCTCCCGATATGTGATCAAAAATACATCTTCTAAATTTGGAGAACACATTGTAACTGCTTCTTCATGACTTCCACATTCTGCATAGTAACGAACCATAAAATATCCTCGTTCCTGTCTTGCAGATAAAACTAAATACTTCTGCTCAAAAGAAGCATAATCCTCCTCTTTTACCGGACATTCAAAGATTGTACCGTCATATTCCTCACAAATATTGACAACGGTGTCCATTTTATACAAATGTTTGTCTTTAATCATAACGACTTTATTCGCGATCGACTCAATATCCGAAACAATATGAGTGGAAAGTATTACAATTCGATTCTTCGATAATGCCGAGATAATATTTCGAAAGCGAACTCTTTCTTTCGGGTCAAGTCCGGCAGTCGGTTCGTCAAGAATCAAAATTTTCGGATCATTTAGCATTGCCTGTGCAATGCCTACCCTCTGAATCATACCACCAGAAAACTTTTTCATTTTTTTATTGGCAACATCCGAAAGACCAACCATATCTAATAATTCCATAATCTTTTCTTTTGTACCAGCTTTTGACATTCCCTTTAAGGCTGCCAGATAATCCAAATATTGTACTGGTGTATTATTTTTATAATATCCGAATTTCTGTGGTAGATAACCAAGCAAATCTCGATAACTTTCTCCCATTTTTCCAATTTCAACACCATTATATAAAATTTCACCTTCGGTCGGAAATAACAGAGTTGTGATCATTTTAATCAAAGTTGTTTTTCCTGCTCCATTTGGAGCCAACATACCATATAATCCATTTTCCAATTCCAGATTGATGTCTTCGACTGCTCGGAATTTACCAAAATCTTTACTAATATGTGATAGCGTAAGCATTTTCTTTCTCTACCTTTCCTACATAAATCATAAAAACGACAAAGCAACTAACAGCAACCAACAAATGTATCTCGAGAGGCATCTGATAAAACAGATACTGATAAATTTTATTTTCCAATTTTAGCAGTATTACACAACAGGATACCCAAGCCAAAAATAGAAATCCTATATAGTAACTATTTCTCACTTTGGAATAAATAAATAACGAAACCAATGCAAATAAGAATATCATGCTGACACCTGCTGCTCCATATTTTAATAGCTCTTGCATTTGATATCCATTTATCCAGATCAGCAGTGGCATATCAAACAAGATAGTAACGATACTTGTATAGAACATTCGTAAATTTGTCATATGCATAAATGAATAATGCATCGAACTTTTTAATTCGATCACTTCTTCCTGCTCCTCAAGCCAACAGGAAACAAAGGCAAATGCCAAATAGCATACTGGAAATGCCATCATTGCAATCACTGTTTGTAATTTAGGTTCTTCTTCCGCAAGTTTACAAGCAAAACACACTCCCATATACACGAAAGCTGTGATCAGCCATGCACTTTCACAGTGATAGAAGATGTTCTTTAAACCTGGTCCCCAATAAATTTCTTTTATTCTTTCCCACAAACTTTTCTTCTTCGGAAACACCTCATGCAATATCATATCTTTTTGCCCTTCAATTTCAATATCTGTTGGAAATTCAACTTCCATCAACGGTATTTTTTGTTCACTCATATTGTGCCACCTCCTGTTTTACCTTCCTAAGCATAGTATAAAATCTTGTTTTTACCGTATTTACAGATAAATCTAAGTCTTTGGCAATCTCCGCAAACGTCATTTCATGAAAACATTTTTTCTGAAAAATCTGAATCCATTCCATATCAAATTTGACGATCACAGCCATTACTTCTTGTATTGTCTCGCGAGTTATAATCAATTCTGACACATCACTGACAATTTTCGAGTCCTCATATTCATCTTCCAAAATACCAACATGGGATTGCTCTTGTTCTTGCGATAAAAACGCAACTTCCATACTTTGCTTTTTGTGAGCCAAACTTCGATAATAATCCGTAATCTTATTTGAAGCTACACGATATGCCCAAGTTCGAAACGTCGATTTCTTTTCATCGAAAGAACGAATTCCCTGGCAAATTGTAATAAAAATCTCCTGTGTCAGATCCATCGCTAATTCTCTGTTTCCTGTCTGCCTATATGTAAATGCAAAAATTTCTTTATAATATCTCCCTATTAAGAGATCTGCGGCTTCTCGATTTTGTCGCCGTTTTATTTTCCGGATCAATTGGTTGTCCGACTGCATGCAATATCACTCCCTTTTGTCCTTTCATAAGTATATACGAAATCGAGTTTGAAAAAGTTTTAAATTTCTTGAAATTTTTTATAATATTGGTATACTTCAAAAGACGTTTTAATGAAAGGCAAAAAAATCCTTCGGATTTTTTCCGAAGGATTTTTTTGAAAATTTATTTAATATTCATTTTTATCGATTTAAATCAAACTCCTATAGAGTTCCTCAATTTCTTTCACATTTGTCTCTTTTGGATTTCCTGGACAGCACGCATCATCAAGAGCAGACTGAGATAAGAAAGGAATATCTTCTTCTTTTACAATTTCCTTTAAATCTTTTGGAATTCCAACATCCTCGGAAAGCTGTTTTACTGCATCAATGGCAGCTTTTCGATACTCTTCCTGAGACATCGTCTCTGTTCCCTCTACACCCATTGCCTGAGCAATATATTTGTACTTATCACCAGTTGCCTCTGCATTATACTCCATAACCGTTGGTAAAATAATTGCATTTGCAACACCATGTGGGGTATCGTATAATGCACCTAGTGGGTGAGCCATAGAATGAACCAATCCTAAACCAACATTTGAAAATCCCATACCTGCTACATATTGTCCAAGAGCCATATCCTCTCTTCCTTCTGGTTTGTTGTCAACCGCACCTCTTAAAGAACGAGAAATAATCTCAATTGCTTTTAAGTGAAACATATCGGATAATTCCCATGCACCTACAGTGATATATCCTTCAATCGCATGTGTCAATGCATCCATACCAGTCGCAGCGGTTAATCCTTTTGGCATAGTAGACATCATTTCTGGATCAACAAATGCAACCACTGGAATATCTTTTGGATCGACACATACCATTTTTCTATTTTTCTCTGCATCCGTAATAACATAATTAATGGTTACTTCTGCAGCGGTTCCAGCCGTTGTTGGCACTGCAAAAATTGGAACTGACTTATTTTTGGTAGGTGCAACCCCTTCTAAACTTCTGACATCCCCAAAGTCAGGATTGCGAATGATAATACCAACTGCCTTTGCAGTATCCATTGAAGAACCGCCACCAATGGCGATGATATAATCAGCTCCTGATTTCTTAAATGCTTCCACACCTGTTTGCACATTTTCGATTGTTGGATTTGGTTTGATATCAGAATATAATTCGTAAGAAAGATCAGCTTCGTCTAATACATCCAAAACTCGTTTTGTAACCCCAAATTTTACTAAGTCTGGATCAGAACACACAAATGCTTTTGTAAATCCCCTTTCTTTTGCTTCCGGCGCAATATCCTGAATCGCGCCAGCCCCATGATATGACATCTCATTCAATACAAATCTGTTTGACATAATAACTTCTCCTTTCGTTTATAAACAAAACCATTGCTAGTAAGCTTATTATAACATACAACCTAAACAGTATTCAATTTCCAACCAATTGCTTTTTTTCGTCCGAGTACAAAATCCGCATAAATTCCATCTTGATGTATCAGAGTATCATGTTTTCCACATTGAACAATATTACCATTATTAATTACCAGAATCTGGTCTGCACTGCATACAGTCTTTAAACGGTGTGCAATCATGATAATCGTTTTATCTCTAGTAAGTTCTTCAATCGCCTTTTGCAAACGATCTTCATTTTCCGGATCGATATTTGCTGTTGCCTCGTCAAAAATAACAATTGGTGCATCTTTTAACATTGCTCTTGCAATACTGATTCTTTGCTTTTCTCCTCCGGATAAAGAAGCCCCGCCCTCACCAATTATCGTTTGGTATCCATCTGGTAATGCTTCTATAAAATCATGACAACAAGCTTTCTTCGCCGCTAACACAACTTCTTCATGTGTCGCATTTGGTTTTCCAAACTTAATGTTATTTTCAATTGTATCTGCAAATAAGTATACATTTTGAAATACCATACTAATTTGATCCATCAAAGATTCCAATGTATATTCTTTGACATCTACACCGCCAATTTGAATGGAACCACCATCCACATCCCAAAATCTTGCAATCAAATTACAAAGGGTTGTTTTACCCGAACCGCTTGGACCTATAATAGCCGTGGTTGTTTTATCAGGAATTTTTAGTGAAATATCATGTAAGATTTCCTTTTTTTCATAAGAAAATCTGACCTTGTCAAAAACAATTTCATGATTATTAGGATGAATCGCTTTTCCGCTCATATCCATTTGCGGAATTTTATCTATTTGATTTGCATGATCAATGGAAGCGCTTACTAATCGAAGCATTGCCATCCCACTACCTGCAGACTCAATCTGAGCAAAAACAAGAAATGACATAACAATTACCATCAATGTATTTGCCAAAATCATACTTCCATTTAAATAAAACCGTATTGCAGCTAAAATCATTCCCACACTAAATATTCGAAGAACCAGTTCCTGAGCAATCGTATAAGGAGTAAACATTTGTTCCATCTCCAAATTTCGTTTACGGTTTTCTTCTAATGTATCTCGCACTTTTTTATCCCCTTTTCCAGTCAGATGAAAAGACTTAATTACACTCATACCTTGTACTTGTTCCAAAACAGCACTGACCATTTTGGCAGATGAAGACTGTCTTTTCGGTGCAATGAAAGCTGATTTCTTTTCCATCGAAGAAGTAATCAAAAGGTATAAAATTGTTCCGGCAATTACGATTAAGCCAATTCGCCAATCAAAAATCAAAATGATGAGTGTAAATACAATTGCATTAATAAAACCACCTAACATAAGCACCAACACCATCGGAGCTGTATTTTCTACATCATCTAATACGGTCGTTGTGATACCTGTCATTTCACCTAGGCTGTTTTCATTAAAATATCCCATCGGAACGCTTTTTAATTTGTCACCTATGGCTATCCTTTTATTGGCAACCATAAAATAGCCGGCATGTGTCTGTTGGAGTTGAGAAAAATAATTTGCGATTGTTCTTCCAACAATACTTGCTACCAAAAATCCCAAAGAAATCCATGCTGCACGACTTGATTTATCATGCTCTGTGAGTGCTAGTATCACAAAGTAAATGGCACTAATCTGAAACATGTGGAATACAGCATGTAAAAATCCCACTGCAATAGATTGATTAATATTTCGTCGTTCTTCCCCGGCAAACTGCCAAATTTTCTTTAATGCATTTAACATTCCAAATCACCATCCTTTGCTCCTACATGTGCCTGCCACATAGATTCATATAATGGACACTCTTTTCTTAATTTTTCGTGAGTGCCAGTTGCTTCGATCCGTCCATCATTTACCACGACTATCTTATCCGCGTCGATGATCGTAGATAAGCGATGTGCAATGACAAGCACTGTTTTTCCTTCTATCAATTTCGCCACTGCTTTTTGAATGATTGCTTCATTTTCTGGATCCATATAGGCGGTAGCTTCATCAAGAATCACAATCGGCGCATCTTTTAACATTGCTCTAGCAATTGCGATTCTTTGTCGCTCTCCACCAGATAAGTGAGCACCGCCACCTCCTACCATTGTATCGTAACCATTTTCGAGATTCTGAATAAATGTATCGCATCCGGCTGCTTTGGCAACTGTTTTGACTTCTTCATCTGATGCACTTAATCTTCCCATACGGATATTGTTAAGGACAGTATCATCAAACAAATAATTATCCTGAGATACCAAGGCCACTTGATCATAAAGCTGATGCAATGGTATTTTTTTTAAATCATATCCGCCCATAGTAATCCTTCCATTTTTAACATCCCAAAATCCAGCAATTAATTTTGCGATCGTCGACTTTCCACTACCACTTGGCCCGACAAAAGCAGTCATTGTTCCCGATGAAATCAAGAGATTTACATGATGAAGAATTTCCTGTCCTTCATGGTATTCAAACGAAACGTTTTCTACCACAATATCTCTGTCTGTAAAGAATACTTCTTCGTCTTCATGTTCCTGCTCCTCACTTTTTAAAATTTCATCTACAGAACCAACAATCGTACCCACACGAGCCAGACTATCTGTAAAATTCATAGCTGCTAGAAGCGGTCCGGCAATGCCAAGAGAGAGAATGATCGTTGTGATAAATGTTTCCATAGCAAGTTCTCCCAGACTATATAATATCCAGCCTATTGGCAGAATCGTGATCATTGTAGTCGGAAGAATCGTCCTTGATAGTGAAGTAAAAAACTGACAACTTTTCATCCAGTTATAAAAATATGCTGCATTGGCTGTTACTTTATCTGCAAATCGGGCATAAGATTTTTTTCCCTGATTAAATGCCTTAATTACCTCAATGCCTCCAATATATTCCACAATTGTAGAATTCATCTCCTGAGTTGTTTTAACAGAACCTTCATATTGGACTCCGTAGTCTTTCATAACAAGCATCATAAAAACCATACCTACAGGAATCGATACCAAAGATAATAATGCTATTTTCCAGTCTAATATCAGTAAATAAATAAAAATACATACCGGACCTAAAATATTAGAAGTCATCTCGGGCAATAAATGTGCCAATGGTGTCTCCATACTTTCTACTTGATCAATCATAATTTGTTTCATTTTTCCACTGGACATATCCATAATAGTTCCCAATGGCAGATTCGGTAACTTATCTAAAATCTGTTCCCTGATATTTTTTAAAATAGAAAAAGTTGCTTTGTGCGATATCGAAAGTGCCAGAGTATAAAAAAAAGTACGTAATATGTATCCTGTAAGGGCAACACAACACCATGCAAGATAAAAATGCCATTCTCTACCTCCGCGAATTAAAGCAATAATGATTTGCGCCGCCGAAAAGTAAGGCACCATGCCACCTAACACTCCAATTGCAGCTAAAAAAATTGCCATAATCAAACCACTATGTTCTTGTTTACCCAACTCCCAAAGACGGAGCATAGGACTTTGTTTTTGCATTTAAATTCCTCCTTCTATGTTAGTTATATCTAACTCCTTTATTTATTGTAAGGCTGTATATTGTCAGCGCTAACAATATGCAGCCCTAGTCATCTCTTATTTTCATAACGAATATTTTTCTGGATTAAAAATTGTATCAAATCCTGCCATATGATACTTTTCCAGCATTTGGATATACTTATCTGCCTCTTCCCGACTCATATTGTGTCGAACAATCTCAAACAAACTTTCAAAATAAGCTGTTGTAATAATATGCAAAAACTTTTCGGTTACCATACCAGAACGTATGCTCTCACATCCAATTACTTTCATATACTTGTAAGTATATTCCACTTCAATACGAGTCAGATCATCCACAAAATTCTGGTATTTTGTTCCATATGATGCATCTAAAAGCAATTGAAATTCATCAAAATGTTCATAAATATATGCTATCATTTGCTGCACTCCCTGATAGGTATATTCCTTCATTATCTTTGGCTGTTTTTCATCATCTAACTGATGAAAATCTTCCTGAATTACGAAAAATCTTCGTTTCATTTCCTCCACTACTGGTTCTACTATTTCGCGAAACAATCCCTCTTTATCTTTAAAACGAGTGTAAATAGAACTCGTACTGGTTTTTGCATTTGCTGCAATCACCCGTAAAGAAGCATCTTTAAAACCTTTTTCTAAAAATTCATATTTTGCACATTCCAAAATACGCTCATAAACTCCTTCAATCTGCTTTGCCATCATATCTCCTTTTTAAAACACCGTTATATAACACTGTTTTAAATATAACATTAGAACGATAGCATGTCAAAGTCAATTTTTATCAATAACCATGCAGATTTTTGGACATAAAAAAACGCCAAAATCACATTTTGTGATTTCAGCGTTTTTTAGTGGACCTGGCGGGAATCGAACCCGCGTCCGAAAACTCGTCCAATCAGGCATCTCCCATTACAGTTCATGTTTTGACATTCCCTCCGCCAGACGCCCATGAACAGGCTGCTGACTTTAGTAGCTTCATATTACTTCACCTGATGCAAAGCTTTACCAGATGAGTGTCCTACATGTTTTGATACCTGGATTCCACACTGTAGGTGATGCGGAGCAGATAGCTGCAACTTAGGCAGCGTACGCTAATTTATTATCTGCGTTTATATTTAAGTTCGCACCGTAACGTGGTCCCTCCGAATGGCTTCCCAACCTTCAAAATCCCCGTCGAAACCAGTACAAGCCCTGATTATCATAAAAAATCGAGTTTGCTGGTCACAGATAATTAATCTAGGTAATAATATATTATACATGTTGCAATACAACATGTCAATATTTCAGTTTTAATTTTGTAATCCGCTTACCAATATCAGAACAAAGGCATTAACGAATCCGCATTTTTAATTCCCTTTGCGCTTCTCTCTTCTGATCTTTCTTAGCAATATCCTGTCGTTTATCGTATAATTTCTTACCTTTGGCAAGACCTATTTCTACTTTTACCAAACTACCTTTAAAATATACACGCAATGGAACAATCGTATAACCCTTTACCTGTGCCTTACTCTCCATGCGATAAATCTCACTTTTGTGCATCAAAAGCTTGCGCACACGAAGTGGATCTTTATTAAATATGTTTCCCTTTTCATACGGATTAATGTGCATACGATGGATAAATATTTCTCCATGATCAATACTGATGAACGATTCTTTGATACTACACTGTCCTAAACGTAGAGATTTTACTTCTGTTCCATGGAGTGCTATCCCAGCTTCATAAGTTTCTTCGATAAAATAGTCATGTCTTGCTTTTTTATTATTTGCAATTAATTTAAATCCTTCTTTTTTTGCCATTCGTCTTCTCCTTCCTCTTCATACAATTCAAAATCTATTGTGCGCAACATTTTATTCGTCTCTTTTACACGAACCGGAACTCGCATACCAAGTTCAAATACGCGCCCTGTATGCTCCCCAATCATCGAATAACTTTGTTCGTTATATTGATAGAAATCATCTACCATATCTGCAACACGAATCATACCCTCAACTGTGTTTGGCAATTCCACATAAATTCCCCAGGTGGTAATACCGGAAATAACACCAATAAATACTTCACCAAGATGTTGCTCCATATATTCCACTTTTTTCATCTTGATCACTTCTCGTTCCATTTCATCCGCACGGCGTTCCGTTTTTGAACTAGACTCTGCAATACGTGGCAAAATATGTTCATAATGATTTACGCGTTTTTTATTAAATTTACCATGCAAATTTTCTTTTATGATTCGATGAATCTGTAAATCTGGGTACCGACGAATCGGTGAAGTAAAATGGCAATAATAATTTGCTGACAATCCAAAATGACCAATATTATTCGTCGTATATTTTGCCTGTTTCATGGAACGAAGAGCCAAACGACTAATCAAAGCTTCTTCTTCTGTTCCTTCGATTTTATTTAATAATTTCTGAATTTCTTTTGGATGAATTCTTTCTTTCGTTCCATTTTTTAGAAAATATCCAAAATTCTGTATAAAAACTGCTAATTTCTGTATTTTTTCCGGATCGGGACTCTCATGTGTTCGATACAAGAACGGAATTTCCTGCCAAAAAAAGTCTTCTGCAATCGTTTCGTTGGCAGCTAGCATAAAGTCTTCAATAATTTTTGTTGCACAATTACGATCATACGGATAAATTTCTAATGGTTTCCCATCTTCATCTAAAATAAGCTTCGATTCTGGAAAATCAAAGTCAATCGAACCGCGTTCATGTCGACGTTTTCTTAAAATATCTGATAATTCTTTCATTAATTCAAACATTGGTACTAAGTTCTCATAACGTTTACACTCTTCCTCATCATGAGAATCAATAATCTTGGCAACACTTGTATAACTCATACGCTCGTCCACGTTAATGACAGTCTCGGCAATCTTATGACCAATGATTTTTCCTTTATGATCAATATCCATAATGCAACTAAGGGCCAAGCGATTGGTACCAGCATTTAAAGAACAAATCCCATTTGAAAGTTTGTGTGGAAGCATTGGAATCACGCGATCAATCAAATAGATGCTAGTCCCACGATTAATTGCTTCTTTATCCAGAGCAGATCCTTCCGTCACATAATGACTCACATCAGCAATATGAACCCCGAGCTGATATCCATAATCCTGTCTTGTCAATGTAATTGCATCATCTAAGTCTTTGGCATCTTCCCCATCAATGGTGACCGTCTGCCAATCACGAATGTCCATACGACCTGCCATATCTTCTGGAGACACTTCGTTGCCAATCTTTTTAACCTGTTTCATAGCTTCTGTCGGAAATTCCACTGGAACATCATAAGCTTTGATCACGGATAAAATATCCACGCGTGGATCATTGACATGACCTAAAACTTCTAATACTTTTCCTTCTGGCTTATGCTCTGCATCTCCATAGTTTATGATCTTTATTACAACTTTATGTCCATCGACTAAATTTTTACTCTCCGATTTTGATAAAAAAACATCTCTGCCAAACTTTTGGTCATCTGGTACTACAAAACCAAAGTTTCGACTTTTTTGAAAGGTCCCAACAATTTGCGTCGTTCCACGCTCTAATATTTTTATAATCTTTCCTTCTTTTCTCTTTCCTTTTTCGGCATGTGCAACTGTCACTTGCATCAAAACTGTATCGTGATGCATAGCGTCAAGTGTATCCTGTTCTGGAACAAAATAATCTTCTTCCTCACTCTCAACACTTACAAAACCAAATCCTCGGCTGGTGCTTTCAAAAATACCACGCAATAATCCTTTTTCTAATTTGGTATACTTTCCTCGTTTTGTTACAGAAATTTTACCTTCCTGAATCAATTCATCTAAAATCTGTCTTAACTGCTCCTGATCCCTAGAAGGTACCTGCAACAAATAAGAAAGTTCCTTAAATTTCAATGGTTTATATACATCATCCTGAATAATATCATAGACAATTTGTTTTCTTTTCTCATATAATTCTGTTCGTTTCATATTTCCTCCATATCAGACAATAAAAACTTTTTTCATTTCCGCCTGACTTATGTCTTCGCGTAAATCATAAAGAGCGTTTTCATGTTATAGAAAATTTCAGAGGAATTTCTATAACATGAAAAAAGCACTTCTTAGCATAGCATAAGAAGTGCCATTTTATTCATCTATACATTAAAACAATCTGGAGCAAAGAATAGCTGTAAGTACAAAAAATAAAACCGTAAAAAGTGTCGTAATCTGAATGATCCTCGCTTTCTTAGAACGACCTTTATTCTGACTCCAATAAGTACCAGTTGGTGCAGAGCCATACATAGAACCTAATCCAGCATCCTTTCCTTCCTGAAGTAAAACAAGCACTAATAATACAATACACACTATAATAAATAAAACTGTAAGAACCGTTTTCAGCATATCCATAATCTTTCCTCCTAATAAACTGTATCCATAAGCACATTTGCGCTAAACATCTTATATCCTAACATAAAAAAAGGGAAATGTCTATAAGCCATTTCCCAAAATTTGCACAAAAGTAACTAGATTTGATGAATAAACAACCCACTTCTAAGCTTTGGTTCAAACCAAGTAGATTTTGGCGGCATCAACATATTGGCATCAGCAACTGCAAATAATTCTTCAATCGTAGTTGGATACATGGAAAATGAAATTCTCATGTCTGAATCAGCTCTTCGTTCTAATTCTTTTAAACCACGTATGCCACCAATAAAATCAATACGCTTATCCTTCTTTGGATCGTGAATACCAAGAATCGGATCTAACAAATAGTCTTGTAAAATAGACACATCCAAAGATTTTACCGGATCATCGCTGATAAATTTCTCTTTGATCTTAATTTCATACCAATTGCTATCTATGTACATACCGAAACTATGCTTTTCTTTCGGAGAAAAAGCTTCTTTTCCAACCAGCCTCACAACAAAATACTCTTTGATTTTTTCCAAAAACTCATGGCAACTATATCCGTTTAAATCTTTTACTGTACGGTTATAATCCATAATATATAACTGATCATCTGGAAATAATACCGATAAGAAATAATTAAATTCCTCATTACCTGTGTAATCAGTATTCTCATTGCGTCGTCCCTGTCCTACTTTTACTGCAGATGCTGCCCGATGATGACCATCAGCAATATAGGTATTTGGAATTTTATCAAATGCCTTTTCCAGACTTCTGATCTGCTGCGGATTTGAAATTTTCCATACACAATGTCTAATTCCATCTTCCGACGTAAAATCATAAGTTGGTCTTTTTTCCATCTTCACTTCACTTACAAGAGTATTGATCTCTTTTTGGGAACGATAAGCCAAAAAGATAGGACCAGTCTGTGCATTGCAAGTATCAACATGACGAATACGATCGATTTCTTTATCTGCTCTTGTATTCTCATGTTTTTTAATCACACCGGATTCATAATCATCGATCGCAGAGCATCCTACAATTCCTGTCTGAGTTCTTCCATCCATCGTTAGTTCATAAATATAATAACATGGCGAACAATCTTGGACAAATACACCTGCCTCGATATGTCTATGTAATAAATATTTGGCTGTTTGATAAACAGCATCATCATAAATATCAATATTAGGATCCAACTGTGTCTCCGGTCGATCAATGTTTAAAAATGAATAAGGTTTTCCCTGAACTTCTTTTCTAGCTTCTTCCCTATTATACACATCATACGGTAATGCTGCCACTTGATTTGCAATATCACTTCTTGGACGCACCGCACAAAATGGTCTTACAATTGCCATAGTTATTTCCTTTCTTTTGCAAATTAATTCTGTATATAAATTATTTTTACATAATATTATATTATAGCATCACTTCTAATAAAAAGCAATTATTTTTATGACTCTCTTTGAGGATTTCTGTAGTTATTTGCATTATGTTGCTTAAACCGTTCTTCCAAATCTTCTAAAATATTTGCATAGTGCAAAAGTTCTTCCTGTAATGCCGGATTTCTGCCTTTTTTATAATAAATCCTATGTTCCATGCTTGCCCATAAATCCATCGCCATCGTTCGAAACTGTACCTCTACCGGAAAATATTCGGTTGCATCTGCATAGTAAAGTGGAACACCAATAATGATATGATAACTGCGATATCCATTTGGCTTTGGATTTTTTATATAATCTTTTTCTTTGATAATAATTAAATCTGATTGTCCCTTTAACACTTCAACCAAATTATAAATATCATCAATAAAATAACAAATAACCCGAATACCAGCTATATCTAATAAGTGTTCTTTAGCATTCACTTTGCTGTCCGTCATATTCAACTTTTTCAATTTATCCTCAATACTTTGCTTTGACTTTACTCTTTTTTGAATATGATGAACTGGTCCATCACTTGGTTTATGATATAAATTATGATCTAAAATATCAATTCTTGTACCTATGATTTGCAACGCATCATTATAAGGAGTACGCAAATCATAATACTGTTCATTCGTCATCAACAACTACCTCCCATTTTTCTATTACACTAATATTTTAAGGTGCTGTTTTTTTCTGTCGCTTACTCCCAATCAGTATTTGTCGACAAAAAAATACGGCAATAAATGGAACAATCAATAAAATTCCCTGATCAAGTTGCCATTCAGCCTGCATGTGGAAAACTCCATCCATACCTAACTTCAATAGTATTTCCCATAAAGTACCAAGACAAGTAGATAATAATAAAACCTGTCTGTCTCTTTCCATTTCAGCCGTATAAACACCCATTAAAATCAGACAGAATATCATAAAGGCTACGATTCCACAATCTGCTAATTTCCATGAAAATTTCCATATTCCTAAATTTGGAAATTGTTTTAAAAAATCAATTTTTCCCTGATACCAATTGTAAATACATATATTTTCAACGATAACTGAAATTCCCATCATAAACTGGCTCGCCCATTCATGATAAAAAATCCAATGTACCAATAGTACCTCCAAAATAGTTTGATAAATTAGATACGGTACTAGAAGCTGACCTGCCATTTGAAATAATGAAACATAGATGGTATTTAATAACAATATCACCCAAAAATATGCCAAATGACCTCCAATATCACTCCGCTCCTTCATCTTTTTTAAAATATAAATAAAAATAAGAGGAAAAATAAAATATGAGCCCATACGCATCAAATACGAAACAGAATACACATCCTGTATTTGAAATCCTCCAATTATGGTCAATATAAATAGTATTGTAATACTAATAACCATAAATCCTAATTCTTCTTTTTCCTCTCTAGCTTCTTCAAATTCACCATATAGACAACCTGCAACCGCTCCAATTCCAATTCCACACATAGAAATATGATCAATCACAATTAATAACCACTGCTGCCACTTCGGATATTCTGGCATCCATTCATAAAATCCCTGCTGCAGACAAATCAAACGAATCAGTTCTACAGCAATCATAGAAAATATAAAGATAATGCTTCTTGTCCTTTTCATATCCCATTCCTCTTTTTACCAAATACATTTATCATGTATGTACCAATCATAAGGATACAAGCATTATATACCAAAATCAAAAAAATCTCTACTGGAGATTTTTATAAAATATATTTAACTCATATTTTCATATAAACGATGAAAAACAGGAGAATGAATCTGACATTCTCCTGTTTTATTAAAAATTGCGTATAATTCTTGATTATTCGTTTGGAACATTTATCTTTTATTTACCAAATGTCTTACATTTTCCAAGCTGTTCTTCAATGCGTAACAATTGATTATATTTGCTGATACGATCACTCCTACACGGCGCTCCCGTTTTAATTTGTCCAGCATTGACTGCAACCGCTAAATCTGCAATGGTATTATCTTCCGTTTCACCGGAACGATGAGAAATTACTGTCGTATATCCAGCACATTTTGCCATTTCAATGGCATCGAGTGTCTCTGTCAATGTTCCAATTTGATTAAATTTTATGAGAATAGAATTTGCAATTGCATTTTCTATCCCATCTTTTAATCGTTTTACATTCGTCACAAACAAATCATCCCCAACGAGTTGCACTCTGTCGCCAAGTCGATATGTCAGGACCTTCCATCCTTTCATATCTTCTTCATTTAAACCGTCTTCAATACTAAAAATCGGATATTTTTCTGTCAATTCTTCATAATATTGAACCATTTCTTCTGCGTTTCGTTTGATTTCTTTACCTGCCATCTTACTTTCTCCAGGAAAATAATATTTTTCATCATCTTCATCATACAATTCACTGGCAGCAGCATCGATTGCAATCATAACATCTTCTCCTGCTCTATATCCTGCATCTTCAATTGCTTCAACAAGATAATCCAGAGCTTCCTGACTGCTTGACAAATCCGGTGCAAACCCACCTTCATCGCCAACTGCAGTAGCCAATCCCCTGCTTTTTAGAAGCTGTTTTAATTTATGGTAAATTTCCGTTCCCATGCGCAATGCCTCATGAAAATCATCTGCTCCAACTGGCATGATCATAAATTCCTGTAAGTCAACGGTGTTATCTGCATGTTGACCACCATTTAAAATATTCATCATCGGTACCGGAAGTTTCTTGCTATTACAACCACCAATATATTGATATAATGGCAATCCCAACGCATCTGCAGCGGCTTTCGCCACTGCTAACGAAACACCAAGCGTCGCATTTGCACCCAATTTTGATTTATTTTCCGTTCCATCCATTTCGATCAAAATCTGATCGATTTCAATCTGATTCAACGGATTTTTGCCAATTAATTTATCAGCAATCCGACTATTTACATGATTCACTGCTTTCTCTACCCCTTTGCCGCCATAACGCTTTTCTCCATCTCGAAGTTCGACAGCCTCGAATTTCCCGGTAGAAGCTCCTGATGGTACAATCGCTCTGCCTTTGGCTCCATTGTTTAACAAAACTTCCACCTCCACAGTTGGATTTCCTCGAGAATCCAAAACTTCTCTACTACAAATATCTAAAATTTCCAATTGACTCTTCATATTTCCACGTCCTTTTTTGTGATGTTAGTATTCTTTATCATTTTTTCCAGAATATAAAAAAATATTCCTAAGATTATGAAAATAGTTATAATACTTTATTTATTATCTTTTTCTAGATGTCATAATTTATAATTGACATCTTTTTTAATCGGTGCTATGATAATGCTAACAATTAAATGATGATTCTTCAGGGCAGGGTGAAATTCCCTACCGGCGGTAAAGCCCGCGAGCCGTAAGGCATGATTTGGTGAAATTCCAAAGCCGACAGTATAGTCTGGATGAAAGAAGAATGGAACTATCAACTTAAGATAATACTATTTTGATATTTAAAGCTCTGAGTCTATTTTGATTCAGAGTTTTTTTATTTTTGAATTATGAGTTTTCTTGCAGACCCTGAATGTTTATTCGGGGTTCTTTTTATTTTTGATATTGTAAAAAAGGAGGATTTTAGATGAATTCCCATGAAGTATATATGCGCCACGCCATTGAGCTTGCCAAAAAAGGAATTGGTGCTGTCAATCCAAATCCAATGGTTGGTGCTGTCATTGTAAAAGATGGACAAATCTTAAATGAGGACTATCATCATCGTTATGGTGAATTTCATGCAGAACGCAATGCGATTATAAATTGCAAAAAGGACATGAAGGATGCGACCATTTATGTCACTTTGGAACCATGCTGTCACTATGGCAAAACACCCCCTTGCACAGAAGCGATCATTGAATCAGGGATCAAAACAGTCTATATTGGTTCCCGCGATCCAAATCCTCTGGTTGCAGGTAATGGAGCAAGAATTTTAAGAGAACACGGAATCACCGTAATTGAAGATTTTTTGCGAGACGAATGTGATGCAATTAATCCTGTCTTTTTTCATTATATTACGACTAATACTCCCTATGTGGCATTAAAATATGCCATGACAATGGACGGTAAACTTGCAACTTACACTGGTGCTTCACAATGGATCACGAACGCAGCTTCCCGTGAACACGTGCATATTTTACGGCATAAATATACTGCTATCATGACTGGTATTGGAACCGTCCTCGCGGATAACCCAATGATGAACTGTCGTATGAAAGGCGGCAGAAATCCTATTCGAATTATCTGCGACAGTCATTTGCAGATTCCGCTGAATAGTCAGATCTGCATGACCGCGAAACAATATCCAACGATCATTGCCTATTATAAAACCAATGCAGAAAAACAAAAAAAATTACACGATCTCGGTGTCGAAACAATTCATATTTCTGAAAAAAATGGTCATTTGGATTTACAAAAATTAATGCTCGTACTTGGCAAAAAGAAAATTGACAGCATTTTATTAGAAGGCGGACAAACATTAAACTACGCTTGTCTGGAAGCTGGTATCATTAATTATATTTACGCTTATGTTGGCGCAAAATTATTTGGAGGTACGTCTGCTCTGACTCCAATCGGCGGACAAGGGGTTGCCACACCTCATGATGCTTATCAGATAAAAAATACAAAAATCACTTCTTTTGAAAATGATTTTCTTATCGAAGGAACTATAGAAAGGAACTAGCTTATGTTTACAGGAATCATTGAGGAAATTGGTACTGTGAAGGCATTAAAACCCGGAATATTGGAATTAAGTGCAAAAAAAGTATTGGAAGATGTTCATATTGGCGATAGTATTGCCGTCAATGGAGTTTGTCTGACGGTTACTTCTTTTACCAACAATTCTTTTTGTGTTGATGTTATGCCTGAAACGTTTCGAAGAACCAGCCTCGGACAATTATCGATCGGCAAAACTGTTAATTTAGAACGTGCTATGGCTGCAAATGGTCGCTTTGGCGGTCACATTGTCGCTGGTCACATTGATGATACCGGAACCATTTCCAATATTCATAATGAGGGAAATGCTGTATGGATTACGATCGATACGCCATCTTCTTTATTAAAATATATCATTGAAAAAGGTTCTATCACCATAGATGGAATCAGTTTAACCGTTGCAAAGGTTACCAACCACGACTTTTGCGTATCCATCATCCCACATACCGGGGAAGAGACAACATTGCTCAGCAAACGAATTGGCGACAAAGTTAATTTAGAATGCGATATGATAGGAAAATACGTTGAAAAACTACTTTCTTTTCGGGAACCAAATCCATCACAAGAAAGTAATATTACACTAGAATTTTTAGCCCAACATGGCTTTTAAGGAGGAACAATATGGATTATCAATACGATACAATCAAAAAAGCTCTTGACGATCTTCGTGCAGGAAAAATCATTTTAGTAACTGACGATCCTGATCGTGAAAATGAGGGGGATATGATCTGTGCCGCAGAATTTGCCACTCAGGAAAATATTAATTTTATGGCAACCTATGCCAAAGGGCTAATCTGTACACCTATGAACGGCACAATCGCTAAAAAACTCGGTCTTCCACAAATGGTTTCCGAAAATACAGACAATCACAGTACTGCGTTTACCGTTTCGATTGACCATATGGATACAACAACTGGTATTTCTGCTGCGGAACGCGCTTATACAATCCAAAAATGTACCGATGAAACAACAAAACCTGCTGATTTTCGTCGTCCCGGACATGTATTTCCACTCGTTGCAAGAGACGGAGGCGTTCTAAAAAGAGAAGGACACACAGAGGCAACGGTAGATTTAATGCGTCTTGCCGGTCTTACAGAATGTGGTGTCTGCTGTGAAATTATGGAAGCCGATGGTACAATGATGCGCACGAACAATCTATGGAAACTGGCAAAGGAGTTTGACCTGACTTTTATCACGATCAAAGATCTTCAAGACTATCGCCGACAGTACGAAAAACTTGTCTCCCGTGAAGCAAAAGCCAAAATGCCTACAAAATATGGAGAGTTTGATATATATGGTTACGTCAATCAGGTCAACGGAGAACACCATGTCGCTTTGGTAAAAGGTGATGTCGGTGATGGCAAACCAGTCTTATGTCGTGTACATTCAGAGTGTTTAACGGGAGATGTTTTAGGCTCTATGCGTTGTGACTGTGGTGAACAGTTAGAAGCAGCAATGAAAGCCATTGAGGCAGAAGGCCGGGGCATCCTCCTTTACATGCGTCAGGAAGGGCGCGGCATTGGCTTAATCAACAAATTAAAGGCTTATGAATTACAAGAACAGGGTTATGATACCGTTGATGCCAACTTGAAACTTGGTTTCCCTGAAGATTTAAGGGAATACTGGACAGGCGCACAGATTTTAGCTGACCTAGGCGTAAAAAAACTTCGCCTATTAACAAATAACCCAGAAAAAATCTATGGTCTTGGCGAATTTGGTATGGAAATTGTCGAACGTGTACCAATCATCATAAAAGCAAATAAAATTGATGCATTTTACTTACGTACAAAATCAGAACGTATGGGACATTTATATTAAAATTGTCATCACGTTCTTTGATACAACATATAAAAAAGGAGATTAAATTATGAAAGTTTTAGAAGGAAAATTAGTTGCAGAAGGTGCAAAAATCGGGATTGTGGCATCCAGATTTAATGAGTTTATCGTATCCAAGTTAGTATCTGGATGTATTGATGGTTTAGTCCGTCACAATGTCGAAGATGATGATATCACTTTGGCATGGGTTCCTGGTGCATTTGAAATACCTCTTGCCGCTTCCAAAATGGCAAAATCAGGAAACTATGATGCTGTTATCTGCCTGGGCACTGTCATCCGTGGTTCTACGACTCACTATGATTATGTATGCAACGAAGTATCCAAAGGTGTGGCCTCTGTTGGACTAAACACAGGTGTACCGGTTCTATTTGGTATTGTAACTACAGAAAATATTGAACAGGCAATCGAACGTGCTGGCACAAAAGCTGGTAATAAAGGATATGATTGTGCATTAAGTGCCATCGAAATGATCAATCTTAATAAGCAATTCTAAGAAAATGGATTTACAATTACCACATATGAACTATGCCATCTTAGATCTGGACGGCACAATTTTAGACTCTATGGAAGCATGGAAAAACGTCACACGTGATTATCTGGATTCTCTTGGAATAACAGCCGCTCCTGATATTCGGGAACAGGTAAAACGGCGTACCTCCGAAGAGACTGCAGTTTATTTACAACAGATGTATAGTGTTTCTTTATCAAAACAAGAAATTATTTCCGGTATGCATAGTGTAATCAGAATAAAATATGAAACATCCATTCCTTTAAAAAAAACAGGCATTCAAATTTTAAATTATTTAAAACAACATCAGATTCCATTCTGTGCTGCCACTTCAACCGACCGTCAGATGATTGAAGCTGCTTTAAAACGCCTGGGCATCTATAACGACTTTTCCTTTATCCTCACTTGTTCTGAGGTTGGCAAAGGGAAATATCATCCCGATATTTTTTTACAGGCAATGGAACGACTAGGCGGAAACATAAAAAATACCGTCGTATTTGAAGATGCACTACACTGTGTCCGTACTGCAAAAAATGCCGGTTTCACAGTTGTTGGCGTTTATGAGCAAGTCGATGCTGAGGACTGGGAAAAAATATGTGAAATTAGCGATGTACAATTAAAAGAAAGAATCTCGTAAAATGGGATTCTTTCTTTTTATTATGAAGATACAAGTCAAGCATCATTTAGTGTATTGTTTTTCGCATTACGAATACTGTAACAAATAATGTAATACATTCTGCTGCAGGGAAGGATAACCAAACACCTGTCATTGCAAATAAATTTGCCAATACAATGGCACAAAGGATAACGGCAATAAATCCTCGCAATGTAGATATCATAAATGCCCACCCTGCATTTTCTGTAGCACTCAAAAATCCTGTACCGACAATATTGAATCCAGCAAATAAAAATCCAATAAAGTATATTTTCAATCCAGATTCAGCATATACAGCCATGTTCTGATTGTGATCACTGTTAAATACAGCTACAACCGACTCCGCTCCAAATTGAATTAAAATAAGAAATGACACTGCAAATAAAAACGCCGTTACAACTGCAAGTTTACGAATTTTCTTGACAGAATCCGTATTGCCTTTTCCATAATAATCGCTAAATAACGGCTGAGTGCCCTGTGAAATTCCATTAAACACTGACATCACAACCAAAGCGACATTTGCTACCACGCCATAGGCTGCAATCCCGACATTTCCCACTAATCCAAGAATTAATCCATTTAATACTGCCACCGTAACGCCAGAGGAAATTTCTCCGACAAATGCCGATGCCCCTAGCTGACAAGAGTATAGCAATCGGCGAAGAGATGGTGCCACAAATTGAAAATGAAGCGTATTTTTCTTGGAAAGAAAATGAATGCTGCAAACAAGGATTCCTATTATTGGAGAAATACCAGTAGCAAGCGCAGCACCAGTCATACCCAACCCCAAAGGAAACATCAAAATATAATCTCCAATAATATTAATCAGACTGCTACTTAATGTCGCGGTCATTGCAAGAGACGGATCTCCATCATTTCTCACAAAAGCGTTAAAGACTTGATTCAGCATGAAAAATGGCGTAAATAAAAGAAATGTCTTAGTGTAAGTCCCTCCTACACGACAGATTCTTTCATCTGCACCAAGCAACATCATAATATTATCTGAAAATATCATCCCTACAATGATAAAAATACAGCCTATGATAGATGTACAAATAATCGCATTGGAAAAAAAATACTCCGCCGCTTTATCCTTTCGTGCACGCAAAATTTTAAATCGTATCGCTGAACCTACACCGATCATAGCGCCAATCGCAAATATGAGACTGTAAATTGGAAGAACTAAATTTAAAGCAGTCATTCCATCTGCTCCTTTTGCCTGTGCAATAAAAAAGGTATCTGCCAAAATATAGAAGGAAATTCCCATCATACCCAAAATATTCTGGGATACATATTTTAAAAATAATCGATTCTCATTCATGATTTTCTCCATATTATCTTTTCAAAATCTTGCATTAAAATGCTATGGATATTCATTATATCATATAATAAAAACAAATAGAAAGGAGTTCTATGATATCTGTTCTCCAGATGCCATAGAACTCCCACTTTTTATATTTTATATTACTTTTTTAATAATTTTCTTTGTGAACTTCAAAATAACTCTGACTGTATTTGCAGATAGGACATACTTCCGGTGCTTTTGTTCCCACAACGATATGTCCGCATACGCGACATTCCCACATTGTCTGTCCACTCTTTTCGAATACCTGTTTCATCTGAACGTTCTCTAGCAGTTTTCGATATCTCTCCTCATGGCGTTTTTCAACCGCACCAACCAGACGAAAACGCTCTGCCAAATCATGAAAACCTTCTTCATCAGCATCACGCGCCATGCGATCATACATGTCTGTCCACTCGTAATTTTCACCTTCAGCCGCAGCTAACAGATTTTCTGCACTATCCCCAATATGTCCAAGTTCTTGGAACCATACACGAGCATGTTCCTGCTCATTCCTTGCAGTTTCTAAAAATAGTGCTGCTAATTGTTCATATCCTTCCTGTTGAGCTACCTTAGCAAAAAATGTATATTTATTACGCGCCTGACTTTCTCCGGAAAATGCTTCCATCAAGTTTTTCTCGGTTTTTGTTCCCGCATAAGGGTTATTGCTGGCTACAGATTCTTCCTCAATTTTCTCAAAAACAGATGCTGGCTGCTTACAAATTGGGCAGACAAAATCCTCTGGCAACTCATTTCCCTCATAAATATATCCACAAACTGTACATTTCCATTTTTCCATTGTTGTTTCTCCTTTCTGAATTAAGTCCCCGCTGCAATCTAACTGTATACAATATTTGTTCCGTCGATTCATAAAGCGGTTCTCCTAAAACGATACAATAGAAGGTACATTATTGATACTTTCTACCTTCTTCTTAGTTCTAAAACAATATTAGTAACTATTACTAATATTAAATCATTTTCTTTCATTTGTCAATTATTTATTGTGAATTTCACAATATTTATATGAATATAACTTATGACACAGGCAAAATCAGTTTTTTAAGTTTTGCTGAATCATTTTATATCTTTGCATAAACCGAATGAAACACGCTCTGCAAGTTTCATCGGTTCGCGTGAGGCGGTAAATGGAAATGCAAGCACAAGGTGAATTAGCGCTCGCGGTAAGAGAGGGCGACCTGGGTCGTTTCCGCTTGCCTTGTGCCTTCGCGTAAATAAAAACAGCCCCAGTATACCCAAGGCTGTTTATCCATCATATTCAATTTTAAGTTAACATCATACGATCATTCGCGAACTCACTTCCGCTTGCTTGCTCAAATTTTGCTAATAAATCAGATACATGTAAATTTTTCTTTTCTTCACCAGCAACATCATAAATCACATGACCTTCATACATCATAATCAAACGATTACCATGTGCAATCGCATCTCTCATATTATGTGTAATCATTAATGTTGTCAAATGATCTTTTTCTACAATCTTATCCGTTGTCTCCAAAACTTTTGCCGCTGTCTTTGGATCAAGTGCTGCTGTGTGCTCATCCAAAAGCAACAACTGTGGTTTCTTCAATGTTGCCATCAAAAGTGTTAATGCCTGTCTTTGTCCACCAGAAAGCAGACCCACTTTTGAAGTCATACGATCTTCCAAACCAAGATCTAGAGTTTTTAACAATTCCTTATAAGTTTCTCTCTCTTTGTGAGTGATACCCGAACGAAGAAAACGAGATGCCCCACGTCTTGCTGCTAAAGCAAGATTTTCCTCAATCATCATGCTTGCTGCTGTTCCTGTCATCGGATCCTGAAATACACGGCCTAAATATTTGGCACGTTTATATTCTGGCATAGAAGTAACATCTACACCACCAATTGTAATTGTCCCACTGTCAACCGTCCATAAGCCGGCAATTGCATTTAACATTGTAGATTTACCGGCTCCATTGCCTCCGATTACAGTAACAAAATCACCTTCATTCAAATGAAGATTTAATCCATTTAGGGCAACTTTTTCATTTACTGTACCAGCATTAAATGTTTTGTGTACATCGTTTATTTTAAGCACGGGAAGCACCTCCCTTTTTCATAGGTTTGGAAAAATATGTTGCTTTTAAATGTGGAATTGCAAGGAAAATTGCTACCACGATGGCAGATAGAAGTTTCAGATCATTTGAGTTTAATCCTAACCACAATACAACCTGCAATACTAAATAATAAATAATCGCACCTAATGCCACGGATAACAGGCGAAATGCCATATTACTACTGATTCTACCAAATACGACCTGACCAATAATGACAGCTGCCAGACCAATAACGATAGCACCACGTCCAGCATTGACGTCCGCAAACCCCTGATATTGTGCATACAAACCACTTGCGAAAGCAACAATACCATTAGAAATCATTAAACCAAGAATTTTGCAAAAGTCTGTGTTAATTCCCTGTGCACGAGACATATTTTGATTGCTTCCAGTTGCACGAATCGCACTTCCTAATTCTGTACCAAAAAACCAGTATAAAATTGCAATCAAAATGACAATAATAACTGCTACAATAACAATTGTATTCTGCCAAAACTGTACACCCTTTACGTAACGAAGAGACACAAGTAAATCATATTTATCTACACTGATTGCCTGATTTGCCTTTCCATCCATAATTCGTAAATTAATGGAATACAAACCCAACTGTGTTAAAATACCAGCTAGGATTGCCGGAATACCAAATGTTGTATGTAATACACCAGTTGCCAGACCAGCCAGTAATCCCGCACAAAATGCAACAAACAAAGATATTCCTACCGAATGTCCACTTGTCATCATCATGATACAAACTGCACCACCAGTACACATCGTACCATCTACTGTTAAATCTGCTAAATCAAGAATTCGATAAGTGATATAGACACCGATCGCCATGATTCCCCATATTAATCCCTGAGCACATGCACCTGGCATAGCGTTCAACAATAATAAAATGTTCATATAAATTCTCCTTATATATTATAAATAGCCCTCGAATCTATCGTTGCAATTCGTACGAGAAAAACGAGGGCTTTTTGTACAATAAAATAATTATCGTTATTTATTATTTGTCTGAAGTTTCAATTGCCTCATATCCATCTGGAGGTGTAATCTTTAATGCATCACAAATTTCTTTGTTGTATTTCTTTGTTACTTTTGGAGCAAATTGAATTTCCATCTTAGATACATCTTCTCCTTTTTCAAGGATATCATAAGCCATTTCACCAGTTTTATATCCAAGATCATAGTAGCTAATGGATAATGTTGCTACACCACAACCTGCACAGATACCTTCTTCACCAGCGATAATTGGAACACCTTCTGGCTGACATACATTGTTGATAACTTCTGTATTTGCAGCTGCTGTATTATCTGTTGGAATATAGATAACATCGCTCTTAGATGCTGCTGATGTTGCTACAGAACCTACATCATTAGAATCTGCGAAAGCAAAGTCTTTACATGTATAACCTTCTTTTTCTAAATAATCTTTGATTGTTTTTGCTTGATATTCAGAGTTTGGCTCTGCAGAACAATATAACAATCCAACGTTCTTAGCATCTGGGAACATTTCTTTTAACATTTTAGCCTGATCTTCCAATGGAGCTAAATCAGATGTACCAGAAATATTATTACCAACAGTACCTGTCCAATCTTTGATTTCAAGAGCTGTTGCATAATCTGTGATAGATGTTCCTAAGATTGGGATAGAATCTGTTGCTGCGTGTGCTGCCTGAAGAGATGCAGTCGCATTTGCAAGAATTAAATCATCTCCATCAGATACGAACTGATTCACGATTGTAGAACATGTTGCTGAATCACCAGATGCATTTTGTTCATCAAACTTCACACGATCTTCACCAAGTTTTTCTGTCAAAGCATCTTTAAATCCCTTTGTTGCTGCATCCAAAGCTTCATGCTGTACCAACTGACAAATACCGATGTTATAAACTTTTTCGGATTTCTTTTTGTCTTCGCTGCCACCACATGCTACTAATGACATCATCATCAAAGCTGCCATTAAAAGAGCTAGAACTTTCTTTTTCATGTTGCTTTCTCCTCTCATACGTCGTACATAATTGATTAGTTTTACTTATAGGTAAAATTATAACTTTAACGCGTTAAATTGTCAACGCTTCGGGATAAAAAAATATAAGAATTCATCGTAGCTCAGGTACGAATCTACCTTCTTTTTTCAAGCCATTTATAAATCAGACACTTCTTGATATAATCCTGCTGAAATTGCATTCGCCAAATCATTATCTACACTTGAAATTTTCCATTCACGATTGTCTTTTACCATATAAATTGTTATATCTTTTTCGACTATTTTCTTATCACAATCTTCATATGCATTCTGGATCAAATCTGCCATTTGTTGATTTCTTTCATCCTCTGATACTGGTTTCCCCATATTTGACAATGTCTGTTCTATGCTTTGATTCATAAGTTCTGAAACAATATCAGAACAATCTCGATATTTTATCCGAGCCACTATGGTTCCCTTTTCTTTTTCACACGTACTCTCTTCTATTTCATATTTCATATGAGTATTATTATCTTTTAAAATATCTTCGAATACTTTAACGACGGGGTGATTCATATCAAAATCTACTTTTTCATCTGCCAATTTCGTCATATCTGAAATTGCATTTTTTAATTTCTCATAGTCCTTGATATGCCTAGCCGCATCTATGATATTTCCATCTCTGAAGTCATTAAAACAGGTCTGAAATGTTTCTTTCATAGCCTCTTCTTCCGAAACTCCAAGACTGCAAGCAGACATTGCCGTCGTGAATGTGAAGATCATAATGATAGATATTATTAATTTAATTCGTTTATCCATAGATTTTCCTTTCGTAATTAAACATTTTTTCTTTCATTATATCATGAATTATTTATCATTTGTTCAGGAACACTTTCTATTTCATTGAAATTGCAAAGCAATTTGTTACTAAACCGAATGAAACATACTCTGCGAGTTTCATCGGTTCACATACGGCAGCAAATGGAAATTAAAAAGCCCGCTGATAAAAAGCGAGCTTTCTAATCTATATTTATGATTAACATTTTTTCTTTCTTTTATCATAAAAAGCGACTCCGAAAATAAATCCCAACAATAGGATAGCAAATAACATCCAGCCGATGAATGCTGTTCTTCCCATTTTGGAAAAGGTATCATAATAACCTTTCAAATATACAATCACAATAATTGCCGGCAGACCATATGTCATATAAATTCGGAGTTTATTGGATATTTTCCATCCTTTACCAGTATTGGCTTCTTCAATAAAATTCTCCCATCCCCAACCATTTTTCATAACACAAAAAAGGACAAATACCATACTTCCAAGTGGTAATAGGTTGTAGGATACAAGGAAATCTTCCAGATCCATAATCGAACTTCCAGCACCAAGTGGTTGAAAAGCAGAAAGTACATTAAATCCTAACACTGCAGGTAAGGATAATAAAATGACTAGGATAATATTAAAAACAACAGCTTTTTTGCGCTCCCAGCCGCCCATATCCATATAAAACGAAACAATATTTTCAAATACTGCAATGATTGTAGATAATGCAGCAAATGACATGAAAATAAAAAATCCTGTTCCCCATACACGTCCTGCGCTCATATGATTGAAAATATTCGGCAGAGTAATAAATAAAAGAGATGGACCGGAATCAGGCTGTACACCATAAGCAAAACATGCTGGAATAATGATAAATCCTGCCATCAATGCAACAAACGTATCCAAAATTACAACGCTGGCTGCTTCTCCGCCAATCGTACGTTCCCGTTTCAAATAACTTCCAAAAATCTCCATTGCGCCAATACCAATACTCAAGGTAAAAAATGCGTGAGTCATCGCATCAAACACAACAGGTCCAATTCCCCGCGAACGAATTGTATCCAAATTTGGCACCAAATAGAATTTAACTCCTTCCATGGCATTGGGCAAAAACAAAGAATGTAATGCCAATACAATAATCAGCACAATTAAAAGACTCATCATAACTTTCGTGATTTTTTCAACACCATTTTGCAGACCCAAAGCACAAACTCCAAATGATAATAATACTGCGGCAATCATCCATCCACTCATCGTTCCTGCGGAACCTAGCATTTCCTGGAAAGCTCCTGCAATTTCGTTGGCATTTAAACCAGCAAGTTTACCAGTTGCACAACGATATGCATAATACAACATCCAACCACCGACCATTGTATAAAACATCATTAACAAATAGTTTCCAAAAATCGATATCCATTTAAAATGATGCCAGACGGTTCCTTTCGGTTCCAATTCTTCATAGGCACGAGAAGCACCTTTGCGACTTCCACGACCAATCGAAAACTCACTGATCAAAATTGGATATCCTAAAATGACTAAGAATATTAAATATATTAATATAAATGCAGCTCCGCCATTCTGACCACAAATATATGGAAATTTCCACACATTTCCTAATCCTACTGCACAGCCGGCACTAACCAAAATAAAGCCAAGACGTGAACCAAAACTTTCTCGATTGTCCATTGTTTTTTCTTTTTCCTTTCCATTTTTATATTCATATATTTTTTATCAAATTATGATAGGTAGCACAAAATTTTCTTACTATAACACAAAAAAAGACCCCTATTCATGTAGAGGACCTACAGAATAAGAGGTCTTTTTCATATTTTTATTTATTATCTTTTAATCAATAATGATTCTCCAGTCATATCTTCTGGCTGTTCCAGACCCATCATCTCAAGTAATGTAGGAATGATGTCTGCTAAACATCCGCCTTCTTTTAATGTATAGTCTTTATCATAATTTACTACGATAAATGGTACTGGATTTGTTGTATGTGCAGTAAATGGAGCACCTGTCTCATAATCTTTTAATTGTTCTGCATTTCCATGGTCAGCGCAGATAAACATCTGTCCATCCACTTCTTCGATTGCTGCTACCACTTTACCAACACATTCATCAATGTATTCTACTGCTTTGATCGCTGCTGCTTCAATACCTGTATGACCAACCATATCTGGGTTTGCAAAGTTACAAACAATTACATCGTATTTATCAGATTTGATGGCATCTACTAATTTTTCTGTAACTTTAGGAGCACTCATCTCAGGCTGTAAATCGTAAGTTGCTACAGCAGGAGATTTTACTAATACTCTTTCTTCACCTTCATTTGGCTCTTCTTTACCACCGTTAAAGAAGAAGGTTACATGTGCATATTTTTCAGTTTCTGCTAAACGAAGCTGTTTCATACCTTTTGCTGCAAGAAGTTCACCAAATGTGTTTTTGATTTCTACTTTCTTGAATGCAATGCTCTTATTTGGAATTGAACTATCATATTCAGAGAAACATACAAATGTTGTCTTGAAATATCCATCCGGACGTTCAAATCCATCAAATTTATCGTCACAAATTGCACGTGTGATTTCACGAGCACGGTCAGGACGGAAATTGTAGAAGATTACAGAATCATTTTCTTTTAATGTTGCAACTGGTTCACCATCTTCTAAAATAACAGTTGGAACAACAAATTCGTCTGTCACATCTTCTGCATAAGAATCAGCAATTGCCTGTACTGCATCTGTACCAGTTTTTCCTTCACCTAAAACGATGGCTTTGTATGCTTTTTCTACACGATCCCAGTTAGAGTCACGGTCCATAGCATAGTAACGTCCAGCAACAGTCGCAATCTTACCAACACCAATTTCTTCCATCTTATCTGTCAACTGCTGTGCATATCCTTTTCCTGATGCAGGAGGTGTGTCACGTCCATCTAAGAATGCGTGAACATATACTTTATCAATTCCATTTCTCTTAGCAAGTTCAAGTACACCATAAAGATGTGTAATATGACTATGAACACCACCGTCTGATAACAGACCAAAACAGTGTAATGCAGAGTCATTTTCTTTACAGTTGTTTACTGCTTTTAATAACTCTTCATTTTCAAAAAATGTTCCATCATTGATTTCTTTGGTAATTCTTGTTAATTCCTGATATACGATGCGTCCTGCACCCATGTTCATATGTCCAACTTCAGAATTACCCATCTGACCTTCTGGTAATCCAACTTCTAATCCAGATGCATTTCCCTTTGCAAATGCTGCTTCTTTCATTAACTTATCCATTACTGGAGTGTTTGCTAAAGCAACTGCATTTGCTTCGGTTCTTTCGTTTAATCCATAACCATCAAGTATCATTAAAACTGTTGGTTTCTTACTCATTTTTTACTCTCCTTTACGTCTAATCTAAAGAATATTATCAGAACTATGTTCTGACATACTGACTCACATATGTTAATATTATAACGTATTTTTATGTGAAATTCAACTAATAGGAAGATAAAATACAAACTCACTTCCTATACCTTTTTGACTAAAAACCTCAATCTTTCCACGATGAAGCTGTACAATCCATCTCACCATTGAAAGTCCTAGTCCTGTCCCATTTGTCGTACTACTTCTGCTCTTATCTTCACGGTAAAATCGTTTCCAAATTTTGTCAAGATTTTCTTTCGAAATTCCAATGCCATTATCAATAATCCGCCCCTCTACCATTTGTCCTTTCTTTTGGATCTTAATTTCTACATGTCCACCTTCTCGCCCATAATAAATTGCATTCTCCACTAAATTCATCAACATTCGCATCAATAAGGTTTCTTCCCCATAAACCATCAAATTCACTTCAATATTTCTATTTAATTGAATCTGCTTTTGATATGCAATCTCCTCCATGGTATCTGCCACCATTTCTGCCATGAAACTAAAATCAAATTGTTCCATCTGAAAATATTCGCCACCACGCTCACATCTTGAAATTGTAAGCAACTGTGTAATTAATCCAATCATTTTCTCTGTCTGATCCATGATTATTTGAATATCATTTTCCTGTTCTTTCATCTGGCACTCTTCCAAAAGATACTCACACTGAGAATGAATCACAGCTAGAGGCGTACGAAGTTCATGTGATACATCTGAAGAAAATTGTTTTTCGGCCTCAAATGATTTCTCTAATCGATCAAACATTTGATTAAACTCTATTGTCAGACGATACATTTCATCTCTCACCTGTGGAATCGTCAAGCGCTTTGATAAATCTTCGCCTTTCGATATTTCACCAGCCTCCTGGCAAATAATATCAACTGGCCTTAAAGCAACAGAGAGCATACGATAACCAACAGAGGCGATAAAGACAGTCATCAAAACGAATACAAATCCAACCAAAATCATCACCTGACCGGCTACGCGCTCAAATCCATAAACTGTAGAAATCGCCCGCAACCACAATATCTTTCCATTTCCATAATCATAAGCTTTATCATACACCAACCAACGATGATCTGCTTTTTGTACATATTGATAGAAGTCATCTTTTAGTTCTGTTTGAATCGGGAACTGACTTGGAATACTTCCAGTAACCGGAGTTCCATTTTGATCATAAACAGAAATGATAACCCCATCATTGTAAAATTCGATGCCTTCCGGTATCGAATACGTATCGCCTTGTATGTTAATTTTTCCATAAAAGGCATCTACTTTTCCTTGCAACTCTTCTTTCGCGGTATTCGTTTCTACATTTTTGATAAAAAATACCATACCAATCAATACGACCAATAAAACAACAGCAATGCATCCCGTATATAAAATTGTGATTTTACTTTTAATGGATTGATTTTTCACACATTATCCCCTTATCACATAACCAGCTCCACGAACTGTCTGAATCAGTTTTTTCGGCTGTCCATAATCAATTTTTCGGCGCAAATAGCGAATATAAACATCCACAATATTTGAGCCACCTTCAAAATCATATCCCCATACTCTTTCCTGGATTCTTGCTCTAGAAAGAACCATATTTTTATTTTGAAGCATGTATTCTAAAAGCATATATTCTTTGCTGGACAATTCAATTACCGTTCCTCCTCGAGTGACCGTTTTGGCATTGGTATCCATTTTTAAATCATCCGCGACCAAATTGTTTGAAATATAAACGGGTTTTCTTCTCATGATTGCACGTAATCTTGCCAATAACTCTTCAAATGAAAAGGGTTTCACAAGATAGTCGTCTGCCCCGTAATCAAGTCCTTTCACTCGATCTTCAATCGAATCTCTTGCTGTCAGCATCAAAACTGGCGTGTAATTTCCTTTTTTTCTCATATTTTTTAAAATATCCAAGCCATCCCTTCCTGGAAGCATGCCATCTAGAATAATTGCATCATAGTCTGTAAGATTAATGTAATCTTCTGCATCCAAACCATTTCCACAATCATCGATCACATATTTTTCTTTTTGCAACCTCTTTTTAAGTACACGACGAAGATCCGACTCGTCTTCCACTAATAAAATCCTCATTTTTTAATCCTTTTTCTAATTCTCATTTTATTCTCATTTTTTATGTATATAATAACTATATAATCAAAAAAAGAGAAATACAAGGAGGAAATAAAATGAAACAACAAAGACTTTTTTCTATTTTAATTTTATTCGCTTTTACACTTATTTTTGCTACCGGTTGTACTTCCAATCAAGAACAAACAACCGAGCGCACACAGGCAGTAAATATCGAAGAAAATGCTTCTGATACAACTCTATCAACAGATGGGGACTGGGATGATGACGATCAATCTCATATTAATAATCAGAATTCTACTTCTGCAAATATGTTATCCGAACAAGAAGTTCGTAATATTGTTGAAAAACATACAGCCGATTTAAAAGGAAAAGATTTTATCATTAAACCAGATACAGAAGACGGTATTCAGATTTATGAAGTTGAAGGAACAACATCCACACACGAATATGAATTTGAAATTCATGCTTCCACAGGCAAAATTCTTTCTTATAAAAAAGAATTACTTCACACTAATACACAAAAGAATCAATCAAAAAACACCTTATCCGAACAGGAAGTTCGTAATATTGTTGAAAAAAACACGAATGCTTTAAAAGGAAAAAATTTAGAAATTGAACGAGACAGCGATGATGGTCTCAAAATTTATGAAGTAGAAGGAAAAACTTCAACGCATAAATATGAATTTGAAATTAATGCTTATACAGGAGAAATCATTTCTTATGAAGAGAAATTGAGGGACTAACTCATTAAAAAAATAAAATTTCCAAGTTATTAGACATTTTATTTTCATAGTAGTCTAGATAGATACAAAAGGACTGAAACGCCAACTTACAGGTCTCTCAGTCCTTTTATAATTTCTCTATTCGTTTTCTTAGTTTTAAAAATCGTTTGTCAATTTCTGCAATGTCAATGGCGCAATCTTTTAATTCTTTGCGAATCTTGTCTGTCTCTTTTCCGCTCTCTTTTTTATTCTTATATGACATCTGATGTTCCAAAGTGGCCCAATAGTTCATTGCTGCCGATCGAACCTGTATCTCTAACCCAATCGTCTGTTCACCAAACGGAATATCAATCATCATATGAATACTGCGATAACCACTAGATTTAGGATGTGCAATGTAATCTTTAACTTTTCGAATTTTGAGACCCTTAATTTTACGGATTTTTCTCGTCATATGGTATACATCATCCTGAAAAGAACAGATTACACGTATGCCTGCCAAATCATGTAATGTTGCAATTGCACAATTATAAGTGATTTCACGTCCTTTTCGTTGAAGCTTATTTACAATACTCTCCGCTGACTTAATCCGGCATCTGGTGTACTCTACCACTGGCCGTCCAGCTTTCTTTGACAATTCAGCATCTATCTTTTCAATTTCTGGTACTAACCACTTAAAAATATTTTCACAGGCTTCGATTACACCGAGTGATTGCATATAAAATTCTATTTCATTCACTGATTTTTTCAAATCTTCATTCATTTCTATCATCTCTTTTGTCTATTTTTTGTAATAGGAACCTATAGTTAGTATACTCTTTCATCACGAAAATATCTATCAAATATTCCGAAAAGAATGTTAAATTCTTATAAACCGAATGAAACACGCTCTGCGAGTTTCATCGGTTCGCGTGCGGCGGCAAATGGAAATGCAAGCACAAGGTGAATTACCGCTCGCGGTAAGAGAGGGCGACCTGGGTCGTTTCCGCTTGCCTTGTGCCTTCGCGTAAACTAAAAAATCTCCCAAACATCTTATAGTGTCTGGGAGATTGAACTTTTTATTTGCAAACTAAATTATTTGTAGTTAACAATAGCTCCAAAATCTGGTTTTAAAGAAGCTCCACCAACTAAACCGCCATCGATATCTGGCTGTGCAAATAATTCTGGTGCGCTTGCTGCAGATACAGATCCACCATACTGGATACGGATTGCTGCTGCTGTTGCAGCATCATAAACTTCTGCAATACATTCACGAATTGCTGCACATACTTCCTGAGCCTGTTCTGTTGTAGCTACAACACCTGTTCCGATAGCCCAGATTGGTTCGTAAGCAATAACAACTTCTTTTGCCTGATCTGCTGTTACTCCCTGAAGAGCAATTTTAATCTGCTGACGAACGAAGTCGATTGTAACGCCCTGTTCTCTCTGTGTTAATGTTTCACCACAGCAGATAATAGGTGTTAAATCATGTTCAATTGCTTTTAATACTTTTTTGTTTACTGTTTCATCTGTTTCTGCAAAGTATTCTCTTCTTTCAGAATGTCCGATAATAACGTATTTAACGCCAGCATCTACTAACATAGCTGGAGCGATTTCACCTGTGTAAGCACCACTTTCTTCATAGTACATATTTTCAGCACCAATTGCGATGTTAGAACCTTTTGCAGCTTCTACAGCTACTGTAATGTCAATTGCAGGTACGCAAAATACTACATCTACATCATCACTTGCTACTAATGGTTTTAATGTGTTAATTAATTCAACTGCTTCGCTAGGAGTTTTGTTCATTTTCCAGTTTCCAGCAACAATTGTTTTACGCATAATTCTATTCTCCTTTTATAATAACTTGTATCACTTATCCTCACTAAATTCGAACTTCACTACCGTTCGTTCTCATTAAGTGTTCAATGCCTATTTATCATTTGCAGCAACTACACCTGGAAGGTCTTTTCCTTCTAAGAACTCAAGAGAAGCTCCACCACCTGTAGAAATATGAGTCATCTTGTCGCCAAATCCTAACTGGTTAACTGCTGCTGCAGAATCACCACCACCAATGATTGTAACAGCATCGATATCTGCTAAAGCTTCTGCTACTGCTACTGTACCTTTTGCAAAGTTAGGCATTTCGAATACACCCATAGGTCCATTCCATACAACTGTTTTTGCATCTTTAACAGCATTTGCATAAATTTCTCTTGTTTTAGGTCCGATATCCATACCCATTTCATCTGCATCCATGCTTCCTTCGATTACACGACTTTCAGCATCGTTAGAGAATTCTTTTGCTACAACTGTATCAACTGGAAGTAAGAAGTTAACACCTTTTTCTTTTGCTTTTTCTACCATTTCCTTAGCATAATCAAGATAATCTTCTTCTAATAAAGATTTTCCTACTTCATAACCCTGAGCTTTTGCAAATGTATAAGACATACCGCCACCGATGATTAATGTATCAACTTTGTCTAATAAGTTGTTGATAACAGAAATCTTAGAAGAAACTTTTGCTCCACCTAAAATAGCAACCATAGGTCTTTCTGGGTTGTTTACTGCATTTCCTAAGAAATCAATTTCTTTCTGCATTAAGTAACCAACAACTGCTGTGTCAACATATTCTGTAACACCAACGTTTGAGCAGTGAGCTCTGTGAGCTGTACCAAATGCATCGTTAACAAAGATGTCTGCTAAGCTTGCTAATTCTTTGCTGAATGCTTCGCCGTTCTTTGTTTCTTCAATTCTATAACGTGTATTTTCAAGAAGCACAACATCTCCATCTTTCATAGCTGCAACTGCTGCTTTAGCGTTTGGTCCAACTACTTCTGCATCTGGAGCAAATTTAACTTCCTGTCCTAATAATTCGCTTAAACGAACTGCTACAGGAGCTAAAGATAATTCTGGTTTTGGTTCTCCTTTTGGTTTACCTAAGTGAGAGCAAAGAATTAACTGACCACCGTCAGCGATTAATTTCTTTAATGTAGGAAGTGCTGCTACAAGACGGTTTTCATCTGTAATTTTTCCTTCCTGTAAAGGTACGTTAAAGTCGCAACGTACTAAGACTTTTTTGCCTTTTACGTTAATATCATCTACTGATTTTTTATTAAGCATTTTTATTCCTCCTAATAGAATCTTATTGTATTAAATTTAATTCTCAATTTCATGAGATTTTGTATCAATCGGATGAAACACGCTCTGCAAGTTTCATCGGTTCACGTACGATAACAAATGAAAATGCATGTATTTCCGCTTGCCCCGTTCCTTCGCGTAAAAAATAAGGTCCGGTCCAAAAAGACCGGACCCTTACTGGATCAATTTAATGATTGTTCTAAATTAAGCTAATTCAGAGAAGTATTTGATTGTTCTTACCATCTGGCTTGTGTAAGAATTTTCGTTATCATACCAAGAAACAACCTGTACTTCTGTTGTGCCATTGTCTAATGGGCAAACCATTGTCTGAGTAGCATCGAATAAAGAACCATATCTCATACCAACGATATCGCTAGATACGATTTCATCTGTATTATATCCATAAGATTCTGTAGCTGCTGCTTTCATAGCTGCGTTGATTTCATCAACTGTTACGTTACCTTCAACAACTGCTGTTAAGATTGTTGTAGATCCTGTAGGAGTTGGAACACGCTGAGCAGATCCGATTAATTTACCATTTAATTCTGGGATAACTAATCCGATAGCTTTTGCAGCACCTGTGCTATTAGGTACGATATTAACTGCTGCTGCACGAGATCTTCTTAAATCACCTTTTCTCTGTGGTCC